>CAYZTA010000059.1:0-34498 GCA_964481145.1 uncultured Sandaracinus sp.
AAGCACCAGTGAACAATGGGGCATAACTGCCGAAACCACGCCTCACGCCTTATATCGCCGATCCCGTTCGAGGTTTCACCCTTGAATGATCCGCCCAGCGCGGGCGGGGGCGCGACTAACCAGAGTCGGTTTGATCTTCGATCAATGCGACTCTGGTCAGAGCCACCTCTTCCCTCGATGACACACCTCAACCCGACACGCGTTCGGCCCGCGCCTTGAGGCCGCGCGCCGCCGCATCGAAACCGCGTTGAATATCGGCGCGATAAAGCTTCATCACGAGCGGAACGAGCCATCCGGAGAAGCTGTCCTCGGTGAAGTATCGCGTGACGCCGTTTGGCAACGATGTGAGTCGTTGGATTCGATGCGCTCGTAAGATGAGCTCCAGCCCCATGCGCATCCCCCAACCGAGCTCACCTCGCTCAGGATCGCAGATCGTGCATGTTTCGCGCTGAATCAAGCGTTTTTTGCCTGGCTTCATCGCCACGTGAAGCACGACGGGGTCGCCCACACGCAAGGTGGACTCGATCGTGGGCGTGAATGGATTCCATTCCGCGTACGAATCGAGGTCCGTGAGAATCGCCCAGACCCGATCGATCGGGGCGTCGATGTCGATGGTGGATTGAATGCTCGCTTCCAAACTCGAAGCTCCTCGGTCGCGTGGATTTTACACATGATCTGAAGACGCCCCCCTCATATACCCTACCCAAAGTCATCCTCTCGCCCCATCTTTCGCACGTGCTCTCGAACTTGCTCCGCCCTTTTCTTCTCGCTCGCTTTTCTGCGGGTCTCACGGCCACGACGGTCGTCTTGGTGGGACTCGTGATCGGATGGCGCGTCCTTCGCTATTTCAAGATCGGACGCACCTCGGAAGGACAGCTCGCGCTCGAGCGGCGTGCCGAGCTCGTCGCGACCCTCGTCGAAGTCGCGCTCGCGGCCACCATCCTCGGTCTGCTCCTCTCTCTCGTCGCGGCGGATCGCATGACGTCATCGATCCGTGGCGCGATGTGCGCCTGGGGTGTGCTCGATGCCTCACCATGGGGATTTCGTTCGCTCGGTATCTCCGTCCTCGCAGCCCTGGGATGCACCTTGTTCATCGTGATTCACAGGCTCGATCTTCGATTGCACAAGCCCACCTTGACCCGCGCGAAATTCGCGGCGCTCTTCGCCGTCGCCCCACTCGTGCTCGCAGATTTCGTCGCGGTGACGGCGTACACACTCGATCTCGATCTGCGGGTCACGGCCTCTTGTTGTTCGACCGGACTCGATCGCGCGGTCGCGATGGCTGGTGCGGACGGCGGAGGGCCACGCGAGATCGCCGTGCTGGTGTTCGTGACGAGCACGCTCCTCGCGATCGCGATCGCATGGCTCGGACGCACCCGTCCTTCGAAGCGAAAGGCGCTCACCCTCGCCTCGGTTTCGTTCATCGCTTCACTTTCGGCACTGCCCTCCATCGTGTGGTGGGTCGCGCCGCACGTCTACGAAACACCCACGCACCTCTGCCCTTTTTGTTTGTTTCATCCCGACGCATTCGGGATCGGGTGGGCGCTATTTCCTGCGTGGTTCGCGGCGACTGCGCTGGGGCTTTCCTCCGGGCTCGTCGGAGCTCTCGAACGTCCAAGTGGGGAGCCTCACACCGTACGCCACATGCAAGCCCAGCTCTCGTGGGCAACTGCCATAGCGTGGACGTGGGTCCTCTTCGTGTCACTCGCACCGGTGGTGCGCTGGTCGTTCGTGTCCGGGGGCGCATCTCTCTTCGGCACGTAGATTCCGTACCTGATAAGAAGGTCCCAATGCATCGAATCATCACTCAATTCGTAGTTCTGTTCTCAGCGTGCGTCGTTCTCTTGCTGTCCGCGTGCAACTCCCAGGACGCGCACGCGAGCGCACAAGCCGCTGCGCGATGCGCCAATTGCGGGATGCGTGTGCCACCCGACTCGGCTTGGCGCGCTGGGCTGACGAACCGCGGAGGCGAAGCCCTTTCTTTCGATGCACCCAAGTGCATGTTTCGAGTGCTTCACGGAGAGCGCGGCCAAGGAGCGCGCGAGCCTTGGATCATCGAATACGACTCGCGAGAACAGAGGCCTGCCCGCTCGGTGGTCTACGTCATCGGCTCAGATGTGGAAGGCCCCATGGGACGCGACGTCATCCCGATTGCAAACCGTGAACGAGCCGAGCGTTTCCTGCGAGATCACCACGGCACACGCATCCTGACGTTCGACGAAGTCACGACGCAGGTGGTCGATTCTCTTTTTCGACGCGAGTGATCTCTCGATGATGCGAGAGGCGAGCTGTTCATCCACTCGCCTCTCTTTTTCACTTCTTTTCGGAAGCGGCCTGCTTGGTCTCCTGTTTGGCGCGCCACTTGGCGAGCTTGCGCGTGGCGCGCATCTTCTGCTTTTTTCGTTCCGGTGAGTTCTGGGGTGCCGACATGGGGCGTGATATACGGCAAGAACGCCCATCGGAGCAACCACCCACGAGATGCTCATGGCTCGGCTCTTCGATCGTCAGCTTGGAAACGACTTCCTGGCAGCCATCCCACAGGTGCCAGGGGTCTACCGCGTGCTCGATGCGGAAGGAACCGTCGTGTATGTGGGCAAAGCCGTCAATCTGAGGCGACGCCTGACGCAATATCGCAACGCGAGTCGGCGTAAAAAACACCGCAAAATGCGGGAAATCGTGAGATCGGCGGCGGAGATCACCTTCGAAGCATGTGACACCGAGCTCGAGGCCGAACTTCGTGAGACGGCGCTCATCCAAGAGCTCCGTCCCCGCTGGAACGTCGCGCACGCCTTTTCTTTTCTTTATCCGCTCATCGGACTCGGCGCGAACGCACGCGGAGACGTTCTCCTCGCGCTCTCCACCGCGCCCGAAGAGCGCACCGATCTCTCGTGGCATGGCGCGTACCGCTCGCGTGAGACCACCGCGGAAGCATTCTTTGCGCTCCTGCGGCTCGCGGGCATGCTCGGCCACCGTGAACGAGCTCCGCGAAGACCGCGAGGGACGCGGACGTGGTGCTTCGAAATCCGGAAATTGGACTCGAATTTCGAAGCTTCATGGCGCCCTTTTTTGCGGGGCGAATCACGCGACGCGCTCACGGCCTTGGTGATCGCGCTCACCGAAAAACCGCGCGCCCGCCGAGATTCGAAGCTCGTGGCGAGCGATCTCCTCTCGCTCGATCGTTTTTACCGCGAAGAAGCCTTGAAACTCGCGGCCGCACGCGCCCGAACAGGCGATCTCCGTTGGCCCATTCCACAAGCCGATCGCGACGCATTGTTCATTCGCGCGCGAATCAGGCCCGGATCATGACCGTTTTTGCGAGCTCCGCGCTATGCTGCGCCCGCCTCGATGTCCGTTCATTTCCCATGTGGCCACGAGAACGAGAGCCACGCTCGCTTTTGCTCGACCTGCGGCGCGCCGCGTGAACCCATCGTCACGAGCGATCCGCTGATCGGCATGCTCGTCGCCGAACGATATCGAATCGTTTCGATGATCGGCGAGGGTGGCATGGGGCGCGTGTACCTGGCGGAGCAACAGATGGGCACCGTCACGCGCAACGTCGCGCTCAAGGTGCTCACCGGCGATCTCAGTGATTCGTTGGCCGTCGCTCGGTTCTATCGGGAATGCGAGACCGTGGTGCAGCTCTCTCATCCCAACACGATTCGCTTTTACGACTTCGGCCGCATCGAGGTTCCACTCGCTCACGGTCGCCTCGAATCACGGCTCTTCATCGCGATGGAGTTCATCGAGGGGCGCTCGCTCGCCAAAGCGCTCGAACGAGGTCCTCTGCCGCTCGAAACCATCGATCGGCTGCTCCTACAAATCAGCGGTGCACTGACCGAGGCCCATCGCCGCGGCATCGTGCATCGCGATCTCAAACCAGACAATGTCCTTCTCACAAAGGACATCGACGGACTCGAGTTCGCGAAAGTGTGCGATTTCGGGATCGCCAAACAAGAACAGAAGACAGGCCCGGAGATCACAGAACAAGGCACGATCATTGGCACGCCGGCGTACATGAGCCCGGAGCAGATCACCGGACTCGAGGTGGACGAACGCTCGGACGTGTATGCACTTGCGCTGATCACATTCGAAATGCTGGCGGGCGCGCGTGCGTTCATCGCGCGCACCCCACTCGAGTGGGCCACGGCGCATCTCACGATGGAGCCGCGCTCATTCGACAACTTCCCGACGACACGCAATCTCTCGATCGAACGACGCACCGCGATCCGGCGGGCGCTCTCGAAAGAGGCGAAGGACCGAACGCCTTCAGTCCGGGCGTTTGCCCAGGAGTTCTGCGGCGTCGGTGCGCGTGCCGACGATAGTTCGCGCCCCATCTCGAGGGCTGTGCGGGACCATGATGACGCCATCGCCCCCACCCTCGCTGCCACGCCTGACTCGATCTCACGAGCCCATCTCCCGACCGAACACTCGTTCCAATGGACGTTCGTCTTCGGCGCGTTCGCCTTGCTGGGGGCAGGAGCGGCTTCGGTGTGGTTCGCGATGCGTCCGTTCGATCCCGTGCCCCCACCGGCCGCACAGGAGCCGGACGCGGGCATTGCCGAGGCGGTTCTCGACGCCGGCGATCCGACGATGCCCGGGGAATGGTCGCACATCCTTCAATTCGAAGATCGTGTGACGGATGCCCCCTTGTCCTTGGGCCCTCCCGATGGTCGCTGCGCGCGCATCGCGCCGAGCGGCACGATTCACGTCGAGCTCACTCCGGGCAGCAGAATGACGACCGACGGCACACCCGCCCCCGACGTGCGCGTGATCGTGCTCGAGGGTTCAGTCGCTTATCGTGTGGACATCGGCGTCGAGCGAAGACAATTCACGACCGTGGCGCAAGGTCTCATCGACAGCACCCCGCTCGACATCGATCAATACGAGCTCTCGCGGTTTCGTTATATCCGGGTGAAGAATCGCGAACGGAGCGGGGAAGTTTGCGTGGATGCGATCGGCACCTTCGCACATCCAATGCCCGAATGAACGACGAGCGTCTTCAGAGCTGAATCTGTACGCCGTTCCATCCGAATCGGAGCCGTGCACCGCTGTTCTCATCGATGACGTATTCCTGCTCGATCCATGTTCGTTTGATCGACAGGCCCAAGATGATCGCCAACGTCGAAAGGCCCTGCACGATGCCGGACACGATCACTCCGGCGTCATTGCCATTGAGATCTTGGGTGAGCATGAGCCAAGGGCCGACGACAGGGATCCATGCGTAGCTCGCGGCATCTCCTTCGAATGCCGACGACGAGATCGTCATCGTCGTGAGCCACGCCACCGGCAACACGATGAGACCGGGCAACCAGAGACCACGGATGGTCGAGGTTCGCTCGACGGGCATGAGACGCGGCGTAGACACGCCTATCGATGATGTATATGCGCTGGTTTCGTACCCCGGAGGGGGTCGAGGCACTTCGGTCTGCGCTTCCACAGGAAGCGCGAACCCGATCGCGAGGAGGGCGACCATCATGCGCATCCTCAGACTCTAACACGCATCGTGGTCCAAAGGATCACGAAGAGAGTTCGCCTCTCGTGAGCACATGTGCGAACAAACGGGTCATGAGCGGACGCAAACGCCCCCGAAAGGAACGACGTCAGAGCGAACGCGAGGCCAAGAACCTCGCCGATATGCGAGAAAAACTAGCGCTCGTCTCGGAGGGTGGTTCACCTCGAAGACCGCTCGTGGTCGAGAGTGCAGCGATCCTCGAAGCACGCGCAAGCGCGCTCGGATGCGCACGATGTGGCAACGAGACCCGCGTGGTGGAGCACGACGCCGTGCAGGGGCTTCGGCGCGTTCGAACGATCTGCAAACAATGCGGAGCCATGCGGGAAACATGGCTCCTCATCGCCGAGCGCTTGATCAACTGAAAGCCATCACTCGAAGTCGTCAGGATTCAACTCTTCGGTCGGAATTCGGAAATTGCCTTCGTGAGGAGTGGTCGCGGCGTCATCAGGATAAGGCCTGCGCCGAAAGGATTGCGCCGGCTTCGTGGGTTCCTCATCGGCTTTCTTGGAGGGTCGCTCTTGGGTCGGTTCCATCGCCTTTCAAAAGAAGCATTCACCGTGCCCGTCATGATCTGCGCGTCTATGATGCCGCTCCATGAAGACCCAAGCCGCTGTCGCTTACGAAAAAGGCAAACCGCTCGTCATCGAAGAAGTCGACCTCGAAGGTCCCAAACCAGGAGAGGTGCTCGTCGAGATCAAAGCCACGGGTGTCTGTCATACGGACGAGTTCACCCGCTCCGGAGCCGACCCAGAGGGGCTTTTTCCGGTTATTTTCGGTCATGAAGGCGCAGGCATCGTGCGCGAAGTGGGCGCGGGCGTCACGGCCGTCGCTCCGGGCGATCACGTCGTGCTCCTCTACACGCCTGAATGCCGCAACTGCAAGTCGTGCCTCAGCCGCAAGACGAACCTCTGCACGGCGATCCGCGCGACCCAAGGAAAGGGCCTCATGCCCGATGGCACGAGCCGCTTCTCGATCCGAGGTCAACGCATTCATCACTATATGGGGTGTTCGACCTTCTCGAATTTCACGGTGCTGCCGGAGATCGCAGTCGCGCGCGTTCGCTCCGATGCGCCCTTCGACAAGATTTGTTATGTCGGTTGCGGTGTCACGACGGGAATCGGGGCCGTGCTCTTCACGGCCAAGGTCGAGCCGGGCGCGAACGTCGTCGTCTTCGGTCTGGGCGGGATCGGTCTCAATGTGATCCAGGGCGCGCGCATGGCGGGTGCCGACAAGATCATCGGCGTCGATATCAACCCTGCGCGAGAGGCGCTCGGCCGCGCGCTCGGCATGACGCATTTCGTCAACCCGAAGGCGATCTCGGAGGACCTCGTGCCTCATCTGGTCGAGCTCACGGATGGCGGCGCGGATTACAGTTTCGAATGCGTCGGAGACGTGAAGTTGATGCGCCAAGCGCTCGAATGCTGTCATCGCGGCTGGGGAGTGAGTGTGATCATTGGTGTTGCGGGAGCTGGACAAGAGATCTCGACGCGCCCGTTCCAGCTCGTCACGGGGCGTGTCTGGAAAGGAAGCGCGTTCGGCGGTGCGCGCGGGCGGACCGATGTGCCTCGCATCGTCGATTGGTATATGGAGCGGAAAATCGAGATCGACTCGCTCATCACGCACAAGCTCCCGCTCGCGCGCATCAACGAGGCGTTCGATCTGATGCATCAGGGTGCATCGATTCGTACGGTGATCGAGTTCGCGTAAGTCTTTACAGAGGAATGGCGAATGTTGCCTTGGGAACGACTCGGAAATGCCATCGCGCCCGATGGCGAACCGCTCGAGCTGCGGCGTCGTGGTCACGAGTATCGCATTTGGGCGGGCAAACACGAGCTCATGTCGAACGAAGACGAACCCTCGTCTCGTGCGCTGGCCGAGCTCGGATGCGCACATCTGTCGCCGAACGCCGCTTCGCGTGTGCTGGTGGGCGGGCTCGGCATGGGCTTCACGTTGCGCGCTGCGCTCGATCGTGTCGGGCACGACGGCCTCGTCGAGATCGCCGAGCTCGTCCCCGAGGTCGTGGCGTGGAACGAAGGGCCGCTCGGCCCTTTGGCGAATCATCCGCTGCGCGATGCACGCACGAAGCTCTATGCCGGCGATGTTCGTAAGAAGATTCGGGCGGCGAGCTCCTTCTATGATGCGATTCTCCTCGACGTCGACAATGGCCCCATCAAAGTCGCCCATGCGAGCAACGATGCGCTCTATTCAGAGCGTGGGATCCGCGAGGCGTTCGCAGCACTCAAGCCAGGTGGTGTCTTGGGCGTGTGGTCGCTCCTCGATGACGCGCGCTTTACGGCTCGGCTCGAGCGCCGCGGGTTCGACGTGAAGGTTCATCGCGTCTTTGGTTCGCGAAAAGGACGCGGACGCGAACACGTCATTTGGGTTGCGAAGATACCGTCATGACCACAGGTCCCACCCTCATCACCGACCGCTTGCTCTTGCGCCCTCCCATCGAAGGTGATCTCGATGCGTGGGCCGCGTTCATGAACGATCCCGAGGCCGCTCGATTTCTCGGCGGAGCCCAACCGCGCGCCGTCGCATGGAGGACACTGGCTGCGGTGGCGGGATCGTGGGCCCTTCATGGATTTGGAATGTTCTCGGTGATCGAGCGATCGAGCGGTCGTTGGATTGGACGACTTGGTCCTTGGTGCCCCGCAGAGTGGCCAGGAACCGAAGTCGGTTGGGGACTCGCGCGCGACGCGTGGGGTCGTGGCTACGCCGAAGAAGGAGCCATCGCCGCCATCGACTGGGCATTCGATGTGCTGCATTGGACTCAAATCATCCACTGCATCGATCCTGCGAACACACCCTCGGTGAATCTCGCGAAGCGCCTTGGTTCGGCAAAGATTGGCCAAGCCCCTCTGCCGGCGCCGATCTCCGTGGTCGTCGACGTGTGGGGCCAAAGCCAAGAGCAATGGCGCGCTCACCGACTGCGATGAAGAACGCCGACGGTCCGCCCGCCATCCGCCGGCGGCCGCCACCCCTCCTCACGCAGATCTCCTCGGACCTTCGCGCGGTTTTCATCGGCATGCGTCCTGCTGAAGACACGCGACGAGGTGTCCACCATGTCATACCGTTTATTCGTCAGCACGTTCGTCTTCATCACAGCGCTCTCCGTTCGCACGTCAGCGCAGTCCTGCCGCGCTCCAAGCGTCATGCTCACCATCGACCGCTCTTCGAGCATGCTCGGAAGGCTGCCTGACGGAACGACGAAATGGAACGCCGCCGTGATGGCCATTGGAGAGCTCACGACCGCCTATGAAAACCAAATCGATTTTGGTCTTCAGCCCTTTCCATTTCCAGATCGATGCCAGCCAGGCCCCGTGCTCCTCGATGCAGGTCCGCACACGAGAGCCGCGCTTCTCGAGGCGCTGGGACTGCCTCCACCCTCCGGAGGGAATTACACGCCGATGGCCGAAACGCTCGACCTCGCTGCCGAACATCCCAGCCTGCGCGATCCCTCTCGCCCTCGACATCTCATCCTCATCACCGATGGATGGCAATGGTGCGATCCTCATATGCCATCCAATCGCTTCACACCCATCGCGGCCGTGATGCGACTCAAAGAAATCGGCGTCACAGTGCATATCGTTGGATTCGGCGCGGCGGTCGACGCATTGACCTTGAACCGCGCGGCGGTGGCCGCAGGCACGGCCTTGCCGGGGTGTGATCCGAACATCAGCAATCCTCGCGCATCGAATCATTGCTATCTCCAATCGAACGATCTCTCGGAGTTGCGCGCTGCGCTCGTCGACATCGGTGCGCTCGTCACGGAAGAGACCTGCGATGGGAAGGACAACGACTGCGATGGATCCATCGACGAAGGGTATGATCTCGATGGGGACGGTGCTGCGCGCTGCGCCATCGAAGGATCCGATGCGCCGTACGATTGCGATGACACCAACGCAAGCATCCACCCCCGCGCCCTCGAGATTTGCGATGGAATCGACAACAATTGCGATGGAATCATCGATACGGATTGTCGGTGCGTCGAAGGAGCCGTGATGCCCTGCGGAAGTGACGTCGGCGCGTGTGTCGCGGGGGTGCAACGTTGTGTGATGGGCCGCTTTGGTGCTTGCGAGGAGGCCACGGGTCCGCAAGCGGAGACTTGTGATGGCATCGATCAGGATTGCGACGGAACCATCGATGAACATGCCGATGAGTCTTGCGGCACGGGATGGGCTTGCACCATCGAAGGCTGTCTCGAGCTCATGGCAGTGCCGCCCGACGCTTCGCTCGAACTGGAAGAGGACGCGTCGCCCTCACGCCGTCGTCGTGGCGCGCATGACGGTTGCGCATGCATCTCCGCAGGAGCAGCGCCTCGTTCGCATTTCCCGGTTGCGCTGTTCACCACCATGAGCGCGTTCTTCATTGGATGCGCGAGACGCACTCGACGTGCCGCCCGCGCGCGGCCTGGTTTGCATTCCACTCCGTGAACCTATGAGCGCGCGGTATGCAGACGCGCGCGCTCACTTCGATCCTCATCGCGTGGTTCGCAGTGGCCTGCGCGGCTGCCCCACGCTCACCAATCACAGAGCCCCGAACGGACGAACGCGGGTCCATCACACTCGACGCCATGGACTCCGACGTGTGGGCGTTCGAACGAGTCATCACCGGAACAGCATCGGAATCGTGTGCATACATCGAGATCGAACGCACGAGCTCTCACGATGGGACGATGCGAATCGAAGCCGAGCAAGAGCTCGCTCGCTTCCGCGCTGTCGTCCCACTTCGCGAAGGAGAGAATCAGGTGCGTGCGCGCTGCGCATCGGCGCATGGAGAGCGCATCCCGAGTCGAATCGTTCATTGGCGTGTGCGTCTCTCGGAACGCCCGATGGCCAGGCTCCGTGTGATGACATTGCCAGACTCGCTCGCGGTGGATCTCGGTGGCAGTGCGCCCTCCTCTGTATCTCTTTCTCCAATTACTCGTATGCGGTTCCGTGTTTCACCCGAAAACCCTGAGATTCTCGAAGACATGAGCGGCGCCCCGCTCTCGAACGCGACGACGATGCGCGTTCGCATACGCCTCCCGACCCATGACGGCGACTACACCGTGACCGGCGAAATCATCGATGCAGCAGGACGTTCGAACCTCGCTTCGGTTCGATTCACCGTCGAAGACGGACGCACGCGCACGATGGATCCCATGGACGAACATGCGCGATGGATCGAACACGCCGTCATGTATGGCGCGGCGCCGCTCCTCTTCGATCCGCCCAGGCTCTCTCGAGTTCGAGATCGATTGGACGTTCTTTCGTCGTTGGGTGTCGATACGGTGTGGCTCTCACCGATCACCGTTTCACCCGAGGGGGATTACGGATATGCCGTCGTCGATTATTTCGACGTGCGTGATGACTACGGCACTGCGAGCGATGTGCGCGCGCTCATCGCGCACGCGCATGAGCTCGGCATGCACGTGCTGATGGATTTCGTCCCGAGCCACACCTCGAACGAACATCCCTATTACGAACACACACTGGAACATGGTTCGCGCTCACCTTATTGGGATTTCTACGCGCGGGACGAGAGGGGCGAGGCACAACACGATTTCGATTGGACTCATTTGCCAAAGCTCAACTACGACCATCCTGAAGTGAGGCATTGGATGCGTGAAGCGTTCTCCTTCTGGGTGCGCGAATTCGGCATCGATGGGTTTCGTATCGATGCCGCGTGGTCTCTCGAGCATCGAGCGCCGGAATTCTTGGAGGAGCTCGCCCGACATCTTTATACGATGAACCCCAATCTCCTCCTGATCGCCGAAGCGCGAGCGTGTGATCCGTTTTGGCAGGGCGCGGGATTCGCTGCTGGCTACGATTGGACGAACGCGATCGGGCGTTGGGCGTGGCATGCGCCATTTCGAATCGACGAAGACACGATGGAAGTCGACGTCCCATCCCTGCGGGCTGCGATCGAGACGAGCGACATGCCTCATTGTGTCCGCGTCGTTCGTTTCCTCGACAACAACGACACGGGCGCGCGATTCATCTCGCGTCGCGGGCGTTCTCTTCACGACGCCGCTCTGTCGCTCCTCTTCACCTTGCCTGGTCTACCGACGCTCTTTACGGGAGCCGAGATGGGCGCGGAGTACTCGCCTTACGAGAGAGAGAGGTCTCTTTCGTGGCATGAAGACGCGAGCCATGCTCGAGCGATCGAGCGACGCATTGCGCTGAGACGCTCGCTGACGGCCCTCCATCGAGGTGCACTCGTCATGCTCCAAGTCACGCCCGCAGACAGCGTGCTCGCCTTTTTGCGTCGCGATCCGGACGCGCGACAGCCGGTGCTCGTGATCATCAATTTCAGCGGGGCGGGTCAGCTTGCACGCATCTCTTTGCCGGAAACCGACATGCCGTCGTTCATCTCACACCCGCTCTACGATGCGATGAATGACGAAGCGATCTCGACCTCAAGAGCGCGAAATCGAGAACTCACGTTCTCACTCGAAGCCTATCAAGCACGCGTGGTTTCGAGTCGCTCCATGAGATGATTGGGAAGATCCTCGAGGTCCGGACATCAGGCGATTCGAGGGCATTCGCGTTTTGGAGGTGTGATGACCAATCGCTTCGGGTTTCCGCTCGTCTTTGCGGCTCTTTCGCTGATAGGAGCCGGTTGCTCGTGCGGTGCTCCTCTCGATCTTGGTGCTCTCGATGGCGCGAACCCACGGGTCGATGGAGCCACCCCATTCGTCCAGGGCGATCCGTGCGGCAACGGCATCGACGACGATGGCGACGGACGCATCGATGATGGTTGCCCCTGCGCTCCGGGGGAGTCGCAATCCTGTTTCCCAGGAGCGCATCCCAATCGTCGAGTGGGTTCTTGTATGGACGGGGTGCAGGTGTGCATCACCAGCTCCGGGATCGAATGGGGTGATTGGGGGAATGCACCATGCGAGGGCGCCGTTCTCCCGCAGCCCGAGCAGTGCGACGGGACGGACCGTGATTGCGATGGGGCGCGCGATGAGGACTGTCCGTGCACGACAGGAGAAAGCCGCTCCTGCGGACTCGAATTTCTCTCGGCTCCGTGCCGCGGCGGCACGCAGAGCTGCGAGCCGAGCGGTTGGGGTAGTTGTGAGGGCGCGGTGGG
Source organism: uncultured Sandaracinus sp. (assembly GCA_964481145.1). GTDB lineage: Bacteria > Myxococcota_A > Polyangia > Polyangiales > Sandaracinaceae > Sandaracinus. The sequence goes on from CAYZTA010000059.1 coordinate 12,593, forward strand.
CCCGGTGCCTGAGAGCTGCGATGGCATCGATAACGATTGCGACGGCATCGTGGATCCAGGCTGCGGTTGCGTCCCGGAGCCTGAGCTCTGTGGCGACGAGATCGACAACGATTGCGATGGAGTGGTCGACGAACCGGCCTGCAGTCCCGATTGGCTCAACGATGAAATCGTGGACCTTCAAGGCAATGGCAGCCAGTTCTGTGTTCGATACAGGAGTGGCCGTATCTATTGCTGGGGAAGCAACGGCTTTGGCGCTCTCGGCATAGGCGCACCCGATCTCGAGTTCAGCATGATGCCCGTTCAGCCCATCGCTGGAACACGGCATCTCGCGGTCGGAAACGACGCTGCGGTGTGCACCACGGTGATGGCTGGGATCCGCTGCTGGGGTCGTAAACCAGGATTCCAAAACATTGAGTGGGCTCCGTTCAGCCCTCCCGAAGCATCCGGAGTCTTGAGCGAGGATATCGCCGAGCTCGCCGTGGGACATGATCAATACATGTTCCGCCGCCGTGATGGAGCGATCTTGGGATGGGGTTATGACAGGGAAGGCACCCTTGGCGACGGCCCTGATATCGCCACGGGGCTCGTTCAGGTGTCGGGCATCGATGACGCGATGGATATCGATGCTTTTGCTCGGACTGTATGTGCTGTGCGGCGTGACGGAACGGTGTGGTGTTGGGGGACATGCCAATATGGACAATGTGGGGCGCCCGGTGAAATGGAGACTCATGTGCCGGTGCGCGTCCCGAACATCACGGATGCCGTGAGCGTTCAGGTCGGGCGCAACTTCGCTTGTGCCCTGCGCGCCACCGCAGAGGTCATGTGTTGGGGCACCGATGGGTCGCGCGGCGATGGCTCTGCTTTTTCCTCTGACTCTTATTCTGCAACGCCCACTGCGGTCGCATCGCTCACCGAAGTCGAGTTTCTCGAGGCAGGGAACATGGCGGCGTGCGCGATTCGCCGCGGCGGGGAGCTGTGGTGCTGGGGCTCTTACGACACCTGGCCGGCACCCGAATATCGCACTCCGGTGCGGTTGACGGGTCTTGGTGAAGTCCTCGACGTGGCACTCGGCAATCTCCCTGGTGAGGCTTTGGGGGAATATGTCGGCTCCCTTTGCGTGCTCGAGCGAGGAAATCGAGTGCGATGTTGGGGCCCCATATGGGGTGCTGACGCCAACGGCCCAGTCGATATCGTTGGACTCCCCTGAGCCTCGCGCAGCGCGATCTGTAGCGCATTGTCTCGACCTCATATTCAGGTTGCAGATCCTCACAGACGCTTCACGGATCGCCCTCGCGCGTGACTGACATCATCCATGATCTCGAAGCCCCTCGGACCCGCCCTGCGCGCTTCTGGCGTGCGCTCGCGTTCACTCGACCGCATCGCGCTCAGATCGCGATCATCGTAGGGCTCTCTCTGCTCACGGCGATTTTCAGCGCCGTCGAGCCTTTGATTCTGCGCTTCGTGCTCGATGCGCTCGCCACGATCCGAGAACTGACGCCCGCGCTCGTCGGAGTCGTCCTCTTCGCCGTGCTCGGCCTCGTCAGAGAGGTCGGCTCGGGATTCGCGACATATCTGACTTGGAAAGTGCGACTCGCGATTCAGTTCTCATTGCTGAGCAAAGCCGTCGACAGACTCCATCGCTTGCCCATCGAACATCATCGAAGCGAAGGCGTCGGCGCCGTGATGACTCGACTCGAACGCGGAATCCAAGGGTTCACGAGCGCACTCGGGGAGATCGCCTTTCACATGATTCCCGCCATCGCGTATCTGTCATTGGGCGTCGTTTTGATGCTCATGCTCGATTGGCGACTGACCCTGCTCATCCTCGTGTTTGCGCCGATCCCCGCGTTGATCGCCGCACGCGCCGCCCCCTCACAAACCCAACGCGAGCAAGCACTCCTGACACGATGGACGAAGATTTATGCGCGGTTTGGCGAGGTGCTCTCGGGCCTCGTCACGGTGCGCAGCTTCGCCATGGAAGACTCCGAAAAGGAACGTTTCCTCCGCGATGTCTCCTCGGCCAATCAAGTCGTCGTCCGCGGAGTCGGCTTCGACGCTCGAGTGGGAGCTGCGCAAACGACCGCTGCGCTCATGGCGCGCGTGTGTGCCATCGCGGTGGGCGCGTGGCTCGTCTCACGCGGTGAAATCACGATCGGCACCTTGGTGGCGTTCTTGGGGTACGTCGGTGGTGCATTCACTCCCGTGCAGAACCTCGCGAGCATGTACAAGACGCTGCGCACGGCGACCGTTTCGATCGATGCGATTTTTTCGATCCTCGACGCACAAGAGCATCTCGGCGACGCGCCTGACGCCATCGATGTGACGCACATCGACGGCCACGTCTCGATCGAGCAGGTACGATTTGGATATCGCGACGATCGGCCCCTCCTTTTGGGAATCGACGTGCATGTGCGCGCAGGCGAAACGATCGCGTTGGTCGGCCCCAGTGGTTCGGGCAAATCGACGTTGATGGCGCTTCTCCAGCGCTTCTACGACCCGTGGGAGGGCGCCGTGCGTGTCGACGGAATCGACGTGCGACAGCTCAAGCAATCGTCTTTGCGCAAACAGATCGGCGTCGTGCTTCAAGAGCCGGTCCTCTTCAATGACTCCATCGCGACGAACATCGCGTACGGAAGACCCGACGCGACCCCTGCGCAAGTCGAGGCCGCGGCACGCGCTGCCCACGCGGACGAGTTCATACGAAGACTTCCGCGTGGATATCAGACCAACGTGGGCGAACGAGGCGCGCTTCTCTCGGTGGGAGAACGACAGCGAATCGCGATCGCTCGCGCCCTCCTCAAAGATCCCGCCATTCTCATCCTCGACGAAGCCACGAGCGCGCTCGACGCCGAGTCCGAGAGCTACGTCCAAGACGCGATCGATCGTTTGATCGTCGGGCGCACCACGTTCATCATCGCGCATCGGCTCGCGACCGTGGTTCACGCCCATCGAATCCTCGTCCTACGCCAGGGACGGATCCTCGAAGAAGGATCACACCCCTCGCTTTTGCGAGCCAACGGCTATTACGCCTCACTCATCGCCAGGCAAAGCCGCGGCATGCTGCCCGCGACGTAATCCGACTGGGAATTTGAAATCAGACGAGCGATGATGGGCAGCGGAACCTTCGATGTCCAGATTCAACACACGAATGGACAGCACTGCGCAGCATATCGTCATCCCCAAGACGATCAGTGGCGAACGTCACGGCGTGCTCACCGTCCTCGCGGGTCCGCAGCCTGGTCGGCTCATCCCCATTGGAGAAGGGGAGCTCACGCTCGGTCGAGGCGAAGACGCGCGCGTCGTGCTCGAGGACACGTCGCTCTCTCGCGTCCATGTCCGCGTTTTCCGCGCAAATGCTCGCTATTTCGTCGAAGATTTGAAGAGTACGAATGGGACTTTCATCGACGGAAAATCGATCGACACACCCCACGAGCTCGCCGATGGAACACGCATCCAACTGGGTGCGCATACGGTATTGAGATTCACCATGCGAGATCACGCCGAGGTGGAAGCCACTCGGCGGGTCTATGAAGCGACCGTCCGAGATCGATTGACCGGCGTCTTCAATCGTCACTTCCTCGATGAGCGCCTCTTCTCGGAAATGAGCTACGCGCAGCGCCACGGTACGTCACTCTCCGTGCTCTTCGTCGACGCCGATCATTTCAAGAACATCAACGACACGCACGGACACGCGGCTGGCGACGAAGTCTTGCGCCGTATCGCAGCCTTGCTTCAGCAAACGATGCGCTCCGAGGACGTTGTCGCACGTTACGGTGGCGAAGAGTTCGTCATCGTCGTGCGTGGGATCCCGACGAGCGGTGTCATGACACTCGCAGAGCGGGTGCGAAAAGCGATCGCGGCCACGCGCATCGATGTAGACGGCACCTCTCTCTCCATCACGGTCAGCATCGGAGTCGCGACTCAAAGCGCCGATTGCATGTTCGCTGGAGCCGATGAATTGCTCGCGGCCGCCGACGCTGCGCTTTATCGCGCAAAAGAAGGCGGCCGCAATCGTGTCGTGTTGGCCTGACTCGCGCTCTTCAACGCTGCCGGGACAAGAAACTCTCCACGCTCGCCTGCTGCGCTTGTTTTCGCGCGGCGCAGAGCTCGATGGCTTCGACGGCGCCTCGCAAGTTCCGCGGCCCACCAGGCAGCTCGCCCACCCGCGGCTCGAAGAACTGACGAAGCTGCTCCGCCTCTTGTCGTGAACAGAACCCAGAGAAAAGCCACGGCGCAGCGCCCACGCGCGTCGTCGCGATGCGCGCGGAGAGCGCATCGAAGTGCTCTTGGAACCAAGCCCACGCACGCGCTCTGCCTTCGGCGTTCTCCGATTGCGCACTCAAAGGAATCAACACTTCATTGACCCTCAGCCGCGGATCGAGCGCGAGTTCGAGCGCCCGCGCCGCGAGAGCGGGGTCTTCCGTGCTCGCGAGCCCAGCCAAGATCCGACCGCGCAGCACGGCGTCTTCCGTCGTGAACAGATGCGCGAGCACGGCCTCCCACGTGGCGACATCACCCTCTTGAATGGCCATCGAGATGGCGATGCCCACGAGATCCGAAGCCACTGCGTCTCGATGCACGGCGCCATCGCCACCGATGCCGAGATACGCGCGGCCGCGGCGCGCTGCTTCACGTCGAATGCGCTCGTCGCGCGCTGTTTGCGCCATGAATCCGAGGACATCACGACGCAGAAGAAGAGTGTCTCCGTCTTCGTTCGCACGCGGTGCAAAGCCGAGCCGCGTGGCGCGGGCGCGATAGAGGCTCCCTGCCCACGTGCGTGCGCGATCCCCGAGCTCGGGCGAGGCGATTTGATCCACGACGCTCACCGCGAGACCCATCGGATCCGTCGCGACGATTCGAGTCGAATCCGCCGCCACCTGCGGCAATACCGAAAGCACCTCCCCGCCTGGCATGAGCGCGCTCGCGAAGATCGCTCGCAGATCATTGGCGACACTCGCCCTCTCGATCGGCAAGAGCTGCCCAAAGCCACGCGTCAAGAGAGCTCGCATCTGCTCGGGCGGCAAAGACCATCGATAATATCCGCGTGCTCCCGCGTTCGGCATGACCCACGCCGGACACCCTGCGGCTTCATTCAATACGATCTCCGCACTCGCATCCGAAACGAGCTCACACGTGATCGCACGCTCTCGGCCCACGGGATAAGTCACGCACATCGGAACGCTCCATCGGCGATCTCGCGGCGCGTTCGAGCCCACCGGCGTGTAGCGCGATTGCGTGACCGCGACGCGCGGTGGTCCGTCTTCGCACACGAGTCGCGCTTCGACGAGCGGCACCCCTGGTTGCTCGAGAAAGGTGCGGAATGGAGTCGCCACATCACGTCCGGCGGTCTCACTCAAGGCAAGGAGCAGATCATCGCTGGTCGCAGAACCAAAGCGGTGCTGTCTCAAGTACACGCGAATGCCTTCTCGGAAGGCATCCGCGCCGATCCACTGCTCGAACATCGACAGCACGCCGCCACCCTTCTGATAGGTGATCGCGTCGAAGGCATTGCGAATGTCGTGATCGGACTCGATGGGCTGACGAATCTGCCTCGCCGACGCGAGTGAATCCTGACCCATCGCGCCATGAACTCCTGCGAGTTGAGCGAGCAGTGCGTTCATCTCCGGATGCGTTTCAGCGACGATCTTCGCGGCCATCCAAGTGGCGAATGCTTCGTTGAGCCAAATGTCGTCCCACCACGGCATCGTCACGAGGTTGCCAAACCACTGATGCGCGAGCTCGTGGGTCATCACCGACGTGAACGCGCGGCGCTGGTCCTCCGGCGCATGGGGCGAGAGGAGAAGAAGCACGTCGCGAAACGTGATCGCGCCCGCATTCTCCATGGCGCCAGAAGCGAAATCGGGCACCGCGATGATGTCCAACTTGTCGTACGGATATTCCGTTCCGAAATAGGCTTCGAGCGCGGCGAGCAACTGCGGCGTGTGCTCGAGCGCATACGCGAGCTCCGGTCCTCGACCGCGCGCTGCGACCCCACGCAGCGGAAGCGAACGCTCACGCACCGAGCTCGGCGGCAAGGCAGGCGCCTCGACCACGTCGAGCGGTCCCACCGCCATGGCCACGAGATACGTCGGCAACGGCAAGGTCGTGGCGAAACGAACCCGACGCATCCCGTTGTCGAGCGCCGTCACGCTCTCTTCACGCGTATTGGCGATGGCGACATCACCCTCCGCCACCGTCAGTTCGATATCATACGGCGTCTTCCAACGCGGTTCATCGAACGAAGGGAACGCGTATCGCGCGCTCGTCGCTTCGAACTGCGTGAACGCATAACGATCCTCGCCCACATCGACGCGATAAAGCCCCTTCAGCTGTCGATCGAATGGCGCTTCGTACGCCACGTGGATCACGACATCACCCGGGCCCACCGGCGCGTCCGTGCGCAAGAACGCGATCCCTTCGCGCTCGCTCGCTTCCCAATGGGCCGGGACTTCGATCGCATGGCCCTCATCGTTTTCCGCTGCTTCGATCGACGCCGAGGACACGTCCATCCTGGCGCCGTGAATCCAGAAGCCCGTCATCGCACGATCGAGTCGGGCACGAATCCATACCTCACCGCGGAAACGCTCGCGGGAAGGCACGATCTCGAACGCCACTCGATAGTGCTGAGGGGTCACCCCCGAGGGGAGCAGACCTTCGGGCGTGGCTCCACGGGCATCGACCTCTTCGGGAGCCGTGTGGCTCTCCGGCGGTTGGCTCTCTGGCGGCGGGTTCACCGAGGTGGCTCCACAACCCGCCACCCCGACCACGGCCGCACAGCAGAACATGAATGCAAGGGAAAATCCGAGGCGTTTCTTCATGATAGAGCCCGATATAGCCTGCTCTCGCCGCTTCGCACAGGGAATGCGCGAGGGCCACCCAGCACCGATCCATGACATGAGTGTCACGGCAACTGTTGACGCCACGGCCCATCGGAGTGCGAAGAAGTCGCAAAACGCGGCAAATCGAGTAGTCTGCGCCGCCCTGACCCCGCGATGAGAGTGGGGCATGCTCCGTGCACTTGGCGTCCCTCCAAGGTTTTTGCTTCATAAGCACGCCCTCGAGGGCTGCCATGGCTCGGACGAGCAAACGATCTGGTAAGGGAGAGCACAGGGATGCGTTCCAACTCGGCGGCACGAATTCACGTTGAAAATGGTCCAAAGGCGAGACCCACGGGTCTTGCCACCGTGATCGACGCGATGGCTCGCCAGGCCCGCGACACCCTCCGTCAGCAAGCCGCTGCCATCGCGGCTCTGAGCGAGCGTGTCGACGAGCGCTTCGCCCAAACCGTTCGATTGCTCCACGGCGTCCGAGGCCATGTCATCGTGACCGGGCTCGGTAAATCGGGGCATATCGGCCGCAAAATGGCGGCCACCTTTGCTTCGACCGGAACCCCGAGCTTTTTCGTACACGCCACCGAGGCACTCCACGGCGATCTCGGAATGATCACCGCGGACGATGCGGTGCTCCTTATCTCTTATAGCGGAGAGACCGCGGAGCTCATCCAACTCCTGCCACACCTCCAAGCCAGACGGATCCCGACCGTGGCGCTCGTCGGCTCCCCGAAATCACGGCTCGCACACGCCGTCGACATCGCGCTCGATGTTTCCGTCGAACGCGAAGTGTGCCCACACAATCTCGCTCCCACGAGCTCGACGCTCACAGCGCTCGCGATGGGCGATACACTCGCAGTTTCGTTGATGCGCATGAGGAGCTTCGACGAAGAAGCGTTCGCGCGGTTGCATCCGGGCGGAGGCCTCGGACGCCGACTCACCCGGGCAAGCGATGCCGCGGTCCGCGATGGCCTCGTCATTCTCGCCCCGGATGCGCCGGTGTCGGAGTGCTTGCTCGGACTTTCGGCGAGTGATCTCGGGGTCGCGCTCGTGCGCGACGAAGAGGAGCGCATCGTCGGGATCGTCACCGCCATCGAGCTGCAGCAGGCCATGACCGGAGTCGAAGGATGTCTTCGGGCGCCCGTTCGCGACATCATGAGCCGCAATCTTCCTCTCGTCGACGGACACGTTCCTCTCAGTCATGCTGAGCGAATGCTCGAAGAATCGAATGTCCCAGCCCTCCTCGTGGTCGACGCGGATGGTTTGCCTTGTGGACTCCTTCCTAGGACGCGTCGGCGTTAGTCCCATGCGGTTGAGCCTCCGATATGCCGTGCTGTTCGGCTTTTGTGGGGTGGTTTGCGCGTGTGGGGCGCACACGGTTCGCGAGGAAGACGTGTTCCACGAACCCGCCTTGCGCGCAGGGAGTGTCCCTGCGGTGTCGGATGACGAACGCGGGCTCCTCGAGCGGCTCTCATCGCTGTCTGCGAGCGAAGAACCGCTCCCTTTCGGTGATCGCACCTATCGCGTCATCGGCTTTTACATGAGCGCAGGAGGTCGTCGTTGCGCAAGTCTGCGCGAAAGCAGCACGAGCGATCCGCGTGAACGAACGCGAGTCGCGTGTGAAGAACATGGCACCTGGGCATTCGTACCGGATGTCTTTGGCGGGGCCGATCCGTTCGCCGCCACGATAGGGCGACCGTGATCTCGAAGCCCCGCGTGATGTTGGCCGAGAGCGCACTTCTTCGCGGTGTACGAGTCCAGTTACGGGTCGTCAGCGCGCTCATTCTGCGCGAAACTCGCACGCGTTTCGGTGAAAATGCGCTCGGGTACGTGTGGGCGTTGGTCGAGCCGCTGATCTTCATTCTCACGTTCTACGGTCTTTATTGGATCATGCGGCGCAATGTGCCGGATCACCTCGATGTGATCGCATTCCTCGCGACAGGCATCGTCGGATACGAGCTCGTCATCAAGACCCAAGACCGAGTCAGCCAGTCCATCGCTGGCAATCGCGCTCTCCTCTTCTATCCGCAAGTGCAACCGCTCGACCTGGTGTATGCGCGAGTCGTTCTCGAGCTCGCGACGTACACCATCGTGCTCATCATCATCGCCGGAACCAACGCGGTGATCCGGAACGAGCTGGAGATCGCATCGGTGCTGCGGCTCGCATTGGGCCTGCTCCTCGCGGCCCTGCTCGGAGGTTCACTCGGTCTCGTCTTCTTATCGATTCAGCTCGTATTTCCCTCTTTCGAGCGAATCAAATCGCCGCTGATGCGACCTCTCTTCTGGATTTCCGGACTTTTCTTCACGGCGCACATGATCCCGAGCAACGTTCGGTACATGCTTCTCTGGAATCCCGTGCTCCACTGCATCGAAATCATTCGCGATGGATTCTTCGTTGGCTACCACAGCGAATATGCGAGCCCGCAGTACGTGATGGTGTGGATCCTCAGCCTCGCATTCGTCGGACTCACGCTGGAGCGCGCCGTACGGCACCGAATCGAGGTGACATGATGTCCGCACCCGTCATCGAGCTCCGAGAGGTCACCAAGGCCTATCGCACGCATGTGGGCGAACACATCGTGCTCGATCGTCTTTCTGCCACGTTTGGAAGGAAAGAAAACATCGGCATTCTTGGGCGAAATGGGGCGGGAAAATCCACGATGCTGCGCATCGTCGGGGGCGCCGAGCAACCCGACGCGGGCGCCGTCGTCCGCCGCGGGAGGATCTCTTGGCCGATCGGCTTTGCCGGCGGATTCAACGCATCGCTCTCTGGCGAAGAGAACTGTCGATTCGTCGCGCGCATCTACGATGCCGATGTCGACGAGGTGGTGGAGCACACGCGTGCATTCGCAGAAATCGGCGATTACTTTCGGATGCCGGTGCGCACGTATTCATCCGGTATGCGCGCCCGGGTCGCCTTTGGTCTCTCGATGGCGATCGATTTCGAAGTCTATTTGGTCGACGAAATCACGGCCGTGGGCGACAAACCATTCCAAGAAAAATGTCAGCGCGCTTTCGCCGAACGTCGCGAGAAGAGCTCGATGATCATGGTCTCTCACAACATCTCGACCATCGGTGATTACTGCAATCGTTTCATGCTCTTGATCGACGGGAAACTCGAGACCTTCGATGACTTGAAGGTGGCCGAGAAAGAATATCGGAGGCTCGCCGCATGAGCGCACAAGTTTCGGGTGATGCACGCGCTGAAACAGCGCGCTTGCTTCGAAAGCTTCGTGCGCGGCGCCTCACGATCCGCCTCTCACTCGGCGTGGGCCTCCCAACCGCGGTGGCGGCCTTTTATTTCGGGCTGATCGCTTCGCCACAATACGAATCGCTCACCTCATTCACCATTCAATCGGCCGACTCGCACTCAGGGGGTTCTCCCTTACAAGCCCTCTTGATGGCGACCGTCCCTGGCACCTCCGCCCGCGATCCGATGTTGGTCGAGCAATACATCGAATCGCGCGACATGGTCGACCTCCTGATCCGCGAGTACGGATTGCGCGAACACTACGCGAGCACCGAACGGGACTGGTTTTCGCGGCTCTCCGAGCACGCCACGGTCGATGACGTCTACGAATATTATCTCGATCATGTGCGCGTCGATCTCGATGATCACGCGGGCACCGTGGCCCTGCGCGTGCGCGCATTCACACCAGAACAAGCCGAGCAGTTCGGACAAGCGATCCTCGAAGCAAGCGAGCGAATGGTGAACCAACTGAGCGATCGCGCGCGTGCCGATCGCATTCGCTACGCCGAAGACCAAGTGGCCTCCGCCACCGAACGCCTCACGGCGGCCCGCCGCGCGCTCGTCGAAGTGCAGGCCGAGGGTGCAGAGCTCAACCCTCAAGCATCGGCCCAAGCCGTGCTCGGAATCCGAAGCCATCTCGAGGGCGAGCTCGCGATCGCCCGAGCCGAGCTCGCGACTCTTACGGCCACGCTCCAACGGGACGCTCCCCCAGTGCTCGAACAAAGGCGTCGCGTGGCGGCCTTGCAACATCAGATCGCGGAACAGACGCAGCGATTGGCTGGCGACGACAGCGGACTCAATGCGGCGATCGCGCGGTTCGAACCGATCTACGTCGAAAAGGAGCTGTCCGAACGCCTCTATGAAGCCGCGCTGGGTTCGCTCGAGATCGCGCGCATCGACGCCGCCCGTCAGCATCGGTATGTCATTCGAATCGCTGGCCCTTCGAGACCAGAAGCACCCGCACATCCCATTCTTTGGCGCGAACTTTTGACGGTGCTCGTCCTCAGTTTTGCGCTACTCGGAATTGGTACGCTCGTGATCGCGTCCGTGCGCGAACACGCCAACGTCTGAATCACCGCATGCTCCATCGACGCCTCATCTCGATTGTTGTCGCTTTTCCTGTCATCGCGGCGCTCCTGACCCCTCGAGCGCTCGCACAGGAAGCCCCCCCGGCGCCCACCCACGCTGCGACGCGCGCCACGCCAGCTCCCTTCGGGGCGAGCCTCTTCACTGGCAGTTATGCCGCGCAGCGCGAGAACGGCCTCAATCCGGATTACTCCGTGCTGCCCGGCGATCAGGTGATGGTCAATGCTTGGGGCGCCGTCACCATCAATCAAGTCATCACGGTCGACACCCAAGGCAATTTGTTTCTACCGGGTGTCGGTCCGATTCGCGTCGCGGGGGTACGAAGCGATCAACTCACCGCCACCGTGCGTACCGCCATGCAGCGCCTCTATCGCGGCGCGTTCGAAGTCTATACGAATCTCCTGACCGCGAGCCCCGTCGCCGTGTTCGTCACGGGCGGAGTGGAGCGTCCCGGGCGCTACGCCGGAATTCCTTCTGATTCCGTGCTCGTGTATCTGGCTCAAGCGGGCGGAATCGAACCGGACACCGGAAGTTATCGAAACATTCGAATCTTGCGTCATGGGCAGGCGATCGCCGAGCTCGACCTCTACGACTTTCTCCTCCGCGGTCAGCTTCCTTCTCCGCAATTCGAAGACGGAGACGTGATCCTCGTGGAGCGTCGCGGAGCGACCGTCGAGGTGCATCCGTATGGGCTGAGTCCCGTGCTCGTCGAGCTAGGAAGCGAAGAAGCCACGGGCGCCGAAGTCCTCGAAGTGGCCGTGCCAGGCAGCCGCGTCGATGCCGTGACAGTACGCGGTTCACGCGAAGGATTTCCGACCGCGCGCTCGTTCGATCTCGCGAGCTTCTCGAGTGTCCGTCTGCGCGACGGCGACATCGTCACGTTCCGTCAGGATTTGCATCCTGATTTTATCGTGGTGCGCCTCGAAGGCGAGTTCGAAGGACACGCCGAGATCTCCGTCACACGCGGGACACGCCTCCTCGACTTGCTCAACTATGTTCCAGTCAATCCAGAGCTCGCCAACGTCGCTGCGATCTCGCTGCGAAGGCGGAGCGTTCAAACACAGCAACGTCAATCACTCCAAGAGAGCCTCGATCGACTCGAACGTGCTGTACTCTTGGCGCAGAGCGACACCCAGGGCGAAGCCGCCATTCGCACCCAAGAAGCGCAGATGATGCGCACCTTCGTCACGCAAGCGCGACAAGCCGAACCGCTGGGCATCGTCGTCACATCGACCGGCGGCCATCAGGTCAACGTGGTTCTCGAAGACGGCGACGTCGTCGTCATCCCTCCCCGCACCAACGTGGTTCGCATCGTGGGCGAAGTCCTGATGTCTCAAGCGGTCATGTATCGCCCCGATCTGCGCGTCGAAGACTACGTGCGAATGGTGGGCGGATTCACCGATCGCGCCAACAGCGGTCAAATCATCGTTCGCCGCGCGAACGCGGAGATCGAAATCGGCGGAGGCGATCTCCGCGTCATGCCGGGCGATGAAGTGATCATTCCCCCGCGCGTCGACGACAAGTGGCTACAGAACGGCATCGATCTCGCGCAGGTCATCTATCAGTTGGCCGTCGCAGCTTCGGTGGTGATCCGCACTGGACTTTGATGTTCGAGCAAGGAGACCTGGGATGAAATTGGCAGGACACGAAGTAGGGTCGCGCCATCGCCTCTTTCTGATCGCAGGCCCGTGCGTCATCGAGAGTCGTGAGCTTTGTCTGGAGGTCGCCGAAACGATGAAGGCGATCACGACCCAACTCGAGATTCCGTATGTGTTCAAAGCAAGTTGGGACAAAGCCAATCGCACCTCCGGGAGCTCGTTCCGGGGCCCAGGCCTTGCTGCTGGACTGAAGGTGCTCGAGGAGGTGCGCACTCGCGTCGGTGTGCCCGTGCTCACCGATGTCCATGAAGACAGCCCCCTGGACGAGATCGCGGCGGTCGTCGATGTCCTTCAGACGCCGGCATTCCTCGTCAGGCAAACGAGCTTCATTCAAAGAGTCGCTCGCACGATGAAGCCCGTCAACGTGAAGAAGGGCCAGTTCCTCGCGCCGTGGGACATGAAGAACGTCGTCCTCAAGTTTCACGCCGAGGGCAACCACGACATCATGGTCTGCGAGCGTGGTGTTTCGTTCGGTTACAACACGCTCGTGTCCGACATGCGCAGCCTCGCGATCATGCGTGACACCGATTGCCCCGTGGTCTTCGACGCGACGCACTCGGTGCAAGAACCAGGGGGGCAAGGGACCAGCTCGGGCGGTCAATCGAAGTTCGTCCCCGTGCTTGCACGCGCCGCGGTCGCGGCGGGGATCTCGGGGATCTTCATGGAGACGCACCCGAACCCGAAGCTCGCTCTGAGCGATGGCCCGAACATGTGGCCGCTCTCCAGAATGGAAGAGCTCCTCTCTTCACTCGTCGAGATCGACCGAATCGTGAAGTCTCGACCTTACGCCGAGGAATCATGAGCGAGCTCGCGACGTCATTGCGAGAGCGACTCGCCGCGGTCCGAGCGCTGGTGCTCGATGTCGATGGCGTGCTCACCGATGGCTCGCTCGTCTATGGTCCCGAAGGCGAAATCCAAAAGACGTTTCATGTGCGCGATGGCCTCGGACTTCGCCTCTTGCTCCGCGAACACATCTTCATCGGAGTCATCACGGCCAAACAATCTCCGATGCTCACACGGCGTCTCTCCGATCTCGGCATCGTCCACGTGCTCGCAGGCCGTGAAGACAAAGGAATCGCCCTCTCCGAGCTCGCCAGCACGTTCGGCGTCGAAGTAGGCTCGATCGCCTTCGTCGGAGATGATGTGCTCGATCTTCCAGCGTTGCGCGCGGCCGGCATGCCCATCGCGGTGGCCGACGCACATCCATTCGTTCGCGAAGCCGCCGCATGGACCACGACCGCGCGCGGGGGTCGGGGCGCTGTTCGAGAGGTGTGTGATTCGATTCTCGATGCGCGCGGCCGTTTGCGCGCCGCGTGCGAGGAGTTGATTCGGCGATGACCGATGGTTTCCATGTCGTCATTCCGGCCCGCTATGGCTCGACCCGATTGCCAGAAAAGGCGTTGGCGTCCATCGCTGGAAAGCCCATGGTCGTGCACGTGTGGGAGAAGGCCGTTGCATCGGGTGCGCTCGAAGTGATCGTCGCCACGGACGATCTTCGAATCGCTGACGTGATCACGAAGGCAGGCGGCGTCGCGATGATGACCTCGCCAGATCACGAGACGGGCACCGATCGCTTGGCAGAAGTCGCGCGACGCCGCGATTGGCCTGCGGATGCTGTCATCGTGAATCTGCAAGGAGACGAGCCCCTCGTTCCACCCGTGCTCCCTCGTGTGTTGGCGAACGCACTACGAGAGAACGCGCGGGCGAGCATCGCGACCCTCGCCACCCCCATCCATGAGGCGCACGATCTGTTCTCGACGCACATCGTCAAAGCGGTCCTCGATCGACATGGATTCGCTCTTTATTTCAGCCGAGCTCCCATCCCTTTCGTGCGCGATTCATTCGCAGACGGCACCCCCGAAAAGCTCCCCTCACACACGATATTTTTACGGCATTTGGGTCTTTATGCGTATCGCGCGGCCACGCTTGTCGCGCTCGCCGAGGCCCCTCGCGCCGCCTCCGAGAGAGCAGAATCCCTCGAGCAACTTCGAGCGCTCGATATGGGATTTGCCATTCACGTCACGGTGATCGACGAAGCACCACCGCATGGCGTCGACACCGCGGATGATCTCGAACGCGTAAGACAGGTTCTGGAATCGTGAGCGCTCGCGGCATCGGCGGACGCGTCGGCATTTGGTCGCGTGGCATCGCGAGAATCCCGCACATTCATACCTTGCTCGGCGCGCGCGAAGTCGTGCTTCATCCCTTGGCTCGGGAGCGGGTCGACGCGGTCGTCGGTTGGGGTCGCAAGCGGAGCACGATCCCAGCCAAGGCCTACGCGCGATTGTATGGCGTCCCGTTCTACGCGCTCGAAGACGGCTTTCTGCGCTCGTTTTCTCCCGGCGTCGCAGGAGATCCTCCTCTCTCGATCGTCATCGACGAGATCGGAGTCCATTACGATGCCACGATGCCTTCGGCCATCGAAGGGCGCCTCGCGACGGAGCCCGAGCCCTCGCCTCTCGTGAAAGAACGCGCGCAGCGTGCGATGTCGTTCATGAGGTGCGAACGGCTCTCCAAGTACAACGACGCGCCGATTCGTTCGCTTGGACCCAAAGACCGACCGCGTGTGCTCGTGGTCGACCAAACGGCAGGAGACCTCTCGATCTCGCTCGGCGCATGCGTGCCGCGCGTCTTCGATCACATGCTCGAAGCCGCGCTCGACGAACATCGCGACGCAGAGATCATCATCAAAACCCACCCGGACGTCGTCCTCGGAAAGAAGAGAGCAAACTTCACTTCGATTCCGAACGATCCACGCATTCGCCTCTGGGGCGAGCCGTCGAATCCAATGGCTCTCTTAGACGAAGTCGATCATGTCTTCGTCGCGACCTCGCAGCTTGGCCTCGAAGCGCTGGTGATGGGGAAGCCCGTGACATGCTTCGGAGTTCCTTTTTACGCGGGTTGGGGGCTCACCGAAGATCGCGCGAAAGTGCCCAAAGACCGGCGCTCACGCGCGCTCACCATCGAGCACCTCTTCGCAGAGGCTTATTTTCATTACACGCGATACATCGATCCCGAGACGGGTCATCGATGCGAGCACGAGCGCATCGCCGAGCATCTCGCATTTCAGAGGCACACGGCGGGCGGCGGAGGGCACTACGTATGCGTCGGATTCTCCCCATGGAAGCGCGCATTCGTACCGACTTTTTTGGGAGCGCCACTCCATCGAGTCGATTTTGCGCCCACGATGGATGATGCGGAGCGCGCCCTCGAACATGGCTCGACATTGGTCACATGGGGCATGCGCCACGACGAAGAGGTCGCTGCGCTTGCAGCGCGCGCCTCCGCACCGCTCGTCCGTATGGAAGATGGCTTTCTGCGTTCGGTCGGCCTTGGCTCGGACCTCAACGCGCCCGCCTCGCTCGTGGTCGACAGCTCTGGCATCTATTACGACCCACGAAGCGCCAGCGCCCTCGAGTCGATCTTGTCGACGCACTCGTTCAGTGAGGACGAGCTCACCCGCGCACGCCTCTTGCGGGAGCGCATCGTCTCGGTCGGAATCAGCAAATACAACCTCGGTACACATCGGCGTGTGGGTCCGAACGAAGGCGATCGTCCGGTGGTGCTCGTCGTCGGACAAGTCGAAGACGATGCTTCGATTCGCCTTGGCTGCGTCGATGTTCGTACCAACGAAGATTTGCTGAACGAAGCGCGGCGCGCGCGACCCCACGCCTACATCGTCTGGAAACCACACCCCGACGTCATTCGCGGCAACCGCGAAGGCGCCGTCGATCCAGAACGCGCGCGGGCCTGGGCAGACGAGATCGTCACGGATGTCGCGCTCGCCGATTGCCTCGCGGCCGCCGACGAAGTCCACACGATGACCTCGCTCTGCGGCTTCGAGGCGCTGCTCCGCGGCATCCGCGTGGTCGTCTACGGCTTGCCCTTTTATGCAGGCTGGGGATTGACCGAAGATCGACATCCTCATCCACGTCGCACAAGACGTTTGACGCTCGACGAGCTCGTCTTCGGCGCGCTCATCGCGTATCCGCGGTACGTGAGCACGAAGAGTCATCGCTTTTCTACGCCCGAGCGTATCATCGACGAACTGCTCGAAGCGCGCGAAGCTCATGGAACCCTCGAGATCGCGCCGAAGAGCGCGATGAGGCGCGATCTTGCCAAGATCGCAAATCTCGCCCGGACCGTGCGCCCAAAGAGCTCTCCACAAGCAGCGAGCCATGCTGTACGCCTCGATTTCGAGTGCAAGAGTGCGCTCCTCCTCCAGGGCCCTGCAGGCCCCTTCATGCGCCGCTTCGGTGAAGAGCTACGCGCAGCAGGAATCCGCACCACGAAGATCAATTTCCACGCAGGTGACGTCCTCTTCTATCCGCGCCCTGATGCGATCGCGTTCCGAGGTCGACCGGACGAGTGGCCCGCATTCGTCCGCTGCATCATGACAGAACGTCAGATCGATGCGATTTTCCTCTTCGGCGACTGCCGCGCTCACCATCGCACCGCGATTGAAATTGCTCGCGAGATGAATATTGCGGTGTGGGTTTTCGAAGAAGGATATCTGCGTCCGGATTGGATCACTTTGGAACTCGATGGTGTCAATGGCCACTCGAACATGCCGCGCGATCCTGATTTCTATCGAAGCACCCGATTGCCCAATCCACCGCCGGCCAGGGCGACGGGCAATAGCTTCGGGGTGATGAGCTTGTATTCGACCCTCAATGCACTGGCATTTACCCACCTGAACCACGGTTTCCCGCACTATCGTCATCACCGTAATTTGAACGCATGGTTCCACACCTTTTCTTGGGTGCGTGGAGCCGTGCGCAAACAATTATTTCTCCAGCGCGAGGCACCCATTCTAAAGCGCTTGGAGGGCGCTCTCGCGAATCGCTATTTCATCGTTGCATTGCAAGTCCATTGTGACTTCCAACTCACCCACTCGAAATACAGCGATGTCACCGAATTCATTCATGAGGTGGTCTCGAGCTTTGCCGCGAATGGCCTTCCTGACGATGTGCTCGTCATCAAACACCATCCCATGGACCGTCCCTTTCGGGAATATGGGCCTCTCATACGTCAATTGGCCGACGAGCACGGCCTTGGAGATCGACTCATCTACGTGCACGATCTCCATCTGCCCACGTTGCTGAAGCATGCCAAAGGCACCCTCACGATCAACAGCACGACCGCGCTGCAATCCATGCATCATGGGACTCCCGTCAAGGCCATGGGCACGGCCATCTACGACATGCCTGGGCTCACCTTTCAGGGAGATCTCGCGTCGTTCTTTCGCGATCCAGGAACTGTCGAGGAGACGCTCTACGAAAACTTTCGTCGCTGGCTCCTTTGGCAGAATCAGCGAAACGGCAACTTCTACGTGCGACTCAAGTCACGGAAAAAGGGCACCGGCATTCGTTGGCGACCGGATGAGCCCTGAGAGTCAAAGACATATTCACTCACAAAGAGGCAGGCTCGCCGTCGCCCCGAAGAGACGTTTCTCTATCGAATCGTTCACGAGCACTGGCCCACATTCCGCGAGCTCGCTGAAGAGCGCAGCGGCTAACCGAGCTTCGTCGGCACCCCGCAAACTCCCAGTACGCTGGGGCGAGCCCGAGTTCGGCTCCTACGATACGAGGAGTGAAGTGTCGAGGGTTGGATCGTAAAGTGCTCTCATGTATTGAGTCATGCGTTACAAGGCACAACTTGGCATCTTCACCATGGCATGGTGGCTCATCACGGGCACCGCGCTCGCTTGCAGTTTGGCCCTCGGATTCGGGCTGCGAGACCATCCTTTCGGTGCAGCCTACCCAACCAACGGGATCTTCTTCGACGACACGTCGGAACGGTGGGAGATCGATGGCACGCCGATTTCGCTCGAGCCCGACGCAGCACTGACGGCGCTCCTCGGTCGCCCGGTGTCGCGCGCGTCGAGCCCGCTGCCCGCAGGCGCGAGGGTGACCCGACGCTGTGGTTCCATCGCGGGCATCTGCGCAGAAGCCACCCTCGGTGAGGGCCCGGATCTCACCCCGCCCGTACGTCCTGAGCTCGAGCTCCAGGTCACGCTCGTCGATGGTGGTCACGATGGGTCTGGCTTCAGGTGTCCTGAGCCTGACACCCTCAGCCTCACGGCGTCGGCTGCAGGCGGTGGATCGCTCGACGACACCCGGAACGATGGTTCGCTCATTCTGCTCGTATTCGCCGGCTCGAACTCGACCGAGGTCGAGACAGCCGAGATGCCGAGCGCGGCGTCCGGGAGTGCCGAGAGCGACCGACTCACGGCGAATGTGCTGCTCGGGCTCAGCGGCCAGCGCAACGGGACCGATGCGTTTCAAGTGCGGACGTTGTGCGTCGCTGTCGAAGCGATGGACGCCTCGGGAAATCGTAGCGAGCGCTCGCCCGCGGTCTGCGTCGACACCCTCGATCGCGACGCCCCGACGACAGTCGTCGTGCAAGGCCACGGCGGCGGGTGCAACGCTTCGAACGCCAGCGGGTCGAACTCGATGGCCCTCGTCGTGATCGCGGCGTCGTTTGCCATGCGGAGGCGGCGCACGTCGGGTGCGTAGGCGGAGTGCAACGCAAGCCTCGCTCGATGGATTGCGCGCCAGGTCACGGATAGAACACATAGAGAGGGCATATGAGATCTTCGTGGCAATTGGTGTCCGTGGCGGCTGTACTCATCGGTTGCGGACAGTCATCTGTCGAGCCAGCGTTTCAGTGCCTGGAACGGTGGTGGATTTCCGCTCGGGGCTACGCGACCTCGGCTCCTATCGCATTGTCGCCACCACGACCGGAGGCTCACAGGAGTGCACGATCGCCGTGACCTCCTCGAGTTGACGCAACTTCTCTTGAAACTCGAGCTCGAGTTGCTTGGTATCAACACGCTCTGCCTTCGCGACGAAGATGCGCTTCTTGAGCAACTCCGGCTCGAGACGAAGTCGTTCGCGAGAGCGACGGAGAATGTCGCGCTCCTTTTCCAACTCCAATATACGCGCTTGTGATGATGCGAGTTCTGTCTGAACTGCGATGACGAACAAATTCGAGCTCTACAATACGCGCGGACAGGAGCAATGCCAGAGAGCAAGTCATCGAGTTCGCGTTCGTTGAGGACCAGTCCGGTGCCGTCGAAGAATGCACCGGATACACGGATCCACCCACGCATCGCGTGCGTACAGGAAATCGCCGGGCTTTCGGGAACCACTCAGCCCCGAAGCGCCTTGCCCATCCTCTGACCGGGTTGCGACGGGGTTCCCATCCCGCCGCGCGAATCAACCGAATGATTCAGCGACTTGGAGCACCCGTTCGGGCGGTCATGCTTGCCGACAATGCCGACAAATACCGACAATGCCAAACCATGATCGTGCCGCTGCTTTCGGCTTGTGAAGCCGAAGAGCTCCTGGGCGATGAACATCCTTATCTCCTCGTCCTTCGCCGCCTTCCTCCCGGCACCGAGATGTTGGCGCTCGGCCTCGGTAGTCCAACGGTCGGCTCGAAGCGAGCCCTTCCTATGGTCATCTCGCCCTCCCATACTCCCCTCCCCCGTCCCTCCCTCGTGTTGAGTGCGCTCGATGACACGATGGGGATCCGACCAGGAGACTCTGGAGGGCCGACGTTCTTGGAGCTCGCCGATGGGACCTGGCGTCAGCTCGGGGTTCACAACCAGCTCATGGGCTCCATCGCGATAGATATGTTCATCCCGTCCGGCATGGACTTCATTCGGTCTACTACGGATGTCGATCTCTGGCCCTGCCATGCTCCAGGTCCCGCGGGAGACGACACAGTATGGGATCCGGCGGCATGTCCGCCGGCGCCCTCCGAACTCGAAGGCGCGCGAGGGACGTGGCCTATGTGCCATGTCGAAGAGAGGATGCGCACCCCCACCTGCGCGATGATCGGCCCAAGCACGGACAGCGGCGTCGCCCTCGATGCTGGAGCGCTTGACGCCGGATGGGCCGACACGGGCAGTCCTGCGACGGATGCCTCGACGCAGCTCGATGCACATTTGGACGCTGCCGAGGTTCCCAGTCGCATCGTCAGTGGATGCACTGGATGCGTGGTGGGACGTTCGGAGGGACATCCGCTCGTTGGGCTCCTTGGGTCCATGGCATTGCTCGGCCTGGCGCTCTGCCGAGCGCGCTTGAGGCATGATGAGCGATGAACGAAATGCGTCACACATGCCTACGGAAGGATCGCATCGGGCCTCCGCGCGCCAAGGCGGGCGCATCTCCGCGCGAGCGGAGGAACCGGTGAAAAAATTCAGCACGGCAATGGACAGATAAGGCGCATCTCCGCGCGAGCGGAGGAACAGCCACGCGCATAGCCTCTTGCAACTGACCCCAAGGCGCATCTCCGCGCGAGCGGAGGAACCGTAGCTCCACGCGGTCACGAGGAGCCCGCGTGCGGCGCATCTCCGCGCGAGCGGAGGAACCCAAGACAACCCTGAAACGTCGAACAGGGTAGTGGGCGCATCTCCGCGCGAGCAGAGGCCCCCCCCAGGTGCATCACTGCGACCATCCACTGCGGGCGCATCTCCGCGCGAGCGGAGGAACCACAATCGAGACACCACTCGTGATAAGCGGATCAGGCGCATCTCCGCGCGAGCGGAGGAACCCGGGATCACGGTCGCGATCGTCGTCGCGCGGAAGGCGCATCTCCGCGCGAGCGGAGGAACTGCGTGTTTCGGCGCATCTCCGCGCGAGCGGAGGAACCAGCACCACATCAACATTGCGGATATCAACCGTGGGCGCATCTCCGCGCGAGCGGAGGAACCGCGTTGGTCTTCACCATGGCGAGTGGTGGGGACGGCGCATCTCCGCGCGAGCGGAGGAACCTTCTACATCGACGCGATCACGCCCGCCGAATGCGGCGCATCTCCGCGCGAGCGGAGGAACCCCCTCTCGAGTGAGGTCGTAGCCCTCCCCGTAGGGCGCATCTCCGCGCGAGCGGAGGAACCACATCGGCCGTGAGCACCAAGGTGCCAACGTGAGGCGCATCTCCGCGCGAGCGGAGGAACCCACGTAGTCTCGCCGTCGGAGTACGAGTCTCGAGGCGCATCTCCGCGCGAGCGGAGGAACCTCGACTAGGGCGTGTCTGCAAATTCGGTTTGCCGAAAACTTGCGAACTCTGGCCA
>CAYZTA010000060.1:0-33871 GCA_964481145.1 uncultured Sandaracinus sp.
GTCGAGATGGATGCCCAGGTGTTCGTGGCAGGGTTGTAGCGATAACCGTCCCGGAAGAGACTGGAACCGTCATATCCGCCCCAAATGATCATCTCGGTTCCGGTCCATACCGCGCTGTGGAAACTGCGTGCGGAGGGAAGGCTGGCCGCCGAGATGGCTGCCCAGGTGTTCGTGGCAGGGCTGTAGCGATAACCATCCCGGAGATGACTGGAACCGTTCCATCCGCCCCAAATGATCATCTCGGTTCCGGTCCATACCGCGCTGTGCCCATAGCGTGCGGAGGATCCGGTTTCGGCTGCGGGCATCGGCGTCCAGGTGCCTCCTTCGGAGCCCTGACACGCTCCATTCATGCACCCATTGGGGCAGCTCATATCGGTGTGGGAATAGCCGCATTCGCCCGCAGCACAGGCGCCGGTGGACGTATACGTTCGCAGCGTCGAAGTGTTGATGCACGTCGCCTCGGGTGGCCTATTGCAGACCGTGTCGATCGGTGTGTAGCCGCACTCGCCGGCCATGCAGGTGCCGGTCGCGGCGAACGTGCGGCGGGTGGTGCTGTTGGCGCACGTCGTGGCGGGCGGTCTGTTGCAGGCGGTGTCGGTGGGCGCGTAGTTGCAGCTTCCACCTGCGCACGTGCCACTCGATGCGAAGGTGCGCCTGGTCGACGAACTCGCGCACGTCGGCTCGGGCGGCCGGTTGCACGTCACGCCCGCGCACGCATCGCACGAGGGACAGTTCGCACACGCGATGTCGCGCGGGGCGTAGTTGCAATCTCCTGCCGTGCACTCGCCCACCGCGTCGAAGACGCGGAGGGTGCTCGAGTCGATGCACGTTTGCTCGGGCGGACTATCGCAAGTCCGCGCGGTGCTGGTGCAGCCCATGGTCGCGCTGCACGTGCCGGCGAGGCAGAGGTCGGCGGGCGTGCATGAGAGACCCGGGCTCCGATCGAGACACGGGTCTTCGTCGAACTGGCCGCATTCGTGAAACGAAGTGCCCGAGCACTCATTGACCGTGCACTCGTCGGTGCACGACTCGTTCGATCGACATGCGCCAGCCTGGCAGCTCTCGCCCGTGGTGCAGCTCACGGCAGGGCTCCATTCGGTGCAGCCGTCGTCATTCAAGTCGCCGCACGTGACGACGGCGCTGCCACGGCATTCGCTCGTGCCGCTCGTGCATTGATCGCGACATTCACCCGCAGTGCACATGCCGGCATGGCACGATTGGCCTTCGCCACATACCGTCCTCGTGCTCCATTCGCGGCACGGATCCTCATCGAAGTCGCCGCAGAGCTGATAGCCGTTTGGACCATCGCAGCGCTGCTCGCCATCCGCACACTCATCGATGCATTGCGCGCGGCATTGGCCGAACGAGCAGTAAGGCGCGTCGGTTGAGCACGGAATCGCCGTGCCCCACACCATGCAGTTGTCGGAGTCGCGCTGCTCGCAGATCGCAACCGCGTCCCCAAAACATTGCGTCTCCCCAGTCGTGCACCACGCGCCGCATGGCACCCGATGAAGCCGAATCGTGAGCGGAGTGCTCTCGCCGCGCACTGGGACGACCGTCCCGCGGCCGGTCGCGATCGCGTCATCGGCGCCGCGCAAGCCGCGGACGTAAAGGCGCATCTCCTGCCCAGCCCACGCATCGGGCACCCAGATCTCCAGCGTGTGTTGCGCTGGCAATCGTGTGCTGCGCTCGTCCTCCCCATCGATGCCGCCCCGCAGCTCCATGAGGCCGATGTTCCACTCGTCCTCGTATTCAAGGGTGAGCTCGATGCGCGTTGGAACCTGCGCGCAGCCGAGGATGAAAAAGGCCGTGAGTGATGGAACCAAGAAGCGGGCTGACATGAAACCTCGAGGCGAGGATTACCTCAACCATGCACACTCGTCACATCAATATCTTCGTCATCTCACGGAAACGAGATCGATCACACACCCCACACACTGCAATCACATAGAAACCTGCGAATTCACCAGAACGGTCACCTCTTCCGGCAAAAGGTTACATGTTCACGCGATGAATCGTGGCTCCAACGAGTGCACGCGATTCATGCAAGACTCCGCCTCCGATGACTGACGCACCCCCGCTTGCCGATGCCGCCGCACGAGCGCGCATCTTGAACGATCACGCGACGTCGATGCTGGTGGAGGCCGCCGCAGGGACAGGCAAGACGACCGCGCTCGTCACGCGGCTCGTGGCGATGCTGAAGGGCGGTGCGTGCGAGCTCCGCAACGTCGTCATCATGACCTTCACCGAGAAGGCGGCCGGTGAGCTGACACTGCGTCTGCGCGCGGCCCTCGAAGACGCTCACCTCGGCCCGGGCGAACCCAACGAACGCGCGCGCTGCCTCTTGGCCCTCGAACAATTGGAGACCGCGCGCGTCGGGACGATCCACGGGTTCTGCGCCGATCTATTGAAAGAGCGGCCCATCGAGGCCGGGGTCGATCCGAGCTTCGAAGTCCTCGCCGAAGACGAGGCTCATGTCCTCGTTCATCGCGCCCTTCACGAGACGTTCGAAGCCGCGTTGGGCAACCCCGGGGAAGGCATTCGCCGCTTCTTGCGGAGGGCGTCGTCCGCAGGAGAGACGGCGCAAGAACCGCTCCGTGATGCCGCGCGGAAGCTCATCGAGCATCGCGACCATGACACGCCATGGCGACGAGATCCTCTCGATCGGGAGGGCGAGATCGATGCCATCCTGATGGAGCTGGACGCGCTCGCAGCGCTCTCTCCGAATGCTCTGCAGCCCACCGATTATTGTGCGAGGAGCATCGCCCGAATCGCGCGCTTCGCGTTCGATGTCGCAGCGCGCGAGCGCATGGCGCCGCGCGACCACGATGGGCTCGAAGCCGAGCTCGCCTCCCTCGCCAAGCTCAAAGAATGGAATTGGCGCGGCAGCGGGAAGTTCTTTGCACCTCATATCTTGCGGAGCGCTGTCCTCGAACGTCGCGATGCGCTCAAAGCCCACCTCGATCAGTTCCTCGAACGCGCCGACGCCGATCTCGCCGCGTGCTTGCGGATGGACTTGCAGCCCGTCCTCGGACGATACGAATCTCTCAAGCGTCAGTCGGGCGTACTCGACTTCTTGGATCTCTTGCTCGCCACGCGACACATGCTGCGCACGCAACACGCGGTTCGGCGCGAGCTCGGGCAGCGCTTCACGCATCTCTTCGTCGATGAATTCCAAGACACCGATCCTGTCCAAGCCGATATCGTGCTCCTGCTCGCGGCGGACGATCCCATGGTGGTCGATCCATCGCAGGCCCGTCCGGCGAATGGAAAACTATTTCTCGTCGGCGATCCAAAACAATCGATTTATCGATTTCGGCGCGCCGACATCGCGACCTATGAACACGTCAAAGAGCAGCTCGCTCGGGCGGGCGTGCCGGTCCTCCATTTGACCACGAGCTTCCGCAGCCTACCGGGGATTCAGAAGGTCGTGAACGCTGCATTCTCCCAAGCGATGGAGCCCACGGACGCGCACGTCCAAGCGAGCTATGTGCCGCTCACGGAGTGGCGCCAAGCCGACACGAGACGGCCGTCGGTCGTCGCACTCGGGATCCCTCGTCCGTACGACAAGAGTGATCGCATCTCGAAGACAGCGATCATGGCGTCGACACCCGACGCCGTCGCTGCGTTCGTCGCTTGGCTCGTCCACGAGAGCGGTTGGAAGGTCCTCGACCCCGCCACGCACGAAGAGACGCCCCTCGCGCCGCGGCACGTGTGTTTGCTCTTCCGACGTCAGAGGGCGTGGACCGGCGACGATGTCGTCAGGCCCTATCTGCGCGGACTCGAAGCTCGCAATGTCCCTCACGTCTTCACGGGTGGCCCCTCGTTTCATCAGCGCGAAGAGGTGATGGCCATGAGCGCGGTCGCCACGGCGATCGAGTATCCCGACGATGCGCTCGCGGTGTACGCCGCACTGCACGGTCCTTTCATCGCGCTCAATGATGCCGATCTCCTTCTCTACCGAGACCGCGTGGGGCCGCTCCATCCACTCCACAAAGTCGACATCGACGCGGTCGAAGCCTCCCTGAGACCCGTGGCCGAAGCGCTCTCGCTGCTCCGAGAGCTGCATCTGACGCGCAATCGCCATCCTATCGCCGACACATGGACGCGCTTCTTCGATGCGACACGAGCCCATGTCTCGCTCGCCCTGGCACGCGGAGGTGAGCAGGCGCTCGCGAGCGCGATGCGCATCCTCGACATGGCGCGGCGCTTCGATCAACGCCGCGCGCTCTCGTTTCGAGGCTTCGTCACTCTGCTCGAAGAGCAAGCCGAGCGCGGAGAGACGAACGGAGACTCCCCTCTTGGCGAAGAGGGCCAAGAAGGCGTGCGTGTGATGACCGTGTTCAAGGCGAAGGGGCTCGAGTTCCCTGTGGTCGTGCTTTGCGATCCCACGGCGAGCACAGGCAGCTTCGCGGATCAGATCATCGACTCGGCGCGACGCGAGGCGTTCTTTCCTCTGGCGCGCCTCATGCCGATCGAGCTCCGTGAGCGCGCTTCGAACGCGATCGCGGAGAACCGCGCCGAAGCCGTGCGGCTGACGTACGTGGCCGCCACCCGCGCGCGTGATTTGTTGGTCGTGCCCGCGTGCGGAGACGAGCCTTTCGAAGACGCGTGGTATTTCGCGCTGAATCGAGCGATTTATCCGGAAAGGAGCGCGTGGCGACAGGGCGATGGTCGGGCTCCGGGATGTCCTGTTTTCGGCGATGAATCGGTGTCGTCGCGTTCGTCCGAAGCCGAAGCGCGGGGCGCCCTCTCGGTGAGGCCCGGGCTTCATCGATCGATCGAGGTCGTGTGGTGGGATCCTTCGACACTCGCGCTCGGGATCGAACCTGCAGAGGGCGTCCGGAGCGACGAGGTGCTGAGGCCCGTGCCGTCCGTGGATGACGGCATGCGAGCACACCGCGCCTGGATGGACGCGCGTGCGGCCGCGATCGAAGACGGATCGATCCCCACGCTTCGAGTCGCGAGCGCGCGGGCGCGTGCACGATTGCCCCAGTCAGAAACCGCTCCATGGATCGAGCGAGTGCAGACTGAAATCCATGGCGAAAGACCCCAAGGTCGCCGGATCGAGTCGCTCTTCCGAGGTGCGCTCGAGGCCGTTCAGCCAGGTGATCGCGAAGAGGTCATCGCCGCGCTCGTGCGGGCGAGAGCCCGAACGGTGGGCGCTGATCCAGAAGAGGAACACACCGTCGTTCGCGCGCTCTGCGCGCTCGTGCGGCACCCATGGTTCGAGGAGGCCACTCCGCATCGACGCCATGTGCCCATCGCAGCGTCCGATGAACGCGGTGTCATCGTCCATGGGACGATCGATCTGATTCGCGAAGAAGAGGACGAGCACCTCGCGGTACGGATCCTCCTCACCGAAGAGGACCCCACCGAAGCACAGCGCGCAGAGGCCGCGATTCTTGCCACAGCCCTCGCCGATGCCACCGGCAAAACGACGCGGGCGTCGATCTTGCTCGTATGATGAGTCGCCGACATGACCCATCTCTCCTTTCTCCGTCTCACCACGATTGGAATCGCGGCGCTCTTCTTTGCCTCGGCGTGCGGCGAGGCCCGCGATCCGGTTCAAGTGCAGAGCCCACCCGAGGTTGCCCCACACGCGGAAGATCCTCTCCTCGATCAGCTCGCCGAAGCCCCGACACCAGAAGAAGAGGCCGCGGCTCTCGCGATGCCCACGCCACTCCAAGAGCAAGCGGCAGAGCGTCACGGATGCGCACTTCAAGCCGCAGCTCCAACGAGGGTCCTCACGGCGGGCAGTCCGCCCGCCATCCTGGCGTCGGGCGATTCCTTCTTGGTGGCAGCCTATGACCAGAATGGCGTCGCGATCGTCCGGGCGCGCCCGGGCAGACCGGCGGAACCGTTCGCAACGATTCCGCTCGAAGCCAACGCGCCCCTTGGCGCCGCTCCTGCCATCGCGCACACGGACGAACTCGAAACGACGCTCGTCGCGCTCGATGGCCGCGGCCGCGTGCTCTCCGCATCCTTCGATCCCACGCTCCTCGCCGCCGCTCCGATCGCGCGTGAAATCGCACCTCACGGCGCGGACAGACGATTTCCTCCCGCCATTCGCGCGATTGGACCGCGGCGTGTCATCGCATGGACCGATGGAAGTCGAACACCGATGCGACTTCTTCTTGCGATCGCGGATCGGGCCCATGTGCTCGCGCAGCATGACGTGACGCCGATCGCCGGCGGTGGCGCGGCCCCGGTCTTCATCGAAGGAGAACGGGAGCCCATCCTGATGTTCGTGGATCCGCGCGCGGGGATCTCCGTGGTTCATCGCGTGCGACTCGGAGTCGATGGAAGTCCAGGTCCGATCGAAGTTGCGCGTCCTCTGAACCTCGCGGCCGAGCCGCCTGCATTCTCTATCGCGCGCGCGACGGCGTCGGCCCACACGTGGATCGCCTACGCAGCCATCGGAAATCTCGCCACGCGCGCCGTTGGGCTCGTGCATGCCAATGGCACGGACGAGCCCAGCGCCCTCGTTCCGGGGCTTGGGTATGGTGAGCCGCTGACGATCGACGCCGTGGCGTTCACGAGACATATCGTCTTTGCAGCAGAGGCGCCGAGCGCTGCCACGCGCGATGCACCCCACGAGATTCGACTCCGCGTCGTCGACGATTCGGGCGCGGGCGATCCTTTGGTGCTCGGAGGGCCAGCGACCGATCCTTCGCTGGCACGCCGAGATGACGGACTCATCGGGATCGCCTATCGCGTAGACCAAGGAGTCTGGGTGCACTTCGCGCGATGTGCAGAATCGAGATGAGTCACGCTCAGCCGAACGAGTCGCAGCGATTCGAGATGCAGT
The DNA here is from genome assembly GCA_964481145.1 of uncultured Sandaracinus sp. Classification (GTDB taxonomy): domain Bacteria; phylum Myxococcota_A; class Polyangia; order Polyangiales; family Sandaracinaceae; genus Sandaracinus. The sequence goes on from CAYZTA010000060.1 coordinate 6,812, forward strand.
TCAGTCCCGTGCCCTCACAGCAGTCGGAGTCGCTGCGGCATGCTTCGCCGAATTGTGAGCACTCGATCGTCTCGGGCGGCACACAAACCGCACCGTTGCCAACATTGCGGCAGAAACCACTACAGCAATCCCCGCTGATGGAACAGGAGAGTCCTTCGGCACGACAAGCCTCCTCCGTCCAGAAAGCCGCCATGTTTTCTTGGTGCACATCCTGTTGCGGCAGCCAGTAGGGCGTGAAGCTCGGATCGACACCCGCGGTTGGGGTGGCGTCTATGGCCGCAACCCAAAGCTGACGGCGTGATGTGCCACGGGTTCCAACTTGGGCATTGCCGTAGTCGCGTGTCGAGAAGAACGCGAGCCAGAAATAGCCTCCTTCCGTGAAGGGCGAAAACGTCGGATAAAAATTATGACGGCTGTTCGTGTTGAGCGACTCGAGATTGAATTGCGTCACGCCGTCAGGACCCACCATTCGAAGGGTCGCTTCGCGCAGCTCGCTCGGAACATCTCCGCCGAACGCTTGGTACGCACGGCTGTGTTGACCATGCTGGAACGCAATCCATCGAGAATCCGGCGACCACGAGGGGCGCGCCACAGTGAGCGGAGCGCCACTTAAAATCGTGCGCGGCGCCGCGAAAGTGTCGCCCGGCATGACATCGATGATGGCGAGATCACCGCGTGTGAAATCGATCGCCCAAATTCCATTGGTGTTCGTCACGAACGCGATCTGTTGGCCGTCTGGCGACCAAGTCGGATTCGCGGACCCTGTGCTGGGCAGACCCGCTCCGCCCGCAGGAATGCGGGCGCCGGTCTCGCCGTCCATGAGGAAGAGCATGGAGGCATCGTTTCCAACGAGCCTCGATGCATCCGGATTGAAGCTTGCGGTGAGGAAACGCTGCACACCGGGTGGAACGATCATCGGCGGCGGATCGGCAGCGGTATCGCCCGTCAGATCGAAGATGGCCCCGGCGCGACCGCCCTCCCAGACACCCGCCGCCATCCGACGGCCATCACGGCTGATCGCGTGGCATGCCACACACTGAAGACCACTGCTCGGCGCGCGTGGTGGATTGGGCATGAACGACTCGCGGCCCGTACCGTCTCCGGTGATCCGCAAGATGCGACCTGCCTCGAGGTCCCAATAATAAATGGAGCCGCGGATGATCGCATTCGCGAAGCGGATGGTGCGTGGTGAACCCGAGATCACCGTGTTCGAAGCGGATTCCCAGCGGTCGACGATGATCGTGACGTCCATCTCAGGGGCGGATTCCGCAAGAGCACGCCACGCCTCGCGCGTAACAGACCAATGATACCCGAATCCAACCCCCGAATGCGCCACGTAGGCACGTACTGCGACCCCGCTCACATCCATGCGCACTCGATACAGATCGCCCTCGCTTCCGCGCTCCCATTGAATGTCGGCGGGGAAAACATTCTCGGGAAAGAGCGCTCCTTCGAGTGGGTAGAGGAGTGCTGCTTCTCGAGCAGGATCGACGACGGGTGTGCCCGCGAAACGGTCGGCCACGTCGGGAGGCGCGCCTTCGACGATCACGTGGTGTTCGACACGCACAGTCACGGTGGCCGTCGCCGTCTGCCCCAGCGCTTCGACGCTGATCGTAGAGCTGCCCGCGAGGACTCCGCTCGCGGTATAGACACCTTGATCGCGATCGATCTGACCGATCTCTGGCGCATCGGCGGTCCAGAAGCCCGAAGTCAATACCGCGGTGGTCGTGTCGTCGAACTCGGCGATCACCTCGAAATCGACGCTTGGCCTCGCGCCGTTCTCGGCCACCAGCATGGCGCTCGCAGGCTCGACGCGAATGCCGATGATCGTGGGGCTTCGTGCATCGGGTCGTGCGCTCGCATCGGGTCGTGCGCTCGCATCAGGGCCGGCCTCACAATGGCGGTCGACACAGGAGGGCCTCATGGGTGTGCCTTCGCAACCAAGCGAAAAGGTCAGGCACGAGAGTGCCAAGAGAAGGCGGAGTGATGTCTTTTCAAAGCGCATGAGGACTCCATTGGGCTGCGGTCACACAGAATGCCAAGATTTTTATAGTGCGGGCCCTAGCAGAACCACGCAATGCAGCGTTACCATGTGCTTCCATGCGCTCAATTGTGGTTTGTTGCACCTTGCTGACCGCCTGCGCGACGGGTGGCAGCCCCGATCTGGCCGCTGACGCGAGCGTGCACATGGATGGTGGGAGGATCGGCGCCGACGCGGGATTGCGCGATGCGAACGTCATGTTCGTCGACTCCAGCATGAGCGCTGACTCCAGCGTCGTCGACTCCAGCACATTCCCGCGCGATGCCGGGACGAGTCCGCGTGATGCCGGGACGAGTCCGCACGATGCGGGGACGAGTCCGCACGATGCGGGGACGAGTCCGCGCGATGCGGGTGAATGCAGCTGCGCATCTGGCTGTCGTGCGGTGCATCGTTCTGTGAATCCCAACAATGGTGTCCATCTCTATACGCTCGATCGTGCCGAAGCTTCCAGAGCGCCCTGGGTCATTGAAGTAGAAAACTACTTTTTCCTGCACGAAGCCGGCGGCCCCGGACTTCAAGAGTTTCATCGCTGTGGACTGCAGACCGGGTCTTATTTCTACACGCAGAGTCCGACGTGTGAAGGCGCTCCCGGTGCAGTACATCAAGGAGTCCTTGGCTGGGTCGCGAGTTCTCCGCTCTGCGACTCGACCCCCCTCTATCGTTTGGTCGGTCGCCCAGGGCACTTTTATACGGTGAACGCGACAGAACGGAACACCGCCATCGCTTCCGGATTCACCGATGAAAACATTGCTGGACACGTCTGGACCCGCTGAACGCACCCACCGTACGATCTCCTCGCTCGATCATCTCGGGGTGATTCCCCTGCCTGAGTTCGAGGAGGCACGACGAATCACCCCCACGGGCGCGCGAACACGCGCCCTTGTCCGGGTGGGCGAACGTTTGGGCGATCGGCTCCGCGGCGCGAGCGCCGTCGTGAGGGCCGAGGTGATCACGCTCGAACGTCTTCCTTGTCTGGCCTCGATCGCCTTCGACGGAGCATTGCGGGTACCCATGCGCTTCGTGGTGCTCGAACGGCGCATGCTCTTTCTCGAGCTCGAGAGCCAAGGCTCCCGCGTGCACGTGCTCGTCGATCCCGCCGAACCTCAGACATGGCGCCGCACGCCTTGGGGCGCTTGGTTCGCATCCGAATACCCGCGCCGCACGCAGCCACTCGCATCGCACGCGCGCTCGCTCGAGACCGCATTGCACACGGTGGGCGTGACATCCGAGGAGATCGATCTCGCGATCTTGACTCACCTGCGATGGCAAGATGTGCAGCTCATGTTGGGCACATCACGGGGAGACGGAATCGAGGCAAAGCGCGCCAGCATCTTGCCCAATGCACGATGGATCATTCCGCGCATCGAGTGGGAAAACGCCGCGGACCCCCATGACCTCGAACGTCCGTTTCAAGTGCGCGATGCACTGAGCCGCGCCGATACGTCCGCCGTCGTTTTCGCCGACGGAGATCTCGCGATCGGAGAGTCCGTCGCACTCGTATCGACACCCGGCCTCACGGACGATCATCGCACGCTCTTCGTACGAGGCGCCAAGGGAGTCTTCGCGTGGAGCAGTCATGGAGTCACGCCGTCGTCCTGGGCTCCGTATCACTCGCCTTTGCCCGGCCTTCGCGCACACACCCGAGAACGCTCCCTCGATTGTATCCCGCGGGGCGATGCGAGCTCGCGCAGAGACGCGCTCACATCGATGGCGCTCGAACGTGCCGTCGTCGATCGAGACGTCGATGCCCCCGAGCTTCCGCAGATCGTGCCTCAACAAGGCCTCGCGCGGCATTGGTGGGCCCTTGGATAGGTCTTCAGCTCTCGAGCGGTGCGCCGCCGCTCTTCAAAGCATCTCGCACGAAAAGATCTTCGAGCGTCTCACGCTGCTCCTGCACACCCATGATTCGAGCTCCGTGCGCGAGCGCCTTCTCGAGAATCATTCTGGAGCTCGTCTCTCCAGTGGCGGTCACGACGACGTGTTTGCCCACGAGACTCGTGAGAGCTCCGAGCGACTCCAGCTCCGAGCGAAGCGCTTCACTACAATCGGCGAGCTCGATCTCGACCCGTTGCACCTCTGATTTCAGCAACTCCGAGAGCGCACCATACGCCGTGATCTTGCCGCGATGGACGAGCGCCACGCGATCACAGAGGCGCTCGACATCGCTCAAGATATGACTCGTGAAGAGAATCGTCTTTCCGCGACGACGCTCTTCGAGGATCAGATCGCGCACCTCTTTGCGTCCAATGGGATCGAGCCCGCTCATGGGCTCATCCAAAATCAATAGCTCGGGATCATGAAGCAACGCCTGGGCGAGCCCAATCCGTTGGAGCATGCCCTTCGAGAAGCGACCGATCGGACGATCGACCGCGTGCCCCAATCCCACGCGCGCGATGAGCTCATCACTGCGCTTTTTGCGCTCGTTCGCGGAGAGGCCGCAGAGCCGACCGCAGAGATCGAGGAACTCATGGGCCCGCAGATACTGATACACATACGGGCTCTCCGGCAAATACCCGAGCTTGCGGCGCGCCTCAGAGCTCGGAGAGGACTCACCGAAGAGCCGGATCGTACCGGCCGTCGGAAACACGAGGCGGAGAATCGATTTGATCGACGTGGTCTTTCCAGCGCCGTTGGGGCCCAGAAGACCGAAGATCTCTCCGCGTCGGACCTCGAAATCGATGCCGCGAACCGCGTGAACCTTCTTGCGCCAAAACCCGACCTGGAACGTCTTCTCGAGACCTCGAACTTCGATCACGCTCTCCACGTCCGCCTCATGCACTGAGCTCTCATGATATCGCAAAGCTCCGTCGTGACACACCTTCCTTCACTCCAAAGGAGCGCTCCCTGTCCCCTGAGTCATGAACGGAACCGCATTCCATTCCATCGTTCCTCGCCACGAAACAGCACGGGCGATCAGGTCTCCAAGAGAAACCTCTCCCTCCAGCTCAGCGCGACCCACACGTGCAAAACCATCGACGAGCGCGACAGAGTACGCGCCGCGAAGCCGAAGCTGCCCGCGAAACCCCTCTCCCAAAGCCAATTGCGTCGATGCCAAGGCCGTGTTTCCTATCGAACCCTCGAACAAGGCTTCGAACGAAATGATCGCCGCTCGTTGCTCTGCGCTGCCCTCGAACCGCTCGAGTCGCTCGAGTACGTGATAAACAACCTGCCCTGTCAACGTGGGCTCGAGATCGGAGAGACGAATGGTCCCTCGGCTTTCCCACTGCGCGCCGGGAGAGATCGCGGTCGGCGGAAACTCGAGCGCGCGCATCAACGACTCGAGCGCGTGCTCCACGCGGGACGCGGTCCCATCGTGGCTCTGCACCAGCACGCGGTTTGGAGTGGATACGGGACGCCCTCGATCATCGAGCACGTAACGCACGGGCGCCGCCACCGTACCATCATGAATCGTGCTGTGCGTGTGACTGCCCCGCGTGAGGCTGAGGCGCATTTGGGTAGGGACATCCATGACGGAGACCCACCCCTCCTCTCCTGTCGCGTCGACTCGACGCATGCTGCGGACCTCGACCTCTCCTTGCAATGGCTGGCCGAGGAGCTCGGCATCGAGACGCACCCGAAGCATGGTCGTAAACGCGATGGGAGCGCTCGGTGGATGAAGTCGCAACACGACCGCGCTCGACGACACATTGCTTTGCACTCCGAGCGGAGGAGGCGCGCTCGATCCACACGCCGCCATCGTCAGCGCGAAAAAGAGACATGGGTGCCGACGAATCCTTCGCATGCATGGGACATCTAAGGCCGAACTCTCGTCATCGCTCATATGCCCTCGATCGCGGCCACGAGTTGGCTGGCGACTCGGTCGACGTCCGCGAGGCTCATCCCTCCATGCAAAGGCAGGGCAATCCCACGCTCCACGATCGAAGACGACGTCTCGAGCGCCGAAGCCCTTCTCGCCATGTGCAAGCTCGGCAACACATGAAGCGCGTAGGACAAACGCCCCGACTCGATCTCCGCACGGGCAAGCGCTTCGATCACGGCCTCGCGAGATGTCTCGGGCGGCAGGAGCACACCGAACGTCTGCTCGTTGCGAAAGGCCCCATCGGGGGCCTCTTGCGTCGATAGCTCGCGCGGCAATTTCTCTCGATAGCGATCCGCGAGTCGACGTCGCGCCTCGATGAGCGAATCGAGGCGCCCGAGCTGCACACGCCCCATCGCGGCCTGCATCTCCGTGAGACGAACATTGACGGCGGCCGTGACGAATTGGCCAGGCGTGCGCTGCCCGTGATTTCTCCACATCCGAAGCTCAGCCGCCAAACTCGCATCATCCGTCAAACACATCCCCCCTTCCCCCGTCGTGATCACTTTGCGCGGATGAAAGCTGAGACACGACACGACACCCAATGACCCGCAAGGCCGTCCTTCGAGGAGGCTCCCGATCGCACATGCTGCATCTTCGATGATCGAAACCCCCTCGAGCGCCGCTGCAATCTCACGATGACGCGCTGGCACACCAAATTGATCGATCACGATCGCCGCCTTCGTCGAGTTCGATCGAGCATTCGCGAACGATTCAGGTCTTGGATTCCACTCGCGTTCGTCGACGTCGACGAGGACGGGAATGGCGCCCACGAGGGCCGGCGCGTGCGCCGGTGACGGCCACGTCAGATCGGGCACGAGCACTTCGCCATCCGAGATTCCAAGAGCCCGCAACGCAAGCTCGAGCGCGGCTGTTCCAGACGACACCGCGATCGCATGGGCACGCTCACAGCGCTCCGCGACGCTGCGTTCGAACGCTTCTACTTCGCGCCCTTGTACCAACATTCCGCTGGCCAAAACGCGCGCAACTTCCGTCGCCTCTTCTTGACCGAGCCCTGGTGCCGCCAATCGAATTCTGTTCACGAGAACAGCATAACTGTTCTCGTGTCGTTTCGCCCCATCGTGCGTCGACGTCCGATGCAAGCTCGGCCGTGGCACACGCGATGCCCTCCATGACGGACATGAAACGCCTGCCTCACCACGCCTTCGTCGTGGTCATTGGCCTCGCCCTCTCATTGTCATCGGCGGGATGTTACCCGTCGCGAGCCGGATACTACGCCGCCTACGATACGTCTCCGTATTACGGCGGATATTATCCCTATGATCGCGGCGCTCCGTATTATCCCCCGTACCGCAGCTATCCCTATCCGTACCGCAGCTATCCCTACCCGTACCGTCAACCTGTCGTCGTCCCTCGCGGCCCCGTCTACGCTCCGCGCCCTCCGGCGCCTCCGCCGGCGCGCCCTCCCATCGTCGTCCCGCCCTCCCGTGGAGGGGGAGGCGTGATCGTCACGCCGCCCGGTGGGCAGAGACCGCCTCGATGACGTGATCATCCCCAGCGAATATCAAAACTTCCATTGGCGAGATCTCGCAAATGAACGCCGATCTCGCCTCTGACTCCACACACATTCATCGCACCTTCGACGATGCCCACTTGATATGTCTCGAGGAAGCCGGGCAGATTCGTGAAATGATATCGAACGTGGTTGGAGTTCACCACTTCGACATCCACTTTGCCGAAGTTGATCGACACCGCCCAACCGCGCGCGCCTGTCTTCACGACATTCTCGAAATTGCGCCCGAAAATCCCGAAAATCACCTTTCCGACTTGGCTCTCGAGGAGCGCTTCGTAGCCGGTCCGCCCGAGCCTTCTGAGCCCTTCTCCAAGAGGAAGCGCCGGATAAACAGCCTCGGCCGTACCCGCCAAAATACGCATGAGGTCGGCATACGGATAATCGAAGAATGGCAAATACCGTCGAGCGGCGATTCCATCGGACGACAAGAGAGGATGATCTGGCTGCGCCCGACGAAGCCGGGCAATTGGATCATTGAAAAACAACCCCTTGCACGCCGCTTTGGGAGGGAGGAGTCGGATATGATCTTCGATGTTCAGAGTTCGATCGAAACGCGGCGCGTGGTGTTGCGTTTGGGTCATGGAATCATGTCTTTACAGGCTTGCTCAGCCAAGGAAGAACATCGCCGAGGTCTGCCATGAGACTCGTGAACGGATGGAAGACATCCATGTTGAGCGCCTCGGCAATCGACGCGACACGAAGTGCGGCTTGTGCGGTGATGGCGGCAGGAAAAAGCTCGCTCGGACCCGTCGCTTTCTCATACACCGCATCGATCGAGATGTATGGATTGGGTTCGAAGGCATTGCCATTCTTTGGTTTGCGGAACGCTTTGACGGAAAGCGCCACTGGCTCCCCGCTCGCGCTCACGGCGAGTTTGCCTGCATATCGATGATTCGCCGCCGAAAATGGCGTGGGCGTGTAGCTCGACCAATCAACGATCTCCGTGTCCATGGTCTTGGCGAAAAAGAGCACCTTGGGTTCGCCCGTGGCCATTCCAGCCTCGAGCAAATAAAAGCTCGGTGGGCCGCTCTCGTCACGGTATCCGATGAACGCCGCGACCGCCGCAAAGCGTGCTCCCCAAAGACGTGGCGGAGTCACGATATCGACACGCGTCGCGTGGTAACCGAGCGCATTGGCAAACTTCGCATTGACGTCATCCACGCTATAGACGAGGTGATCGCCGGAATACACATCCCCTCCGCCCGTGTGAATCGTCGCCACACCGCTCTGCGGCGCGCGCACCCGCACCACGGGAAGATAACCGACAAACGCACTCTGCGGCGCTGCTGTCCCTCGTCGATGCGTGGCTTCAGCGACGTAATACGTCGCTGGATCCGCGCTCGCCATCACCAACGGCTGCACCGCTGCTTTGGGCATGTCGGTCGGAGGTGGCGGCAACCCGAGATCACGGCCCATGCATGGATCCCAATGACTCCACATCTCATGCACGAGCGCCTCGATTTGCGCATCTCGATCGTCGAGTTTCGAATCGGGAAATGCCGCGCACATGAAACGCAACAATCGGCCGTAGGCCTCTTCAGAAATTTGATCGCGAATCGTCATCATTCCCCCTCATGGAGCTCCGGAGCTGGGTGGTGGACAGGTGCCTGGCACCCACTTCCACTCTCCGGTGCAAGTTGCGGGAGGCGTTTCGGAGTTCCCCTGAATGCAGCTCGACGAAGCGCCACACCAACCACAATTCCGGATGCTCACGCACTGTCCGCAATTTTCGGCCGTGCTGCATGCTGGAATTGGAGTCGATGGAGGACAGCCTCCGAGGAGCAAAAACAGCCACGTCGTCCCCGCAAGGACGAATCCCGAGATCCCCCGTCGTTCTCGTTCCATCGAGCCGAGAGGTTAGACGACTCACGCGCTCAAAGGTAAATTTTTCCGCACCCATGAAACGAAAAACCAGCGCAGCTCTCGCGTGCGCTGGTCTTCGAGAAGCGACCTGGAAAACTCTCAGCACTCGCCCGCGTGCGCGAGTCCGATGTGGTTCACGCGCCGCTCACAATCATTCGAATAGGTCACCCCATCACAGCCACACACAGGCGCATGCTCATCCGTGCAGGAGCGCGGAACATCCTCCACGCAGACGCCCCCCACATCGGCAATCCCGCATTCACTCCCCGAATAATCGCACACGAGCCCTCTCGCACATCTCAACGCGCCAATGCCTCCACACGTCTCGCCTTCCCCCTGACCCACTCGCGAACACTCACCGCTGCTCAAGACGGACACACCCGCTCTCGCGGCTTGGCATTCGTTCGAATAGGTCACACCATCGCAGCCACATACGGGATCTTCGAGAGCCGGGCAGACCTCAGGAAAGCGTCGACACACTCCGCCGCTATCGTCGCCGCCGCATGGCCGAATCAAATCGCAGAAGAGCCCCTCTGCGCACAGAACACGAATTCCGAACGTTCCACAAACTTCTCCTTCCCCGAGTGCAGGCGTTGAACATTCTCCAGGATGCGCAAAACCCACCCGCGCATTGCGACGAACGCAGTCATTCGAATAGGTCACCCCATCACAGCCACACACAGGTACATATTCTCGAGTGCATACGCTCGTTTCGTCGGGCACGCACACACCCGCCACATCCGCAATACCGCATGTCGTTTCCGAATAGTCGCACACGAGTCCGTTCCCGCAGAGAAGCGCGCCAATCCCACCGCACGTCTCACCTTCACCATCGATAGGCCCCGCATCATGTCGAACTTCGGTCTGGAGCGACCCAATGTGCGCCTCGGGCGCGCATGCCACCATGAGCCAAGCCAAGCACGGAACAAGTCGGTTCTTCATCTCCGTCCCTCCACGATTCATGGTGGTATGTGCCAGAGAGCGTTCATTCCGTGATCGAATCGACGTGATCTCGATCATTCGTTCCGGTTGAGCACTCCGCGCGCACCCGCGGGCCCATCGGCGATCGTGGATGGGCGACCTCGAAGGCGGTGCGCAGCGCGCTTCTTCGTTCGGGAGAGAGCCGACACCGTGCAACCGCCAAGAGGCCCTCACGCTGTTCGACGAGCGATGCGGGAATCTCAGAAGCGGAAAGGATCGCGATCGCTTCCGATGCGTCGTGACGCGAAAGTGCATCACTCGCGGCCCTCAAGGCAGACAATGCGTCTCGGAGGGAAGGCAGCTCGAGATCGACATGCGAAGCAGTCGGCTCGACTTCACGACGCACGGCGGATCGATGCCCATTCGAGATGGGCGCTGCCGTTGGGGGCTCGACCGGTTCCTCCTCCTCGACCACCGGCTCATCCACCACGAGCGCGAGAGGCGCTTCGATCGATTCTGGTTGCGACGCCTCCTCGCGACTCGCGCGTGAATCGATCACAGCTGTCTCGGTCGATCCCGAAGGTGACATCACGACATACCCCGTACCCACTGCGCATATCGCCAGCACTCCGGCCGCGGCCACCTTGACCGCGCCCGTCATCGCGAAACCCGTCACCACACTCCCACCCGCTGCGCTCGCTTCCGCAGTCGCAGCAGCTCCTGCCACCGCCAACATCGCGCCCGTGCTCGAGGCCACTCTTTCCGTCACGCGCGCGCGCGCTTCGGAGCTGGCGCCCTCCATGCTCTTTCGCCCACTCTGAATGAGCTCTTCGAGTTCCTTGCTCATCGTGCACCTCGCGATACTTCCCGCGCACGTTCGCGAGCAATTGCCCGCTCGATCTCACGCCTGGCCGCGGCGAGCCGTGCGTACATCGTGTTCAGATTCACAGAAGCCGCCTCGGCAGCCTCGACGACACTCATCTGTTCGAGTTCGACGAGCACGAACGCCTCTCGCTTCTCATGGGACAGCTCCGCCAACATCCGTTCGAGGAGCGCGACTCGTTCTGCGTCACCACACATATCTTCGGGGGACCGTGCCTCCGAGAGCGCTGAGTCCGCTTCCCCGCTCGGTCGATGACGTTGCGCCGTCCGCCTTTGATCTCGCGCCACTTTGCGAGCGATCGAATAAAGCCAAGTTCGGACCGTGCTCCGCCCTTCGAAATCAGGAAGCAGTCGATGCACCACCACGAACACATCGTGGGTCGCATCCTCGAGCGCCGCGTTCGGAACCCCGAAGCGCCTCAACACTCGCCATACGAAATCGAAATTGTCCTCGTAAACCGTGGAAAATTGAGGAATTGGAGAGCATGGGAGCTCTCCTTCGATGGAACGGGACGACACCTTCGATGAGGTCTGTGCCCGAAGTCCTGCGATCCGTGACCCAATCGACATGGTCCTCATCAGAACCGCGCTTCGAGCCCGAAGGTCGCGCGAAATGCGATCTCGCTCGGTTGATGAGCGATCACTGGCCGTTCGCGTTCGGGATCACGCACCACGAACCGCGGCCGCAACAAAGGAACCATCGCGAACACATCGACGCGCAGCCCGAGCCACTCGACCACGGAAAGAATGAGCTCGACCCCCGCGCGCACCCCGAAGATCGGCTCGTACGCCGTATTGCGGATGGGCACATGAATCGCGCTCGCCCACGCAACCCCCGTCTCGATTCCACCACACCCCGCGATGCGCAAGACGTCATCGAACACGAAGCCGCATCCATCGAGCGCGACCGCGAAGATCCCCTCGTCGATCCCGAACTCTGACGCATACGAGAGCGGCGGAAAGAACGTGAATGTGCTTGCGATCCTCCATGACGAAGCGCCGATGGAAAGTCCCATTGCCAGGCCTGGAGCCGGACCTGGTGTGGCCCCCACTTCGAGCGCGGCTGCGAGCGCAAGACTGACCTCGATGGGAGCGCTCGACTCATCTTCCACCGCGGCTTCGCTCGTTTCTTCCACCTCCGGCGTGGCGAGCTCCCCTGCCGACTCAATCGTGAACGAAGCGATGGGCGCAGGCTCGCTCGACGTCGGCACATTCGCGAGGTTCCAGATGACGACGAGCGCTTCGACCAGCTCCGGGCACGTCGGCGCACTGATTCGTTGGGTCGCGCCGTCGCCCGTCGTGAGCGTCATTTCGAATCCCGAACCTGTCGCCTCGACCCGAGCACGCAGGCTCACCCCACTCGAAACTGCCTCAATTTCGGGCAATTCCGGGCAATTTTCGGGCGCCTCCCAGTTCAGATCGGCGCGCGCGACCGGCATCGCGACTCCAAGAGTCGAGACGATTGCGACCCACCATGCGGCACGAAATGGCATCTGATCCTGATTTCAGCACACATCATACCTACGACACACGCAACTCCCGGAGAAGCACACAGTGAATCAGCGAGATCACCATCAAGCGGCCGAACGCATCGAACGCGATGAGGCGATCGCCTTGCGCTCGAGCACCGAGGAGCGGCTCGTGTCCCGGGGGTGAATCCAACGCGAGTACGAGCGCAGGCTGCTCTGAGAACATATGAAACACGTGGAGCTCTGCACCACGTACACCAAGCACGTGTAGAGGCGACACATCATTGCACTCGCCAGCAATCACCGCATGATGACACGCGCGAAGCGCGGTGCTGCAAGCAACGGAGAAATGTTCGATGAGTCAGGTTTTAGATGAGCTCGTGGCGTTGCTTGGCCTCGAAAAACTCGAAGAAAATCTGTTTCGCGGTCAAAGCCAAGACCTCGGATGGGGCCGCGTGTTCGGCGGACAGGTGCTCGGACAAGCCCTCTCGGCCGCCGCGCAAACGGCGCCCGAAGGCCGGCAACCACACTCGTTGCACGCTTATTTTCTGCGTCCCGGCGACGTCAATCAACCCATCATCTACGACGTCGATCGCATTCGCGATGGCACGTCGTTCACCACGCGGCGCGTGGTCGCGATTCAAAATGGCCACGCCATTCTCAACCTCGCGGCGTCTTTTCAAATCGAAGAGAGCGGCTTCGAGCATCAAGACGAGATGCCCGATGCACCTCCCCCCGAATCGCTTCCCACCGAACAAGAACACGTTGCGAAGCACGCCACACGGATGCCGCGATTTCTCCGCGAACGCGCGCTCGCCGAACGTCCCTATGAGCTCCGCATCGTCGAGAACGACGACGACCCCTTTGCGCCTCCTCCTCGTGCGCCCGCGCGCATGGTGTGGATGCGCACCGCCGCGCCTTTGCCCGACAGCCCCGCGCTCCACCGCTATCTCCTCGCGTACGCGTCCGACTACGCCTTTCTCACGACGTCGCTCCTGCCGCATGGAGTCACGTGGCTCACGCCCAGCATGCAGATCGCCTCTCTCGATCACGTGATGTGGTTTCATCAACCGTTTCGGGCCGACGAATGGCTCCTTCATGTGATCGACAGCCCCAAGGCGCACGGCGCGCGAGGCCTCGTGCGAGGCCGTGTTTTCACGAAAGACGGCCGGCTCGTCGCCTCCACGGCGCAAGAGGGTTTGATCCGTCAACGCGATCAACCATGAGGATCCGAGATCTCACTTGCACCCGCGTTGGCGCTCCCTTACACCGGCGCCCATGACCGATACGAGTGAAACCGAAGAAACTCCACATCGCAGCCCAAAAGCCTCGCATGAAGGCGAAAACGATGGTGGCACGACAGAAGAATCGTTGGCCGAAATGATGCCGGCGGACCGGACCGTCGAGCTCGACCCCGAAGCCGAGCGTCGTCGCATCCGCGAACAGCTGGAAGCGCTCGAACGCAAGCAAGCCGAGCTTCGACGTGCGCTCGCGATCGCGGATCATCCCGAACTGAGCGATGCGATTCGCGCCATCGAAGGTCGCGTCTACGCGGTCACGCGCGTCGAAGCCAAAATGGCGCAAGGCCTCTCCAAATCAGAAGAGCGGCGGCGCGAGACCCTCGAAAAAAAGTTGAGCGTCTCGCGAGGCAAGCTCGAAGAGCTCCATCAACAAATCACCGAGCTCGAACGAGAGCTTCACACGCTCGGCACACTTCGCACCGAAGCATTCGAAGCCGAGCGTCGTGATGCGATCGAACAACTGATGAGTACACTCAGCACCCACGGAGCTGCCTTCGAGACAGCAGGTCTCGAGCTCACGGCTCTCGTTCCAGAGCTCGCACGATACATGTCCGAAGTTCACTCCGTCGCCGAAGAAATCGTGACCCGCGGTCCGTCTTGATCTCGAGCGCTCGTTCTTCACCGAAGGAGTAGTTCACCGTTGCGCCGATCTCCATGCATGACAGGCTCGCGCCATCGCGCACCAGTCAGCAAGGATCGCGACTCAATTTTTCGATCAGATCATAGAGTCAAAGGACGGTGGAGTAATGAGAATGCAACGAGCTTGGCTCATGGGCATCGCTGCCATGAGCATCGTTTGCGCGTGTGGAGATCCAGACCCCTCCTCAATGGGGGACAGTGCTCTCCCCGATGCTTCCATGATGAACACAGACGGAGGCACCCTCTGCACAGGCCGCACACTGTGCGGCGTCGCAGGGACCCATTGTGAAGGCGATACGTTGGTCGTATGCGCGCGCGATGCGGACGGCTGCTTGGTGAGCACACGCCAAGACTGCGGTCTCTCGGGTGAGGTGTGCTCGGCCGAGACCTCTTCGTGTGTCGACGCATGTGCGTCGATCCCAGCGGCGGATCGCTGTGAGACTCTGGGAGAGCGGATGTGCGACAGCCATACGCTCGCGGTCTGCACTATGACCGAAGATGGATGCTTGGCGCTCGAGCGCACCGATTGCGCAGCCTCTCCCGGGGGGACGTGTCACGTCCGCGATGAGATGCCGATGTGCGTGATCACATCCTCTCCGTGTGATGAAATCCCGGAAGGCGATCGATGTGAGACCCCGGGCACGAGCTGCGACGAAACGAATCTCGTCCGTTGTGCACCCAATGCTTTTGGTTGCTTGGTGTTGACCCGCACCGACTGCACGACACGGACCGATGGAGCTTGCGATGCGAGCGCTTCGGAAGCGATCTGCACGACGAGCGAGGCTTGTGTCGATGAGTGCGACACCCCCGGGACGAGCTGCAACGAACAAGAGCTCGTCACGTGTGAGCCCGATGCATTCGGATGCCTCGAGGTGATCCGCACCGACTGCGCCGAGACGACGTTCGGATATTGCGATGCGAGCGCGACGCCGCAAACGTGCAGCACAGCAGCAACGGATCCCTGCATGGGAGCCACGTCGTGCGGAACCGAAACCAGTCGAAGCTGTGCAAACGCCACGACGCTCGATGTCTGCGAGGCGAACGCGTTCGGGTGCTATGTCTCGACAACCACCGACTGCGGCGCACGAACGCCAGCGGAAACCTGTGATGCTTCGAGCGGAACGGCGATGTGCGTCGATCCTTGCTCGTCCGTAAACACTTGCCCGAGCGCGAGCTTCTGTGATGGAAGCAGCATCGTTCACTGCGCAGCAGATGCCAACGGATGTTTGGTCGAGACGATGCGGACCTCGTGCGATGGTGAAGAACGCTGCATTGGCGGCGCCTCTCCCACATGCGGAACAGACGCATGTCCCGAAGCCATCCCCGAAATCCTCGATTGTGAGAGCGGGACGGTGATGGGCCACACCGAGGGTGGCACCACCGTGCGCTCGGACTACGAGGGTTGCACCGATTACGATCGGTACACAGGCGCAGAGCGGATCTACCGCTTCCGAAACAACACCGGGGCCCGCCAGGCCGTACGCATCGTCGCGACCGCCAATAGCATCGGTGATTTCGACCTCTTCGCTTGGGATGCGGGGGACGGCGCGCAGAGCTGCACCACAGAGTCGCTCACGTGCTTGGACTCGAGCACGCAGATGGGATCGGTCGAGACGATCGACTTCGCCCTCTTGCCCGGACAGAACGGCTATATCGCGTATGATCTTTTCGGGGACGACATCACGACCGACTTCACGCTGGAGATCTCTTGCACTCCAGTGGTGTGCGGAGACAGAAACACCTCGACCGGTGAAACGTGTGACGATGGCAACACATCGAGCGGCGATGGTTGCTCCGACACGTGCACGATCGAACCAGACTTCGTCTGCTACGGTTCGCCTTCGCGATGTGGCCCCATCGACACATGCGGCAATGGCTATATCGAAGCGGATGAGACGTGTGACGACGGCAACACGACAGCGGGCGACGGCTGTTCATCCACATGCGAGCTCGAAGAAGGTTTCCGCTGCATCACGACGGGACAACCGACTCGATGCACCATGCAGAGCGCCAACGCCACGTGTGCAGGCGCGACTGTGGTGAACGCGGAGGCCACGTTGACAGGCGTTGATCTCTTGGCAGGCGGAGCACCTCTTCGCGGTACCGGCTGTGGCGCATCAGGAACCTTGGGACACTTTTATAGTGTCACCGTGGACGCGGGGCGTACGGCTGTCGTCACCGTCACGTCAACCACCTTCGATGCAGCGATCCTTCGAGCCAATGAATGCGACGCCACGACGTGCAGCGACCTGATCGATCGGGTCGGACCCAATCGACCTGAGCAGCTCATCATCACCAACACCACCGATGCGCCGCTCACTCAGATCGTCCACGTACGCAATACTTCAGCGTCCGTGGGCACGTACGACATCACCTTTTCGTACCCGATTTGTGGCGATGGCGTCGTCTCCCCCAGTGAGACCTGCGATGACAACGGCACGGCGGAGGGCGACGGATGCTCGGCAACCTGCACGACGGAGCCAAACTATATTTGTACCGGAACCCCCTCGGCATGCCGGATCCCATACACCACAGCCCCGATCACAGGCGCTTGCGCTGACATGAGCACCGGGATCTCCTTGCTCGAAACAGGAGATGACGTGCTGTCCACCAGCGAGATGTTGCCATTCGATTTCTCGTTCTTCGACGAGACCGTGACGCATTATCGCGTGTCATCGAATGGATGGGTGCAAGTGTCCAACTCATCGGTGTTCGGTGGAAATCTCGCATTCTCCTCCAACGAGGAAATCCCCGACACCTCACCACCGAATGGATTGATCGCCCCCTACTGGGACGATCTCGTCCTCTCGGGTCAGGGGGTTCGCACTCTCACGACTGGATCCGCTGGAGATCGGCGCCTCATCGTCCAATGGGACGCTTACCGCTACAACACCTCCACCAGAACCGTGCATGTCCAAGCCCACCTCATCGAGGGCACGAACGTGATCGAGTTCCACTATTGCGCATTGGACTCGGCTGCGGATAGCGGAACCGATGGTTCGAGTGCGACGATCGGACTCGAGAACATGGCCGGAACCACAGCCGTCGCGACCTCGTTCAACAGTGCAGGCGCGGTGATGACTGGATCTGGCTTCCGATACACACCGAATCGTTAATCACAACCGTTCCCCCAACGAGGCCGGGTGACTCGAGTCACCCGGCCTCGTGCTTTACTGAATCAAACCGTGACCGTCTCGACGGCGCGATTGACCCCTCCACTTCGGGTCACCCGATACCGCGCGTGCTCCCACATCGAAGCCAACTCATTGGATCGCTCATAAAACGACTCCATGATCGCTTCTTTCGGGAGCTGCCAAATATCGGCACTCATCGACGTACCATCCACGCTCGCGAGGATGAGCCCATTGACGTTGGTGCGCGCATGCACGAGCTCGGACCGCGCATTCGACACGAGCGCATCGAGCGCGCCCAACACCGTGGCGACGAGCGCGCTATCCCGAAGTGCATCGATTTGCTGCGCCGTTCCGAAGAGGAGATCTTGAAAGCTCCCGCTGCTGATGCCGGGACACGTCAGCTCGACCGCCCGTCCTCCGCCCGATTCACCATGGTCGGTCACGAACGCGGAGTGGATGTCACCAGAGAGCACGAGCGCATTTCGCGGACGCAACACATCATTCAAAAGAGCGCTCTTGTGCGTCGGGAAACCATCCCATTGATCGACGTTCAAATAGAACACCTCGGGCGGAAATCCATCCGGAAGTGAGCCCGCAAAGGCTCGCAGATCGAGAATCAGCGGTGCAAACGACACACTCGATCCCAAGATCGTCCACGTCGCATCGGCATTCTCTTCGATGGTGCCTCTCAAAAACTCCATCTGCTCGGCGCCGAGCGGCTCTTCGATGCTCGCTGCCCGATGCTCGGCCCAAAGATCGTAGTGCTTGGCGATCACGAGATAACGTGAACCAACCGAACCGAAAAGATTCGTCTTGCCCATCGATGCATACGAAAGCCCACGCAAAAGAGCAGGCTCTTCCAGATCGATCAGAGGAATCTCACGCAACGCTTCGGGCAAGGCCGCGCGACCCCGCTCGATCGTGAGATTGACGACCCCTGCATCGGCCAAGCCCGAGACGGCACGCATCGCGAGCATCATCGCGCGCTCCGCGCTCGCACCTCCCATTTGATAACCCGCCGTGAGGATCCCGCCGAGCGCCAATCGATGATTCTGATATGCAGAATCGTTCAAATCGATATATGGGCGATATCCACCCGCTTCGAACGCCGCCTCTGCCGTCGTTCCTTCGGGCAAGCGTCCTTCGGTTTGTCGCGTCATCAGCACCGCGCGAACTTCCGCCTCGCTCATGACGACCGTGCCAGGCCACGCGGATTCGTCGATCAGGTGATCGGGGCGATACGAGCGATAGTCACTCATGACCAAGTGGGCATGTGCGCCAAATCGGAAGTTTCGAAAAATGCGATTGTCGGGAAAGAGGCTCGAATCGGAATTCTCGATGAGAGAACCCATTTCTTCAGAGTGACGAGCGATCGGTTGATATTCGAGAAATGCGCGCTCTGCGTTCTGCTTGCGCTCCATGTCGCGCTCGTCTTCGCGGCCCGCCGTATATGTCGCCACGTCCTGCCAACAATCGTCGGAGAACTCGTGATCATCCCACATCACGATCATCGGGAACTTCTCGTGCACCTGTTGGAGCACCGGATCGGTGCGATACGTTCGGTACAGCTGACGATAATTCGACAGCGAACGGGCCGCGTAGAACGTGTGGCCCTCTTCTTCGAGCGCGATCGCTCCCGCCGTATCATCGAACTCCACGGCGCGATCACTTCCCGCCATCATGAAGCTCGGATCCCCCGTGGTCTCGTAAATGTAGTCTCCGAGATGAACGACGAAGGCGATATCGTCTTGCTCCGGCTCGAGCAACTTGAGGTAGCTATTGTAATAGCGACCCACGAAGTCTTGACAGCTCACGATGGCAAAACGCACAGGAGTGTTCGCGTCTGCAGACGGAGCCGTCCGGAAGCGCCCAACACGGGAATACACGCCGTCATACGCAAATCGATAATAATACGTCGTGCCTGCATCGAGGCCCGTCACCTTCACACGAAGACAATGATCATGCTCTGCAGGTGCCGTGATCTGGTTTTCGCTGAGCGACACGACCTCAGCGAACGCTTCGTCCGTGGCCACCTCGAGACGCACCCTCGCGTCTTCATTGGACGTCGTCTCCACTCGAGTCCAAAGGACGATCGAATCGCTACGCGGATCACCCGACGCCACCGATTGCGGAAACACGAGGGAAGGATCTTGCGGGGACTCCGGATCGCATCCCACGAGCGATCCCGAAACGGTGGCGGCAC
Source organism: uncultured Sandaracinus sp. (assembly GCA_964481145.1). Classification (GTDB taxonomy): domain Bacteria; phylum Myxococcota_A; class Polyangia; order Polyangiales; family Sandaracinaceae; genus Sandaracinus. The sequence continues at coordinate 26,616 of CAYZTA010000060.1, forward strand.
CCGCCGTCACGACCACTGTTTTCAAGAACTGACGACGAGGAAGACGACGATCACTCAACATAAGAACTCCCAGGTTTGAAAAAGGAAGAAACCACAAATTCTGGGAAAGATACAACAAGACGCCGGGGATCATGATCAGGAGCCGAAATCGACCCTCGGGACCTCCCGCGCCTCGGCCGGAGCTTCGAAATAATCGCGAGATTCAAAGCCGAAGGCGCCCGCGAATAGATTCGTCGGGAACGTGCGAACCTTGGCGTTATAGCTACGAACCTCTTCGTTGTAGCGCCTTCGCTCCACTGCGATGCGGTTCTCCGTGCCCGCGAGCTCGTCTTGAAGACGCGTGAATTGCTCACTCGCACGCAGTTGTGGATATTGCTCGGAGATCGCAAGCAAGCGGCCCAACGCCGAATCGAGCTGCTGATTGGCGGCAGCGGCTTCTGCAGGCGCTTGCGCTCCAATCAAGCGACCTCGCGCGTCCGCCACTTGTGTGAAGATTTCGCGCTCGTGCCCCGCATAACCGCGGACTGTTTCAACCAGGTTCGGGATCAAATCGGCTCGCCTTTGAAGCACGTTCTCGACCTGCGCCCACGATGCATCCACCCGCTCTCGCGCCTGGACGAGAGAGTTGTACTGCCCCATTGCAGTCAACCCCAAGACGATCAGCACGCCCAGCGCGATCGCAGGCGCAATCCATGTTCGACTCATGACGATTCTCCCTCTCGATCGACTGTCCAGCGGTCGATCCTCGTGATCAACCGAGCAAGTTCGCGCTCATAAAGCGCATACGCTTCTTCGACATCCGCCCGCGAAGTTCCGCCCGCGATGCGCGCAATCTCAGCAAAAGGAGCGAATTCGAGCCCGAGCTGACGGCAAAGCGCCTCGGCGACTTCGGTATCGTGAAGCGGCACATCCACAGCGAGCAAATGGAGGCACCCCCGCCATACCGGCGCGAAGCTCGCAAATGACGCGGACAATAGCTTTCGCAACGACCGCGTCGCCCCACGAGACTCGACGTACCCTTCTCGGAGTCTCATGAGCTTCTCGCGCAATTCACGCTCACATTGAATGCGCAGATGGGTGGGATCGGGCGCGAATCCGGCGAGCGGATCGGAGCCAAAAACGATCCGATGATGTCGGGAGATATCGAGAAACTCGATGGGAAACACATCGAGTGAGTCCCTCATGAGCTCGAGCGTGAAGAGGCGCGGCCATGGCTGCGCCCGTTTGAGCCAAAAATAAACTGGATCACCCAAGAGTCGCAGTGTCTGCGGCTCGAGATCACGGAGCACCAGGAGAAGATTGAGTTGCTCGATTTCGCGATAAGCATCCCCATGCACCTCGGGCCCATAGAGCACGATGCTCTCCAACCGATCTCCCAGCGCACGACGGGTGCGCGTCACCATTTCGGACACGAGCGCAGCCTTGCGATGCATGGCTTCTCCTCGAGCGTTCTTAGAATCCACGACCGGCACCGCCACCTCCAAAGCCGCCCCCATGGCCTCCAAATCCGCCACCGCCTCCGAATCCGCTTCCACCGCGCCGATCTCCACCACGACCCATCGACATCATGAGCAAAAAGAAAAGTCGCGGATGGCGAATTGCAAGATAGGCCAGCGCGATGAGCGCACATATGCCGAAGATCCAATGAATGGGTCGAGGCTCGAGGCCTTCGCCGGACGGCGCGCCAGTGACGTCCAGATTCACACCGTAATGCGCGGCTGAGATCCTCGCGAGCGCCATATTCAGACGCACGAGTGCTTCCGCATATCGATCGGCACGCAAATAAGGAATCGCTTGCTCGTCGATCAACGCACCAACGCGCCCATCCGGGAGATACTCTTCAGTCCCGTATCCCGTGGCAACGAAGATCCGACGTTCGGCGATCGCGAGCGCGATCACCAGCCCACGATCTCGTCCTGCTTCGCCAATTCCCCAGGTGTGTCCGACGCGAACCGCCAGCTCATCGATGGTCTCGTCCTCGAGACGCGGCACCGTGATCACCACGATGGCCACACCAGCGCGCGAATAAAGCTCGTGATTGACACGTTCCATCGCCTGCTCGCTCGCAGGATCGATCACGTTCGCGAGATCATAAACGGCGTGTTCGGTCCTCGGCGGCAAGCGCATTTGCGCGCAAACGGGGCTGACGAACGACGTCAGCCCCGCCCCACCGATCACGATGCACACCAGAGTCGTCCATAGACTGCGCATCGTCCTAATACCTCCGCTCATGTAAGACCGGAAGACGATGCGTCAATCCCGAGCTCGTTCAGTATCCTTCCGCCGCCATCGGCGCGGCCTGCAATTCGAAGCTCTGACGCCTCATCTCTTCCGTGCTCGAGGCGCCGCGCGCGCGCCGTGCATCACGATCGATCGCCGCGGCACGTGAACGAAGTTGAGCCGCACTATCTCCATCCATTCCGCTCGCCCCTGCACCTTGCATGAGCCGCGTGCGCGCAGATTCGAGACGCTGGGATGCTTCTCGTGCCTGCCCCAGCGCCATCAGTTCGGCCGCTTGGCGCTGCGCAACGTTCGCATCGTGCTGCGCGACCATCGCCGCCACGCGAGGTGTCTGAGACATCGAAGCGGCGTGTACATCGCGTGTGATCTCGTAACGCAGCTCGGTCGATTGAGTCCGCGATGCGCGATCATCGGGTGATTGATAGACCAATCGCGCGGTCGCGAGAGGGCGTTGACCCATCTCACTCGTATTCACACGCACACGAAAGAGAATCTCACGCCGTTGCCCCGCATGGAGCGCGCCCAGCGGAAACCGAAGCCGACCGTGCTCCAACACAGCCCCGGTCGTCGCTCCTTCGAGGATGATCACATTCGCCGCCGGAACGATCTCGATATACGCGCTCAGTGCCACGCTGCGCGCCATCAAACTGAGCTCTTGTTCGAGGATCGCCGCCATCTGATGGGGCGCACCCAAATGATGCAATCGACCCGCGCTGCGCACGGCCATCACTTGCAGAGTTTGAGGATCGTAATCGTATCCCACTCCGATCGATGTGATTTGCGTCCCCCACTCGGTGGCGCTCGCTGCGAGATTGCCGAGAGAGCCCGGATCCGAGGGACCGACATTGGCTCTTCCATCCGAGATCACGAAGATTCGACGCACTGAATGCGTGGAAGGTGCCTCGGCCATTCTCCGCACACCCACCTGCATGCCCTCGTAGAGATTGGTGCCGCCGTTGGCGACGAGGAGATTCACACGCTGCATCAACATCCCGCGACTCCCCGCGCTCATGATCGTCGGTGGAGCGATTTCGGTGACCGTATTCGAGAAGCCGTAGATCGAGACGAGATCTCCATCCGAGAGCGACTCGAGAAGACTCGACGCCGCCATCTGCGCGTTGCGAATCTTATCGCCAGCCATCGAGCCCGAAGTGTCGACGACGAGTGAAACCGCCATGGGCGCGCGTACCCGCGGCAAAACCGCGATGTTTGGCACATCGACCCACACTCCGACCCACGCATCGGAAGTGCCGCCGTAGGCCACACGGCCTTGGAGAGGGGCCCCGCCCACCCACGTCGGTTGGGCCTTGGCGACGGGGGTCCCACAAGCCGAAAGTGCGACGATCGAAAGTGCCAAACATGGCAACCAATCTTTGAATCGATCCCCAGTGGTGCGCATCGATGCCTCCATGAGGATGGGAAGACGCGCGAGATTCGAAAACGATCTATGATGTCTCTCCTCGGGATCACAATGAAAGAGAAGCACGTCCGTATCCGTATCGAGCAATGCCTCGCGCTCGCGAACGCAAGCAACTGCCCACGCCGAAAGTTCGGTGCCTTGCTCCTCGATCCCGAGCGCAATGTCGTCTTGATGGATGGATACAATGGCGGTCCGCGCGGCGGCGGAGAGCTCTGCGGGGGCGATGCCTGCCTGCGTGACACGATGCAAGTGAAGTCAGGCACTCGGATGGAAGTCGGCTGTCATCACGCAGAGATGAACGTCATTTGCAATGCCGCTGCCAGCGGCGTCGCATGTCGCGGGGCTTGGCTCATCGTGACTGGTGAGCCTTGTTTGATGTGCGCAAAGATGATCCATCACGCAGGAATCACACGCGTGCTCATCGTCGAAGGGGGATATGCCGGAGAAAATGGCGTCCGCTACCTCGAACAGCACGGAGTGCAAATCCAAACGGTGATCGGCCCCAAAGATCCCCGCTTGGAGGGGACGAGTTAAAGACGTCGACGCGCACGGATCTCGCATGCGCATCTCCATCACAGGAGGGCCCATGGCCTCTGAGTGGACGAGGAGTGACGCAGAAGGAGAAGCTCGAAGACGACGGCAGGAGCTCATCCTCTGTGTCATGGCGCGCAGGCGCCATTATGAAATGCGGTACTGCCGACATGATCAGCGCATGGTGCCCGCCGTGGGACCGTCGCCGGCTTGGAAATGGATCTCGCCTGCCATTGGCGCGATCGGATTTTTCGCAGTGGTCGCAGTGATCTTGGCCGATCCTTTCGGCGTGCTCAGTCTGATCGTCGCGATCTTCTACATTGCGACCTTGGGCCCCGCCCTCGCCCTCGCTCATCAGGAGCCCAAGTGTCCGCTGTGTGGTCGTGAGGTCATCTACCGAACACGCGAAGAAGCCGACGCCGCAACCTCGCAAGAGAAGAAGCGGAGCCGCGATCCTCATCACGCTCCGCCTCTTTCGGTCCAACATGGAGAGCCGTGAACGTCATTTGGCTCGAAACACCATGCGCTCACCGCCCACCGTGGCGCTCGCCATGAGCCCAGCTTGGTTGTCGATGAACACCGCCGTTCCACCTTCGAATCGGGTGCTCGCAGCAGCGCCCGCCGTCACAGCCGTCGCCGTCGCGCTCGCAGAAAGATCGAAGTTCCCCGCCTTCAAGCGATTGAGCGCACCTTCCGTCTCGAACACGATGATCTGCGAATACGACTGACCTCCGATTTGCGCTCCGATATTCGCCTCTTGTAGCTCCGCATACCCGATCGGCCTTCCATGTTCGTAGACGACCCCCACACCACCTTCGGCACCCACCACGAATCCTGCAGCAGCAATCTCCGGGAAGACCACATAGCCAGGCGCCTCTGCGAGGAGCGGCCGCAACGTCGGATCACGGGTCACGAAATGTTCAACGGTCGCGTCTGCTCGCGCTTCGAGCGCCCGCTGATCGGGACGAGTGGACGGAGCCGAAGCACATCCAAAGAACACGGCGGTAAAGAAACCTAGAAACACGATACTCGTCTTGCGCATCGTCACTCTCCCTCGTTCGCGTACTCGGGATCCAGTGCAGCTTCGGTGCCGTGCTCGAAACGAGTCCTTCGCTGCTCCCCGAAGTTCTTCGCTCCGAACGCGATGGGTCACCTTTCCACGGTTCGATCCGTCGTCGGTCGTAAACCGCCTCAATACCCATTTTTTACGGCTGACACCGTGCCTCGGATGGAGCTAAATCATGGGTCTGAATCATGGAGATCGCCGATCATATCGCCGAGGAAATCCTGCGTGGCTTCGACAAGCACTACAGGCTTTTCAGAGAAATCAGCGCGGGTGCAAAAGCACGATTCGAATGCGCCGACTGGGCCGCCGTTCGCGAAGCGAGTCGCGGCCGGATCTCGATGTACGATCAGCGGGTGCGCGAAACGGTGGCCCTCGTTTCGGAACGCTTTCCACTCGCGAGCGTCGAAGAGACGATCTGGCCACACATCAAGCAAGCCTACTTTCAACTGCTCTACGAGCACCGACAGCCAGAATGCGCCGAGACATTCTATAACTCAGTGGCCTGTCGCGTCCTCGATCGTCGGTACTACCGCAACGAATATCTCTTCTGGCGCCCCGCGATTTCGACCGAATATTTGGTCGGAGACAGCGCTGATTATCGTTCCTTTTATGACGAAGGCGGAGGGCTTCAGGGGACGTTCCGAGAGGTCATCTCGAGTTTCTCACTTTCGAACGAATGGCAAGATCTAGAGCGGGATTTGGATGATCTCGAGAGAGCCTTCGTAGAACATCGAGGGGGCCCCTTCGGGATCGATTCAGACTTTCAAATTCATGTATTGACTTCGCTGTTTTTCCGCAACAAAGCGGGTTATGTGGTGGGGCGCATTCGTAATGCGAATCGTGAATATCCCTTCGTCATTCCGATCCTCAAAGACGACGAAAACCGTCTTTATCTCGACGCGATCCTCCTCGACACACGCGACATCGGACGCGTCTTCAGTCTTGCACGCGCCTATTGCATGGCGGACATGGAGGTCCCGGCAGCGTTCGTGTCGTTCCTCAATGCGCTCATCCCACAAAAGCCCAAGGCCGAGCTCTACACGATGGTCGGCCTTCAAAAGCAAGGGAAAACGCTTTTTTATCGTGATCTACAACATCACTTGAAGCATTCGACCGATCACTTCGTGCAAGCGCCGGGAACGAAAGGCATGGTGATGGCCGTCTTCACGCTCCCGTCTTTTCCGTATGTGTTCAAAGTGATCCGAGATTGGTTTCCTCCACCCAAAGACACCGACCGCTCCGTCGTGGAGCAAAAATATTTGCTGGTCAAATACCACGATCGTGTCGGCCGAATGTCGGACTCACTCGAGTACTCTCATGTTGCCTTTCCGCTCGAACGCTTCGATCCGGCGCTCGTCGAGGACCTGTTGAACGTCGCGGGATCGAGCATTCGTATCGAAAAAAATCATTTGATCGTTCGTCATCTTTACATCGAAAAGCGCCTCATTCCGCTGGATTTGTTTCTCACCTCGGCGAGCGAATCACAAGCCCGTGCGGCCATCGCCGAGTACGGCAATGCGATCCGAGAGCTCGCGAGCGCCAATATCTTCGCGGGAGATCTCCTGCTCAAAAATTTCGGAATCACCCGTTATGGTCGTGTGGTGTTTTACGACTATGACGAGCTCGGATACCTCACCGAGTTCAAGTTCCGAAGCTTTCCCAAGCCCCGCGATCTCGAAGATGAGATGAGCGCCGAACCATGGTATTCGGTGGGCCCGAGCGATGTGTTCCCGGAACAGTTCCCGACGTTCCTCTTTTCCGATCGAAAACATCGCCAGATCTTCATGGAATTGCATGGAGAGCTAACGCATCCGCGTTTCTGGATCGAAGCGCAGGAACGCCACGCTCAAGGCGAACAAACAGACATCTTTCCCTATTCGGAACGCCTTCGATTCCGCGTGAGACGGAGTCAACCTCCTCCCCCCATCGAGGCTTTCCCGCCTTAACCAGAGTCGCATTGATCGGAGATCAAACCGACTCTGGTTAGACGCGGAGCGG
>CAYZTA010000061.1:0-33784 GCA_964481145.1 uncultured Sandaracinus sp.
TCACTGCACTCCGATTGGAGTTCGGATGGCAGCAAACTTCGATCACCGCACATCGTTGCCTGCACAGCCGAACAAGATCTGGGAATGCGCCCCGATGCGCACACGCAAGACGCTGGCTTGAGCGGGCCAGAGTGCACCGACACCTGCGGTCCGCCACCTGCTTCGACGTGCATCGATGACATGACGCTCCGCACGTATGGAAGCGGAACGTGTGAAGGTGGGACGTGCTCATATGCGTCGACGGAAACGCCTTGTCTGCTCGGCTGCCAGGCAGGGCGATGCGTCGCCGGCGGGCCCACGTTCGAAGCTTATATCAAGGCCTCCAACACCGATCGCGGCGACAACTTCGGTATTCGAATCTCTCTTTCCGGCGATCTCTTGGCCGTGGGCGCGCCTTGGGAAGGCGTAAGCGAAAGGGGGGCCGTCTATGTGTTTCGACGAAGCACAAACGGCACTTGGACTCAGGAAGCTTACATCAAAGCCTCCAACGCTGACAGCGGCGACAACTTCGGCATTTCGGTCTCTCTTTCCGGCAATCTCGTGGTCGTGGGCGCGCACAGAGAAGATTCATCGGCCACTGGCGTGAACGGTAATCAGAGTCTCAATGACGCAGCAGATAGTGGTGCTGTGTACGTATTTCGCCGTAATACAGACGGAAGTTGGGCACAGGAAGCCTACATCAAAGCTTCCAATGCCGAAGGCGACGCATCCAACACGGATGCGAGTGACCAATTCGGAGTTTCCGTCTCCCTCTCTGGAGATCTTTTAGCGGTCGGTGCACCCGGAGAAGGTTCGTTGGCTACTGGCGTCAATGGTAACCAAGCCAACAACGATGCGAGTCGAAGCGGCGCGGTCTATGTATTTCGACGAAGCGCAAGCGGAGTCTGGACGCAGGAAGCCTACATCAAAGCCTCCAACACCGGTGCTGGCGACTACTTCGGCTTTTCGGTCTCCCTCGCCAATGGCCTCTTGGCCGTCGGCGCACGCTATGAAAGCTCATCAGCAACTGGTGTCAATGGTAACCAAGCCAATGATGCGAGCCTAGGAAGTGGCGCGGTCTATGTATTTCTACGAAGTGCAAGCGGAGTCTGGACGCAGGAAGCCTATATCAAGGCTTCCAACACCGACGCTGGCGACTTCTTCGGCGATTCGCTCTCCTTCTCCGGAGATCTCTTGGCCGTGGGCGCACCCGGAGAAGATTCGTCGGCTACCGGCATGAATGGCGATCAAATGAATAACGGTGCAACCGATAGCGGCGCTGTCTACGTATTTCGCCGAAGCACGAGCGGAACTTGGATTCAGGAGGTTTATCTCAAGGCGTCCAACACGGATGCAGGTGACCAATTCGGTGGCTCGATTTCGCTCGCCGAGGATCTATTGGCGGTGGGTGCATCTTGGGAAGATTCGGCATCTTCCAGTGTGAATGGCGATCACACTAACAACAGCGCCAATAACAGCGGTGCCGTCTTCGTGTTTCGACGCGGCGTGGAAGGTGCCTGGACGCAAGAGACCTATCTCAAGGCCTCCAACACCGATGCCGGCGACCAATTTGGCTCTTCTCTCTCCCTCTCTGGGAATCTCTTGGCCGTGGGCGCGTGCTGGGAATCCTCGGCAGCCACCGGAGTCAATGACGATCAGACCGATAACTCCGCAAACGAAAGTGGTGCGGTCTACATCTATCGCTACTGAATGACTCAATGTCGCCGCATCTTTCAGAGTCCCGGCTCGTGCGTCGAGAGGGCGCGCTGCACGTGCACAAGCGACTGATGGAAAGCCATTTGGTTGTACAGGGTTGTCAGTGACGAACGCGGGACGCCTTCGCCTTCGTGCTTTGTCAGAGCGCTTCCCGCCACATTGATGAGGGTCTCTTCCTCGGCTACATCATCGAATCCGCTTCGCGAGGAAACATCATGGCTTGGTCGCGTCTTTTGCTCGCTCTCGTTACGATTTCGTGCCTTGCGGCATGCAAGAGCCCCATTGCACCGCTCACACTCCATGATTCCGGAACACCGAACGTGACGCTCCCGGATGCGTCTCGACCGGGGGATCCATCCGTCGATGCTGGAAGCAACACGCTCCCCGAGCGGGATGCAGGTCGATGGGCACCTGATGATATCGATGCGGGAACCGTCGCTCGCCACGACGCCGGCTCAACCCCTCCGCTGGATGGAGGGCGCTCGACAGACGCGGGAAGCATCGTTCCAACATGCAGCATCACGGTCCGAGCCGATATACCTCCTCTTCCATCGGCATGCGTCCCTCGCTGCACGGACTCGACATTCGATCGATTCGTGGCCTGCACGACAGAGGAGTGTCATCAAATGACCCTCGAAGCCGATACCTCCGCTCCCGTGAGCATCAGCATCAATGGTGTCATCGAAGATCTGGATTGCTCGGGCTGCGTCAATCATCAATCGACGTCGTGCGCCCACGATGTCTGTCCGGCGCAGACGAATGCCATCATCGCCTGCAACGCAGAAACAGATCCCACGGGGTGCGCTTCCCAAGCAGCGGCACTTCAGTCGTGCATCATGGCCAATTCGACCGACTTCCAAACCTGCCTTCAACCTCTCGTCAGCATGTGTTTTGGCGCTCCCGAAATCCAAACATGCAGCATCACGATCGGCGCAGATATCCCGTCCTTACCTTCAGTGTGCCTGCCACGCTGCAGCGGTGAGACGATCACGGCATTCAATTCGTGCGCGGACCTCGAGTGTCAGCAAAATGCACTCGAGTCAGACGTCACGCCATCGACTGTCTTGAACGTGAACGGGCAACCACAAAGCTTGGACTGCGCGTCTTGCGTCAACTATCAGCAAACCTCATGCGCATTCGATGCGTGTCCGAACGAAACCAGAGATTGGACCGCCTGCGATCCCATGGAGGACGCCACCGCGTGTGCATCGCAACGGAACGCACTGCAATCGTGCCTCGCCAATGCGCCCTCATTCTCACCGTGCACGCAGGATCTGGCGAGCATGTGCTTCGGACAACCTTCATGACTTGACGCCGAATCTGCTCTGCGCTGGTCGGACACCCCTCAGCCGCGCACTGGCTGTGGTGGCAGATTACGTTTCATGACGGAGACGTAACTCATCCGCCACATTGATGGAGGTCACGTCCTCGGCTACACCTCCGAGCCATCATCTCCCTGTCTCCACCCGCTTTCGCGAGGAGAAACCATGATTCGGTCACGCCTTTGGCTCGTCTTCGTTTCAGTTATGTGTCTCGCGGCATGCAAGAGCCCCATTGCACCGCTCACACTTCATGATTCCGGAACACCGAATGTGACGCTCCCGGATGCTTCTCGACCAAGAGATGACATGACGGGACGTGATGCGGGAACTGTGGTGCCGTCCATCGATGCAGGGACCATCACGCTCCCCGGGCGCGATGCGGGTCGACGGCCACCGGGTCATATCGATGCAGGGCCCCCCTCGAGTTCGTGCAGCATCACGATCAGCACTGGAATTCCCCCTCTACCGGCCACATGCCTTCCACGCTGTCAGGCATCCACCGCGCAGGCATTCAATTCGTGTACAGACTTCGAATGCCAAGAAACGGTGTTGGTGAACGACCGCACTCCTCCGGTTCTACCCACACTCAATGGCGAGGTGCAGGACGATCCGCTCGACTGCTTTGGATGCTTCAATTTTCAGCAGACGTCTTGTGCTTACGATTCTTGTCCCAGCGAAACTCAAGCCCTGATCACATGCGTTCCCTCCTCCGATCCGACGGGGTGCGATTCTCAACGACTCGCTGTTCAATCATGCATCGAAGCCAATCTCGCTGCATTTCAGCCATGCCATCAGTCTCGATTTGAGATGTGCTTCGATTTTTAGTGTCTTTCACCAGGATCGATCCTGGTTAAGACTTGACGCGCGAATCTGCGCTCTTGCAAACTCGATCGGGTGACCGAAAGCCGTGAGGCGCGTGTCCTTCGGTGCCCGAGCTGCGGCGCGCCCGTGGCTTCGGGCGATCGACTCTGCGCTCATTGCCATGCCGAGCTCGCCACCGTGAGATGTGCTTCCTGCTTCGCGCTCGCGTTCGCAGGAAGCAAACTCTGCGCACAGTGCGGCACCGTGCTGGGCCTCGAAGGAACACTCGGCCCGATGGGTGCGCGCTGTCCACGCTGTTTGAACGTGGAGCTCGTCGGCATCCATGTCGGCCCACACCACATGGCCGAATGTCTGAAGTGCACAGGACTCTTCATCGAACACGCCGTGCTCGAGCACATCACACGCCTCAGCAGCGCGCGTCAAACCCTGCATCTGCGTCCCTTCTCACCCCAACCTGCGGCCCGCGAGCTCACCTTCTATCTCCTCTGCCCCTTGTGTCAGGTCCACATGGGGAGGAAGAACTTCGGCGAACGCTCCGGCGTCATCGTCGACGTCTGCGCAAAGCACGGAGTCTGGTTCGATCGCGATGAGCTCGCGCGTGTCGTCGAATTCGTCGAATCGGGGGGACTCACCCGAACGGCCGAGCGGAATCGATTGCGCAAGCTGCATGCAGACGAACGCCAAGTCGACCCCGCTTCGCTTCAATCCTACGACATGATCGCGTCTTTTCTCATCTCGCTTTTTCGCTGAAATTCAGCGCTCGCGCAGCCGTCCAAGCGTGCTCTCGATGACCCTCTCGAGTTTGCCAGCCGCCCCCCGGACCGCTTGATCCAGCGACTCGGCCTGGTGCGTTACGGCTTCGGGCTTGAGCCCCTCGAGCCGCACTTCCATCACGCATCGCTTGTCGTCCGGCCCATTCTTGTGGCTGTTCTCGTCGCTCAAATGCACTTCAATCCGCGTGATCTGATCACGAAACCGCGAAAGCTCGCCTTCCACGATTTGTTCGACATGGGAATGAAGCCGCTCGTGTCCTTCGATGTTCCTGTCGGTTTTGATCTGGATCTTCATCTTGTCAGGGTGGATTCTCCGTCGCCAAATGGCAAGTGCGTTCAAAGATCTCGAATCAGCACTTTGCTACGACGACGGTGGTCGTAACGTGCTTTTCGCTCTTCGGGCAACGCGCGCACCGAGGCTTGCACGAAGCCGCGCTCTCTAAACCAATCGCTCGTCTGCGTCGTCAGCACGAACACCTGCCTCAAGCCCATCGCCCGCGCTTTGTCGATGATCGCATCGACGATCTCTTCACCGCGACCCGCTTCCCGATATCGTTGATGAACCGCGAGGCAATACAGCTCGCCGACGTTCTCTGGCTGAAACGCTTCGAGCGCCGCGCAACCAATGATCATTCCGTCACGCTCGACGACATGGAAATGATCGAGCTCTTGCTCGAGCGTCTCGCGACTGCGCCGCACGAGGATGCCTGCTTCTTCGAAGGGCGCGAGCAGCTCGAGGAGGCCCGCGATATCGTCGAGACGGGCTGGACGCAAATCTTCGTATCGCTCCGAAGTGACGAGCGTCCCGCGCCCCTCACGCGTGAAGAGCTCTTGCAACACCGCCCCATCGATGCGTCGCTCGACGAGGTGGATTCGCCGAATTCCCTCGCGGCATGCGCGCGCCGCCGCCGCGAGATGTTTGATGATGTCGGGGTGAAGATGCTTGGCATTGGCCATCAGCTCTTCGACGTCAGCCGGCGCGAGCTGGGCCACAGGACGCTTTCGACGATCGACGACACCTTTGCCTTCGACGAGCAGAATGAGCTTGTCTGCATGGAGTGCGACCGCCGCGCTCGCCGCGACTTCGTGCGACGAAAGATTGTACGCCTCTCCCGCGGGCGAATACCCAAGCGGGGAGATGAGCACGATCGAGCCGGAATCGAGGCGCGTCTTGATGGCCTCGGCGTCGATGCGACGAACTCCACCCGTCCGGTGAAAATCGACTCCGTCGCGCACCCCGAAAGGCCGCGCGACAACGAAATTCCCTGAGGCCACGCGAATCCGTGCGTGCGCCATGGGCGAGCTCGGCAACCCCATCGAGAGCAACCCCTCGATGCGCATGCGCGTATTGCCAACCGCATCTTCCACGCAGCGCATGGTGGCGTGATCGGTCACGCGTACACCTTGATGAAAACGCGACTTGATATTGCGTTCGCGCAGCCGCCGATCGATCTGAGGTTTGCTCCCGTGCACCAAGACGAGCCGCACGCCGAGCGCATGCATCAATGCGATGTCGTGAATGAGATGACGAAAGTCTTGATCGATCACCGCCTCGCCGCCGAACATCAAGACGAACGTGCGTCCGCGATGAGCGTGGATATAGGGCGCGGAGAGGCGAAAGAAATCAACGAAAGGGGAAGATGGAGGAAGGCTCGTCACGACGCGGCTCCAGGAACGGCAGTGAACCGTGCGATCAGTTTCGAAATGAGATCCACCGCAGGTTCGATCTGATCGAGCGCGAGGTATTCATCGGGCTGATGTGCGACGTCGATCCCTCCCGGACCAAGCACCACGGTGTCCATGCCGAGCCGCGAAAGAAAGGGCGCTTCCGTACCGAAGGACACAGCGCCAGCCGATGTCCCCGTGAGCGACTCGACCACACGGATGATCTCGGCACTTGCGAGCGTCTCGAAGGGCGGGACAGGATCGTGCAATGTCCCGGCCTCCATTCGGAGGCCCAGGCCAGCGATCGCCTCCTCGATTTTGCGATGAAGCTCACGACGAACTTCGGCATCGTCCATCCCCGGCAGCACGCGCAGATCGAAGTCGAGCTCACAATGCGCGCAAATCCGGTTTGGATTGTCGCCGCCTTGAACGCGCCCGAGATTCATCGTCGTCGTGGGCGGATGTAGATTCGTGTTTCGATGGTTCTTCCCGAGCTCTTCGCGCATGCGCACCATCGCATTCATCGCGCGTCGCATTCCCTCGAGCGCATTCGCGCCGAGACTCGGATCACTCGAGTGACCGCTGCGGCCAAAGAGACGCAGAAACTCCATCGATACACCCTTGTGCATTCGAATGGGACGAAGCCCGGTGGGCTCGCCGACGACCGCGCATTCCGCGCGCGGTCGTCCCGCTTCGATGAGCGCCCGCGCCCCTGACATTCCGCATTCCTCATCCGCCGTCGCCAAGATCGTGAGCGGACGATGCATCGGCAGATCGCGAGTTCGCCGCGCAGCTTCGAGCGCGACCGCGAAGAACGACTTCATGTCCGAAGTGCCGAGCCCATAAAGTTTGCCGTCGCGCTCGGTCGCAACGAAGGGATCACTCGTCCATTTGCCTTCATCGAAAGGCACGGTATCGGTGTGACCAGCGAGCACGAGCCCGCCCTCCCCCGTTCCGCGCGTCGCGATCAAGTTCGCCTTCCTCGCGCGCCCCGGCACGTCGACCTCCATGCGCTCGACCACGAAGCCCTCGTCTTCCAACCAATGGGCGAGAAGGTCGATCACCCGATCGTTGCTCGTATCGAGCTCCGGCCGAAACGAACTCACCGAAGGGGTCGCTATCAGCTCTTCGATCTGTGCACGTACACGGTTCATCACGCGCAGAAGCTAGCAGATCGCCCTCTCAACGCCCCACGCAATGCGACGAGCACGTTGGCGCACACGAGGTCGCCGTCGCTCAGCCCACAACACCTTTTACACAGTCCTCACTTTCGTAGTGAACCAGTGGTGAGGACGGTGGGTGTTCACCCCGAACTCCGCCGCCCAGGCTTCGATCGAAAAGGCACCTCCACGTGCCGATGCCGCACGGATGGGCTCCTCCACGCGTGGGTTTCGAAACCAGTCTTCGTCGAAGCGCTCACGAAGCGCAAACGCGATCGAAGGCGCGACGAGCGCGGCTCTCAGATCCGCACGTCTCTCGTCGGGCGTGAGCGTGCTCGCGTCGGCGAGCGCATCCGGCACCGTTCCATCGGTGCACACAAAAGCGTGCGCCAACTGCTCTCGGCCTCCCTCGATTCGATCTTGTCCCTCGAGCTCCGAAGAGACCATGTACGCTGCCAGCATTCTCGCCCGGAAAAGCACGAGAGCGAGCGAAGAGAGCGCGACACCTTCGAGCTCCGTGCCCGAAAGCCCATGAGCGCGACGCAGAAAGCCCGGTTCCGTATAGAGCCCGGTAAAGAGCTCTCCGAGCCCGCGTGCGAAAGAACCCGGCCACGCACGACGCAGCGCAGGCGGCAAGCCCGGAGCCACGAGAATGGTCGCGAGACCACGTCCGATCGCGTGCGTCATCGATAGCTCGGTGATGAGCCCGAGCTCGAGGGGAGGCGGTAAGATCACGACATCATGAGGCGGATTGATCGTCACGATTCGCGCGTTGAAATCGAGCTCACGATGCGCCTCACCGAGCTTGGCGCGCCTTGCAAACTCGTCCTGCAAACCCAGCGGGCCCAACATCGATGCAATCCGCCGCGGCCTGTCATGCGTCGATGCACGCCATGGATTGCCTGCCCCCCGAAGCAGAACAAACATGTCGAGCGCCGTACGCGGCCTCTTGACCCCACGCGAACGCGCCATGTAGGTCATCAATTCTCGCGCAGCATCTGCGGTGGTATCCAGAAATTTCGAGGCCTTCCGAGCCAGTTCATCCGGGTCCGAGTCGTTTGAACGTGGTCCGCGGCGGCGCACTTTCGATGCCAGCTCTCGCGCCTCTTCCATGGCTTCGATACGCCGCGTGCGTCGAAGATCGTCAGCGTGCGCAACAGCCTTCATGGCCTGGGCCCGGACGAGCGGATCGTGGTCCTCGAGCGCGAGGTGCGCCCACTCGTGAAGCCGACGACTCACTTTCTGGAAACGTTTGACGCCATTGGCCAAGAGCGGCTCGACGTGGGCCCGCGCGAGAATTTCATCACGAGCAGCCAGGCTCAAATGATCGAGCATCGCTCCATGCTCTTCGGCCGTCAGAAGGCCCTGGAGATCTGCATCCTGCATCAATTCGCGCAGCTCGCCTGATGCGAGCACCGATCGAGCCTGCTGCTCGACGACGAGTCTGGAGCCGCGCACCAGTCCAGCACGAGCTCGCGCAACACACCACGTTTCGAGTTGGAGTCGGGCTTTTTCGAGAGAAGTCATCATATAGATCATTGCGAATGGAATGCATCATCGAGTTCGACGGCGAACGTATGATGCGCATGATAGGGTTCTGTCGAGGAGGCGCACGAGATGTCGTACTCACGTGATTGGTTCGCCGTCTCGGTGATTGTGCTCGGACTCACCGGTTGTAAACCCGATCGTGGAGGGGAAACCGTGTCCTGCACTCCCGGTGCGCATATTTGGGTGGGATGCAATCCATCGTGCAGCCTCGGGAGCTGCACCGGCGATCCATGGATCGGTATCTGCGATGGAGAGACCGATCTTGCATCCTGCAACGATGACTCGAGAATCGCCGAGAACGACGACTCGACCGACTTCTGCTTTTCGACATGCCCGATCGTTCAGATGGTCTGTCCGCCCTCCGGGCGCATCACGGTCACGCTTCACTCGGAAGGACGAAGGCGGAATGCTTCCACGTGTGATTGGCGTGTAGCAGAACATCCGCCTGTTGTGCCGAACGGCTCGGATGCGAGCCTTGGAGATGCTTCGTGATGCCTCTCTCCCGCGCATGGTGCGTATGGGCCTTGCTGTCCGCCTTCAGCGCGTGTCGGAGCAATCAAGTCGGAACTGCGGATTGCACACCGGGGACGCGGGTGTTCGTGGCGTGCGGTTGTGATGGTGTGGGCACCTGTGCAATGGAGCCCGATCCTGTGCTGCGCGTGTGCGACGGTGAGCTCGCCCCGAGCGAATGCACGTGGGAGAACCAACTCGGCGAGAACAACGACGGACCCTCCTGCGGCAGTTGCCCTGCCGTGACGGTCGTATGCCCTGCATCGGGGTCTCTCCTCGTCATGCCGCGCGGTTTTTTCCCCGAAGAAATCGTGCGCTGTGATTGGGATCTCCGACCTGAATGAAGCTCTATAACCGGATCTTCGTTTGGAATGCTACGCTCACTCCGATGACGTACTTGCGGTCGTTTGCGGTCGTGGCTTTCGTGTGGAGCTCTCTCATGTTCACGCCTGGTTGCGGGGGTTCGACGACCGCAGACGACGCTGGAACTCCAATGGATGGGAGCGCGCGACGCGACGGTTGGATCCCATTGAACACCCCCTGTGGTGCGAACGGGACGACGTGCTGCTCCGGCCGTACGTGCGCTGCAGGTCTGCGCTGCGGGAGCGGCGATCTCTGTTGTATCCAGGCGGGGGGTGAGGGTTGCAATTCGGCCGCAGATTGCTGCCGCGGCCTCGTATGCCAGGCGAATACTTGTCGCGTCCCCGACGAAGGCGCTTGCCGCGGCTCGAGCGACTGCACCAATGGGCTCGTTTGCCATGAAGGCGCTTGTGAGCGCCCCGAAAACCACCCTGGTTGGGAAACTTGCGGCCTCATGGGCGCGATGTGTTGTGCCAATTCCACATGTCGGGCTGGACTCGTGTGTGCGGGCGACAACACCTGCATCGGTTGCGGGCAACCCGAACAGCCATGTTGTGATGGCGAGTCGCGCTGCGGTTTGTCACTCGTGTGCGACGGCACCACCTCCACCTGCATCATGATCGACCCCGCCACCTCATGTGGCGGCCCCAATCGTCCATGCTGTGATGAGCAAGGGCGGCCGGGCGGCACTCAATGCGAAGGCTCGCTCCGCTGCACGGCCACAGGCGTCTGCATGGGCCCCGACGACTGCGGCACCCAAGGCGCTCCTTGTTGTCCGCGCGGCAACTGCAATTCGGGCCTCGTGTGCGAGTCATCCTCGAACACCTGCCAGCCTGTCCCGAGCGAATGTGGCCGTGATTCGATGATGTGCTGCAATCTCGGCAACGCAGGCAGCAGCTCGAACATGGGGAGCTGCGAAGGCGACCTGAACTGCGAGTCTGGTGAGTGCGAAAGCTGTAAAGAGCCCAGCCTCTCCTGCCTTCTCTCGGGCATCATCGATGGCAATGAGTGCTGCAACGGGACCGTGTGTCGTCCCGCGCCTCTCTTGCCCCGATGCTGCGTGGGACAGGGTCAATCCTGTGAAAACTCTCTCGATTGCTGCGGCTTCATGTCGTGCCGAAATGGTTCGTGTGCGTGTGGCGAAATGGATTCGTTCTGCACGAGTGATTCCGAATGCTGCTCTGGCCTCACCTGCTCACTTTTCCAGTGCAAACCCGAAGGACCCATGTGCAAGGAGCTCCGCGAAGCGTGTACGGGAGGGGATTGCTGCGATGGATTCGTATGCCGTTCGAAGAGGGTCGAGATGCGCCTTGGGCCTCCTCAATGCTGTGCCCAGGCAGGCGCCACGTGTGAAAGATCCGACGATTGCTGCGGCGAAATGTTTTGTTATGCAGGAGAGTGCCAATGCGGATACGAAGACGATCTCTGTCTCGGTGATGGAGATTGCTGCGAAGACCTCGTCTGCATCGCGGGTGCTTGCCGTAACGCATCGAGCTGCGGACGGGAAAGGACCGCGTGCGACCCCACGCTGAATCAATGCTGCAGCGGGCTCGCGTGCCGCGCACCCGAGTTCGGCTCGGGAGATCGGGTTTGCTGTGTTTCAGGCGGCAACATGTGCGTGAGATCAGAAGACTGTTGTGGACACCGCGAGTGCACCGAAGGTCGATGTGTGTGTCAGCAAGAAGGCTCGTCCTGCGCCACGTCATTCGATTGTTGTGATGGCCTGACATGCGCATCCGGTGTGTGCGCGGCGCCCTCTGTCCCTTGAGCGATTCATGAAATCCATCGAAAAAAACATCGCCTTTTTGGGCGCAGGAAACATGGCCGGGGCCTTGGTGCGCGGACTCTTGAACGCCAAGGCCGTCGCGCCGAACCAGATATGGTGCGTCGACATCCGAGCCGAACGCCTTGCCGAGCTCGAAAAGACCCACGGAGTACGGGTCGGACGCAGCAACCAAGAAGCCGCGGCGTGGGCCGATGTCGTCGTCCTCTCGACCAAGCCGCAAGTCTTCGATCGTCTCCTACCGGAGGTCGCAGAAGGCATCCGCCCGACCGCGCTCTCGGTCTCGATCGCCGCAGGCATTCCGATCGCTGCGATCGAATCGAGACTGCCACCCGGCTCACGGGTCGTCCGCACGATGCCGAACACGCCAGCCATCGTCGATGCGGGGGCCACTGCGATCGCGGCTGGCACCCACGCGACCGAAGACGACATCGCGATCGTGAAGCAACTCTTCGACGGAATCGGGGTTGCCATCGTGCTCGACGAGGTCCTGCTCGATGCTGTGACTGGGCTCTCTGGATCGGGTCCCGCATATGTCTTCCTCATGATCGAAGCGCTCTCCGATGCGGGCGTGAAAGTCGGGCTTCATCGCGATTCAGCTCAACTGCTCGCCGCACAAACCGTCTTCGGAGCTGCCAAATTGCTGCTCGAAACGGGAGAACATCCGGGGCGCCTCAAAGACATGGTCACGAGCCCCGGCGGGACCGCCATCGCCGGCTTGCACACCCTCGAATCCGGCGGATTGCGCAAGACGCTCATCGACGCCGTCGAAACCGCCACCGAGCGATCCAAACAGCTCGGCGAGATCATGAGCCAGAAACTTTCTCGTTGATCATCTGGAGGCGTACGCACTCTTCGTGTTCCGAATTCGCCGAATTCATGACGACGTCCTCGCCGCGAATCGCGACGCGATCGCGAAAGTCCAGGACATGTTGCGCACGCAATTCCCTGGAATCCGACCTCAAACCGTCGACGAGCTCCCCGAACAGCTGCGCGATCCGCTCGCGCATCGTTTCCGCACCGTCCTCTTCGTGGCGGAGCGCGAACGTCAGCTCGACATGCGCGGCTTTGCGATCGTGGCCCATGCGCCCGATCTCGAGTTTTGTCATCTCGACTTCATCTCCGCCGCACCCAGAGAAACGGGACGCGGAGTCGGCGGCGCCCTTTACGATCGCCTCCGCGAAGAGTGCAGCGCTTTGGGTAGCAAAGGTCTCTTCTTCGAATGCGCTCCCGACGAACCGGACGAAGTCAGCGATCCGAAATCTCTCGAACAGAATCGCGCGCGTCTTCGTTTCTACGAAGGATATGGCGCGCGTCCCATCGACCATACTGCGTATCGAACCCCCCTCCGCCCTGGTGGGTCGAGCCGAGATCTTCCTTATCTCGTGTTCGATGATCTCGGCTCCAAGCGTCCGCTTTCACGCGATGAAGCGCGTGACATCGTGCGCGCAATCCTCGAGCGAAAGTACGCGTGGCTCGTCTCTCCGGAATACGTGGATACGGTGGTCGAATCATTCGTCGACGATCCGATCGTCCTGCGTCCACCGCGATATGTTCGAAAGCCGCGAGCACGCACCACCTACGTCGCAGAGATCGAACCTCGGCTTCGTGTACCGCTCATCGTGAGTGACAAGCACGATCTTCATCATGTGCGCGAGCGTGGTTACGTAGAAGCGCCGGTCCGGATCGCAGCCATCCGTCGAGAGCTCGACCGCCTTCCGTTCTTCGAGCCCACTCCCAACCGCAACTTCGACCTCGAGACCCTCGACCGCGTCCACGACGCGGATTTCGTCGACTATCTCGCGCGCATATGCGCGCAATTGCCTGAGAAAAGAACGCTTTATCCGTACGTCTTTCCGATCCGCAATCCGGCGCGCATGCCCGACGATCTCGAAACGCGCGCTGGCTACTACTGCATCGACACGTTCACGCCGCTCCATCGGAACGCATGGAATGCGGCTCGAGATGCCGTCGATTGTGCGCTGACGGGGGCGAGCACCCTCCTCGAGGGGTCACGACTCGCGTACGCCTTGGTTCGCCCTCCTGGACATCATGCCGAGAAACGAACGTTCGGCGGCTTTTGTTATCTGAACGCCGCCGCCGCTGCGGCTCAGCTCCTGTCGGGACAAGGAAAAGTCGCGATCCTCGACGTCGACTACCACCATGGGAATGGACAACAAGACATCTTCTATGAGCGCTCCGATGTGCTCACGGTGTCGATTCACGGCCATCCACGATTTGCATATCCCTACTTCGCAGGGTTCGAAGACGAAGTCGGATGGGGTGATGGGCTCGGCTTCAACTTGAATTTGCCATTGCCAGAGCACGTCGATGGAGGAGCGTACGATCGAGCACTCTCGACTGCGCTCGAGAGAATCAAAGCCCACACACCGACGGCTCTCGTCGTTTGCTTAGGGCTCGATCCAGGCCGTGGAGATCCCACCGGCACGTGGTCCCTCGTCTCCGCCGATTTCGAGCGCAATGGCCGCCGCATCGGCGCGCTCGGAATACCCACCCTGATCGTGCAAGAGGGCGGCTATCTCACACGCAATTTGGGCACCCATGCACGCCATTTCTTTCGAGGGCTCTGGGAAGCCTCCACAGGGCAAAGCCTCAAAGAGCTCGTCCCGAACGGATGAGCCGAAATTCACCGGCAGCGTACGGTCATGCTCCAACCACGGAGATTGCCAGAATCGGCTCGGGCCATGTCGGCGATGGAGAGTGTCCACGTGCCTTGGGACGAGCGCCCCGCGGCTCGACGCACGGTGTGCGCTCGAAATGGAGTTCGACTCTCGCGATTCTGAAGTGGATAGACCGTCCCATCAGGGCCTCTCAATGACACCCCGAGATCGGCATTGAATGTATGATTGCCATTGATATCGACACGAAGTGAGCCCATCACACAGCTCCGCCCCACTCGAATCGTACTCGTCGTCGTGTGATTGTCGTAAATCGCTCCTCCGGACGCACCACGCACCGTGAAGGATTGATTCGTATCGTCAGAGGCATCGCCCTCGTTCGTCTCGGCAGGTTCCTCTGACACCGCGGTCACCGGTGCCAGCGCCGCATTCAACGTGATCGTGCTGTTGATCGGACTCGCGCTGATGGTGGCCGGCTGAAACCCGGGCAACTGGAACGTGAACTGGAACGTTTGCGTTTCACCGGGCGCAGCCATCGGTACGGGAACCCGCACGGTGAGCGGCGTCATGCCAAGCATCTGGCCGCCCCCCGTCACAGTGGCTCCAGGCGGGAGCGAGCTCGCCGCCACCGTAATGAACACATGCCCTGGCGGCGGTTGATTCGGATCCGATGGCTGCTGCAGTGCCGTGGCCGGTGCGGGTGCAGGAGTGACTCCACCACTTTCTCCGCTGCCACAGCCGACCATCACAGCCACCCACGAAGCGCACAGAATCCCGACACGCATGCTCTTCTCGACGCTGTACCATACGCTCGAATCGAACAGAGCTTCCCTCATCCGCGCAGAGCCGTCTGAATGATTTTGGGCAACTGAGCAAGCGACGGTCGAGCCTCGAACGTCGTCAACAGCTTGCCAAGCTCATGCACCGTTCGGTGATCGGTAAACCACACGGGCGTCGGTGACATTCGGAACGGCGCGCGCACCACGGTCTTTTGTGGATGATCGAGGAGCATCGCATTGTGAACGGTCCCCCTGCCCGAACGAACGTCAGAAAGAGGATGCCCTGGGTAAGCTCCCCACGAAGGCGTCACGAGCCCATAGATAAGCCCCGCAAACGCGTTGACGCAGATGCCTCCATACCGAAGCCCAGCGATCGCGCGATCGAACGATTGCGCGTGCTCGCGTGCCGTCCTCGGATCGATGAGCATCATGCATGAGAGAGTCCCCCAGCATTCTTCATTGGCGAACTCCGTCATCGCCTGAAGGAAGCTGCCTGGACGCGACTCGTCCAACGCGACCTCGGCGAGCACACCGCAGAACGCTTCGGTCGTGAGCGCATACTCCGAACCATCCGCTGGCACATCCGGGATCACCGTCCACGGGACGACGTCCCGCGTCCGCTCCGAGAGCGGCTTGGCTTGCGGATAGCGATCGAGAAAGCCCTGATATCGCTCTTGAGCACCAGGGTAGTAAGCCTTGCGTGACGGCGTGCGCTCGAGCGCTTCGTGCACCAGCTCCAAAAAGTGTTGCCGTTCGGACCAGTCCTTGGCCGTGACGAGGACCTTGCACGCATTGCAGTTGAAGCTCGCGTTGTTCGCCACCATGCCCGCCACTTGACGCGCTTGGAACGCGAGCTCTCGCTCCGTCCACGCGCCTGGCACGACGAGACAGGGCGTGACGGCGCCGAGCTCCGACGTGATGGGCTTATTCAACTTGGGCGTACCTGCGGCCTTGTTCTTCTCTTGCTCGGCGCGCGTGCTGCCCCACACGATCGCGTCGTGCGTACGATCCGATCCTGTCATGTGGATCGAATCGATCTCTGGGTGGTGACAGAGATACGAGCCGAGCTCGGCGCCCCCTCGAACCACACCGAAGTATCCCGCGTCCAGCAGCGGTCGGAAGGCTTCTTCCCAAAACGGCTTGAGATATGCGTTGACGGGATTGGTCTTGACGAGAACGGTCTCGTCTTCGACGAAGAGCTTGTGCAGCGCGTCCATGGGACCGATCGAGGCCACGTTGCCCGCACCCAGCACGAGCGAGAGTGTGCCGCCGCCCCCACTCTTTCCATTGCGCTTTGCGCGATAGATCGCGCCTTGCTCTGCTTTCTTTCCGGGCTCAATCCATATTTCAGCGGAAATTCCGCCAAAAAGCAGCCGATCCGTCAAGGATTGGGGAAAGACCTGGGCCACCTGCTGTCCATCGGATCTCACCCACACACGTGGCAGCGATGGCTCTCCGTCTGCACGCATCGCGTCCGCAAGAAGCCGCATGTTGCGCACGGTGACCATCGGTCCGCCCAGCCACTCTTCACCTGCAAGAGGCCCGTTTGGATCGATGCCTTTGGCAACACAAGCGGCCTCGACCCACTCTGCGGCGATGCCGAGCGTGTGGGCGATGCAACGATCCAAAAGCCGCGCGCGCTCACGCGTGCCGATGTTTGGCCATTCGTGTTTCTGCGAAGCCAGCCGCCCAAGCAGGGCATGCACCTCGCTCATGGGTGTGGATGAACTGCGAGGCGCGACGGTAGTGAAATCGGGCGAAGACATAACGTTGCGGAGGAGAATACCAAAGCCGCGGGGAAACGACGCACGAATCGGGTCAGTAGGTGTACGGACCGGCAGCTGCTGGGGCGCTCGTCTGTTGAATCGGAGCGCTCAAGATCCACGTGCAGCCGCTGCTGCATTGCAGCGCGTACGTCGTCTGGAGCCCGCAACCACTCACGCTCCGCTGCCCTCTGCCTGCGACCTGAAAATCGAGGTAGTCCGCCGCGCAGTTCATATCGACAGCGGCTTGCTGCGCAAGATCTGGAAGCGCCTGCCAACTGCAAATCTGCCCATAAGGGCCCGGTCGACATCCCAACATGTAATCGTGGGGGGTGCTGCACCCCTCGGCGCTATACACACCGGGCGCCAATCCCGTGATCCGAATCGTGTCGGCTTCGGTGCATCCATAAGTGTTTTCGTACTCGCGCGCGAGCGCTTCGAGCCGACGCGAGCTCGCTTCGCGATCGCCCGGATAAGGCTGCACTTGAAGCGCAGCCCCTGTACCGCCGCAACCCACACTGAATGAACCGAGCCCGAGCGAAACGAGCGTCACGAGGAGAACGATATGAAAGCGCAGCATGGTTTGCACCCGAGTAGCACATGCTCCGGGACTCGCTCAAGGAGCCGGCGCCACTGTCGACTCGGTGTGATTGTTCTCGACAGGAGGGCCCCCAACGGGAGGGCCTTCTGCAGATTCCTCAGGTCCACTCGGAGGATGGATCTCTCGACGCTCGGCACGCCGACGCCGCTGCTCGAGCTCGGTCACTCTGCGTTCGAGTTCCATTCCCCGACTCTCCGCGGCTTCCACACGCGCCTGGGCCTCTCGCAACCGCGCCTCCGCTTGCATCGCGCGAGATTCGGCAATCCCAATCGCGACGAGCGCCCGATCACGCTGCGCCGTCAAATCCTGACGTTCGCGCTCATGCGTTTCACGCATCGTACGCATCACGCGCTCGGATTCACGAAGCTCCGCCTCACGCGCAACTTGCTCGGAAGCTCGGGCACGCTCCGCGTCTTCGAGGGCCAGCTGCAGCGCTCGAATCGCCTGTTCCAAACGGGTTCGATCGCCTTGCACGCGGCCGAGCATCTCTCGGGCAGCCTGCACACGCCCCATCGCCGAACGCGCTTCCTCTTCGAGCACATTCGCTTCGCGTGCACTACGCGCCGCCCGCGCGAGCGCCTCGCGCTCTGCATCCCGTGCAGTCTCCGCTTCCTGTTGTGCCTCACTTGCCCGGGCCTCGGCCATTTGTTGTTCGGCTGCGGCGCGCGCCGCCTCCCGCTCGCGGGCATGCAGCTCGCCTTGCGCCCAAAAGCCAGTCGCTCCAACGAGCAGGAGAAGCACCAAGGCGAACGGCGCCAAGCGACGCATCGCCTTGATTCTCTCGCCTCTTCGATCTTCGGGAGCCGTCAGGATCGCAAGCTCGTGTAAGAGTTGTTCTGCCGTGGGACGGCGCTCGGGCTCGATCGACAACCAACGCTCGAAGGAGGGCTTCAAGTACGCGAGATCACGTCCTTTGGGAGGTGTGACGGGCACCTGCGCGCGCCGCGCGAGGTCCGCCTTCGAAAAGACATCCAGGCTTGGTGCGCTCTCGGGATCGAGCGCGTTGCGCAGAGTCAGCGCGAGCGCGTACACATCCACGCTCGGCCCGAGCGAAGCGCTTCCATCGGGCCAGCTCGCTGCCAACTCGGGGGCAAAATAATCGGGCGAACCAGCCACCATGGCCTCCCCCTCTCTTGCGGCCACGCCGAGGTCGAGCAGCACGGGCATCGATTCGTCGAACCCGTCGATCTTCGCGAGGAAGATATTGTTCGGCTTGATGTCCTGATGACGCACGCCTTTGGCGTGCAGCGCTGCCACGCCAGCTGCGACGCTCTCGAAGATCCTGCGCGCTTCCATACGCGAAATGCGGCCACACTCATCGAGCGTCTTGCCTTCGAGCCACGGCATGACGAAAAAGAGCCGGCCTCCATACCATCCCGAATCCTTGAACTGAAGAATCGCGGGGTGGCTCACGGCCGCGAGCATGCGCAACTCTCGCATCGCATGCTCGCGCTCTTTGTCATCGCGCGCTGCTTCATGAAGAAGCTTGAGCGCAACGACATGCCCTTTCACCTCGAGGTCTTCGGCGCGATACACATCGCCCTGCCCCCCATGACCCACGAGCTCGACGATCTGGTAGCGCCCTCCAAGCACTTCTCCCGGAGGAAGCGCATCGACACGCGGAGACACAGTCATGACGCGAGTTGTAGCAGGACATCCCTCCCGACGACCCAGCGCTCGTCAACCGGACGTTCTATTCAATTGACGAAGAGCTTCGATATCCACGAGGTCTTTTGCGCGTCCTGCGGCGGCCTTCGAACGAATGAGATCGGGAAGCGACAAGATCCTCACGCATGCACCGAAGATTTCACTCTCTTCGGCGCGTAGCGCGATCTCTCCGTAGCCTCCAAGGCCTGTGACTTCACCTAACAAATCGATGTTTCCCGCTGTCGTGGTCAAGGTGAAGTTCAAGCCGTTTCGGATGGTCTTCACATCCCAAAAGAACGGGAGCTCTGGGGGTGCCCCGAGCAATTTCGGTTGAAGCGGTGCGAGCGCGCGAACCAAACGTTGTAGATTCTCGGGTGTTCGCGCGTAACACACATCGAGATCCAACGTCGCGCGGACATGGCCGTGCGAAATCACCGCAAGTCCACCGACGACGACGAACTCCACCTTTTCGTTGTCGAGATGACGAAAGAGCGCAGCGAAATCCGTCATTTTTCCACACGGTTTCGATTGCGTCGCAGCTCTTCTCCGAGCGCGACCAGTTGACACATGGCTTCGATGCGCTCGGTCGGCGTCATGCGACGGGCTTGTTCGAGTTGTGCCTCGTCGATACCCGGCGGCAGCAGATCGAGAATGCGGTATTGCCACGGCTCTTCAACGGGAAACCACATGCCCGAAGTCTACGCAGTTTTTCCGAAGGGTGCACGTGGGAAGACCCCATCAAGACGCGCTTCGATTTCCCTCGACAAGGATCGCAAGCCCGCCCTCTGCGATCTTCTCGAACGAGACCTCGAACTCGTGTGCATCACTGATGGCGCGCACGATCCGCAATCCGAGCCCTCGGGTTCGGGCGTTCCGCGGATCATTGGCGACCTCACCCTCGAGCCCTCTCGCGACACGCTCGAGGTTCGCCTCGGGGCCATCATCCATCACCTTCAATCGAAAGCGCGACTCCCCCACGGGTTCGACGATGACGGCGACATGCCCGGCCCCCCCTCGCTTCCCCGCTCCGTGGCGAATCGCGTTGTGCACGAGATTGTTCACCACGCGCTCGAGCAAAATCTCGTCCCCACACACCCTCAGCGGCGCGGTCGGCACCGCGCATTCCACCGAGACTCCGCGTTGACGCGCGACGATTTGATGCCGTGTAGCGACGCGGGTCACGATCAGTCCGAGATCGACTTCATGGCGTTCGACATGGAGCTGCCCGCTTTCGAGGCGCGCCGCCGCCGCCATGTTCGAGACGAGCTGCCCCAAGTATTCACATTCGGAGAGCGCAGAGCCGAGCGCATTCGGTTCGACCCGGGCACCTTCACGCAGTTGGCCGTCGATTTCGGAGAGCCGACTTTGAAGCACGGTGAGTGGAATCGCGAGATCATGCGTGGTCGCATCGACGTACGAAGTCAACGCACGATCGCGCGCCTCGAGCCGCTCGACGTGCTCTTTGACCTTCGCACTCGCCTCCTCGAGCGCGTTCCCGAGCACACCGATTTCATCGCCTCCAGCGACTCCCTTCGGCAACACGAATGAACCCGGCGCCACGCGCACGGCCTCCGCCAACTGACGCAAACGCCTGAGCGGCGGCCCGAGCGCCCCAAGCGCCACACCGAGCGCGGCTCCAAGCACGACGAGCGCAACGGCGAGCTCACGCATCCACACACGTTCATTCGCCGCGAGCATGGGAGCATGCCGACCCACGACGAGGATCGCACACGGCCCCTCGTCCCACGGCATGCGCATCGCGAGCTCGAGCGTCGAATCCGAGCGTGTACGGGATGCGAACGTTTCCCCCGATTCGATCGCCGCGCGCAACGAGGCATCGAACACGGGCGCTCGCGGATCACGGCTCTCGAACGACGAATCGTAAGCCACGAGATGCGCGTCGTGCGGTGGGGGGCGATGTTCGGGATGACGATGAAAACGCGGACCACGGGGCCTACGATGCCGACCGAAACGCGCCGGATCTGCCTCACACAGCTCCCGACCTCCCGACTCCATGTGTTCGAGCGTCGAAGCATACATCCCTTCGAGCATGGCGCGTTGCCGCGCCTCGAACGCGCCATAGATGATCAGAAACGTCGCCGGCAGAGCGAGCGTGAGGAACGCCGTGATCACGCGCGCACGAACACTCATCGATCACTCTCGAGCCGATATCCGATTCCCCATACGGTCGCGATGCGCTTTCCCTCTCCTCCAAGCTTCTTGCGCAACCGCGACATATGAACGTCGAGCGTGCGTTCGTTTCCATCTCGAGCAGCGTCGAGGACATGCTCGACGAGCGCCGCGCGCGTCACCGCCCGGCCGGCGTTTCTCGCCAAGAACTCGAGGAGATCGAACTCCACACGCGTCAGCTCCACGGACTCTCCAGAGACGAGCGCGCGCCGCGCATCGAGTTGAACCTCGAGCGCGCCTGCCCGGACGACGCTCGCTGCGCGAGCCATGACGGGCCTGCGCAAACGCGCTTTGACGCGCGCGAGCAACTCCTCGGACCAAAACGGCTTGGTGATGTAGTCATCGGCTCCGAGTGAAAGACCTCGCACCTTGTCGGCCGTGTGATCGCGGGCCGTGAGCAAGATGACGGGAACTTCGCTCGACGCGCGATACCGCTTCAGCACATCGAGGCCGTACGCATTGGGAAGCACGAGATCGAGCAAGACCAAATCATAATCATCGGGGTCCATGGCGAGCGCGCGCTCCCCGTCATCGATCCATGTCGCCTCGTAACCGGCTCGCTCGAGTTGACGAACGATTTCGGGTCCGAGCTCAGGATCGTCTTCGACGAGGAGAACGCGCTCGCTCATGCTCTTGCCTCACACGCCGTCGTCCACACCACGATCCGCACCGCGCGCGTGGCCACGGCCGCGATGCTCACGAAAGCGGGCGCGCATCTCCTCGAACGTCGCGCGTTGCGCCGGAGTCAGGACTGCATCGATTCGCTCCATCGTCCGTTGCATCAGCGCGCGATGTGCTTGCCGTCGAGAGGGCCCCTCCTCGGTCCGCGCGCGCTCACGCAGCGCTTCGTGCTCCGTTCGTTCTTCCTCGAAAATCTCTCGAACGAGCCGCGCTTGGTTGGCATCGAGCGACAGACGCTCGGTCAGGTGCTGCACACGGCCCTCGACATCGGGAGGGCCATGTCGATGCGGACCATGACGACCGTGCTCCCCATGAGGACATCGCGCTCCATCTCGCGGCGAAGCATCCTGAGCATAGGCGGATCCGACCTGTACGACGCTCGGCACCGCGAGAGCCGCTGCAAAAAGGACCGAAAGCGAACGCGTTCTCCATGCCTTGTTCATTCGAGCCGTCCTTTCGACCACCCCATCTCGGTGGCGTTACGAAGAGGATTACGCGAGGGATCTTGCGAAAGTCTGAAGATCACGCCCCAAAAAGTTCGCCTTGGGTGGGCTCCTGTCCCAACGCCTTGCGTACGGGACCAAACGAGCGGCGATGGATCGCGCATACGCCCAAACGTGAAAGCGCCTCGACGTGCTCGGTGACGGGATACCCCTTGTGCTTGGCGAAGCCATATCCTGGATATCGACCGTCGAGTTCGACCATCATCGCGTCGCGCGTGGTCTTCGCGATGATGCTCGCCGCAGCGATCGAAAGACTGAGTGAATCTCCGCGCACGATCGAGCGCTGTGGAATCTCGAGTTCTTTCAGTTTCCTGGCATCGATCAAAAGATATTCAGGCACGGGAGAAAGCGCCTCGACGGCACGCCGCAGCGCGAGCAAGCCCGCGCGATAAATGTTCAAATGATCGATCTCCTCATGGGACACGATGCCCACGCCCCATGCGATCGCCTGTGCTTTGATCTCCGGCGCGAGACGCTCGCGTTCACGCGCATCGAGCTTCTTGCTGTCATCCACCCCCGCGAGACGAAAACCGATCGGCAAGATCACCGCGCCTGCCACGACGGGCCCTGCGAGCGGGCTCATCCCGGCTTCATCGACCCCTGCGATGCGCGTGACCCCGGTCGCCCAAACCTCCTGCTCGAAGCGCAACATATGCCGCAACCGCTGCCCTTCGGCGCGATTGGCGCGACGCCTCTTGTCGATCGCAGCGAGCAGACTGCGCGCGCCTTGCCGCAGATCTTCACGAAGCGCCGCCTCGAGCTCCTGTGGAAGCGGACGCCCCTCGTCTACATGACGACGCCGCAGCTCCGCGAGCGTCGGCTTTTTCCCATCCGACTGACCCATGACGCGAGAAACTACCTCAGGATGGGTGGGGGGTCGATGGGGTTCGAAGCGTTCCGTCATTGCAGATACACTCCGGCATCATGAATATTCGAGAGCGCGTCTTTTGGATCACCGGAGCTTCATCAGGCATTGGAGAAGCGCTCGCGCTCGAGCTCGCAAAGCGCGGTGCCGCGCTCGTGATTTCGGCGCGCCGCGAAGATCGGCTGCACGCGCTCCGTTCCCGCTGCCCCGACCCCACGCGCGTGGCCGTGCTCCCGCTCGACGTCGCCGACACGGAGCACGCGAGCGACCATGTCCGCGCGGCGCTCGAGTTCTTCGGACGCGTCGATGTCATGGTGCACAACGCGGGCGTGTCGCAGCGGGGCTCTGCGATCGAAACATCTCTCGGTGTCCACCGCCGGATTATGGAGGTGAATTACTTCGGCGTCGTCGCGCTGACCAAAGCGCTCTTGCCTTCGATGCTCGACCGAGGACGGGGTCACTTCGTCGTGGTCTCGAGCGTGGTCGGTTACGTCGGGACCCCCGATCGCTCGGCCTACGCAGCGAGCAAACACGCACTGCACGGATACTTCGAATCTCTGCGCGTCGAAGCCCATGTTCGAGGGGTGAAAATCACGATGGTGTGCCCCGGCTTCGTGGCCACCGAGCTCCGGCGTGCCGCGCTCACCGAGCATGGCCTCGCACGCGGACGGGACGCTGAGATCAATCCGCGCGCGATGTCTTCTGAACGATGCGCACACGCGATCGTGCATGCGATCGAAACCGAAGCCCCCGAAATTCATATCGGCGGCCGTGAGATCGCAGCGATTTACCTACGTCGCTTCGCGCCGCGCCTTCTGACACGCCTCCTTTTGCACGTGAAGGCGACCTGACGAACACGTCGATTTGCAACATTAGCATTCCTAAGTTAAACTGAAGCGCTGCTCCCATGTGCGGCACAGAGATTCTTCTCTCACCTCTTGGAAGATTGTGAGTGATGATGCTGGACACAGCCGCCCAGGCGCCTGAATGGCAAACGACCCATTGGTTCAATTCCGATGGACCACTCACGTTGGCCGATCTTCGTGGTCAGGTGGTCGTCCTCCACGCATTCCAGATGTTATGTCCAGGTTGCGTCTCGAGAGGGATCCCGCAAGTCCAACGCGTGGCGGAGCTCTTCAAGGGCGCGCCTCTTTCCGTCATCGGTTTACATACCGTCTTCGAGCACCACGCCGCCATGCAACCCCACGCGCTCGAAGCGTTTCTGCGTGAATATCGCGTGCAATTTCCGGTCGGCGTCGATACCGCCGGCAGCGATGGGAAATCGACTCCTCTCACGATGCGTGCTTATGCCATGCGAGGCACGCCAACCACGGTCCTCATCGATGCACTGGGCCGCATTCGAAGACAGGTCTTCGGTGCGCACGACGACATTCTTCTCGGCGCCGAAATCCAAACTCTCTTGCTCGAAGCCACCCATAGGCTCCCCACATGACTCGAGTCGCAGTCATCGGCGGCGGCGCATCAGGAATGAGCGCTTCCATGACTCTCTTGGATGCGGGGGTCGACGTCACCTTATTGGAAGCGGAAGACCACCTCGGTGGTCACTGCTTTCCAGTCGCTGTCCCGGATGGCCAAGGAAGTCATTTCCATGTCGATGGGTGTGTGACGGACTTCAACGAGGAGAGCTTTTCCACCGTCCGTGGAATCCTGCATCGACTCGGACTGAAATGGCATCCTATCTGCCAAGATGCCGCTGTTTCGACCTCTCTTGGAGAGCCCGTGTGGTCGTCGATCGCGGGGCACCTCCATCTCATCGCCCACTTCGACGATCCTGCTCGTTTTCGAGAAGAGCTGAACCGATTTGCGCGTGAGTCGGCGGGTGTGCTGAGCGACACGCGATTCGCTCGATGGACCGCCGGAGAGTGGCTCTTACATCATGGCTATCGTCGTGAATTCATCGAGCGAGCCTTCGTCCCGCGGGCGGGTGGGGCCTTCCCCATGCCCGAAGAATCACCACTCCAGAATGGAATTCAAAACATTGTTCGATTCTGGAAGATCCACGGGATCATCGGAAGCATTTCACCGCGTCGCATGACGCTCGTGGGCGGAATGAATGCGTGGCCTCGAGCTTTCGGAGCGTGGTTTCGAGAACGAGGAGGCACGCTACACCTTGCAACCCGCGTCGAACGCATCGTCCGCCACGCGCGGGGCATTCACGTGCACACCGTCGATGTGCATGGTCGAGCGCACAAGCAACACTTCGATCATATCGTGCTCGCCGTGCCTCCCCACCTCGGAATGGGCATGCTCGACAACCCAGCTCCTTTCGAATGGTTGACCATCGGCGCGTTTCACTGGCAACACGCCAAAGTGTGTGTCCATTCGGATCCACGCCTCATGGGCCGCGATCCCGAACTCTGGGGCGCTTACAATTACACGCTCCCTTTGAGCCAATCCAAGACGCAGTGGCCCACAATCACCTTCTGGGCCAATCGTCTCTCCGGGCTTGCAAACGAGTTGCCCAATGCCTTCATCACCGTCAACCCAATTCGACGCCCCGATCCTGCTTTGATCCACGCGGAATATACGGTCGTTCACCCGATCCTCAAGGAATCAGACCGTGATAGCCGCGATCGGCTGCATGCGATTCAGGGGGTCAACCACACCTGGTTTGCAGGTTCCTGGACCCGCGCTCCCCACGTTCATGAGAGCGCTGTTCGTAGCGGCATCGAAGCCGCCGAACAGTTGCTCTCGCATCTCGGATATCACGTGTCGAAAAGCGAGGAAGGTTCCGAAGAGTTCGTGCCTCGGTTGAATTGGAATGCGGATATCTCACAACGATTCGATTCACCGCAATACGCGTTCTGCCCTGTTGAATAGGGGGCTGCGTCAGAATCATGCGGTGCGAAGCCGCGTCGTGTTCCGAAGCGCGAAGCCTGCGCCAATCCACGCCGCACCGCGAACCACGAGCTCGATCCCCACCAATGTGCCGACGAGCCACAACGACGAAATCGGCCAAGTGCCGAGCACATAGGCTCCGAGAACAGTCGCGACGACGCCGTAGAAGAAATCCCATCCCCATTGTGGATATCGATCGACCACCGACGTGATCCCGCGAAAAAGCCCTGAGGCGAGATAATACGCACCGATGAGCGCCCCTGCTGCGGCAAGCCCTTCAATCGGTCGAAGAGCGAGGAACATCCCCACGATCGCCGAGAGCAATCCCGCAAGAAAAGGCACCGCAAGGCCGCGTGCACGAAGTCGAAATGCGCCGACGATTTCACCTATTCCACCGATCACGAGCAGCAACCCAAGAAGCATGATCGAAGCGACGCCAGCAGAAAACGCCGCACCGATCGCAACGATCCCGAGCACCACCAACAGGACGCCGATTCCCGCCACGATCCCCCATCGGAGCGCGTTCGTTCGTCCATCTTCATAACTCTTTACGGATTCGGCTCTTCCTTCGAACACGGCGAATCTCCTCCGCGACAGACCGCCCATCGCACATGGCTTGCTCGAGTAAGCGATGCACGTGCCATTGGCAGCCTGTCGTGAAGGGCCTCGATGCTCGTCAGAACAAGATCGTCGGAGCACAGGTGGAGACACCGGCGCCCACGATGCGATACCCGATGTCCTGCTCTATCGTCTCGATGGCTCCCGTGTCGGGGGTCACGCGATAGATGCACGTCGAAAGGTCGAAGGAGCCTTGATAGAAAAGGTAAAACCGACCGCCCCAGGCAGCGAAGGCCCACGCTTCAGGAGGCCCGAAACGATAGGGGTCGATCGAAGAGACGTCGATCTCACGAAGGGTCCCCCCCGAACTCTTGTCGAGCTGGCGAACCGTCATGCGTGAGCCGTCAGGAAAGAAGCCCCACAGCTCCCCTGTTCCAGTCCCCGAAAGCTCAGGGGATCCACTCACCGGTGCGATACTCGTCAGTGCCCATGCAGAGGGATCGATCTGACCGAGCGTCGAGCTGCCGCGACCGACGTTTGCGGCCGGACCTCCTGCCACGAAAAGGTGCTCGATGTTGCTGCCTTCCGACTGCGACACGAAGCCCATCCCGAACAGCTCGAAGCCCATCTGATCGGGTGCGAAGTCCGTGGGACTGCATGAAGCGTCGGCCGTGCTGACACGGTAAATGCGATGATCGCTATGCAAGACGAAGGCGTCTGCGTGTCGGTTCACGGCCATCGAGAAAGGACGACCATCGCGTGTGCAACTCAAAGAGCCAATCGGTGTGATCGAACCACTGTCCGGTTCGAATCGGAGAAATGCATTGTTCGAATCGACCAAATAAATCCAGCGCGCTCGCTCGGTACAATCGCTCGAGGGGGGACGCTGACCACCATCGGCGCGCGGAATCCCGGCGTCTTCGGTCAGCAATCCGCTGTCCGCCTCGGGGCTGGCCGCATCTGGACTCGGCCTCGCGTCCTGGTTTCGAGTGGTGCAGCCCAATCCTGTCCATGACAGCATGGAGATCAAAACCGCAGAAAAGACACGCAACTTCATGGCGCACATCATATCAGCGGACAAAGCGACACGCACGGCGTTGGATTGAGTTCCGAGTGATGCATCGCGTCGCATGGGCAAGCACGGCGCAGCCTTTCCGGACGTAGCGAAGCGTCGCGAATGTCCGTTCGAAGGGATCGCACATGTCGCGCCGTTGTTCTGATTTTTCGCAGTTCGAGAGCAAATACAGCACGAGGCATTCTCCACCAACTCGGCATCGACGTTGCTCAATCGGCCGCTGAGGTCGAACCGATGGAGTTGCCGATCCAAAGAGCCCATGAAGGGGAAATGCTCCGCGTCGGGCCTGCGCTCATTCGACAATTGGTGGATGAAGCCAGTGGTCTCGAGCGTGTGCTCGCGCGCCGGGAGGAAGAACTCGGAGAATCCCTCGAGCGAGATCTCTTTCCGAACGGAGCCCCAGCTCAGATATTGCCGGTCGATATTCGACGAGCGCTCGCTCAAAAGCTCGATTCTGCGCTCAAAGCGTGGGTCGCGTCACCTTCCTCCTCGGGACGTTCGGGGACGTTGGATGATGATGTGGCTCGTCCGCTCCGGGCCATTGCAGAAAGTGTCCGCGCCGGTGACGCACACGACGAGACACACGATTACCTCTTTCCAGCGGGCATCCCCGAGAGGCTCTCCGCCACCGAATTGCTGAGCGCGTTTCGAAAAGCCGCCGCGCGAGAACAACGCTCGCTCGTGCGACTGGTATCGCTCGTTCCGGCCTTCGAGGCGTGGGACACGCTGATCGAGCATGAAATCGCCGGACGCGCCGTGCTCGTCGTTCGCCTCTGGGTCATTGCTCTGCGCTGGTATGCCTTGGCGGCTGGCCGTGCAGGCACTGCGATGGCTCGCTCACTGCAGGTGTTGCTCGAGAAATGGACGAAACTCGAATCACAGATGCGCCTCGTGATCGAAGCGTAACGGGTTACAATCGCGGAGAAGAGCTGCGTCAGCTGAAGCTCTCTACGTCGAAGGGGATTGGCATTCTGACGGCGTGCATGGTGGGAATGCTCACGATCATCGCCACCGTGTTTTGGTTGGCCATGGGCCTGGCGCCGACCGCCGAAGACAGTCGCAACGTGTTTCAGAAAACACCGGAGCGCCCGCTTGGGGCCCTCACCCATCCGCGAGACCCCACTTCAGCGCAGGGGAAATGAGCGCTCGCCTCGCTACACCCGCGAGGTGCGTGCCTTTTTTGTTTTTGTCGTGCTGCGCTCGGCTCGCGCTTCCGGTGAATTCGTGCGGGCGGTTTCACGTGCATGCAGGTTCGCGTCGTTCTTGATGTGAACACCGCGACGCGTCGACTTTCGCGTCGGCTTGCTTACCGAATCTTCGAGCGCGTAGCTCGCCTTCGACGCATTGAGACGAGAGTTCCGGCGCGCGGTCGATTCTCCGCCCGCTTTTTTGTCCGTCGCGGAGATTCCCTTTTTGCTCGTATCGACGGGATACGTGCCATGAACCTTCTCCGGACGACTCAAGACATCTCCGAGATCTTGAGAGCTCCTCCCCACCCGACGACCGAAGAGAGACCCACCAGGCGGCGATGCGTTCTTGGCCTTCTTTGCATTTCGATCGTCCTTGTCTGCACGCCGCGGTTCACGTTGGGGCTTGCGACTGTGACTCTTCGCCATCGGGAACACCTTTCTGTGTCGGCTCTTTGCCTTGGGGGAAGGTCGGCACCGATGTTCGATCATCAACTGCACCACGGCATTCTACGCGTCGTGGCTCATGGTACGTTGCGGGCGTGCAGAAGCATTTCTTTTCACGACGGCTCGCGTTCGCGAATCTCGTCCTGCTCCTTTTCACTGAATCGGCTCACGCACAGCTTCGGCGGTCGACCTCCCCTGTGTGGCAACCGCCGGTGTCCATCACAGCACCCGACGATGCGCTCGCCGTCTCAGTGAATCCGTCGGCATTGCCCTACCTCCGCAGCTGGAGTGCTGTCTACGTCCATGCGGACTCAGGAGATGGCGCCAGATTCCGTGAGCGTGGGGACGGACTTTACGCGGCAACGCCCCTCTTCTTGGGTCTCGCGATCGGAGCATCCGTCGACAGCGTGCGACCCACACCAGCCTCGTTCGGCATCGAACATACGATGCTCTCTCTCGCGCTTGCGTGGGCGTATAACGATGCGATCTCGATCGGCGCGTCGACACGTTTCCTCTTCTCGGGTGATCCGCGTCTGGATGATCTCTTCACGCTCGATGTGGCCGCGAGCTTTCGTCCGATCCCGCAGCTCGGGGTGTCTTTTCTCGCGCGCGATATCACGGGCCCTGGTTTTCATGGGGGTGGTGGATCCGTTCCGCGTTCGTTCCTCCTCGGGCTCGGGATTCGCCCGACCGGCACACGCGCGCTGACATTCGACATCGCTGGCGCCGTCGACGAAGAAGGGCGCGTGGGCGCGCGTCTCGCAGGTCAGGTCGAGGTGCCGTACATCGGCCGTCTTGCCGCTGCAGGAGAAGTGGAGCGGATCGGTGACAATGACCCCGACATCCGCGGTACTTTGGGCTTGAATATCGATTGGGGTCAAATCGGCGCAGGAGGAGGCGTCGTGTTCGGAGATGGATTCGAACACAGCGGTCCCGGCTTTTACGTGAGCGCTCGAGTCGAAGGATTCGAACGTCCTGGCATTCCGACGGGAAGTTACGTGGCCGACGTCGTCATTGGAAAGCAAGGCTCGCGAGCGCTTCTGCGAACCGTGCGTCGCCTCGATCGCGCGCTTCGAGACCCGCGCATCCACGGCGCCGTGCTCCGATTTCAAGGAAGCGAAATCGGCTTTGCTTACGCGCAAGAGATCCGTCTCTTGATCGATGAACTCCAAGAAGCGGGGAAGCCCGTCGCCTGCGTGCTTCAAGACGCCTCGGGCGGAGAAATCTACGCGTGTGCAGGTGCGCGCACGGTCATTGGCGATCCGGCAGGAGGAGTACGGCTGTACGGACCTTCGCTGGAGATCGTTCATCTTGCCGGGCTCTTGTCGCTCGTGGGCATTCGCGCCGATTTCGTCCGCATCGGTCCCTACAAGTCGGCCGTCGAAGACTACCAAGACACGCGGATGAGCGAGCCCGCGCGCCGAGCGCGCGAGGAAAACCTCGATGCGCTCTATGATCGTTTCGTATGGGATCTCGCGCGAGATCTCGAGATCACGACCCATCGAATGCGTGAGATCGTCGATGACGGACCTTATGTCACCGAAACGGCGATCGAAGCCGGGCTCATCGATATCGCAGCCGATGAACGCGCGATGGACGACGCGCTGCGCGATGCGTTCGGAGGATCGTTCTCGCGCGAACGCAGCGAGCCAGACACTCCAAGGATGAGATGGGGAAGACAACCGCGCGTGGGTGTCGTGATGATCGACGGTGAAATGATCGATGGCGAGAACACGGATATTCCACTTCTCGAGATCCACACGACCGGTGGTCGAACCGCTGTGGACGCCATCGAACGAATGGCGGCAGATGCTGCCATCTCGGCCATCGTGATCCGGATCGATAGCCCTGGAGGTTCGGTGCTCGCTGCCGATCAGATATGGCGTGCCATTCGCCGCGCCCGTGCGCGCAAGCCGGTGATCGCATCGATGGGCGCCGTGGCGGCGAGCGGCGGCTATTACGTGGCCACGGCGTGCGACGAGATCTGGGCAAACCCTGGCACGATCACAGGTTCGATCGGCGTGTGGTTCGGCAAGGTCGATGTCGAGCCTCTGGCCACGAGGCTCGGTGTCCATACGGAGTTCCTATCGCGCGGTGCACATGCAGGCGCGGAGTCACTCTGGCGACCATTCACCGCCGACGAGCGCGCCGTCCTCGCGAACATGGTGCGATATTGGTACCGCGAGTTCATCGAGCGCGTGGCCGAGGGGCGTGACATGCGACCGAGCCAAGTCGATGCCATCGCGCGAGGCCGCGTGTGGACGGGGGATCGCGCGATCGATCTCGGTCTGGTCGATCGGCTCGGAGGGTTTCACTCGGCCCTCATTCGCGCGCGACAACTCGGCGGACTTCCCGAAGACGCCGACTTCGAAGTGAGCCCCACGCGGCCCAGCACGCTCTTGGATTACGTTCTTGGCGAGGTCGACATCTTCGGAAGCGGCGGCGTGCAAGCCCATGATCCGAGTGCACTGCTCGACACCCTCGCCCCCGAATTACGTGCTGCGATGCGTGCTGCCTGGATCATCCGTCAAGAACAAACGGCGCGCTCGCCGGTGGCTCGTTTGCCCCTCGACGTGATTCCGTAGTCGGACGATGCATCGACAACAGAACTCGTGTACCGTCCTTCGTTATGGAATCACACGTCGTGAAGATCTTGCATTTCTCGGACATCTTCTGCGTATGGGCCTATGTCGGCCACGTCAGGATCGACGAGCTCGAACGTACCTTTGGCGATCAAGTGTCCATCGAATGTCATTTCCTCGATGTCTATGGTGACATGCGAACCAAAATCGACGTCGCGGCAGCAGCGCAAGGCGGTGTGCAAGCCTACGCCGACAACCTCCGTGCAAACGTCTCCCAGTTCGACCACGTGGCGTTGCACCCGGATGTTTGGACAAAGCTCGTTCCATCGTCATCGATGGCGTGTCATGTCTTCTTGCGCGCGGTCGATCTCGTCGCGAAGGAGACAGGAAATCCGAGTGTCTTTCGCAAGGCGATTTGGATGGCGCGCGAGCGCTTCTTCAAAGACCTCGTCGATGTGTCCACGCGCGAAGCGCAGCTCGCCATGACCGAAGAGCTCGGCCTATCGGTCGACGCCATCTGGGCGCATATCCAAAGTGGCCGCGCACACGCCGCACTTTCGCAAGATCACGCGCGAGCCCGTGAGTTCAACGTCACGATGAGCCCCACGGTGGTGTTCAACGAAGGCCGTCAGCAGCTGCGCGGCAATGTGGGTTACCGAGTGCACGAAGCCAACGTGCGCGAGCTCCTGGACCGCCGCCCTCGCGGCGCGTCGTGGTGCTGATTTCGCTCCCCCCGCGTCGACCGCGCCTCGACGACGCGCCGCGCGATTTGCATTCCGGCGATGCTCACGAAAAACGTCCCAATTGCAGGAATGGAGAGACTCTCGACGCTCAAGGTCAAAACCGCAGCCGCGCCCACCGCCGTGGCAGGTGCCAAGAGCAGCGTCAGGGATGCGAGTCGCAATCCGAACGTGCCGCTTTCGACGAGGGGCATCTCCGTTGCACCCTCGTTCGTATCGGCGCTCTTCTCATGAGAAAGTGTTGCTACCGTCTGTTCCACGTCTTCCTCCTCTCACTCCGCCCCTTCGAGCGCCATGGTGGTGGCCGAATCCCGAGAGACCCTTGCTTGGGTCGCCGTGGGTGCACTGCCACTCAAGGTCGCGGTTCGCCCAAGCTCTTCCGCGAGGGGCTCCGCTCGTAGTGACACCCGCGGTCCTCGACGCTCGCGCCAACCCCGGCTAGTGCAAGGCCCATAGAAGTCACCACAAATCCAGAATCCTCTGCTGTTTTGATTATCTTTTGCAGCATTAAATTGGTCTGCTCTACTTCAGTAGCTGTCAGACGAATTGAAAAAGACTCAATTAGGATACTGTTATGGGGAAAAAGCTTAACACGATCTTCAGGCCAGAATGGTAGCACTTTCTCGTAATAGTCTAAAATATGATCACGTGCTGTGGAATTCCACTTACATGCACTACCCCAGCGAACTGCTTTCAACCTATCAAAGCATTTGTTTATTACTTTTTCATTCATTTTATCCAATTAATTTGAGTTTTTAGTTATTTATTACATCATAAAAATGGTCGCAATAATTTTTTTCATCATGATTCAATAAACAGAAATTGCCTGCATATTTATCCACCTAATCTCGATGAGGGATATCCTAATAATCTATATGTACTTTATAAGCCGCCCCTTCCAGCCATTATTTCTAAATATATACTCCGAGCCTCTGGGTGCATAGCTTTCAATTGAGCATCGGAGTATGGGGCATAAGGGCCCGGGTATAAATAACCTGATCGGCTGAGTGGCTTCATCGTTGATCCGGGA
>CAYZTA010000062.1:0-33362 GCA_964481145.1 uncultured Sandaracinus sp.
CGGGGGGAGGGTCTGCATCAGACCCTCCGAAAAGAAACGACTCTACAGGATCGCGCTCAACGCGACCCTGTATAGCGCCGATGTCCCAAACCGCCAATCGGGTCTTCGAGATTCAAGTGCTGGCGCAAGAGGGTTCGGCTGCCGTCATGATCGAGCGCATCGAAGATCTCCGACACATGTTCCGGGTCGATGAGCCCCGGCCAGACGCCGAGCACGACTTGAATGCGTGTGCGGTCCTCACCGAGGACTCTCAAGATCGCCACCACCTGCGCAGAGGTGAAGCGCACTCCACCCGCCGATAGATCTCGCGCCAAAGAGAGCTGGGCCGCAGCACGACGATCGGCACGAAATCGCTCGAGCAGTGCTTCGAAATAAGAGCTCGAAACACCGACGCGAGGCGACATCGGAAACTCTTCCCCCGTGACTCCCGCAGCCGCCACTGGATCGGCCATTTCGTAGCAAGCCGCGGTGCTCCCGAGCTCGCACGCTTGCCTCAAATATCCCGCCATTCGCCATAGATTTCGCGGCACCCCCATCCCGCGACCGTGAATGAACGCCACTTCACGGCAGCCCTCGGCATGGCCCATCGAACACGCGCGCTCGTAATACGATTGGCCCAACGGCCAATCCATCGGAACGCCTCGCCCGTTCCAATGAATGACCCCCACGTCGAAGCAAGCGAGCGCATGTCCACCATCGCACGCCATTTGGTAATGACGATGCGACTCGGTCGCGCTCATCGGAACGCCATGACCATGCTGGAAAATCCAGCCCATCGCACGGCATGAAAGCATATCGCCACCCGCACAGCCATGGCGAAAAAACCCGGCTGCCATCTCGAAGCTCACCGGCACCCCCGTCCCTTCGTGATAGGCATCGCCCGCCATCGCGCATCGGTCGAAGCGCCCCGAATAACAGAGCTGCGCATCGGTCAGGCCCTCCTGCGCGCTCGCACCGAAGGCCACCAAAAGACTCACGACGAACACGCTGAGCGGCGCAATCACACTCACCTGATACATTGCATAGCCAATGGTTCGACTCGCGTTCAAGAGCGGCACGCTCGAAATCCACGGCTTGGAACGAGGCCATCCTTCCCTTCCCGCTTCTTGCGCATGGGATACGCGGTCGTCGTGCCATCGCGCGCCAGCCATCGTCTATCCTGAGGTCGTGCTCGCGCTCAAGGCAGCCCACGTCGACTTCGAAGACGACGCGCGTGCCTATGAAGAGATCGAAGCGGTTCCGCTCGTTCCTCGAGAACCTCGTCCCTACCAACAGGAAGCGATCCAGGCTTGGAGACGCGCACGAGGGCGGGGCGTCGTGGTGTTGCCCACGGGCGCTGGCAAAACACATGTGGCCATCATGGGCATCGAGCTTTGGAAACGCTCCACGCTCGTCATCGCGCCCACCCTCGATCTCGTAAGGCAATGGTACGACCTCTTGCGCACGACATTCGATCGAGAGGTCGGTGTGATCGGTGGGGGCGAATACGATGTCCGCCCGCTCACGGTCACGACGTACGACTCGGCTTATCTCCAGATCGAGCATCTCGGCAACCGCTTCGGGATGATCGTCTTCGACGAATGCCATCATCTGCCTGGGCCCACATATGCGCTCTCCGCACAGCTCGCGATCGCCCCCTTCCGCTTGGGACTCACGGCCACCCCGGAGCGCAGCGACGGGCGCGAATCGATGCTCACCGAGCTCATTGGCCCCACGGTGTATCGCAAAGACATCGTCGAGCTGAGCGGGGAGTTCCTCGCGGACTACGACGTCGTACGCATTCCGGTGCATCTCACTTCGGACGAACGAAGCGAGTACGAAAAGGAGCGCGCCATTTATCGGACCTTCCTTGCTCAAAGTGGCATTCGAATGAGCGCCCCCGATGGCTGGTCGAAGTTCGTGATGCTCTCGACTCGAAGCACCGAAGGAAGGCGCGCGATGCAAGGCTATCGGCGCCAACGCGAGCTCGCGCACACCGCGCCAGCCAAGCTCGAGTGCGTCGAGCGTCTGCTTCATCAACATCGACACGATCGAACGATCCTCTTCACCGAGGACAACGCCACTTGCTACGCGCTCTCGCGTCGCTTTCTCATTCCCGCCATCACACATCAAACCAAAGTCAAAGAGCGCAGCGCCATCCTGAAAGGGCTCATGGGCAATACGTATTCAGCCGTCGTCACGAGCAAGGTCTTGAACGAAGGCGTCGACGTGCCCGAAGCCAACGTCGCGATCGTCGTGAGCGGCAGCGGCTCAGTGCGTGAGCACGTGCAACGCCTCGGCCGCGTGCTGCGCAAAAAAGAGGGGAAGCTCGCGACGCTTTACGAGCTCGTGACGGTCGATACGGGCGAAGCGTATACGAGCGAACGAAGGCGCGAGCACTCGGCGTATCGATGAGCGGGAGAGGCGTCAGAAAACCAACGGCCTTACCGCATCGGCCCGCTCACGGTTGGATTCCCCCTCTTCGCGGCACTCGTTTGGTGTCGGCGGAGACGACGAATTCTGCACTCGTGAAGCCAGAACACATGCTCGAACAACATCAAGCATCCACACTGCGTTCATGAGCACCGATGCACGACACATCGCCCCGAACGCCGCCGCGCACATCTGGAAAAAAGAGTGGCTCACGCTTTCAGAAGCGCATGGCGGTGTCGTGCTCGGTATCGACGACATTCGCGTGGCTGTACCAGGGTCCCGAGCCGTACGAGAACAGCGCGTGCATTGGCTGGAGGGCGTTCGTGAGATCGTGATGGACGCCTGGCGCGAGCCAGAACCGCCGGCCCTCGATGAGCCGCTCGTGTTCTCGACGACGATGCGGCACATGATACGAAGCCGTACGCCGAACCGAGTGGAATGAAATCACACTCGTCAGAAAACG
The DNA here is from genome assembly GCA_964481145.1 of uncultured Sandaracinus sp. Classification (GTDB taxonomy): domain Bacteria; phylum Myxococcota_A; class Polyangia; order Polyangiales; family Sandaracinaceae; genus Sandaracinus. The sequence goes on from CAYZTA010000062.1 coordinate 2,876, forward strand.
ATGTAAGCGATGCTCACTCCCGATCTGGTTCATACACGACGCAAAAAGGACGCGCTCGAAGTCGTCCCGCTGGGGGCACGGCGCGAGCTCGCCATGGAGCTGGCGGAGATCACCATCGACCTGGCGGAGCAACATGTCGGTAGAGCGCGAGAGGAGCTCGAGCTCGCCTGGCAATCGATCGAAGTCGAGCCGCGCAACCGCAAACTCCTCGATGGCATTCAGAAGCTCGTGACGGATCAGCTCGTATTCGAAAGCGATCTCGGGCGTGACGCGGTTTCTCTTCGCGCAGAAGCCTTCGAACGCGCGGCGCTCGCCCGACGCTCTCGCGACGAAGGGCAATCGTTCGATCGCATCGCGGTGCTCTCCGAAGTCGCACAGGCGCACTCGATGGAAGTCGACGAGCTCGAACGCGCCCTCTATTCCGATCTGCGGGGCAAAGAATTGCTGCGCGAGGCGCGCACCGCGGGCGCCAAGAGCCTCGTCACCAACTACGATCTCGCACAAGTGCAAGCCGTGTTTCTCCGCGCCAGTCGTGTCACCGCGAGCCTCGAAGAAACAGATCCCGGAGCGCTTCGAGCGCTCTTCCGCAAGCTCAAGTTCTTACGGCTCTTACACACTGTGCATCGTGAGGAGAACGGTTATCGCCTCGAGATCGATGGTCCCTTCAGCCTCTTCGAATCCGTCACGAAGTACGGCTTGGCGCTCGCGCTCGCGTTGCCCGCGCTCATGGCATCGGGCCGGTACCGAATCACCGCTGATTTGAGATGGGGAAAGGAGCGGTTGCCACTCCGCTTCACGAAGGAAGGAGAGGCGTTGGGCCGCCCTGACGATGTCCCGATTCGCCTCTCGGACGATGCCGAAACGGTGCGCACTCGCCTTCTCGAACGCGCCGGCGCATGGCGCGCCGAGCTCGCGGATACGATCATCGATTTGCCTGGAGTCGGGGCTTGTATCCCGGACCTCGTGTGCACCCACCAGAAGAGTGGAGCTCGCGTCTTCGTCGAGGTGATGGGCTACTGGAGTCGTGACGCCGTCTGGAAGCGCGTCGAGCTCGCCGAGCGAGGGCTCGAGGTCCCAGTCCTCTTTTGCATCAGCGAACGCCTCCGCGTGAGTGAGGCAGTTCTTCCCGATGGAAGCAATGCCGCACTTCTCGTCTATAAGGGTGTGATTCCAATCGCTTCACTCGAAGAGAAACTGACGCGACTCGCCCCATCGCCCTAAATTCGAAGCGTGAGCTCGACGTTCATCGTCGTATTCGGGAAAGCATAATAAAAATACGCTTCATTCTGATCGCCATCGTAACGATGGAGATCGATTTCAAACGCGGCGACTTCGAAATCGAGGCGCACTTCGATCGTGCTGCGCAACATCACTCCCCTGCTCTCGATCCATCCATAGGCGCGTTGTTCGACTCCGATCATGAATCGAACGCCTCGCGGGTCTCCGATCACGACCCGGATCCCGCCCTGAGCCAAAAGCGCGGAACCCGCCCCTATCGACGCGAGGCGCAAACCAGCATTTCCACGAAAAACCAATCCGAACCACGGCAAGAGTGGGACGGCCGTCACCCCGCCCGCACGCCCATCGACCGCCATGCCGACAGTCAAACCCAAGCCACTGCCGTGGTGCTCGAAATCCCACGTCCCTGTGTGGAGTGTATTGGCGAGAAGATCGTGCCACATGTCTTGTTGTCCAGACGCACCCATCGTGAGGTACTCGTGATTCGAAATCTCGAGCGCGGCTCCAAAGCGAAGCCGCCACGGCGCATGGGGTCTCCGGAAACGCAAGCCCAGTCGAAGTCGATCGAGCTCGTGAAAATAAAGCGGAATCATCATACCGCGAGAAGGGAGACTGCCGTCGATCGAGCTCGTGAAGAGCTGACTCGACAATCCCAGGTGAAGCCCCACTCGCTCAGCCCATTCGTACGCAATAGAAGCGCGCGTCGCGTGGGTGCGGCCGAGATCATTGCCATCGTATTCGTGTCCGACGAGGCGGCCATAGTGACCGAACAAGAGATTGTCGTTTTCGAGTCCGAGCTGAATGACGAACGGTCCATCGCGCGGTGGATCGGCGTCTACGTGATTTGGAACACCGGCGACCGCGCATGCGGCCCAAAGCCACACGAAGGCGCTCGCGGCACGAGATGCACGCATGCTCCGACTCCGTGCGAAACCACGCCTCGCGAAGGCGCCGCGCTTCGGCGCTCCGGGCGAGCCCTGCTATTCGTACGTGGGCTCGCGACTGCGTGACGCAACACACGCTACGATGGACTCCATCGATGCGACCCGCGCGATTTGCCTCATCGCGCTACACTGACGCGGCGTCGGCGTCTCACAAGTGGCGCCGCGAACGAGGGCACTTGAGCGACCCCAACCAACCCGAATCGAAACATCGGCGGCGACGCCACCGAAGCCTCGGACGCACGTTCCGTCGTCTTTCAGCGAGCGCGCGCAACGCCGTCGAAGTGATGCGCCTCGGCCGGCTCGGCGCGCCCTACGCAGCGCCATTCGAAGTCGTGCTCGAAGATGGGATATCCAAGCTCCGTCACTATCTCGGAGCGAGCACCCCACCCCATGATGGCCAAGCGACGAACGCGCTGCTCCTCGTGCCGCCTCTCATGGTGACGAGTGAGGTGTATGACATCTCGCCCGAACTCAGCGCCATCGCGCAGCTCGAGGCCTCTGGACTCGATGTGTGGCTCGTCGATTTTGGTGCGCCCGAACGAACGCCAGGCGGACTCGAACGCACGCTCGACGATCATATACGTGCAGTCGATCGATCCATCGATGAAGTACGAAAGCGGACCGGCAAAGACGTGCACATCGCTGGATATTCCCAAGGAGGAATGTTCTGCTATCAGACTGCGGCGCTCCGACGCAGCGAGGGAATTGGCTCCATCATCACCTTTGGGTCGCCAGTCGACATCAGACGAAATCTCCCGGGGATCGGTGTCGAAACTGCGGAACGTTTGATCGCGGCGACGAGGCGCGCCATCGAAATGCCGCTCAAACAAATGGAAGGTCTGCCCGGATTTCTCACGAGCACAGGGTTCAAGCTCCTCAGCGTTCGCAAAGAAGTGCAGCAGCTCACTGAGTTCATTCAAAAACTCCACGACCGAGCCGCGCTCGAAAAGCGGGAGAGTCGAAGGCGCTTCCTCGCAGGCGAAGGATTCGTGGCATGGCCGGGGCCCGCGTTCCGCACCTTCGTCGATGAGTTCATCGTTCATAACCGACTCACGTCGGGAGGGTTTGTCATCGATGGACGCGCCGTCACGCTCGCCGACATCACCTGCCCTATTCTCTATTTCGTGGGTGAAACGGACGAAATCGCACGCGCACCTGCGGTGCGTGCGATTCGGCAAGCCGCACCCGTGGCCGATTTGTACGAGATCCCGGTGCGTGCCGGGCATTTCGGGCTCGTCGTGGGGAGCAAGGCGCGCGCGACCACATGGCCTTCTGTCATCGAGTGGGTGCGCTGGCAAAGCCATGTCGGCCCCAAACCGTCATTGCTCGCACGACAAGAACCGGTGCGCGCACGGCCGCTCGAAGACATCGATGATGAAAGTTTCGATGAAGTCCCCATCGATATCGAAGCATTCTATGACGTCGCCACCACCGCGCTCGATTCGATGTGGACGCGACTTGGCGAGGTGGGACGCGAAGTCGGCCGTTTGATCGACTCATTGCGATGGCAAGTGCCACGCCTCCAGAAGCTTCGACAAATCGATCCCAACACACGCATCTCGATGGGCCAAGCGTTGGCTGATCAAGCTGCGCACATCGGCGAGAACACCTTCTTCTTGTGGAAAGGCCGCGCGTTCACCTATCGCGAGGCCGACCGACGCGTCGACAACATCGTGCGGGGCCTCGTGCACTCGGGAGTTCGTCAAGGCTCCAAAGTCGGCGTCTTGATGGAGACGCGTCCGTCGTATCTGTCGATCGTGTGCGCACTCAATCGCATGGGCGCAGTCGCGGTGCTGCTCAGCCCGGACAGCACTCGGCTCACCCTCGAAGAGGCCCATCGACTCGCGCCCATGGACTTCTTGGTGACTGATCCTGGTCACGCGGCATACGCGCGAAGCGCATACGCAGGCCCTGTCTTCGTACTCGGAGGTGGTGCGCCGGGCGCAAACGATGCGCGCGCCTCCTTGCCCGGAGGCGTGCTGGATCTCGAGAGCATCGATCCGGACACCATCGTGTTGCCCTCTTGGTACGAACCGAACGCCGGCCGCGCTTCGGAACTTGCGTGCATCATCTTCACAGCCGGTCGAAGCACATCGTCGCAAAGCGAACGCAAGAGCATCTCCAACGGGCCAAAGGCTGCGCGCATCACCAATCGTCGCTGGGCATTTTCTGCGCTCGGCACAGCCGCAGCATGCACCCTCACCTCCGATGACACGGTCTACTGTTGTCTTCCTCTCCATCACGCGGCTGGCATGTTGGTCGCCGTCGGTGGAGCGTTGATCGGAGGCTCGCGACTCGCGCTCTCGTCACGTTTCGATCCCGAACGACTCTGGCCAGAGGTTCGACGTTCGGGGGCAACCATTGTCTTTTATGCAGGTGATATGTTGCGAGACCTGGTCGACGCTCCCCCATCGCCACTCGACGCCCACTCACCAGTTCGCCTCTTTGCAGGCAGCGGAATGCGCATCGATGTATGGGAGCGGCTCGTCGCGCGCTTCGGTCGCGCCTCCGTACTCGAATTCTACGGATCGACCGAAGGCAACGCCGTGCTCGCCAACGCGTCAGGCGTAAAGATCGGTGCCCTTGGAAGACCGTTGCCGGGCAGCACGGATCTCGCCTTGCTCACGTGGAACTTCGAGAAAGAGGATTTCGCACGCGACGAGAACGCGCGACTTTTGATGAGTCGATTGGAGGAACCAGGGGTGTTGATCGCGAAGATCGATCCCGGACATGCCAGCGCGAGCTTCGATGGCTATCTGCCGAGCACGCCCCTTCTAGGGAGAATCTCGCGTGAAAAGGAAAGTGCCTCGAGAGTTCTCCGCGGAGTCTTCGAACCTGGAGATGCGTGGTTCGTCACTGGGGATTGGGTGCGCTGCGATGCCGATGGCGATCATTGGTTCGTCGATCGTCTCTCGGACGTCGTCAGAAGCGCCACGGGGCCCATTCCGACGATCACCATCGAAGACAAACTCACGCGATGTCCAGCTGTTCGACGCGCCGCGGTCTACGGCGTGCACTTGCCAGGGGTGAGTGGACAGCTGCTCGTCGCGGCGCTCGTCCTCCATGAACACGCGATCGAACCCATGAAGCTCGGTGAAGATCTCATGGGTGTCCTCGATGTCCGAGAACGACCTCACTTCATTCGCATCGTTGCGGACATTCCCATGACCGACGGATATCGCATGTGGAAAGCACCGCTCCGCGAAGAGGGCATACCATCGCGCGATGAGCGACAGACGCTCGTATACGACCCCACTTCCGAACGATACGACTGGCTCGATCCCGCCCGCTTCGAAGCACGGATGCTCGAACTGCGCGGAGGCCCCACAAACAAAAGGCCGACTGCGCGGAGGCGGTAGAGGATCGTGCGCAAACCCACATTCTGGAGGCGGCTTGCAAAGCGATAGCTAAGATCGCAGAAAGATTCGAGTATCGACGATGTGACAATCGCTGTTCGAAGCACGGTTCGGCGGGCGCGACGCAGCCCCCCAAGCTACCTTCCGCAACGTGATGCGACCTCCGCTGCTCTTGGTCTTATTTGCGCTCTTCGGATTTGGCTGCACCGCACGAAGCGCGCCCATCGACGTAGGCACATTTGCCCGGGATGCGGGCAACGGTACGTTTGTCGACGCATCGAGCCACGATGCCGGCGAACATGCGCCTGACAGCCAACCCGTCGATGCTGCCGTGTGGCTCGATCCCGATGCCGCATGTGCTTCGGCGAACGTCGAAGTCGATCCCGAGCGAATGCCTGTCGACATCATCTGGGTGGTGGACAACTCGAACTCGATGAAACCAGCGCGGGATCAGGTGCGCGCTGGTCTCAATGCGTTCGCTGCGCAGATCGCCGCGAGCGACCTCGACTATCGCGTCATCTTGCTTTCACTGCGGGGCAGGAGCGATCTCGACATCTGTATTCCCCCGCCTCTCGCTGGAGCCGATTGCGCGGATGGTCCGCGCTTCTTCCAGGTCGATGTCGATATCAAAAGCTCACAACCGATCGAGCAATTCCTCGGAACCCTGGCCCAATCCAGCGGCTACACCGAGGACGCGAGCATCGGCTCGGCGCCATGGCGCCATTTGCTTCGCGAAGGAGCAACCAAGACGATCGTCGTCGTCACCGATGACAACGCACGGACGTGCGCACGGCCCCATTCTGGCGGAAGATGCTACACGTCTAGCGGGATCACACCATTGACCGCGACGTCTCTCGAAGACTATCCAGGAGGGCCGCATCCGTTTGCCCCGCCCGAGGATCCACCGCGACGCGTACTCGGCCCCGGCATCCTGACCGCCACATACGGAGATCTCTTCGCGGGCTATACCTTCGATGCGATCTATGGATGGGGCTCGGAGACCGATCCGGACGAACCGTGCACCTATCCAGGCGGCAACCAACCTGATGCTCCTGGTCACACCTACACGACACTCGTCGCTCGGACCGGTGGCGTGCGTGCGCGCATCTGTGATGGCGCGCGCGCTTGGGGTCCTTTCTTCGACTCGGTCGCCAGCGCTGTCGTGCGCAACTCGCGCATCGCGTGCGAGGTCGAATTGCCCGAACCGCCCGACGGGAGCCTTCTCAACCCGCGTCGGGTGAACGTCGTGATCCGTGGTGAATCGGGTTCGACCACCATCCCTTATACGAGCTCGTTCGACGCGTGCGACGAAACTCGCGGCGGTTGGTACTACGACGATGCCGCCGAGCCGACGCGGGTCATCTTGTGTCCGACGAGCTGTGATTTCGCGCGTGAGGAGACGCAAGACACGAGCGGCGCGTTCGACGTCGTCTTCGGATGTCAGTCGATCCTCATTTGAGATAGATCTCGGCCATGCCGATACTGGACGCGCGCTCGCTCAAGAAGTCTCTTGGGTCACGAACTCTGCTCGATGGCGTTTTTCTCACCATCGATGAGGGCGAGCGCATCGGGCTCGTGGGCGCGAATGGCTGTGGAAAATCGACGCTCGCGCGCATCCTGGCGGGCGTCGATCCCGCCGATGGCGGCGACATCGCCAAGCAGCGCGGAGCGCGTGTGGTGTACCTCGCGCAAGAGCCGACCTTCGAGGGTGATCCGACCGCGCTCGAGGCTGTTCTTTCGGGACTCTCCGAATGGCAGCTTGCACGCGCACGACATGACGAGGCGAGTGAGGCCCTGGCACGAGGAGAAGACTCCGAGCGTTGGATGACGCAGATGGAGGAGGCGGCTCATGAAATCGAGCGGCTCGGCGGATGGGATCGCGAACATGAAGCGCGCTCTTATCTCCAACATCTCGGTATGAGCCGACTCGATGGTCACGTCTCGACCATGTCGGGCGGCGAGCGACGTCGCGTGGCGCTGGCGCGGATCCTCATCACGAACCCCGAGCTCGCGATCCTCGATGAGCCCACGAACCACCTCGACGTCACGGCGATCGAATGGCTCGAACGCCATCTCGCGACGGCATTTCGAGGCGCCGTGCTCCTCGTCACTCACGATCGCTGGTTCCTCAACCAAGTCGTCTCACGCACGCTCGAACTCGAGCGCGGTCAACTGCACAGCTACGAAGGCGGCTGGGAAGGATACCTCGAAGCCAAAGCCGAACGCGCTGCCCACGAGCGGCGTCACGAACAAAACCGGCAAAACCTCTTGCGACGCGAGCTCGAATGGCTCAGGCGCACCCCCGCCGCGCGCACGGGAAAGCAAAAAGCTCGCATTCAACGTGCGGAGAATGTGATCGCCGATGTACCCGCTGCGCGCGACAAATCCGTCCTGCTTCAAATGGACACCACGCGCACTGGGCGCACCATCCTCGAACTTCACGACCTCGCGCTCGAGATCGGAGCGCGCCCGCTGATCGACGGCTTCGACCTCTCACTCACCAAAGGTGAGCGCATCGGCATCGTGGGTCCAAACGGATGCGGAAAGAGCACGCTGCTACGCGCGATCCTCGGAGAGATCGAACCTTCGCGCGGACGAGTCGTCCGTGGAGTGAACACGAAGATCGCCTATCTCGAACAGCATCGCTCCGGGCTCGATTGGGACAAATCAGTCGCCGAAAACGTCGCGCCCCACGCACGCGAAGTCCAATGGGCGGGTCGTCCAATCGAGCTCGTCAGCTATCTCGAACGCATGCTCTTCGACGCCGACCAACAAAGGCAGCCCGTGGGCGCGCTTTCGGGCGGTGAACGCGCGCGTGTGCTCCTCGCGAAGATGCTTCTCGAGCCAGCCAATCTCTTGATCCTCGATGAGCCCACCAACGATTTGGATGCTCCGACCTTGGCCGCCCTCGAAGAGATGCTCGTCGAATGGGGTGGGACGGCACTGGTGGTCACGCACGACCGATGGTTCCTCGAGCGAATCGCGACGGCGATCATCGCATTCGAAGGGGACGCGAAAGTGAAACGTTGGGCGGGCGGCTACTCGACTTGGCGCGCGCTCTCGCAAGCTGCGATGGAAGAGCAACCCACGCCCAAGGCGATCAAAGCCGATGAGCGCGCTTCCAAGAACAAATCGCGTCCGCCCAAGAAGGGCCTCAGCTTCGCGGAAAAGCGTGAGTTGGATGGCATGATGGATCGCATCACCGAGCACGAAGCAGAGATCGCACGCCTCGAAGCAGAGCTCGCCGATCCCGCCGTCTACACCGCACGAGGCGCTGAAGTTCCGCAGCTTTTGGAATCACTCACCCAAGCGCGCGAGCGATTGACTCAACTCCTCGCGCGCTGGGAGGAACTCGAGACGAAACAAAGCGAAGAGCCCCGCTAAAGGCCCAAAAACCTAGCAAAATTGAGGATTATTTCCGCGCGCGGCGCGCGCTCCGTTCGTATCGTCCCACGAGCTCTGCCTTTTCGATCACGTGGCCGAGGGTGGCTCGTTCGATCTCGTTGCGCTTCACGCCCGGTCCCAAACCGAGCTCACAATCGAGCGCGAGCAGCTCGAACACATAGCGATGCGATGCGCCTGGGGACGGACAAGGACCTCCCCAGCCACGCTTGCCAAAATCATTCGTGCCCTGACGTGCTCCAGAAATGTCATCACCAGGGCCGATACCAGCCCGGAGTGAGCTCACGTCCTTCGGAATATCGAACACCATCCAATGCACGAAATCGCCTCGGGGGGCGTCCGGGTCGTGAACGATGAGCGCAAACGACTGCGTGCCGTCAGGAGTTCCTGACCACGTGAGCGGCGGTGAACGATCAGCACCCTCGCACGCGTGTTCGGGCGGAATCGTTTCGCTTTCGCGAAAACTCGCACTGTGTAATTCGAGCGCCATGAGTGCCTCTGTCCATCGATCTGGACGCGCGAGGCCAGCCGACAACGATCCCTACGACTTGGCGCGCTCTTGTCTCACGGCATGCGCGAGGCCTTGCGCATTCAACGTCAAATCGACCTCGAGGAGTTTGCGATCATCCGCATCGGGCACGAGACCTCTCGCTTCGAGTGCGTTGTCCATCTCGCGTTCGAGCTCCTTCCGAATGGCAGGTTCGAGTTTCGTGTCAGAAAGGCTCGATGTCCTTTCCATGATGGACCCACTGAGCTCGAGCCAACGATGGAGTTGCGAGGCCATCTGCGAGAGCTCGTCCACCTCGCCAAAATGAGTGAGGCAAACAGTCCTCGTTCCGAGCGCGATAATCCGCTCGATGCTCTCGTGCGCGGCAGCTCGATCGAAATCCGTCGGGCTCGTCGAAGGATATGCGAACCGTCCAGCGCGTTGCAGACGAGGATACGCGAGCCCAAACATATCACCGGTGTACACCGTATCGCGGCTCGGATCGTGAATGACGAAATGATGGTTTGCGTGACCGCGTGTATGAAGGAACCGCAATCTTGCGGTGCCGAGTGAGACTTCAGCTCCATCTTCGAGTGCGGTGACACGCGATGCATCAATGGGCTCGATCTCCCCGTAAAGAGACTCAAACACTGCGTCTCCATAGACAACGCGAGCGCTCGCCACGAGCTTTGCCGGATTGATCAAATGCCGGGCAGCACGCGGATGGGCGAGCACCGTTGCATGGGGACAAGCCCGCGCGAGCGCCGATGCACCTCCCGCATGATCGAGGTGCACATGGGTCACGATGATGTAACGCACATCTCCCGGCGAAAGCCCCTCACGCCCGAGCGCATCGAGGAGGTTCGGCAATGCATGCGTCGTCGCCGTCTCGATGAACGCAGCTTCACCCTCTTCGATGCGGAGATAGGCGCAGGCCAGGCCCTTCGCGATGTAATCGGCATCGATGGTGATGAGGCGTGTCATGCACTCATCCCTAGCGCCACGGGGATGAAAGGCCAAGCAGACTCACGAACAACGAAGCCCGCCCGGCAAAGCCGGCTCGGGACCCCCCTCCCAACTCCGCTCCGCGTCTAACCAGAGTCGGTTTGATCTCCGATCAATGCGACTCTGGTTAGTCGCGCCCCCGCCCGCGCTGGGCGGATCATTCAAGGGTGAAACCTCGAACGGGATCGGCAATATAAGGCGTGAGGCGTGGTTTCGGCAGTTATGCCCCATTGTTCACTGGTGCTTCGTGAGAACGGCATGACCTCCGCGAAAGCCTCCAAGGACTGCACCGACCACACCCTTCAGCCTGACAAACAGCCCTGTTCATGGACCGTGGCCGTAAGTTTCAGGTCAGTCTTCGAATCACGTACTCAGCGACACGCGGCGCGGAGCTCGCTCCCCGGCGAGAGGTCGAGCGCAATCCTGCACTCTTCTTCCGTCTCACACCCCACGTAAATGCAACGCCCTGCATCGCATTGCTGGAAACGGTAGCCCCCTGGATTGCACTCCGCATCGCTGTCGCACGGGAGCAAGCACTTCTGAATCCCCGAGGCTTCATCCGGTACGCACACCGCGCGCGGATTGTCGCTGAGCGCGATGCACTCGCGATTCGTCGTGCAACCCGTCTCGATACACTCGCCTGCGGTGCAGGTGTTCAGGTACGGACAGTCCGCATTGGATTCGCAGCGCTCCATACAGGCCCCTTGACGACACGCATAACCAGACCCGCAATCCGTATCGGTGCGGCAGTTGGCGCAACGACCCTCCATGCAATACCCAGAGCCACAATCGAAATCCGTCGAACATCGAAACACACAGAGGCTGTTCTCACATCCGCGGTTGCACGTGCCACCCGTCTCGACATCATCGCAGCAATCCGCGTCCACGCTGCACTCCACGCGTTCACACGATTTTGCAGTCGGCGCGATGTCGAAATCCTGTTGAACACACACGTTCGAAATACAGCGCAACCCATCTGCGCAATCGTTACGAGCCCGACAGGATTCCCCTCGGCCACTTCCCGAGCTTTGACCGCATCCCATCACGAACGCACCGGCCAAAACCACGCCCATGCCGGCCAAAACAAGCATCCATCGATTCGATCGCATCATTACTTTCCTCATTGAATGTCGCGCGCGTGAACGGCGCGCAGGCTAATACGGATGACCCCACGAAAAACTTCACCCCAATCAGCGCTGCTGCGCATAACACAGCTGGCTCAGCATGGCTTGGCTTTTTGTTATGCCCTCGAATTGCTCGAAACCGAGCATTTGCGTTCGTCCACCGCCACGGCATCTCACCGTTCAGAACGGACCATCGAGACTGCACGTACCAGTGCGTGGGTCGCACATCGTTCCAGCATCACAACACCCCGAACATCCGCACAGTGTTTGCCCCTCGCTGCAGATCGAACGACACGTCCCGCGAACACACGCCTCACCGCATCCACATCCAGGATCGCAATACGTCGGAACGCAAACGCCCGTATCGCAAAACTCGCCGATGCCGCATCGTCCTTCATTGCAATGACCGCCGCATCCATCGGACGCGCCGCACACGGCACCATCACAGCGCGGCGCGCATTGGCATTCCCCATCGCGACATTCTTGTCCCTCCGGACACACTCCCACATCACATCGCACGCCGCACCGCGCATCGATGGCGCCGCACGTGTCCGCTGACGAACAAAGCGGATCACATCGACATGCTCCTTCATCACAGAACTCCCCGAGGGGACATCCGCCATCGCAGAAGCCTCCGCATCCATCCGACATTCCGCACGCAGCCTCCGGAGGACAAAAGGGCTGGCATTCACACACACCATCGCGACAGAACTCTCCTGCAGGGCAGGCTCCATGACAAAGGCCGCCGCATCCATCGGATGATCCGCAGATCCCATCCACCGGACACGAACGCTCGCATTCACAGCGTCCAAAAATGCACCGTCGACCCGCGGGGCAGCCGTCACCGCAATCGCAGGTATCCACACAAACCCCGTTCACACAGCTTCCCGTCGGCATCCCTCGATCCATGCAGCTCACGCCAGCACACGGATCCTCAATGCACGTTCCGCCGATACACCGCTCTCCGTTCGCACAGGTTACGTCTGCACAAGGATCCGAAAAAGCGCAGCTCAGATGCATGATATGTCCTTCCGGACACGTCCCCGACCCAAGCACCGTATCGACGCATCCGCCGCGCGATGCATCGCAATGCTGGCCCGTGCCGCATGTCACGCCTTCACACGGCGAAGGAAAACATCCAGGCACGCATACACCACCGAAACAAGTCTCGACAGGACCACAACCTCCCACGCACGAACTCGAGCCGGTCGGAACGCATCGCGCAATGCATTCGCGTCCTCCTTGGCAGAGTGTGGTCATCGCATCACATGGGTCAGCCTGACAACGACCACCAAGACACATCAGCCCATCCGCGCAAAGCTGACCACGACCACACTCGGAAAGATGCCGATCTGGCACTCTGCCATCCCCACCGGCATCTCTTGGGATCGCTCCATCGAGCCCATTCGAACCATCCACACCTGAATCCTCGCTCGTATCGAGCGGCGTCGCCGTACTGCAACCGAGTCCCCAAAGAGCCACGAAAACCGCCATGGCGCGCATATCGTCGTCCCTCCATCTCGAGCGCGACTCCGCAACTCTCGTTCCGCACGCCTCATTCGCCGACTCGAGGCACGCGATGGGGAACCCTTCCCTCCATCGGGAGGTCGCAATTCAAGTGAGCCTGCCACGAGCTCGAATCCTGCTGGCCATATCGGCGGCGTGAGCCGTCGCTGCTGGTAGCCGTAGGGAGGACGCCGCGTGGGTCACTCTGTGGTCACAGAAGCGAAAACGCGCAACCTCGGCGGCTCGCGGCCGTGCGCCGGCTCGCGTCCGACGGCGAGAGCGTGATCGTCGTGTGCGGCACGATCAGTCTTGAATCTGAGAGACGCGGAAACCGAAGGCTTCGACGAGAGCGACCATGCACGCCGTGCCCCCGTACGGGGTGCCGAACGGCTCGTACTCGATGCGAGCGACGGCCGGGCGCAGTTGTCGAAGACCGATGAGTCGGTAGTCGCCGTTTCGGCAGGCATCGATCATCGAACCGAAATCCCACGGCGTCTCTAGAGACAGATCGGCAAATCGGGTCTCGACGGGCGTCGCAAACCAGCGTCAAGAGTGGTCGGCTCGTTCGGCCTCGGTAGGCTCAACCGAAGTCAGCCGAACACCGTCCTCGCACTCGAACTCGACGAAACAGGGCACGCGGTTCCCTACTCCGCGATCGTGCTCCGCGCAACGCGAGCCCGAGGTTACCCGAGCGCCATGTCGTTACTCTAACGCAGAAGCGGAGCCTCGCCGATCGTGCACGAACGCGCCGGGCGCGTGCGACGCGTCAGCGGCGTGGTGGTTGCGGAGCGGGTCTCGATCGCCCGCGTGAGCGGGCATGCTTGCCGCGCGCCTTGCGGTGCGCAGCGCGCTCGGCGCCGTCGGGGACGTGCTCGCGCGTGTTCAGGATCCGCTTCACCGTCTCGTAGAGATCGGTCCATCGCGGGTCGTCCTTGAAGTGGATGAGGCTCGGGTCGAGCTTCTCGAACCCCTCCGGGCGCTGGATGTCGGTGTGCTCGATGTCGGGTTCGCAGCGAAGCAGACGATCGCGTAGTGCCAGCAGCCGCTTCGTCGGCCACGTGGCGAGATCGGCGGCGGGCACGGGCTTCACGGCGGAAGGCATGGCTACTCCGAGGGCGGCGCAATGGGTGCGAAGATCGGCGTGGAGCACGAGGGGCAGAGGTCGTCCGCGGAGCGACCGCGCTTGGACGCGAGCCACGACGCGAGGTCCTGTCGGCACGCTACGCAGCGAAACGTTGTGACCGGGGTTCGGTCCCGCTTCGGCACGTAACGCACTCCCTCCTCGTCGAACTCCGCGACCCACCAGCGTCGCACGGGATCGAAATGGGCCGTCCCATGGCCTTCGAGATCCTCTTCGTCGTCTGACCAGTCGTACGCGAGCAGTTCGCATCCGTCGCGGAGGACGATCCCGGCGTTCGCGAGATCGCGCGCCGTTCCGAACGTGCCGAGGACGACGGCGGTGTGCGCCGGGTTCCGAACGCCGGCGACCAGTCCGTTGAAGTCTGCGTAGATCCGCGGTCGTGGGTCGGCCGACATGCAAAACGGATAGCACGCCACGTTCATCGACGACATCTTCGAGGCAACTTGCTCAACGCATCGCCAACGCGTTGCCGCTGCCCGCACGCCCCCGCGATACTACCCTCTCGGAGGGAGCCTGCGCTGCGGCGCCTGCGGCAACCGCGATGGTCATCGCGGGGGGACCCCTCGCCGCTACTGCTGCGGCGACAACCACAAGGGCCGGAGGTACGCGAACGAGGCGTACGTCCACGAGGAGTTCGCGCGCACGCTCATCCTCAGCGCGATCCGCGCCCACATGATCGACCCCGGCGAAGATCCGGCGGACCCGCAAGCTCGCGGCGCAGAGGTTCATGGAGCAGAGCCAGGGCGCGGCGGCGGAGATCGCGGAGCGCCGAACGCGCCTCGCCCGGACCGAGGAGAGGATCCGAGGCCTCATCACGTTCATCGCGGACGGCGACCGCTCCGAGTACGCGGTCAACACGCTCCGCGACCTGGAAGCGACGAGCGAGAAGGCCGCCATCGTGGAGCTGGAGTCGATCGCGCAGGCGCTGGTGTGGCTGTCGAGCCCCCGAGCAGTTCCTCGAGCACTACGTCCGGCTGGAGCCGATCCTCGCGGGCGACGTGGACCGAGGCCGGGAGGCGCTCCGCCAGTTCCTCCGCGGCGGCTCCATCCCGCTCCAGCGGGACGATCGTGGTGTCTACACCGCCGTGTTCGAGCTCTTGCCGCTGAAAGCACTACGCCTGGCTGAGAAGCCAGGCGTTCGTGGATCGAATATGGTCGATTGCGGGGGCCGGATTTGAACCGACGACCTTCGGGTTATGAGCCCGACGAGCTACCAGGCTGCTCCACCCCGCGTCAGAGGAAGCGGGTTATAGCGTCGCCGTTTCGGCTGTCAACACCGATCGATCGAAATCATCACGCACGCTTCGTGCGCGCTCGCCCCGCAGTTCCCGCGGCGGGACGTTTCGGCGATTCCGGCGCGATTCCCGCTTCGCGATCCTTCGCACGCCTTTGCGGCGTCAGATATGTCTTCTTCAATTTCTCGAGTTCGCGTGCGTCGAGCTCGCGCGATTCACCAGGACGAAGCCCCTCCGCCGTGATCCCCGCAAACGAAACGCGCGCAAGACGCAACACGGGATGACCGATCGCTTCTCCCATTCGATGAATCTGACGATTCTTTCCCTCGTGCAACGTGATCTGCACCCACGTGTTCCTGTCTTCCTCACGAAGTACGAACACTTCCGCCTTCTTCGTTTTGTGGCCGTCGTCAAGCACGACGCCGTTGCGCAGCTTGTCGAGATCATCCACGGTCACGAACCCACGAAGCTTGGCGACATACACCTTCGGCACGTCCTTTCGTGGGTGAAGGAGCGCCTCCGTGAGCTCGCCGTCGTTCGTCACGAGCAGCACGCCGCTCGTGTGAAAATCGAGCCGACCCACTGGGTACACACGCTCACCGACTTTGCGCAACATCTCGCCCAAATGCGGGCGCCCCTCGGGGTCGCTCAACGTCGTCACCACACCGCGCGGTTTGTGCAGCACGTAATAGACAGGCTTCTCGAGCACGATGCGCTTGCCATCGACTTCGATCTTGTCCTTGCGGGGGTCCGCACCCGCGCCGAGCTCGCTCACGATCACACCGTTGACGCGCACCTTGCCGGCTGCGATCAAAGCTTCGGCAGATCTCCGCGATGCGATCCCCGCATGCGCGAGAATCTTCTGCAAACGTTCACGAGCCATCAGGTCAACCGACTTTCTTCAAGCGGATCCGCGCCATCTCAGCTCTCGAGATCGGCATCGGGATCGACATCACTCACGCCGCCCTCGCCAGGTTCAGGCGCATACTGCTGATCGCGATCCCAACGATCGACCCGACCATCTCCGTCAAGGTCGGTCCCCATACGAACCATCCGGCCTTGCTCAAAATATTCCCAGCGATCGGGTCGCCATGCGTCGGCCGTGCTCCGCCCCTGCATGTCGCGCTCGGTGCGCAACGCCGCACCCGCATCATCGTAGAAGATCTTGATATCGACGCGACCATCTCCATTGCCGTCGATCTCGGTCCTGACGACGCGTCCCTCTTGGAAGACGGTGATCGTGTCCATCTGACCATCGAAATTGCGATCGGATTCTTCACGAAGCGGACGTCCCTCGTCGTTGTAGTAACGCACGACGTCCTTGGTTCCATCTCCGTTCAAATCGCTCTCGCGGCACGCCAAAACGAGCCTCGTCAAAGGCGGCTCGCCCACCCGCCGGAACACCCGCCTCACATCGGGCGTCGAATCACCGGAAGTATCATACTCGGACACTTCACGATCGTTCCCAGTCACCTCGCATCGCCCCTGATCCTCAGCCCCAGTCGCCCCCGCTGCCGACGTGGCTCGCGCGCGCGCTGGACGGGTCGGTGCACTGCTTCCACATCCCGGAGCAAGCAAACCCAGCAACAAACAGATGCGCAATGTCCTCATGGCGCACTCTCCAGCGGAGAAGGTTCGGGGGCGATGGGCTCGGGGGGAGCGATCGATTCGGAAGTCTCAGTCGGTGCCGGTGCCGAAGGTACGAGCTCTGGCGGAGCCTCCGAACCATCACATGTCAACGCCGACTCACGCTGCCCCGCACTTTCCTGCGGAATGTCCTCAGTCCGATCGACCTCACCATCGACATCCGTATCCCGACGTACCTGCACCAAGCGTCCGTCCTGGAAGATCTCCCAACGATCCGGCCGCCCATCGTTGTTCTCATCGTAGCGAGCCTCGGTGATCACCCCGCGCTCGAAGAACTCCCATGTATCAGGGCGACCACGATGGCGGCGATCTCGCTCGCTTCGCGCCATCAATCTCCCCTCACACCAAACCCATGTATCGATGTTGTTATCGAAGTTGGTATCAAGCTCGCTTCGAGAGATCACACCATGTTCGAAGTACGCGATCTGGTCGATCCGCCCGTCGAAATCGAAATCGTGCTCTTCGCGCACGATCGTGACGCCGTCCGGACCAAAAAAGCGGGTCACGTCGACCATTCCATCGAAATTCATGTCGAGTTGAGCACAACGCTCAATGCTGCCCTCATACACATGCCGAACATCGGGATTTCCATCCCCATTGACGTCGACTGTCTCGACATTCCGCCCACCACCCGCGTTGCATTGCTCGCGCACGGCTTCGTCCCCTCGGCTGCCTCGGGGAGCGTTATTGACTGCGGATTCCCCACCCCCGCAGCCCGCTCCGACGGCCAAAGCGGCCAACATCGCGAGCTGATAACGCAGCGATTTCGATTTCATGCATGCGAAGCATACGCGTCCCTCACCCAACCAATCAACTGCTCGCTCGTCACGAGATTGACCTTACGTGGCGAGCCATGTAGGCTCACGCCAAAATGAACGGGCGGGGTCATGGCGCGCAAAAAAGTAAGCACGACGATCTACATCACGCCCGAACAGAACGAGAAGCTCAAGCTTTTGCATGAGCGCACCAAGGTGCCCGTCGCCGTGTACATTCGCGAGGGCATCGACATGGTCCTCGAGAAACACGCGTCGAGCCTCCCGGGGCAACTGAGTCTCGACGCGACGCCGCCGAAGCGCTGAAACGCAGCGACAAGAGGATTTCCGTGCAACGCCCCTTGCGGCGAAGCAAAGAGACAGCCACACCTTGCGGCCATCCATGCCCGTACCCGTCGAGCGAATTCGAAACTTCTCCATCATTGCGCATATCGATCATGGCAAGAGCACCCTTGCCGATCGCATCCTCGAGTTCACAGGAGCGCTCTCAGATCGAGAAAAGCAGGACCAATTCCTCGATAACATGGAGCTCGAACGCGAGCGTGGGATCACCATCAAGGCGCAGTCGGTCCGCCTCGACTACAAAGCGGACGATGGCCTCGAGTACGAGCTCAATCTGATCGACACCCCTGGTCACGTCGACTTCAACTACGAGGTCAGCCGATCGCTCGCGGCATGTGAAGGCGCGTTGCTCGTCGTCGACGCATCTCAAGGTGTCGAAGCGCAAACTCTCGCGAACGTCTATCTCGCGCTCGAAAACAACCTCGAGATCATCCCCGTCTTCAACAAGATCGATCTTCCGGGTGCGGACGTCGACCGCGTACGGCGAGAAGTCGAAGAAGTGATCGGCCTCGATTGCAGTGAAGCGATCTCCGCCAGCGCCAAAGAGGGGATCGGCATGAAGGAGATCCTCGAAGCAGTCGTCAAGCGGGTGCCACCGCCGAAGACCGAAGGCGCAAATGCGCCCCTTCGCGCGCTCCTCGTCGACAGTTGGTACGATGCCTATCGTGGCGCGATGGCCCTCGTGCGCGTGGTGGACGGAACGCTTCGCCGCGGCATGAAGATCAAGATGATGGCCACCAAGGCCGAATACGAAGTGACCGAGCTCGGCGTGTTCGCTCCCTTCCCGCGCGGCATCGAAGAGCTCGGGCCGGGTTCGGCGGGCTTCTTCGCGGCCAGCATCAAGACCGTACGCGACTGCAAGGTCGGCGACACCATCACCGAAATGCGGCGCCCCGCCACGGAGCGCTTGGCCGGCTTCCGAGAAGTGAAACCGATGGTGTTCTGCGGGATTTTTCCCACCGAACCCAACGAATATCCGGCGCTCCGCGAAGCGCTCGAAAAGCTTCAGCTCAACGACAGCGCCCTCGCCTGGGAGCCCGAGACGAGCGAGGCGCTCGGCTTTGGTTTCCGTTGCGGCTTCCTCGGCATGCTGCACATGGACATCGTCCAGGAGCGACTCGAGCGCGAATACGACCTCGATCTCATCACCACCGCGCCGAGTGTCGTCTATCGCGTGCACAAGACCGATGGTGAAGTCGTACAGGTCGAAAACCCTTCACGATTGCCTGATCCGGTCAAGATCGATTTCATCGAAGAGCCGTATTTCAAGGTCTCGATTCACGTCCCCTCCCCTTATGTCGGCGCCGTGCTCAAGCTCTGCGAAGAACGTCGCGGCGAACAAAAGGCGATTCAATACGCATCGCAAGACCGCGTGATCATCATCTACGAGCTACCACTCGGCGAAGTGCTCTTCGATTTCTTCGATCGCCTCAAGAGCGCAACCAAAGGGTATGCATCGATGGATTACGAGCTCGCCGGTTATCGGCAAAGCCCGCTCGTCCGCATCGACATGCTGATCAACGGTGACAAAGTCGATGCGCTGAGCGCGATCGTACACCGCGAAAAAGCACAGTTCCTCGGGAAAGGCCTCGCCGAAAAGCTCAAAGGCATCGTCCCACGCCAGCAATACGAGGTCGCGATTCAAGCCGCGATCGGCGGAAAAATCATCGCACGTGAAACCGTCCGTGCCATGCGCAAAGACGTCACCGCGAAGTGCTACGGTGGCGATATTTCGCGTAAGCGAAAGCTGCTCGAGAAGCAGAAAGCCGGGAAAAAGCGCATGAAGGCGGTGGGCAGCGTCGAGATTCCGCAGGCGGCTTTCCACGCCATTCTCAAAGTCGACTGACTCCTCTGGTTCATCCGAGCGAGACGCGGTGTTCGTTCGCGTAGCCGACATAAAGCTCGGATGCTTCGGCGATGCGCGCGCGCTCGTCTGCCGTGAGCTCACGGATCGGTTTTGCGGGGCGTCCCATCGCGAGCACACCCGATGGAATCTTCGTGCGCGCAGTCACGAGCGAGCCTGCGCCGAGCACGACCCAATCGCCGATCTCTGCAGCATCGAGCACGATGCTGCCCATGCCTACGAGGACATCGTTGCCCACCCTGCATCCGTGAAGAATCACTGAATGCCCGACGGTCACACGGTCTCCAATGGAAGCATCGGACCAACCGCCCGTCGCGTGAATCACGGCGTTGTCCTGAATCGAAGTGCGACGGCCAATCCGAATCGGCATCACGTCACCGCGCAACACGGCTCCATACCAAATCGATGATTCTGCACCGATGTGCACATCCCCGATCACGCTGGCTGTCGGCGCCACGAAGGAGGTTTCGTGAAGCTGTGGATTCTGACCGCAATAAGGAAAACAAGTCATACCAGGCTCTCTGATTTCGACTCACCCAAGAGCGAACACGCGAGGCGCGCGCTCGTGCCCAGAAACGCACCGATCAAATCTGCCGCGAGATCCAATGCGTCCGATGAACGACCAGGAACGAACGCTTGGTGAATCTCGTCGAGGACTCCCCATCCCGCAGTGATCAAAAACGCCACGCAGGCGATCCTGATTCGACCTCGAGTCGGCCACGTGCGAAGTGACGCGTGCGTGACGAAAAAACCGAGAATCAAATATTCGACTGCATGAATTCCCTTATCCCGAAAGGGGAATTCTTCGATAGGAAGAACGGGCATCGACACCGAAGAGAGCGCCCAGATGAGCGCCATGTACGCCGCCGCCGGGAGCCACGCCCACACGATTGGGCGCGCTCGTTCTGGCCGCGGGAACACGCGCTTCATTGCGGGAGGTCCGACATGGGAGGCTGCTTCGCGCGCGTGATGACCGGCAAGCGCACCCTGCCCGTGGGCCGAACCATCGGCGCCTCGGAGGGCAAACGCCGAAGCGAATCGAGAGACGCCTCGACTCGCCCGATGAGCGAGTGCGCGTTCGCTCGCTCGATCGAGACGGGCAAGAGCTCACCCGTCATATCGACGTCGGACGGCACGTCGACGTGCACGATCTCGTGACGGTCCGAGCGTCCCTTCCATCGCACCATTCCTTCGCGTGCAGCGGTCCCTTTGGCCGCCGATCGCTCTTCGAAGAGCACCTTGGTCTTCGTGCCGACGAGACGCGCAAGGTGCGCACTCTGAAGCTCGGAGATGGCTTCAAGGAGCCGCGCAAGACGTTCGTCTTTCGTTTCTTCCGCGACGTCGTCTCCCAATTTGAGTGCCGGCGTATAAGGACGCGGCGAATACTTGAACGCGAACGCCGATACGAAACCGACCTCGCGTACGAGCGAGAGCGTCTCTCGGAAATCGTCTTCGGTTTCGCCTGGGAAACCGACGATCAAATCGGTCGAGAGCGTGAAACCAGAGCGCGCATTCTGAAGCGCGCGCGCCCGTTCGAGGTAGAGCTCGCGCGTATAGCGACGAAGCATGCGCTTGAGCACGCGGTTGGACCCCGACTGCACCGGCAGATGCACATGTGCTGGAAGTACATCGAGTTCCGCGTGGGCGCGGACGAGCGCATCGGTCGCGTGACGCGGATGAGGCGAGGTATACCGAAGACGGGCGAGCTCCGGAACATCGCGCGCGATCCGCTGAAGAAGTTCGGGGAAACTCGATTCGCAGTCTGTCTCTTCGGTACCTGGCTCATGCCATGAGTTCACAGTCTGCCCCAGCAGTGTGACCTCACGAACGCCAGCCCGCGCCATCCCAGCGATCTCAGAGACGATGGCATCGGCCGAGCGATAACGTTCGGGTCCGCGCGTATAAGGCACGATGCAGAACGTGCACCGCTCATCACAGCCCTTCATCACCGTGACGAAGGACGTGATTTCTCGCGTGCTCACGCCGCCCATGCCCCCGCGGGGGATCGCTTCGAGGAAGCGAGGATCGTCGACATCGAACACGGTGCGCGCCAGAGGCGGGCCACCTTGCTGAACGTGCGCCACGAGTCCCGGCAACTCCGGAATATTGTCCGGGCCGATGACCACATCGATGAGCGGAGCCCGGGTCAAAAGCCGCTCGCCCTCTTGTTGAGCGACGCACCCAGCCACCGCAACCACGAGATCGGGCCGAGCTGCTTTCAACTCGCGCATCGTGCCCACGACGCTGAGCAATTTGTGCTCGGCCTTTTCGCGCACACTGCACGTATTGAATACGACCAAGCCTGCGAGAGACGACTCGTCCGTCGGTTCCCACCCGGCTTGAGCGAGAACCTCTTCGATTCGACGAGAATCGTGGACGTTCATCTGACATCCGAACGTCTGGATGAGATAGCGCTGCATCGAGCCGACCAAGGTAGCACTCTCGCCACCGCGCGCAGCTCAGCTCTAGCGTGAACGCACTTCGATCGGAATTCGGAACGAACGAGGTGATGAAGTCCTCGGAAAATCAATGGATCGGGCGATGCGCACCACGCACTGGCCAGCCGTTGTGCTCGCAGCACTGGCTGGCGAAAGATCCGCGCGCTGCACTTGCCCGTCGGCATTGATCGAGAAATGGAGCGTCAGTTCGCGCGCTGCTTCTGGCGGGCCTCCTGCGAAACACCGATGCATTGCCTCGGTGTGCCGAATAAATGAACGCTGAATCGCAGCGGCTTCCTGGGCCGCACTCGGTTCACCCCGTTTGGTCAACACCTTATTGACTCGCTCTGGTGTGCGCTCCGGCTCCACCTCGGTCGCCGCCTGTGTTCCTGCATCGACCACGATGGCCTCGGTGGGCGGTTCGACAGGCTCTCCCACAGGAGTCGAATCGATACCCGCAGGTGTGGCTTGCACGTAAACGACCTCCGGCCCCGTGGAAGATGGGTCCTGCACGAGCCAGATACCCACTCCCACCCCCACGATGGACAACACCACGAGTCCAATCACGACGGTCAGTGGAATTCCCTTGCGAGATGTGACGATGGTCGTCTGCGACGGTGTTTCGGGAACATATATGGGAGACGGCCCTTCTTCGGGTCCCTGCTCCAACGACACATCCACCGGAAAGCTCGCTGACACCGACTGTGCCAAAAGCGCGGCTCGCTTCATGCCGGTCGTGGGTTGATCGCTGGGGCGCTCGATCCGACTCTGCGGTGGAACCGGACTTCGCTTGGCAGGTGGTGCCGGCGGGTGCGAGCTGATCATCGCCACCGGCATGCGCAGCGAACGCTCGATTTCCTCGAGAGATGGCAACGAAAACATCGATGAGAGCGTCGGATCTCGGAAGTCGCGGGCAATGGTTTCTGCAAGCATTGCGTCGGCTTCCTCTCCAGGAACGCCACGGACCTGTCGAAGAGCCAGAGAGAACTCTGCAGCCGTTTCGAACCGATGGGCAGGATCCTTCAAGAGCGCCATGGCCACGACATCCGCCAACTCTGGCGAACAATCGGTGCGGGCCACGTCGAGCCGCGTCGGAACGTGCGTCAGCACGCGGCCGATGGTCGACGTCGGATTCGAGGTACGGAACTCGTTGCGGCCCACGAGGATTTCATGGAGCACGACCGCCGCCGAGTAGACATCGCCGCTCGGAGTCGGATCGCCGCCATCGAGAATCTCGGGCGCCATGTAAGAGAACTTGCCTTTGACCGTGCGCGTCGTGGTCTTCACATCGGGCGCATCTGCGCCGCTCTGTGCGATTCCAAAATCGGCGAGCCGCACATGGCCGTCGACGTCGAGCAGCACGTTCGATGGACTCACATCGCGATGCACGATCCGAAGCGGTTCATTGCCATCCCCCGTCAGGGCATGGGCATATTGCAATGCCTCGAGGACTTGAATCACGATCTGCACCGCGAGCACGAGCGGCACTTCGACGCGCCGCTTGAGCATCCAGCTCACCCATCGTCCCAAATGGAACCCATGGACATAGTCCATGACGAGCAAGTAGCTGTGCTCTTCTCGCCCGAAATCGTAGACCGAGACGATCCCAGGATGCCGAAGCAACGCCATGATGCGCGCCTCACGCTTGAACATTCGCGCGGCCGCATCATCGCCGACGAACTCGGGCAGCATTCGTTTGATGACGACAGGACGTGTAAAGCTCGCTGCCCCCTCGCTACGCGCGAGATAAATGGCGCCCATTCCGCCGCGCGCGAGTTCGCGCACGATACGATAACGCCCCAACACCACTCGTCCGAGCAGTTCGTCGATCTCTTCTGATTCGCCTCCGCTGCTCATGGTCCCGCCACTCGACGGAGATAATAATGCACCCCGCGACGAGGATGCGAAAACCGGATGACGAGAGCATCCGTTTGGACGGGCACGGTGACATCACCCTCGAATCGCAGCTGAGGATCTACAGGCAAAACACTTCCTCCAGCCCGCACGTCCGTATCGGGAAGCACAGCCCCCGATACATGCACGGTGCTGCCGGGGGCAAGGGAGGTTCCCGTCGATGGCTCGCGGATCATCGCGGTGGCCGCGGCGTTGTCGAATCGAATACGAAGCGTGGTCTCGGGCGATCGACGCGTGCCGATCATGAACCACAAGCGATGGGTCCCTTCTCCAACTTCCCCCGATCGCAACTCCACTCGAGCACCGGGAGCAGGAAAGCTGCGTTCGCGTTCGCCACTCGCCATACGGAGCGTCGCAGCGCCGCTCTCACCGCGCCAACGAACCGTGATGATGGGAAGAGCGTTCTGATAAAGAACATCGTAAGTGCGGCCATCACTGTCCACCACGTTTCGTGGCGCAACCGACTGAAGACGAGTCGAGCCGTCGTCCCGACGAATCGTGATGCTCCCACGTCGGGTTGCGGTTCCGGCGCATTCCAATGCGTATACGTGACGTCCGGGCGACAACACCACGATCGTGCTGCCTTCCCCCGCCCAGCGAGTCGTGCGTCGGCCGCTTCGAAGCACGACAAGGCCACGTCCTGCGCACTCTGGGCCGAAGTTGAGTCGAACTGCAATCGGTGAAGAGTGAGGGTCGTGAATGGTCGGCGACTCGCCCACGGGGATTTCGAGGTGTGCACGCCCCGGTGAAGTCTCGATCGTGACCTCGGTCGCAGCGACAGCCACGACTTCTGAATTCGCTTCATCGGCTTCGTCGTTCTCGCCCGCCGTGTCCGTTTCTTCATCCTCCGGATGAGGTGGTTCCGTAGGTGCCAATGCCACGGTGGGCTCTTCGTCTTCGAATACGACGCTCCCAACCGCAAGAACGAAAACACGTCCAGCTTCCGCCTGACGTTCCTCGCCATCGTCCTCGAAAATCACCCTGCCTGCGATGACCTCGACACGAACACCATCATCGCCCAGGTCGCGCACCAACACACGGCTGCCGCGTTCGAGACGCAAGGCCCCGAGCTCTGTCTCGAAATCGACGCCCTCATTGCTCTCGAGCTCGACTTCGCCGGCTTCGAGGCGAACGGCACCTGGCCGTTCACTCAAGAACCGAAGCACCGTTCGCGGCAGCATCTTGACGCCACCTGCAGCTCCGACTCGCAGCGTCGCTGTCGCAGCGTCGCCTGTCCGCACCGCATCACCCAAACGAAATCGTTGCCCGATGGGAGCGCTCGCCCACGCGTCTGTACTCACCTCGTTCCGTTCGATGCTCCCCTCGCCTTCGAGCAGCTCAGCAACGGTCGCACCGGTGCAGCGCTCGCATCCGAAGAGCGTACAACTCAGAAAGAGAAAGAGAATTGTAATCCGCGAACGATCCACATGCACTCAGGGGGCTGGTTCGTTGAGCAAACGCTGCACCAGCATATCGAGTCGAGTCAATGACCCGCTATCGGTACCGACGACGACATCGCGTACCTCACCAGAACGATCGATCACCACCAACATCGGCAGCGCTCGAACTCCATACCGTGAAAGCGTTCCTCCAATGTCGCGCGCCACGGTATATCCCACCGGATTTTCAGCCAAATGGGCTCGAATGCGCGCCTCCGGCTCGCGCGCAACACCGAGGACAGTCAGCCCAGCGCGATGATGGCGCCGATGCATCGCATCGAGATCGGGCATGATCTCGTGACAGGGACCACACCATGTGGCCCAAAAATCGAGCACGACCACCCGGCCGCGCAGATCGGCGAGCGTGACACCGTCCTCGCCGCTCAAGCGCTCCGCCGCGATCGGCGGCGCCGCCTCACCAAAGCGAAGTGGCCCCATCGCCGAAACGCCACCTCTCGATGGCTCCGTCGGAGCTGCCGACGCACGAGACTGCATCGAGAGCGCACCCGTAAGCACTCCCAGCGCCAACAGCATCCCCAATCCCCAGGAAACTCGGGAGGATTTCCGAAGATTCACCCCGTCACACGAGTGAAGGTGATTGACCATCCGAGATGACTCTATCATGCAGGCTCGGGTGCGATACGCGTGAAAGCGAAGTTGAACGCGTTCCGAGCCATGAACCTTACCTCCGACCGAAAAAATATCGAGCGTTGGCGTGCTGTGCGCGAAGTGGCGGCGGTGTATGGCAGCGTGTGTATTGCGACAGCAATCCTCGGTTTGTTCGGCGCTTGGCCTTGGGCGAGCGACCTCGTTCCTCTCGGAATTTCCGCGCTTTTTCTCTTCGTGCCCCTCACCATGGCGCGCCAACAACCAGCAGGAGCTCGGAGATACGGCCTCGAGCTTGGTGGATTGCTCGAACCCATCGAGGAAGACTCCGGGGCCCCCGGCCCGCTCGGAATCTTTGAACTGATCCGCACCCTCTGGCGATCTCTGCCCTCCGCAGCGCGAGAGTTCGGGGCTGCATCCGCGGTCGCAGCCATCGTATTTCCCCCTTTCATCTTCGGGTTTTGGCTCTGGAATCGTCCCCTGCACGCGTTCGACTGGAATCTACGGCTCGACGATCTCCCTGCGTTCGCGCTCACTCAAATCGTGCTCGTGGGGCTTCCCGAGGAAGCTCTCTTTCGCGGATACGTGCAGTCGCGCTTAGAGGAAGCGTTCGAACCGAAAAAGAAAATTCTCGGAGTTCTCTTGCATCCAGGAGTTCTCTTCGCACAAGCCGCGCTTTTCGCACTCGTTCACCTGGCCATCGCTCCACACCCAGCCAAGCTCGCGACGTTTTTTCCAGGGCTCCTTTTCGGGTGGCTGCGCGCGTGGCGTGGCGGAATCGGCGCAGCGATCCTTTTCCACGCGATGAGCAATCTCATCGCTGAAATTTTGATCCGAGGATGGCTTTGAAAGTTGCTTTTTTCGATCTGGACAAGACGTTGGTACGCGTCAATACCGGCCAGCTCTATGCGCGATGGCGCTTTCAGCGGGGTGAATCCGGGCTCTTCGATATCGCGCGCGCCGCGTACTGGTCACTTCAATATACCCTCGGTTGGATCGACGCGGATTTCGTGAGTCGCAGCGCAGCGCAGTTGGTCAAAGGTCGCTTCGAACACGACTTCGAAAAGGAGCTCCGCGATTGGTACGTGGCGATGGTTCGCGAACACGTGACCGAGGCAGCGCGCAAAGAGGTGAAGAAGAAACGCGCCGACGGCTTCATGCCTGTGATTTTGACGGGAAGTTCACCCTATGTCGCGCGACCCGTTGCCGAAGACTTCGACATCGAACATTGCATCTCGAGTCGTCTCGCGATTCGCGATGGTCGATTCACCGGCGAGATCGAAGCTCCGCTTTGCTATGGTGAAGGCAAACGACGCCTCGCTTTGGAGTGGGCTCGCGCGCGTGGAGTCGACCTCGAAGCGAGCGCGTTCTACACCGATAGCTTGAGTGATTTGCCCATGCTCGAAGAGGTGGGCGAACCGCGTGTGATAAACCCTGACCCGCGCCTCCTCGCGCTTGCGAAAAAGCGAGGATGGCCGATCGAGATTTGGCGATGAACGATCAATCCATGCTCCCTGCGCCGCTGTCGAGATTCGTCATCCATGAGCTCGTGTTGCGTGCGCTCGCCGAAGACCTCGGACGAGGTGACGTCACGACCGACGCCTGCGTGCCGCGAGACATCTCGGGATGCGCGGTGCTCGCCGCGCGCGAGCCGTTGGTGATCGCCGGACTATCGGTTTTCGCGGAGGTGTTTTCGTCGGTCGATCCCCAAGTGAAGGTCGAGCTTCTCGCGCAAGACGGTGCCCTTCTTTCGAAGTCGAACCTCGCAGCGCGAGTGAGAGGGCCGGCGCACGCGATCCTGAAAGGCGAACGCGTCGCGCTCAATTTCGTTCAGCGCATGAGCGGTATCGCCACCACGACGCGACGCTTCGTCGATGCACTTCCTCGCGGAACACGCACGAGAATCGTCGATACGCGCAAGACCACACCTGGCTTACGCGCCTTCGAGCGGTATTCGGTGCGATGCGGCGGGGGGCACAATCATCGCGATGATCTCTCGAGTGCAGTCTTGATCAAGGACAACCACATCGCCGCGTGCGGAGGGATTCGACATGCGATCGAACGAACCCGCGCGCATGCGCCGCACACGTCGCGCATCGAATGTGAGGTCGATTCGATGGAGCAGCTTCACGAAGCCATCGAAGCCCATGCCGACATCGTGCTGCTCGATAATTTCGACGACGCCACGTTGAAAGAAGCCGTCGCGTTCGTCGCCGGGCGCGCCATCATCGAAGTCTCTGGTGGAGTCACCCTCGATCGCATCCCGCGTATCGCCGAAGCCGGAGTCGATGTCATCTCGATCGGTGGGCTCACACATTCCGCGAGGGCGGTCGATTGGGGGCTCGACTGGGAGGGCTGATCACGATCGGGCGATCACCTTGGACTTGGGAATCAGCGTCCCTGCCAAATCCGCGATTTCCTGGAGCTCGACTGGTTTGCGGATATACGCGTCGAACTGACAAATCGTCGCCCATTCCGGATCCGTCACCCCCGTCAGCGCGATGAGCGGAATGCGAGCGAGCGCGGGTGTTGCGCGCATCGTGCGCGCGAGCTCCACGCCGTGAAGGGGACGCATCGAGAGATCCGTCATCACGAGCGCAGGAGGCTTTTTACGAATCGCCCGCAACGCCTCGGCCGCGTCACGAAACGGACGCGCACGGAGCCCAGCGCGCTCGATCGCGAGCGTGGCCACTTCGAGCGCATCCGGATCATCGTCGATGACCACGACCTCATCCCCATCTGCGCACTCTTGCTCGGGGGTCCGCTCGACTGTACCGCGCATCGATTTTCCAAAGGGCAAACGCCCCACATCTATCTGTGCCCGAAGCGACCGCCTGCAAATTTCGGCTATACACCCGTAATGCGGGGTGAGCGTGAGGTGCAGTCACGCACCGGGTTCTTCACGCTCCCGCCTGACGGGTCGGGCTCGTGACGGGACAAAAAGGATCGCACGTGTGATGAACGCCGACGATCCGGGGCGTCCTCTGGCCCGCGGCTAAGAAACGCCCCCAGATCGTCGGGGTTTATGATGGAGGCGCCGGGAGTCGAAGAGAGTTCGGCGCAACGCTCGCCAACGTTCAAGGCACTTCCGCGCATTTCGCGCCAACTTCGCACACCCCGAATAACGCTGAAAATGTCAGCGATAGCGCCCTCGATTCCGCAGCCATTACGCATGTCATGACATTGCTTCGAGCTCGTGGTCATGACGAGCTCGCGCAAGCCATCGAGCGCGCGCTGAAAGGCGAGCCATGACGCCCTCCCCCACCCGCGGCATGCGCCTCATCGCCTTCGACCCGAGCCTCACGGCCACCGGCATTGCCGTGCTCGAGCTCGCCGAGACCGACCGCGTGCTCCACGTCGAGTGCATCCGCACGAAGCCAGACAAGTCCTCGAGACATCTCTACAAGGCCGACGAAGATGGCGAACGCATCGACTCGATCGCCGATCGCGTCCTCGCCCTCATCACCCAATACGAGCCGCGCATCGCCGCGTGTGAGGCCCCAGCTGGCTCGCAGCATGCCAATGCTGCCAAGGCCTTGGCGCTGGCATACGCAACCGTGAGGACGGCTCTTCGCGCGCATGGCGTGATGCCGATGATGGTGCAGGCCTTCGAGGCGAAGATCGCAGCGAGCGGATCGAAGAAGGCCTCGAAGGAGCAAGTCAGGGAAGCGATGAGAGCACGCTGGGGCGTGCCTGAAATCGCACTCGGCTCGCGCCTCGCTGACCCCGTGCAGGAAGCCATCGCGGACGCGCTCGCGGTCGCTTCGTGTGCTCTTGAATCTCGTGACGTGCGGACCATCCGGGCTGCGCTCACTGCGCCGTAACCGGCACCTCATCACCGATTCCCCGACTCGGCTCCATCGAGCCGACTGGCCCCGTATTGCCCGAACCCAAGGAGACCCACCATGACCAACCTGCCCTCGACCGAAGACATGAAAGCCTGGGAAAAGCTCATTGCTCAACGCCTTGTTGCGCTTGCCGAATCGCGAGGCAATGCATTCGCATCGCGTGAAGCGCTGAAGTGC
>CAYZTA010000063.1:0-14427 GCA_964481145.1 uncultured Sandaracinus sp.
CGATCCCAGGATCAAACAAGAAACCGATCACTCTTCAGTGGGGAGCTGTACTTAGCATCGCGATGTCTTCGACAGGAAGCAGCGTCGATTGATCCGCGATTTCGTCGAGCAGCTCGCTGGCCTCTTCTCGGAGCAAGGTGAGCGTCTCGGGGGTGATCGCCAAGACGACACATGCACGCGGCAATGCGCCGCCGCAATAAAAGCCGAGTGAACGCAGCGCGGTGCGTCGCTCTGCGCGCGAGACCCCCGCGCGATACAGATTTTCCGCTTCATCGAGGATGACGACCGGGCCCTCGCATCCCTCGAGACGCGCGGCAAGTCGAGCCACAAATGAAGGCGCCCATACGCATCCCGGCGATAAGAAGCGTTGGCGGGCTTGTCTTCCAGATCCACCGCGGCATTCCGCAGCAGCTCGCGGTCTGGCCCATCGAGCAAATCACCCGTCAGATCGGGGAGCGTCGGTGATGGCGTCAGCTGCCGCTTGCCCTTTGGAGGAGGAGCCGGCGTATGCCACTGCCGACCAAAGCACGCCGGACAAGATCATCACGCGCGCCGTTCAAAAGGCCAAGAGCCAGCCCTCGCGCTATCCTCGACGAGGTCGAGCAGCAAGTCATCGCGAGCGTGCTCGAGCGCAACGGTGGCAACATCTCCAAGACCGCGCGAGAGCTCGAGATCGACCGTAACACCCTCAAACGAAGAATGGCCACTCGCGTCTGACCTTCACCTTGTCAGTGGATTTCAATCTGACAGGCTCGCAATGTCATGGGCCTCTACGCCACCCTCGACGCGCCGACGCGATGCCCGCACTGCCAACGAGGTGTACTCGACGAGGCGCAATTCCATCTGGGCACAGTTGCGGATATGCCGAGCTATAAGCTCGGCGACACGATTCGTTTTGGCGGAGGCCAGACGTTTGGACCGAAAGTTCCATCGTGCGTCGCCGTGGGTCATCCAGAACCATGCACGTTTTGCAAACAGCCTGGTGTGGTAAGCATCATCATCGAGAACTTCGCAATTCAATCCGTCACGCATCGCTCCTCGTACCCATACGATCCCGAAACCGTGCTCATCGGCGTCGACCGGGTCGGAGATGATGGCGTCTTTCGGTGTGGCGTCTGGACGGATATCGAGCCCCTCTCCAAAGCTCCTCCCGAGGAGCCCAATCAGATACTCAACACCGAAGAAGAAACCATTCTGTCGGAGCCCATCCTCGCATGGTTGGTCATCGGATGGCGGCAAGGAGCCGTGAAACTTCGCGCCTCACGCGACACACAGGGACGCTGCGTCGCCAAATGGGAGCTGGGAGAAAATCGAGCATTCGAGCATTCGAGCCTGCCGATTCCATTGAAGGAGCGCCTGCGCGCCGAAAGCCTCGAATCCGTACGTTTGGGAATGGAATCGCGAACGCTATCCCTTCCCTCGCCCCCTGATGCCCGCGAAAGTCTCAACGTATTGGTTTGGTCGAATCCAAGCGACTATCTGCTCGCCCGCACCATCGCATTAGGGATTTTGGCCCCCGACGACTGGCAGTTTCGATGAAGTCGTTCCAATCCTTGTCAGCCCAAAGGCCCAAAACATTGACAGTATCGTAGATACCCGCATGAGAGCTCAGTGAAGCAGCAAAAAAGACATGGGGGCGCCTCATGAAGCTGCTCAAAGAGCACTCCCCAGTCGACAGCCGCCTCGCATCCAAGCTCGTCGGCGAAGTGCTGAGCCCCCTACGTGCTGTCAGCGGGCTTCGTCGAGCTTCACACCTGTCTCGCGTTCCCAATCGGCAGCAGTCGAACCGAACACAAGTCCAGGCTCAAGATGCTCCGCCCACTGAGGCTCGGTGACGGTGACCACGATCGTATAGTTGTGGAGCTTCTCCCACTGCAGCTTTGACCATTCATCATAGCGATCCATCGTAAGGCCGTTCGGAAACATGGCCTCGATGGCACCAGCGCGTTCGCTGAGCTCTTCCCAGCTCAGTGGGTTACGCCGCTCGATAAGTTCGACACTTACGATGAAACGAGGGACGTTCTCCAGAATCCAATCGCCATCGACGAACCATTCTGGGTGGGCCTTGAGCGCCTGAACCAATGGGGCGATGGCGCTCTTCGCACGTCGACGCTCGTACTCTGCCTCTTGTACAGGGTCGTCGACCACTCCCAAAAGGAAGTCACAAGAGCGCTCCAAGCTGTCCTGTAAAAGATTCAGCGCGAAAGAGCGCGATAAGACCAAATCATCATAATTGGATGGCAGGACATCGAGCGTGATCCGCGTTCCATTGATCTCCACCACTTTAACGTCGAATGCATCAGAACTCATGAGTTGGCCTCCAGGAGCGAGTGTCCCCCCAACCGCACTTGTCGGGATGCCCCCTCTTCCGTCATTCATAATGAGGCGGTGGGTCGACGACGTGAGAAACCACACCGTCAGCGCATGATTCCGATGACAGCTGCCCATCAAAGGATGTCAGTGGCTCTGGCTCCCAAGCGGGTCTTCGCGGTCGCTGCTTGTGTGCTTTTCAAACTCGCTTCTGCGTCCGAGCTCCTCCGCCATAGAATCTCTGCGAGCGGAGCCACTGTTTTGGCTTCACTCGAGGCAAAGAGACGACTCGGTGGCGAGAATCTGATTCCAAGCTCGGAAAGAACACGAGCGGGCTGGAGGCGTCGGTCCGTGCCCACCAGCGCTTCGAGCGCCAACCACTTCGTCTTCAACTTCTCACGACCCTCTGCTCTTCGCCCTCGGTCAGCTCATCGAAGCCTTCGTCGAGGTGCGGACGCTCCTCGTCCTGAAGCGTAAGGAGCCACGATTTGCCGATACACGATCGCCGTGGGAACTGGAGGCATGTTCGCTCGCGTCGGAGATAATAGAGCTGCATGCGACTCGAGCTCGTGTGCTCACGTCGGCGTTGCGCGCAGTGAACGCGTGGAAGCGATCGTAGAGCGCCGCCACATCGCGCACGCCGTGACCTTTGACGTAACAAAGCCCATCGACGCCGAACGCCTCGCGCAAGGCCCCTCTGCGGCTCAGTCCGCTCGGAATACGCCACCGCAATCGGCCTCCGCGGCCCCTGCGGTCCAAGGCACGATACTCCGTGGAACGGTCTGGCGTAGTAGAGCTGGATGATCGCTCCATTGCCGAACAAATCGCAGAGCGCCTCATCTTCATGGGGCTTCACGATGTCCTACCGGACTCGTTGCGCTCCAGCATGGAACCAGCGTTGAGCTCCAGGCACGCCCAACAGTACGAGGGCGACGCGACGACGGTCCGATACTCGGGGCAACAAAACGTAATGGATGAAAGAATGAGTTTCATCCAGGAATTCTGGTACGCGCTTGGTATTGTCGCTTTATGTGCGAAGGGAGTCGAACCGGATGAGCACGCAATTCGATCGAAGCCTCGAGGAAAGTTATGGCCCCTGATTTGTATGCGTTCATAGGGTTGCGGGGTGTAGTAAGGGAGTAGGCGGGAGCTCCACGTGTCTGTCATCGCCGAGACTGGAGTTCGCGCGGCCCACTCTCGCGGGGGTGCGCGTGCGATGTGACGCTGAGATCACCTCGCGACTGAACGAGCTTTTTGCCGCCGAAGACACGAAGTCCAGTCAGTCTCGCGAGACGGCTTCGAATGAAATCCGTGTTAGGAACGCATCCGGAAACGGAACCGGATGAAATCCCCGCCCATCGATCCTCTCCATCCCACTGACCAGAAGCCTTGGTATCGCTCGGGCACGTTCTGGATCATGGTGGGACTCGTGCTCGGCGTCGTGCTCGGAGGCAGCTTTCCGCAAGATGAGCATCCCTTCGCATACGAGCTCTTCAGATTCTGCTCACGGGCCTTCATCGCGCTCATCAAGGGGCTCATCGTCCCGCTCCTCGTCTCGACCATCATCGTCGGTATCGCGCAAACCGGTGACCTCAAAGCCGTCGGACGCATGGGGCTCAAGTCGCTCTTGTACTTCGAGTTGGTCACCACGCTCGCCCTGGCGATTGGCCTCGTCATCGCAAACTGGATTCGGCCCGGGGACGGTTTGCCCATCGACCTCGGAACGACCGAAACGACGCTCCCTGCCTCTCAACAAAGCGGTTGGGATATCGCGCTCCATCTCTTTCCATCGAACCTCGCTCGCCATTGGTATGACGGTGATCTTCTCCCCATCGTCGTCTTTGCGTGCATCTTCGGGGTCTCGCTGACGCGGATTCAGGAACGCGGAAAGCCCGTGATGGAGCTGCTCGAATCCATCGCGCAGGTGATGTTCAAGTACACGGACCTCGTCATGCGTCTGACACCGATCGGCGTCTTTGGCGCGATGGCCTACAACGTCAGTCACATGGCCGCGGGGCACGAGGTCGATGGCGTGATCGTGCGCGGCTGGCCCGCCGTCCTTTATCTCCTCGGTCGCTACACACGCTTGGTCGGCTCCCTCTACCTCGCGCTCGTGCTTCTCGTGGTCCTCGTGTTCGTGCCGGTGATGATCGTCATCGGGATTCGAGTCGTGCCGTTCTTCAAGCAAATCAGGCAGCCCATGGCGGTCGCATTCACGACGGCATCGAGCGAAGCGGCGCTCCCACGGCTGCTCGAAGATGTCGTGGCCTTCGGTGTTCCGAGGCGCGTCGCGAGCTTCGTCATCCCCGCGGGCTACTCCTTCAATCTCGATGGTTCGACACTCTATCTCGTGCTCGCATCGCTCACGATCGCGCAGGCCGCGGGCATCGAGATGTCGATGGGACAGCAGCTCGTGATGGTGTTCGCCTTCATGCTCACGTCCAAAGGCGTGGCCGGTGTACCGCGCGCCACCTTGGTCATCATCGCGGGGACGTGCGCGAGCTTCGGCCTGCCCGGGGAAGCCGGCATCGCGATGCTGCTCGCGGTCGACGAGCTGATGGACATGGGCCGCACGACCATCAATGTCATCGGCAACGCGCTGGCGAGCGCGGTGATCGCCCGATGGGAGGGTGTCCTCGGTCAGAATCGCACAGAAGCAGAGCAAATCGACGTTTGATGGGGGGCGGCCAGTTGCCCATTGGGTGCCCCGGTGCTAGCCGCTCGCGCGTGGAACTCCTGCATTCGATAGGCGAGCACTTCCGATCCTTCATCGAGCTCATTCGCAACCCCGGAGAACTCGTCCAGCTCGGCGGATATCCCGGCCTTGCGCTCATCGTCTTTCTCGAAACGGGCGCGCTCGTCTTTTTCCTCCCGGGGGATTCTCTCCTCGTGATGGCAGGGCTCTACGCGGCCCAAGGCTCTCTCAATCTTCTGCTGCTCAATCTCATCCTCATTCCATGCGCCATCATCGGCGACGCGGTGTCTTATCGGATTGGAGTGAAGATCGGCCCACGTATTTTCAGTCGGCCCAAGTCACGTTTCTTCGACCCCAAGCACGTGATCGCAGCGCGCGACTTCTATGAAAAGCATGGAGGGAAAGCGATCATCATCGCGCGCTTCATGCCGCTCGTGCGCACCTTCGTCCCCGTCGTCGCGGGCGTGGCCAGTATGCCCTACCCTCGCTTCGCCTCCTATAACGTGATCGGCGGCGCGGCATGGGTTTCATCGATGACTGTCCTCGGGTATTCCCTTGGCCAAGTCCCGGGCGTGATTGAACACATCGAGAAAATCATCATCGCCGTCGTGTTCCTCTCGATCCTCCCTGGAATCATCTCCTGGGTGAAAGTAAAGCTCGACGCCCGACGAGCAGAAACCCATCCATGAACGACTCTCAGGAGGAAACTGGACCACTTTCACGGGCACTCGCGAGGCTCGGGCGGATCACGTACCAATACCCGTGGTTCATCCTCGGCTTTTTGCTGATCACGCTGATCCCGTCCCTCTTTCTCGCATCAGGGCTCACGGTTCGGTCCTCGTTCCTCGAGCTGCTCCCCGAGGAGCGCCCGGCGGTGCGCGAGCTGCACGAGGTGCTCGAGCATACCCACGCGACCTCTCAAGTGTTGGTGGCCATCGCGAACGATGACCCAGAGCTCGCTCGGCGATTTGCCAATGGTCTCGTCCAACGCCTCTCCGGTGATCCGATGGTGCGGGGGGTCGACGCCCACTTCGAAATCGAGTTTTTCCACGATCGCCAGTTGCTTTACGTCGAAGAGGACGAGCTCCGAAGATTGATCGAACGTGTGCGAGAAGCCGTCGATCGCGAGGTCGTTCGCCAGACCGGCTTTTACTTCGATCTCGAAGACGACGAGGACGCGACCAGGCCCACGGAGCTTCTCGCCGAAGTCGATGAATCTCCGGTTCCATTCGAGCCATGGATGGTCACCGAGGACGGTCGTTGGCTTTGTACATGGGTCATTTTTGGCGGTGCGAGCGGTGATCTCGAGCACGCTCGACAAGCGCATTCCGTCGTGGCTCGTGCAATTTCGGAGCTCGGAAACGATCCCGCCTTTCCGACGCTTCCCGAATACCGATTCGTGGGAGGCATCGCACAGCGATTACAAGATCACGAGCAGATCACGACCGATCTCGCGACGGCTGGGTCGATCGGGTTTCTCGCCGTCGTGCTCTTGATGGTCGCCTCGCTGAGATCCCCGCGGG
The DNA here is from genome assembly GCA_964481145.1 of uncultured Sandaracinus sp. GTDB lineage: Bacteria > Myxococcota_A > Polyangia > Polyangiales > Sandaracinaceae > Sandaracinus. Next base: position 6,529 of record CAYZTA010000063.1, read on the forward strand.
CGATCGTCCTTTTGGCGGTTCCTCTCTTGGTGGGCCTGGTCTGGACCTTTGCGTTCGCGCGCGTCGCCGTCGGCCATCTGAACATCATCAGCGGCTTTCTCTTTTCGATTCTCTCTGGTCTCGGCATCGAGTACGGCATTCATCTGCACCATCGCTATATCGAATTGCGACGCGAAGGTGCGTCGGCGCTTCATGCGACCGAACGACTCATGTCGAGCACAGGACGCGCGCTCGTGGCGATCGGCGCCACGAACGCGAGCGTGTTCTTCGTCAGCGCGGTCGCCGATTTCTCCGGATTCCGCGAGTTCGGACGCATCGCAGCCGCAGGCATGTGGCTCACGCTCATCTCGAGCTTGCTCGGTTTTCCCGCGATGAATGCGCTCTTCGAACGCTTCCGCCCGATGAAAGTCGAACCAGCACCGGCCGAATCTCGACGCGGAATTCGCATCCCAAGAGTCGTCCAAAACGGTGTTCTGCTCGCGGTTCCAGCCTTTGCCATCGCATCACTGTTCGCGCTTTATCAAGGCTCCGTGCGCTTCGAGGGCGATTGGCGAGTGCTCCAAGGTGACACCGACGATGCGCGTTTCGGCGAGTACATCCGCGAACAGCTCGAGGGAACCTTCACGAACGCGATCATTTGGGTTGCCGATCCGGACGAGCGCCAACGCGTGGTCGACGCGATCGCGCGTGTCGAGCAGGAACGGCATCGGGAAGGGCGTGTTTGGGATGTCACGCAGATTCAGCGAATCGATGATGTCGTGCCTCCTCGTGAGCGCCAAGAAGCGCGGCGCGCGCTCATTCTCGAGCTGAGAGAACAACTCGAGCGCATCTCCCCCGAGAGGTTGGACAGCGATGATGATCGACATCGTCTAGAGCAGGCGATGGTGCTCACACGAGCCGAGCCGTTCACGATCGATGACGTACCCGAGTTCTTCGTTCGTCCCTTCCGCGCGATTGGAGATTCCGGCACGCTGCTCCTTCTGCGTGTGGCGCGAACGTACCGCGAAACCGACGACATCATCGAATGGGCCGAGCAAGCCCGCGATGTGCGCGCGGCCATTCATGAAGCCGGACTTCAGGCATCGATCTTGAGCGAAAACTGGATTGCGGGTGAGATCTTCGAAACGATTTTCGCAGACGGTCCGCGCCTTCTTTTTGGTACGCTGCTCGCGGTCTTCATCGTGCTCTTGCTCGACCTTCGGAGCTTCGGCGCATCGGTGATCGTCCTTGGCGGTGTCCTCATCGGACTCGTGGGGCTCGCCGGTGCGATGGCCCTCTTCCATGTGGATCTCAACTTCATGAACGCGGGCATCCTCCCGGTGTGTGTGGGGATCAGCTTGGACAACGCAATCCACATCTATCATCGCTATCGAGTCGAAGGAGCCAAGGCGATTCCCATCGTGCTAAGGCAAACTTCGGGCGCGAACTTGCTCTCTTCGAGTACGAATTTGCTCGGCTTTGGTGCGCTCGCGCTCGCGCACCACAATGGCTTGCGCTCGGTCGCCTATCTGGCGGTTTTGGGTGTTGCACTCACCTACGTATCGACCAGTATCTTCCTCCCGCTCGCCCTCGCGCGTTTCGGACGTCAAAAGGGCCCTCTCGATGAAAACGAGAGCTGACATGGGTCACGAGTAACGATTGATGTTCGACCGTTTTCTCGATCGATTCGCAGAGGTCGTCACGAGCCGGCGACGCACGGTCATCGCGTTGCTCGCAAGCGTCGTCGTGTTCGCTGCGCTCCAACTTCCGCGGCTCGAGACTGATTCGTCCCCGGAAAACCTCATCATTTCCTTTGGTGGATATGAGCGAGACATCCGCGATTTCCACTCTTATTTCGGCGACACCGACAGCGTCGCCGCGCTCCTAATCGTCGCTGACGACGTCAGAAGTCGAGAGGCGCTCTCGTACATTCACACGCTCTCGCGCCTCTTCCAAGAGCATCCGCATGTCGTTCGCGTGGAGAGTCTCACCGTCACGCCGCTGCCAGGTGCCTCGCCGCCAAACTCGGGGGCGACACTCGACGATCTCGATTCAGGCGATCTCGACCTCGATGACCTCGACGAAGCGACCGAGCTCTCCGAAGGCGCCATCGATCCGCGCATCGAAGCCGCCCTCGAGACCCTCGTCCACGACGACGCAGAACATTTTCCGATGGGCCTTTACTCCATCGCCGAACGGGTGGGCGATGGAAGCCAAGATTTGCGTGGAGTCGTGCGTGGCGAGACGGTCACAGTGGAGGAGGCCCAGACGATCGCGAATGCGATCGACGACGCTCCGCTCGCGCGAGGACGGCTCATCAGCCAAGACCGACACGTCGCATCGGTCGTCTTGTTTCTCGACCCAGAGCTCGGCACTGGTTCACGTCGCCTCGAAGTCGTCCATGAGATGAACGAGCTCCTCGCGGCGCACCCGCCGCCTTCCGGCATCGCGGTCTTTCCAGCCGGCATTCCTCATCTGCGCGCGGCGATCAGCGACGCTATGATCGCTGATCAGACCTTCCTCGTACCGCTGTCTCTCTTGGTCTGCGCGCTCCTGCTCTATGCGTCCTTCCGCTGGATCGCTGGCGTCGTCCTCCCCATCGCGATGGTGGGCATGACGGTCACCATCGTCCTCGGCTTCATGGCGCGCTCCGGCGAGCCACTTACGACCCTCATGAACACGCTGCCGACCTTGCCCATCATCATGGGCATCTCGGAGGCCGGCCACGTGATCGGTCGTTACGTCGAGGAGACACGGCGCACGAGCGAACGCACGTTGGCCGCTCGACGCGCGATCCGTCTCCTGATGATCGCGTGCTTCTTGACGTCATTCACGACCGCGATCGGGTTCGGCTCGCTCACAGTGGCACAGACTGAAATGCTTCAGCGTTTCGGCATCGTCGCAGCGCTTGGCGTGATGGTGACGTACATGATCCTCATCACCTTCATCCCCGCGGCGGTCACGTATTTCATCCCGCCAACGGCGCTCTCACGCTCCCACGGACCACAAAAGGGATGGCTCGAAGCCGCCCTCGTCGCGTGGACTGCGAAGATTGCGCGAAGGCCAGGCATCGTCCTTACGCTCACCCTGCTCGCCATCATGCCTTGCCTCTGGGCTTATGCCTCGATCCGTGTGGATACGACGCTGCTCGACACCTTCGATCCGAATGATCCCATCGTGGTTTCGACGCGTCTCGTCGAACGGCATTTGGATGGGATTCGCCCGCTCGAGATTCACATCTCGACGAACGGAAGCACCGACGTACGCGACCCGGCGTTGCTCGCTGCGTTCGATCGCATCGCGAGTTGGGCGACCCACGAACAAGGTGTCCTGCGGACCACGACCCCCAGTGATTTCCTTTGGGAGACGTGGCGTCGATTGGCTGGGATCGGCGCCGAACAACCACGAACACCATTTCGCTCTCGCGAACAAGTCGACGCGCTCATCACGTTGCTCGATCGCATCGAGCCCAATCCCGCGATGAGCTACATGACGAGTGACGGACAACACGCGCGAGTCGAGATTCGATTGGCTGATATCGGCGCGCAGCGAAGCATCGCGCTCATCCGCGGCATCGAGGAAAAGGCGCGTGAAGAGCTCTCGTCGTTCGATGGCGTCGAAGTCGACTTCTTGGGTGAAGCTTATATCGGCTCCCACGGCATCACCGCCGTGGTGGACGACATGTTTGGGAGCCTGTCGCTCTCGGCCTTCGTCATCTTCCTGACGATTGGACTCCTCTTTCGCAGCGGCCGTTTGGGCGTCTTGGCGATTCCACCGAACGTGATTCCACAGGTTGGCACCGTGGCGTGGATGGTGCTGCGTGGGATTCCTCTCAACGCAAGCACGGCGATCGTTTTCTCGGTGGCCATCGGTGTGTCGGTCGATCTCACGATTCATGGCTTTGCGCGCCTGGTCGAAGAAGAACGACGCGGCATGCGAAGGCGCGCCGCTGTCGTGCGTGCAGCGCGGAGCACCGGCCGCGCCATCGTCGTCTCGTGCGCCACCTTGGTGCTCGGCTTTTCGGTGTTGCTCTTGAGCGGCTTCGTGCCCGTGCGTCAGTTCGGAGAGCTCATCGCCGTGGCGCTCACGCTTTCATTGCTGGCGACATTGGTATTCCAACCCGCGATGCTCATGGTCTTTGGCGGTCCGTCCTTCCGCTCGAAATCCTTGCCAAAGAGCATCACGGATTGAGCGTGATGCGGCCGAGAGCGTGGATCAGTTGGTCGAGTGGCAAAGACTGCGCGTGGGCTCTTCACATGACGCGCATGCGCGGAGAGCTCGACGTCGTGGGTTTGCTGACGACCATCAACGAATCTGTCGAGCGCATCTCGATGCACGGTGTTCGGAGTGAGCTCTTGGAAATGCAAGCGCAAGCGATCGGCCTTCCCATCCATGGGGTGCGCTTGCCATGGCCATGTTCGAATCAAGACTACGAAACACGCATGCGTGACGCGATGGAAGCGGCTCGCACCGGTGGAATCACGCACATGATCTTCGGAGACTTGGCTCTCGAAGACGTGCGCCGCTATCGCGAGGAGAAACTCTCCGGCTCCGGAATCAAGCCCGTATTCCCTTTATGGAGAGAGCCGACCGATGGGCTCGTGCGCACCATGATCGAGAGCGGTGTGCGCGCGTATGTCACCGCCGTCGATCTCGCAACACTCCCGGCCAGCTTCGCGGGCCGCATCATCGACGATGCGTTTCTCTCCGAGCTGCCGAGCGGCGTGGATCCCTGCGGAGAAAATGGCGAGTTTCACTCGTTCGTCTCGGCTGGACCCATGCTCAAAGGCGAGATCCCAGTACGGGTCGGTGAGACGATCGTACGAGATGGAATTGCGTTCGCCGACTTGCTCCCTCGCTAGCCGTCGGGCGACAGTCCCGACGAACGCACCCGCGATGAGGTGGGCCTCCATGACGACGAACACGTGGGTGTCAGATTCGATGACACTCTGACACCCATGCGGAAAACTCAGGTTTACCTCAGTGAGGAAGATCGTGTCCGCTCCGCGCTCGCGACCTACACGTCGGAACGCGAGGTATGTCCCACCACGACGGCGAGCGAGTGCGCTCGGTCGCCGAGTGGATCGATCGCTACCTCTCGAGCTGATCGGGTGCGTCCACGGTAGGCAGCAGGAGCGAAGCGGGCGCGTCGAACCGCCCGTTTTCCTCAATCGCCGCCAGCGCCTCCGCGTAGGCCGCGCGACGCGCACGATCGATGCGACGCGCGCGATCGACGAGCGCATCGAGCCGCGCATCGATCGCCGTGATGCGGCCGCGGATCTCGTCCGCTGCGCGCGCGTCGATCGGCGCACCCTTGGCGGTCTGGATCGCGAGCCACGCCTGCGCGCGGGCGAGCCTCCAGCGCGCGCGATCCACGCTCGGGTGTCCGAAGCCGTGCTCGGCCTCGAGCGCACGCACGGTCGCATACGCGTCGACGAGCTCGATTTGATCGGGCGTCGCGTCGAGGACCCCGCAGCGGCCGTAGCTCTCGTCGAAGACGTACTCTTGCTCTTGCGCCGCGCACGGCGCAGCGATCGCGAAGAGCGCGATCGTGATCGCGACGCGTGTCACGGCGCGGCCTCTTCGGTCATCGCCAGCTCAGGCACGAAGCGCTCTCCCCGCTCGATCGCGTGCAGCGACTCGCCGAGCGAGTTCTCGTGATCAGAAGCGCTGGCCAATGGCCAAACGCGGCTGCGGTGAAGATCAGCGTAGTCTGGTAGAACACGAACATCGCAGTCGGACCACAGTAGAACACGAACATCGCAGTCGGACCACAACGGAGGTCGATATTCATGAGCATTGACGCGATCGCTGTCCTCCCAGGCAAGGCGACCTTCACAGGCGAGCCCATTGAAGAGGGTTGGCTCGATGTACCCAAGAATGGCACGGCCGCGACGCCACTGGTCCAGGTCGCCGCTCTTCGCCTGCTGTCGAATGAATCGTCTCAACTTCTTGCGCGCTGACGGACTTCGCCCTCGTGCGCCTATCGCTTCGCCATTCTTTGAACGCGCCATGACCTCTCCAAGAGATCGGCGCACCTTGATCCTAATTGGATCAAAAGTCTTCTCCGTTTTGGATCGCACTCGGCGCGTTCCTGTTTAGTCGAGAGGTCGTCGCACCAATCCGTTCCCGAGGAGCATCCATACATGGCCTCCACCGATGAACGGTCGCGCCGTTCCGGTTGTGGAGTGACCAATGCGGTACTGCAACCATTCTCCACCTACGTATCGGTACGCGGCGTTCGTGATGTCGCTCGCCCAAACGTGCCCCTCGAAGGCGAACACCTCGCTCTCCTCCGAAAGCATCGGTAAAATATGCCACATCGTCCCGTCGAAACGCGCCGCCGTTGGCGCGCCACTCGCCCAGACTCCAGACGTCGCGGATGTGAAGCGGCGCACGTTGAACTCATTGGGAAGGGAAGGAACCACGTGCCACGCCGTCCCATCGAAGCGCTCAATCACAGCCCCCGCCTGCACCCAAACCTCACCGTCGACCACATCGATCACTCGCACGGGCGACGCCAGCGTGTGTGCCAATGTCCAGTTGGTCCCATCCCAACGCAGCACGCGCGCGCCCACCGCGGTCCAGGCCTCGGTGCGGGCCGCCGCAATCCGCAGCGCGGTCGCCCCAAGCTCGATCACGAACGGCGTCCAAGTCGTGCCATCGAAATGTGCGCTGCGGCCGTCCACACCAACGACCCATACGTCGTCCACACCCGAGCCTGATATGTGACGCGGAACGTCGATGCCTGTGCTGACCGGAGTCCACGTGTGTCCATCGCCCTGCAACACTTCGGACGCACCGAGCGCGTAGACGACATCCTCGTCGAGGGCGACACCGAGCGTGCGCGGCGCACCCGTCACCAGCGCCGTGAACTCACCGCTCGGACTCGGATCGCCCCGCATAAGCATACAGTTCTCGCCCACAAGGTTCCCCTCGGAAGCAGCGTAGACCTCTTCCGGCGCGACCGCCCACACGCGCTGTGGTCTAGTGCAAGGTACGGAAGACGCGACGGATACAGAGCCACCTCTTGAGATCACACCTTGTTCTCTCGAACCCCAGTACGTGAAGCTGCCGACGCCAGTGACCGTCGTGTAGCTTCCTCCGATAGCAGCCGCGAACGTGGTGCCGTTCCATGTATACGCGCCCGTAGGACCAGCGGCCGCCACCGTCTCGTCGCCACCAATGTCGCGAAGGACTTCGGCCCCCGAATGCGCCCACGCGGTTCCGTCCCAGTGAACCCAACGATCTCCACCAATCCAGACGTCATCACCCTGACCCCAAACCGTTACGAAATCGGCGCCGGTGGATGCATCCAACAACGTCCATGCACTCCCATTCCAGCGCGCGACGAGGCCACGGTCGCCGACGACCCAAACATCGGTCTCGTTGCGCACCCAAATATCGCGAGGTAGCCGGTCGCCAAGAGCTGCAATCGGAATCTCCGAGAAGTGCGTGCCGTCCCACCGTAGGATTGCTGCGGGCGTCCGTTCGGTGCCTTCGAGCGAGAGAGGCCCGTCGAGGCCCACCACCCAGAGCTCATCAGCGGCCGAACCGTGAATCGACACGAAGTTGATCCCAGGCAACGCACCGCTCACCCCGCGGACCACGCCTTCATTCCACTCAAGTATCGTGCCTCCGGCACCGACGGCCCAAACGTGGTTGCTACCAAGCCCGAAAACGTCGAGCATCGCATTGCTCGTCGGACGCAGCGCCACCCAGCACCATCCATGCGGCGAGCAGACGTCACTACTCTCGAGCGTACCATCCCATTCCGCCGGAGCGAGCACATCACCTTCTTCACCCCCAGCATCGTTCATCGATGCATCGGTACCTGCATCCACTCGCGCATCTTCGAACGCAGCGTCAGGACCCCCGTCAACACCAGGACCCCCGTCAACACCAGGACCCCCGTCAGCA
>CAYZTA010000063.1:14437-32533 GCA_964481145.1 uncultured Sandaracinus sp.
TCTTCTCCGTCAGCATCCTGATCCGATGCATCTGCACCTCCCCCCTCAGCAGCATGTCCGCCGTCATCTCCAGGACCCCCGTCAAAGCGGCTCGCGTCCAACGATCCCCCATCTGATCTTCCCACGTCGGCATCCGAAGCATCGATTCCTGGATCGGGATTCTCACCGCACGCAACCACAACCATCGACGCGCAAAGTAGCAAGTTGGTTGACCATGTACCGTAACGACGAATGAGCATGCGGAAAGAGTTGCACACCTTTGACAAACGGAACAAGAGTCGTGCACCCGAAAAACTGGTTATTCCCCCATCTCGAGTGGCGGATATTCCGGAAACCACTGAAGCTCTGCTACGCGAGCGCGAAGATCTTCGTCCTTCCACGTCGGCGCGACACCGTCGCGCATGGCTCTTCGCGCCACGGCAATCGCCACGTTCGCCGTCACCTCGCGCAGACGTGATATCTCGGGATAGAGCAGACCTTTCGCGAGCTCTTCGGGAAGAACGGCCTCGGCCAACGCATGCGATGCTGCCGTGAACATCCCGTCGGTGACGCGCTTCGCATGGGAAGCGAGCGCGCCTAGCCCCACACCCGGGAAAATCCACACGTTGTTGCCCTGTGCGATGCGGATTTCTCGCTGCTCAAAACGCGCTATTGGAAATGGGCTCCCGGTCGCGATGAGAGCCCGCCCTTCGGTCCAACCAATGACGTCCGCAGGGTCGGCTTCACTCGAACGTGTCGGATTCGAGAGTGGAAATATAGCGGGCATCGGGGTTCGCGCAGCCATCGCTCGAACGAGACGCTCATCAAAGACACCCGGCTGCCCCGATGTTCCGATGAGCGCGGTCGGCGAAAGCGCTTCGACCACACGATGGAGATCGTGAAGGACATCAGGGTCGAGGCCCGCTTCACGCGCCACGTCGCGCGGCCATGCAAGCTCCTCTTTGTACGTCTCATCCATTTCACGCCCGAGGACGAGCAATCCCCGGGTGTCGAGAACTGCGATCGCACGAACGAGCGCATCGCCCGAAAGGCCATGGTCCGAAAGCTCACGACGCAAAAGGCGCGCGATGCCAATGCCCGCCGCACCCGCACCCGCGATCACGATTCGCTGCTCACGCATCGGGATGCCGCTCTTTCGGCTCGATGCGATCAACCCCGCAACGGCGACAGCCGCCGTGCCTTCGATATCGTCATTGAACGTGAGCAGTCGATCGCGATAGCGCGCCAAGAGATCGAGCGCGTTGCCCTTCTTGAAGTCTTCCCATTGGAGAAGCGCGCCAGGGCAAAGTGAGCGCACTGCCATGACGAACTCGTCGACGAGCGCATCGTAGGCTGGCCCTCGCAGCCTCCGCTCGCGAAGCCCAAAATAACGAGGATTATCGCGCAGCCGACCATTCTCAGTGCCCACATCGAGGCTCACCGGCAGCACCTCTTCGGGATGAAATCCCGCCGCCGCCGTGTAGAGCGCGAGCTTGCCGATCGGGATCCCCATCCCACCCGCTCCCTGATCACCAAGCCCAAGGATGCGCTCATTGTCGGTCAGCACGATCAGCCGAATCGTTCGGCCCTCGATGGCGGTCCGCAAGACCTCCAAAACACGACCGCGATGCTCGGTCGTGACCCACACGCCGCGCGGACGGCGAAGGATGTCGCTATACCGCTCGCACGCTTCACCCACGGTCGGCGTGTACACGATCGGCAACATCTCCTCGAGATGCTCCACGAGCAGACGATAGAAGAGGACGACGTTTCGCGCTTCCAACTCCGAAAGTGCCACGAATCGATCGAGAGGCCGTTCGAACGACAAAATTTGCGAGCGAGCGATCGCAACTTGCTCCGCAAGGGAGTGAACCGCCATCGGCAAAAGGCCCTCGAGTCCCAATGCCACGCGCTCTTCCCGAGTAAACGCAAGATCGCGATTGTGAAGCGGACTCGAAAGCAGCGCCCGTCCGCGAAGGGAAATACGCTGGGGATCAACCGAGAGTGAACGCAAATGGGTCATGAGTGTTCTCGTGGTGTGCATGTCGGCCCCTCACATCGCAAGTCACGCCCTCGCTGCTCGCCCCCGTGAGAAGACCATTCGGCCCTGGGCGCAGCATACTCACCCGAGCGTGCTGGACGGAGTCTAGAGACGGCGCTACTTGCCGTGAACCATGGCACATGGGACCGACACGACGATCGCTGGCTGGGGCCGAATCAAAGTTCGCGGACGTGAGCTGCGCGCTGAGAACTTGGAGCGGGCGACGGAGCGCGCCGTGCTCAGTCGTGGATTGGGTCGATCGTATGGAGACAGCTCGCTTCCCCCAGAGAGTGTCGGCGAAGTCGTCAGCACCGTGCTCGCGGACAGACTCTTGGCCTTCGACCCCGAGACAGGGCTCTTGCGCGCAGAAGCTGGGCTTTCTCTCTTCACTTTGAACCGTATCCTGCTGCCTCGTGGGTTCTTCGTTCCTGTAACTCCCGGCACACAGTTCGTCACGCTCGGCGGGATGGTGGCGAGCGATGTCCACGGCAAGGAGCATCACGTGCGCGGGTGCTTCGGTGAGCACGTCACGCGCCTGAAGATGCGCGTGGCCGATGGTCGAGTGCTCTATTGCAGCGACGAAGAACACCCAGACTTGTTCCGCGCCACCCTTGGAGGCATGGGGCTCACGGGGCATATCCTCGAAGTGGAAGTGCGGATGCTGCGCACCTCCAGCCCATGGATTTGGCAGGAGAGCACGCGGGTATCGAACGTCGACGAATACATCGACACGCTCAAAGACGCTGCGACGAAGTGGCCGTATACGGTTGGGTGGATCGATTGTCTGACGCGCGGCCCCAACATGGGTCGCGGCATTCTGATGGCCGGTGATTGGGCCGAGCCGAGCAAAGCTCCCACTCGAAAGCCGCGGCCGCTTCCGACCGTGACGATGCCGCTCGAGCTCCCGAGCTTTGCCGTGTCGGGCCCCACCGTCAAAGCATTCAACTCAGCATTTTATTGGCGACATCTACCCAAACAGAAAGCTGGAATCGTCCACTGGGAAAGCTTCTTTTACCCATTGGACATGATCCGCCATTGGAATCGGATGTATGGCCCACGCGGCTTCACGCAGTACCAATGCGTGCTCCCAGAGTCAGCGGGACGAGGCGCTGCGCGACGTGTGCTCGAGATTCTCACTCAGCGAGGCGGCGCCTCGTTTCTTTGCGTCATCAAAGATTGCGGCCCTCAAGGGAAAGGCATCCTTTCCTTCCCGATGGAGGGCATCTCGATCGCGCTCGACATCGCCGTACGCGACGACACGCAGGCGCTCATCGATGCGCTGAACGAGCAAGTGATTCGCGAAGGTGGTCGCATCTATTTGACCAAAGATCAGTTCACTCGCCCCGAGCATTTTGCGCTCATGGAGACGCGCCTGCCGGAGTTCCAGCGCATTCGCCGGAAGTGGGATCCCGAAGGGCGGATTCGGAGCGCGCAGTCGGTGCGGCTCTTCGGCGATCGCCCCTAACCAATGATGAGGAGACGAGACGAATGGGTTTGTTACAGGGAGCGCGTGGTCCTCTTCGGGTCGTCATCCTCGGTGCGACGAGCGGCATGGGACGGGCGCTCGCGAGACAGATGGCAGCCCGAGGAGATCGGGTGTTCATCCTCGGCATCTCCGAAGATGAGCTCACACGCACAGCCGCCGATCTCGCAATCCGCGCAGGTGCTCGTTCGAGCGCCATCGGATACGCCCTCTGCGATCTCGAGCATCCAAACACGTTCCCAACTGCGCTCGACGCGGCAGAGCGAGCGCTCGGCGGAATCGATGTCGTGGTGGTCACTGCGGCGATCTTCGCTACGCAAGCCGAGCTCGAAGCCAATCCCGCGCTGACAGCCCGCCTCTTGACCATCAATTTCACCCATACCGTGCTCTTCTGCGAAGAGGCTCGGAAGCGACTGCTTTCGCAGAAGAACCGCAAAGAACCCGCGACGCTCTGCGTCTTCAGTTCCGTGGCTGGGGATCGAGGTCGAAAGCCGGTGGCGCTTTACGGCGCTGCCAAAGCGGGCCTGTCGCGTTATCTCGAAGCGCTCGATCATAAGTTTCACCGCGATGGATTGCGCGTCATCACAGTGAAACCTGGATTCGTGAAGACGGGGATGACCGCTGGCTTGAAACCACCTCCCTTCGCGGGCGAGCCCGACGAGGTCGCCGCGCTCGTGGTACGCGCGATCGACCTCGGGATCCCCGAAGTGTACGCGCCCTCGGCATGGCGACCGATCATGGGTGTGATCCGGAGCCTGCCCCGCTTCGTCATGCGAAGAGTGGGGTTCTGAAGAACGCGTTCTTCCCGCTCAGCTGTCCCCGATGCTGCGGAGGAAATCCGCAGCCTCGTTCAAGTCACCGTCTTCGATTCGTGCCCGCCGCGCCCAAAGCACGGCTTTTTGGTGATCTCCCGAGCGGTGCGCAATCTGCGCCTGCCGGAGGAACGCCATGGCCTTGCTCATCGGGCCTGGCGTCTTTTGGAGTGTGACGACGCGAAGCGCATTCATGGCGGCTGCGTCGTCCCCCAGAATCATCGCAAGCTCGGCGAGCTCCGCCGCGATGACGCCGTTGTTTTTATCTGATTCGAGCGCGACTTTGAGCCACTCGAGCTGCGTCTGCTGATCGCCAGAAATTCCTGCGATACGAGCCATACGCAGCTGCATCGCCGCCAGCGCCGGCGACCGCTTGCGCCTCGAACTCGTGATCGCGTTCTGAAGTAGCTCGACCGCTTCCGCGAGCGCACCCGAGCCGATCATCGCGTCCGCATAAAGGACGAGCACATCCGGATCATCCTCTTTGATCGTCAACGCTTGACGCAACGGTTCGAACGCGCGCCCCGGATCTCCCACTTCATAAAGCAAGAGCTCCCCCGCCCGCCGCAACGCTTCGAACTGCACATTCACATCCGTCGTCCCAGCCGCATCCGCGAGAAGAATCGTCGTGAGCTCGTTCCATGCGTGACTTGCTTCGTACATCGCGCGAAGCGCGTCACGAACCCGCGCTTCACTCGGCTGGTCTCGATGCGCACGCTCGAGACCGGCCCGCGCTTCTTCAGGCCTGCCGATACGCGACGCCGCATCGATGAGCGCGAGTGCCGCCTCGACCTGTGCCTCGCCTTCCTCGACTTCGACCAAACGCGAACAGTGACGAACGAGATCTTCGAATCGTCCTTTGATCGTATCGATCGCGCGTAGCGTGCGCAGCACTTCACGATCTTCCGGATCGCGATCCGACCACTCGGCGAGCAAGTCGCGACTCCGCTCCCCTTCTCCCACTTGCTGTAGGAGCTCCGCCAGTCGTAGCGTGAGCTCGCGCTCTCGTGTTCGATCCACTTCGAAGCGTCGACGATCGAGCACCTCGAGCAGCTCTCCTTGAGTCGCCGCCGGATCGATCGCAAAGGCTTCTTCGAGGTCGGTGATCGCTCCGTCGGTCTCGCCACGGGCTGAGAGCAACGACGCACGCAACCGCAACAAATAAGCGCGGGCTGCATTGGGTTCACCATGCGCTTCGAGCGCCGCCCCCACGTCGTCTGCAGCATCCTCCGGACGGTTGCATGCGAGCTGCGCGGACACGAGCTCACCGAGCAGTGCGAGGTCAGACGGCGCGAGCGATCGTGCTTTTCTCAGGATCTCGACTGCTTCGTCTGGACGATCGAGGCGCTGCGTCAAGAGCGTGGCTGCTTCACGAAAGCGTGCGACAGCCTCTCCGGGATCGCTCCGATGCGAAGCATCGTACGCGATCGTATCCGCGAGCCCCCCGAGATCGTCTCGTTCGCCATACCAAGCTTCGAGACGAGCCCGGAGGACATCGCTCGACGGACACGCGCGGAAGCCGAGGTCGAGCACGCGACCCACGCCCTCTGCATCGTCCTCACCTGCGTAAATCTCAGCGAGCTCGAGCGCGAGCTTGGCGGCATCGTCGCCTTCCGAAACGGCAAGCAACTGCTCGCTGAGTGCGGCCCTCTCTCGCGGCTCGGCATCTGCACCGATCACAGCCAAGAGAGCGCGTAAAAGAGCTGGATCCGACGGCGCCCACTCAAGGCCTTGACGGTACAAATCGGTGGCTTGTTCACGCTTCCGTGCTCCTTCGAGCAGTCCTCCCATCCTGAGCGTGAGCGCGGAGATGGCCGCGACCTCGCGTCGATCCCTGGCGCGATCGAGCTGACGTTCGAGGAGCTCGGTCAGCTCTTCCTGACGTCCATCGCGTTCGAAGATATCCGCAAGGAGCTTCGAGGCACCGAGATGATCGGGATCTTCATCGAGCACCGCACGAAGCACTTCGATTCCATCCGGCTCTGCCTTCGCCACATCGAACAGGAAGGTCGCATACACCATGCGCATCTCATTGCGTGCGCTGGCATCGATGAGCCCGTCGATGATTTGCGCGACGGCTTCCTCGAATCCGATGCGATCCTGCATTCGAGCGTACACATCGGCGAGCGGCGCCCAGAGGGTTTGGTCACTCGGATCGGCATCCAGCAACCGGCGATAGATCGACGCAGAGAGCTCGAGATCTCCCCCTGGCATTTGAGCGGTCTTTGCAAGCTCACAGTAAAGTGAACGCGTCGTGGTCGGCTCCCCCGAACTCTCGGACGCTTCAGCCGCCACCTTGCGCCACTCGACGGCGCCCTTCACGTCTCCCTTCGCCATTCGCTGTTCGGCGAGCGCGTTCGGAAGCCAGAGATGTCCGCCGATGCCATCGAGCGTGGCGCGCGCAAGCTCCACACCACGGCGCAAGAGCTCTTCGGCACGATCATGGGCTTCGAGGCGCGAAGCGAGCTCCACACCTTCGCGGATCTCGTCGAGACTCGAATCCTCGCGACGTGTTCGAATCTCGATGAATTCAAGGAGAATCTCTGGTTCTTGCGCGCCGCGCGCGGCACGCTCGTAGAGCGCCATCAGCGCATCTCGCTCCGGCCACTTGCGTGCTCCTGCCGACAAGATGCGCGCCGCTCTCGCATGATCGGGCGCTTTGCCAAGCGCTTCTGCAAGCGTGGCCACGCCGCTCTCGAGCGTCTCGGCATCTGCGAGCTCGACCTCGGCGATCCGATAGAACGCCTCGACCTTTGCAGACTCAGGGATGTCTTCTCCCTGACCCATGTCGGACGTATCGACGCCCGCGGCGACCAAGCGTCGCAACACCCGAATCTCTTCGACGTGATCGCCTCGTGTCGACGCGATGCGCGCCAGCGCGCGCCATGCGTCGAGCGTGCGAGCGCCGAGCTCTTCGACGCGTTGATAGAGCGATGTCGCAGCATCGAGATCGCGAAGTTCTCGTTCGGTCACCTCTGCGATCGAGAAGAGAAGGTCCGAGATGATCTCCGAGCTCTCCTGCCCTTGCATGCGCTCGGTGAGCGCTCGAACTCGCTCGACGAAAAGAGCCACCTCGCCAATTTTCACCGCGAGCTCACGCGCGACATCGCTCTCCCCGCGCGTGGGCGAGAGGTCGAGCGCAGACAGTCGTGCTTGCAGGGCGTCCTTGGGACGCTCGAGCAAACGTTCGAAGATCTCTGCATGATCGATCAATGCCCGGGCACGCTCCGCAGAATCGGAAGACGCATTGAGCCGCATCTCCACGACGCGCAGCGCGAGGTCGGTCGCGCCCCGATGAATCAAAATCCGTGTCAGCCGTGCCGCCTCGTTCGAAGAATGAGTCGCTGCTTCGAACGCCGACTCGAGCAGCTCATTGGCTTGATCGGATTGATTGCGCTCCGCTGCGAGCCGCGAGAGCTCGTAAAGCACCTCCGAAACCCCCACCGACAGCTCGCCCCCATCCCCCGTTTGCCGACGGATGAGCAAAAGAAGCGCGCGGTACGCACGCTCCGACCGCTCGAGTTGTCCGGCCTCTCTCGCGAGATCACCGAGCATCTTGAGGATGTTGGGATGACCGAGATCCATGCTGGATGCTTTGTCGAGTTGCTCGAGAGCCTCCTTCAGATCACCGCCTGCATGAGCGACTTCAGCGAGCTGAAAATGAATGGCCGCGCGCTCGGGTGAGCGGCGTCGACCAAACTCCGAGGCGAGCTTGTCGAGAATCGTACGCGCTTCATCGAGACGCCCAGCCACTCGAAGCCCCGCCGCGAGCGTGGCGCGCAGCTCCTGATCTTCAGGCGCGAGTCGAACACCCCGTTCGAGAATCGGTATGGCGAGATCAGGACGGCGCAGACGATCGCGATAAAGCGTCGCCGCTTCGCGGACGTATGCGAGCTGCGTGGCCTCGTCTTCGCTGTGCAAAACGCCGTCCGAGAGATGCTTTGCAAGCGGCGACCACGCCTCCGTGCGTCGATAAAGCTCCGCGAGCTGCTCACGCGGCGCCTTGGCTTTGGGATCCTCGGCCAGAGCACGCTCGAGCGCCAAAATCGCGCGGTCGGTCCGACCTGCGGCGAGACGCGCTTCGGCCAAACGAAGTGCAAACGGAGTACGTTCAGCGCCTTTGGCAAGTTCCATTCGCTTCTCGAGCCATTCGGCAGCCTGTGCAGGCTCACCGCGCTCGAGATAAAGCCGCGCCAGCGCTTCGAGCGCTTCGGCCGTGACGTCGAGCGCCACGACACGACGATAGGCCGCAACAGCACGCTCACCTTCGTGGAGTTGCGCCTCGGCCAGACGCGCGACCATGCCCCAGAGGCGCCCGCCACGAACCGCATCGGTGTCCTCCACTTTGCGGGCCTGAGCCGTCAGCAGGTCGGCAAGTTCGCCATGCTGCCCCTTGGCCGTGAGCACCGTGAAGACTTCCTCGATCGAAGCGTCGTGCCCCGGCTCGTCCGCGAGGTTCTCGCGAAGCATATCGATGCGACCGCCGGCAGACTCGAGTCGACCAAGCAAACGGGCGACCTCGAGACGCACGGCAAGACGTCGCTCCGAAGCCAGCGGCTCCTCGAGCTCTCGTTGACGTAGCGCCAAAAGCTCAGGAATCCGCCCGCGCTTTTCATACATCATTGCGAGCCGATCGACCGTCTCCCCGTCTTCGAGAGATTCGTCGACGATCGACTGGTAGAACTTCATCGCTCGGTTCTCGTCGCCGAGCACCTCGCGCGCCAGATCTCCCGCACGGCGTCGCATCCCCCGCGACTCCGCAGCGGACACCGGAAGCCTCGCGCCTTCGCTCAAAAGATCGATCGCCTCTTTGGTGTGACCTGCTTCGAGTTCGATGCGGATGAGCTCGTCCTGTGCCCACAGCGCCGTCTTGTCGGCGGGACGTTCGCCACGGGTCCGATTTCCGCGCTCCCACAGCCGAATCGATTCTCGAAAAAGCTTCCCGAGAATTTGCTTCGCGAGCGGAATGTCCCCCACAGGATCGAGCGCGATCCGCGCCGCATCATAGAGCGCATCGAGATCATCCTCGAGACGCTCCGCGAGCGACAGGAGCGTCGAAATCAGCGCGCGATTGGGCTCACGCCATTCGAGCCGTGCCAGCTCACGCAGCGTCTCCTCGTGCCCAGGCTGATGGCGAAGCGCACGAGCAAGAGCGGCTTCGGCCGCAGAAAGATCTCCTCGCCGATCGCGATGCCAAATTGCGATTCGGGTCTCGAGCAAACGCCCAAGCTCGCCCAGTCGCGATTCTCCCTCGCTCGGCATGGCTTCCATGGCTGACGTCGCGAGGGCATCCCACGCAGACACTTTGTCTGCTGCGGCCTCCAAATCGTCGAGGAATTGCGAATCGATCTCATCGTGCGCGCGCGTCGAGGTCACGAACGCAGTCGCCACCGCACGCCACGCGATGGGATCTTTGCCCCCGAGCTGCGTCGCGATCCGCAAGATGTCGTGTGGCGTGGTCGCATGGCGGGGCTCGAGCGCCAACGCCGAAAGAAGCGCATCGAGCGCCGTCGGGAGGTCCTCGAGTTGCACTTCGAGAATCGATGCCGTACGGCGATGGAGTTGCGCAGCGCGTGCCACATCACTGGCTGAGAGCGCGATCGCTTGACGCAACGTCGCTACGACATCGCGCCAGATCGTTTCGCCTGCGTCTTCCGAATCGGTGTTCACCGCCTGTTGAGCATCGGTCGCGAGACGAAGAATTTCGCGTTCGATCGCTTCGTCTTCGGGAACGATCAAAAAGGCACGACACATCGCGGAAAGAGCGGCCCACGGGGCCTTTCGCCGCTGCTCCTCGAGCTCTGCAGCTTCGCGCAACAATCGAACGCGCACGCGAGGCGCCGACGCAGCTTCGAGACGATGCTCGAGCAAATCGAGCAATGCCTCGTGATCATCCGTCCGGAGCGCGGCCTCCGCGAGCCCCTCGACCGCGGCTCCCTTGGTTTCGGGAGACTCGATCAACGCCATCAACCCCTTGCGGGCGGAGACATGTCGCGGGTCGAGCTTCAGCGCTTGGTGATACCCATTCGCGGCGCGGAGTGGTTCACCCAACCGCTCACGACGCACGTCTGCAAGGCGCACGACGATGTCAGCAGCGCGCGCTTCGTCGCGATGGACAGCGCGCTCGAGCATCGACGCCATTTCTTGCCAGCGCTCTTCGGCACTGAAAAGACGAAACAATGCATCGACGATGTCGACCGCTTCCCCGAAGCGGTCTTGGACTTCGAGCCATGTTCCGATCGCGAGCGGACGATCGCCGACACGTTCTTCAGCGATGCCCGCGAGGCGCACGAGATCCGCACGCTGAAGAGGCGCTGGAACGTGCGAATTCGCCCGCAACCGCAGCGTCTGAATGAGCGTCGGCCACTGCTCGATCCGTTCGAGGATTTCGATGCGCGCGTCGAGCGCCTCGAGATCGCGAGGATCAGAATCGAGCCGTGTCTGCCAGAGCGCGAGCGCACGGTCGAATTGCGCGAGTGTCTCTGCGAGCCGCGCCGCCTCTCCCAACACACGTCGCTTCTCCGAGGGCTCGTTCTCGATGGGCGCAAGTCGCTCGAGAACATCGAGACGGTCTGGGGCCCGAGAAGGAGTCTCGAGCAACGTCACGATGCGGCGGGCAGCCGTTCGATGTACGTCCTCACTCGCGCTCGCATCGAGCACACGCCGATACACAGCCTCGGCTCGTTCGCGGTCTCCGAGACGTCCGTGCAACACATCTCCCGCATCGAGAAGAAGCTCGGTGTGGCGTGCCGCATCTCGTGTTGCGTCTGCAGCGGCGATCAGCGCGTCGGCGTGCTTTGCATGCTCGCCCGCCTCGTTCCCAAGTGCATCGAGTCGTTGCTTTGCATCTTCTGCAAAAGGATCGAGCAAAAGGAGCTGCGCCCAGTGCTCCATCGATTCGAGGTTCTCTCCTCGAGCCGAGCTGCGTTGGCCCAGATTGCGACGAATCGAAATCGTCTCTTCGCGCGTCGAGAACTCGAGTGCGAGCGTAAGGACTCGCTCCACGTCGGCGCCACGCCCTTCCCGTTCATACTGCTCCCGAAGAAGCCCGAGTGCTCCTCGACGTGCGTCCGCGCTGGCGCTCGCAAGCGCGAGGATTCGTTCGAGGAGAGCCACTGCGTGCGCGATCGAATGGCCTTGTTCGAGAAGCTCACGACATGCTTCGAGCGCGGATTCGGCATCCTTCTGATGGTCGAGATAAGCTTCAGCAATTCGCTCCCGAAGCGTCCTCGCCTCGTCATCGCCGTCCGCGACTCGCTTCCGCCAAAGCTCGATCAGCTCCTGCCAACGCCCCTGCTTTTCGAGCAAGCGTTCGAGAGACGCCACGAGCTGTGCATCCGAAGGACGCAGCGCGAGCAGCTGCTTTTGATAATCGATCGCGCGGTCCGACTCGTGCGCGAAATCTTTCGCGAGCTGTGAGGCCTCCTCGAGGAGCGCGATTCGCCGCCAGTCCTCGGTCGCCGCGCGCAGCGCACGATCATAAAGCCCGAGGAGATCTCCCCACCTCTCGCGAATGGTGAGCACGACCGTGGCGCGCTGTAAGGCCCAGTCTGCGCGAGGATCCACATCGAGGATACGCGTCAGCACCTCGACGAGGTGAGGCGATTCATCTCCAAACCACTCCTCATGAAAGCCAAGCGCGCGACGCCCGAGACGTTCTGCAAGTGGAGGTGGAAGCGAACCGGCGAGCACACTCCGATACAGAGCGCCCACCTCATCCGGCCTCTCCAGCGACTCGGCGAGTTCTTCGAGCTCGTCCCAGAGCGCCTCGTCCTCCGGCGATAACTCTGCGGCGCCAAGCGCCTTGCTGAGCCGCGGGTCCAATTCGCCAGTCACGTCGACCTCCCTCGTGCAAGCGCAATCTAGGCGCGCCGGCCACGGAGGATATCAATCTGGACGCGTGATTGGCATGCTTTCTCGCACCCCAGGCAGAACGCCTCCAAAAAAGGCCAATCCACTGAAACTACGTTCAATCTCGGAACGTGATCGACCTACGGCAGCGGAAGCGTCGCGCTCGACCGCGGACCCGCGAGAAACGCCCTCCCCGGACGCGGCTCGAAGTCGTGACCTTCGCAAATTTCAAAAAGCCGATCCGCCAAAATAATCCCTCGCACGGTCCCACGACTGGGCTGCCATCGGAACGGCTTATCACCACGCACCTCCCGAATCTCGGCGTCGAAGAGCCCATTGAGCTCTCGCCATCGTTCGGCATCGGCACGTGTCGCGAACACGTACTCCTCACAAGGCAGCGAACGATCATGCCGCAACACCACGAAGCCGCGAAACGAAAAGGGGTCGGCCAATCCGTCGCAATGGTCGCATACGTACGACAGAAAAAGCGGCCGCATCATCCGCTGGCAGGTCTCACATCGCATGTCCCCACCTCGACAGCGCGCCAATCGAAAAGCAACGCGCAAAAAAGAGATGGGGCCCGCCAAAACGAATCCAAGCGGTGTGAACGAACGACGCGAGCTCGTTCGTGAACGTTCAGTCGCTGAAAAGTTCGTCGATATCAGCCTTGGTGAGGCCCTTGAGCGGCGCTCCTTCGGTGTGGAGCACATTGGCCATGAGGTCGCGCTTCTTGCTGCTCAGCTGGAGGATCTTCTCCTCGACGGTGCCCTTCGCGATCAAGCGATACACGCTGACGACCTTGGTTTGCCCGATGCGATGGGCGCGATCCGTGGCTTGATCTTCCACAGCGGGATTCCACCACGGATCGAAGTGGACCACGGTGTCGGCACCGGTGAGATTGAGGCCCGTGCCTCCCGCTTTGAGTGAAATGAGGAACGCGTCGATGCTCTCGTCGCTGTTGAAGTGATCGACCCGATCCTGACGGTCTTTGGTAGACCCGTCGAGGTATTCGTAGCGAATCCCGTCCGCGTCGAGCGCTTTCCGGATGAGCTGCAACATCTCGACGAACTGAGAGAACACGAGCACGCGATGACCGCCAGCCTTCGCTTCCTGCAAAATCTCTCGAAGCGCGCTGAGCTTCCCGCTCGCCTCGTCGTTCCATGCTCCTTCGCGTGCGTTCATCTTCGTCAAACGCGGATCGCATGCTGCTTGTCGCAGTCTCGTGAGCGCCGCGAGAATCTGAATCTGCGCTTTGGCAACGCCTTGTTTTTCCACTTCGCTCATCAGGCTCGCGCGCACTTGAGCGAGCATCTGCTTATAGAGCTTGGCCTGTTCGTCCGAGAGCGGGACGATCATCTCCTGCTCGATCTTCGCAGGCAGCTCCGGCGCGACTTCGCTCTTCGTTCGCCTGAGCACGAAAGGACGAATGATCGCGCGAAGCTTTTCGATCGTCTCCTGATCTCCCCGTTCGACGGGGCGCGCATATTTGTCTTCGAACGACTTCAGCGAGCCGAGGAGCCCGGGCGAAACGAAATCCATGATCGACCAGATCTCGCTCAAACGGTTCTCGATCGGGGTGCCCGTCAACGCGAGCCGACGATCGCAGTTCAACTTCTTCGCCGCGCGTGCCGTGGCGCTGAGCGGATTTTTGACGTGCTGCGCCTCATCGAGAATCACATAGCGGAAGTTCGATGACTGGAGGAGCTCCTCGTCGCGACGCAAAAGCGCATACGACGTGATCACGACATCGACCTCCTCGATCTCATCCTTGTACTCGTGACGATCTGGCCCTTGCCAAAGCAAGGTCGAGAGCGACGGGGCGAACTTTTCGATCTCCCGCGCCCAGTTCGGAACCACGCTCGTCGGCGCCACCACCAATGTGGGCTTGTGACCTTTGGTTTTGCTCTTCAGCCAGACGAGCATCGCGATCGTCTGCAGAGTCTTTCCAAGACCCATGTCATCCGCGAGGATGCCTCCCGTCCCGATATTGTGAAGAAAGACGAGCCAGCTGAAGCCACGTTTCTGGTAATCGCGGAACTGTTGGACCTTGAGGTTCCGCGGCTTCGCAATCTGTTCGATATCGCCGATGTCATCGAGCTTCCCAAGCACCTCTTTGGCCGCCGGCGAGACGGATTGATGCCCGACGAGTCGCAACAGATCTTGAATCCGTCCGGCCTGAGAGAGCGGAACTTTCGAGCCCGTCGTGCCTGCCACGATCTCGGCCATGCGATCGAGAACTTCACGCACTTCGTCCGTCTTCACCGGTGCGAAGGTGCCATCCGCGAGTTTGACGAGGCGCCGCCCTTTTTCGAGAGCGGCGCGTAACTCGTCTTGGTCGACGGCCACCCCGCCCGAGGTGAAGCTCATGTCGAGGCTCAACCAATCGACGCCGCTCGAGACCCGAACTTGTGGGATTACCGCAACGTCACGCACTTTGACCGCCCGCAAATCGCTGGGAATGAGCTTCTCCCAGTCCGAGGGCAGCGTGGTGATGCCCTGCGTCCAGAACGAAATCGCAGCATCGCCCTTGGCTTCGAGCCCTTCGCGTGGTTCGTCGACGACGAAGCCCAGATTCATGAGCTGCTGAACAGCCGCCATCTCGGCTCCCACATCGCGCCGCACGACTCGGGGACGCCCGCTCGATTCGCGCGGGGGCAAGAACGCGAGCGGCGAAGGGAACTCGCTCGGCGGCACAGGAAACAGCTGGTCTCCGTAATCCACGCTGATCTTCGCGTGCGCCTCGACGATGTCTCCATCGAGCTGCACACGGAAGCGGGGCGCCGCATCCACCAGGTCGGCCACCTGCGACAGGTCCGGCAATTCCGCGCCGAGCAGCGCTGCGACGCGCGGAATGAATTCACCGAGGAGTCGAGGCAACTCGCTCATCGGATAAATGAGCGCCGGCGAGCGATAGAGCCGCTGCAACCATGCCGGCGTCACCGCATCGATCACCGGACGCGCAATGCCTTCGGTCGTGTCGACGTGCCATCCGGGCGTGCCTTCGAACCAAGCTCCCGTCGAAAGAGGGAATCGACGAAGCCCCCCTTTGCTCTCGAAGACGACACGAACTCGACACGTTCGGCCGTTGGCTTGATCGAGCTCGATCCTCGGGCGAAGCAGATCGTCCGCAAACCGAAGCTCCATCGATGCCGGCTCGAGCAAAACGCGCCGCTCCTTCAGCATGCTGAGCACTTCGGCGGCATCTTCGGCGCGCATCTCCGCCGTCGTCGGTACATTCCGCGTCGCATGACGCGCGAGTGCACGCATGATGGGTCGTGTCGACGTGCTGATGGCGTTGAAAGAAGAAAGCGCATCGATGATCGGCACCGCCGTCCGCGTCCCTGCAATCACCGGCGTGATCGCGATCGAGGCCGACCGCACCTGCATTCGAAACTCGAGCTCGAGAGGTTTGATTTGCTCGTCGGGACCAGGGAGCCACGCGTCCAATGCCGAACGAAGCTCGGATGCGGCCGGCGCTCCAGTAGGGATCGGTAAAATTGCCGTGCTCGGTTCGCGACCCGTCAACACCTCGAGAGGCGGTGCGCCCACCCCTTCGGCACCACGACGACGTCGACGTGAACGGCGACGCTTTCCGCCGACGCTCACGGTATGAGGAGCTCCTGGAAAATTCTCAGCAGCGGGGGGCCTCGCATGGGCCGCTTGGGTGTCTGTCGAAGGCGGCGGAGGGGGCTGTTTGGGACGGGGCGGTCGTTCGCGATCTCGCAACGCCACGAGCAATGCTGCGACGTGCTTACAGTGTTGACTCGGACCACGAAACCCAGCGCAGGTGCATGAGGACGTGAACGTATTGTCCTCGGCGATCGTGAGGCGCGGCTCATACGTATCCTGCTTGACGTGAATGAGCGCTCTCGCTTGACCGTCTTCGGTCTCGATCGACTGCACGTCCCCGCGGCGCGCGTACTGTCGCCCCCTGAGGAAAGCATTGCCGCCGACGACGCGCTGGATGGCCCGATCGGAAAAGCGCGACACATGCTGCCCGATTCGGCTCCCATCGGGAACCCGTTCGGACCGGTCGAAAGCTTCGCCGTGGGGGGGGTCGTCGTGCCACTCGCTCGCATCGTCTTCCCCGTGGCGATCTCGGGCGCGATGGTCGGAAATCAACTCGTCGTCAGAGGCTTGCTCTTCATCGACGAGAATGGAGCGGTGTGCGAATTCATCGAACTCGGGATGGGTGTCCGTCATGGACCAATCGAACCTGATCTGCGGCAGACGGCCCTTGTCTGCGTGCACCGTGTCAAAGACACGGCCGGATCGCTGTCTCCCCCGAGGGCCCGGGGGCGTTTGCCGATCGAACTCGGCGGGACGGAGGGAAATGGAATCCCCTTCACAACCAAACCCGGATCATGACCGGACAGCTCGGCCTATAAACGGAAGCCGGGTTCGATGAGGAGCACGAATTGAAACCCAGTCGAAAAGACCACCGATTTGAAAGGCCTGCTTCGAAACTGCAGATCGACAGGCCAGCTTTGGAAGTTCTGCTTCAGAGGTAGCGGCGAAGCGACAGAAACACATAATTCGCCGGAGGTTCAGATTGCAGTCTGGTTTGGTCTAGGCAGACCTCATACCAACAGACTGGCTCTGTCGGCTGGGTAGATTTCACACCAACAAACAACTGGCGCAAACCTCCCCACGGAAGCATCCAGCCTGAAGACGATAGCATCCAGCTTGAAGGCAACCCGTGCCAGACTGCAAACCCAAACTGCAGTCAACCAAACTGCAGTTGCCGACACAAGGCTCCGGGTTCGCTCGAAGCGAACAGATCGGAAGGCTTATGGCACGACTTCCGCTGGGACGCAAGAGAGCGTCCTTGTCCTTGCTTCGCACGTGACCATTCGACCCGCCAGAAGGTTCCATTACACTCGCGCTCTCGATTCTCCGGAGGATCCCCCTTGAGCATGCTCGTCACTTTCCAGGATGTCTTGCGTGCGTGGCCCACGGTTCACCGATGGTTGCCGCGAACGCCCCTTTATCGATATCCGCTCTTGTCCTCTCGTTGGGGAATCGATGCTTGGGTCAAACACGAAAATCATCTCCCAATCGGTGCATTCAAAGTGCGTGGTGGGGTGAACCTCTTCGCAAACCTCAGCGACTCGCAGCGAGCACGTGGTGTCATTACAGCCACGCGTGGCAATCATGGGCTCTCTCTGGCATGGGCTGCGCGCGCTTTTGGGTCGCGGGCTGTCATTTACGTCCCGAAAGGGAACAACCCAGAGAAAAACGCCATCATGAGCTCGTTCGGCTCCGAAGTGGTCGAGTTCGGACGCGACTTCGACGAAGCACGAGTCGAAGCCGAAGCCCATGCGCGCAACGATTCGCTTCGTTTCGTCCATCCGGCCAACGAACCGCTCCTCATCGCTGGCGTCGGGACGATCGCCATGGAGATCGTCGAGGACCTCCCAGACGTCGACGCCGTGATTGTTCCAATCGGAGGAGGTGCTCTCGTCAGCGGGACCGTGATCACACTGAAGACACTTCGCCCCGATGTGCAGATCATCGGCGTGCAGGCCGAGCGGGCCGATGCCCTCGCTCGCTCACTGGAGGCGGGACGCCTCGAACACATCCCCAGCGCAGACACCTTCGCCGATGGTCTGGCTGCACGCTTTGCGTTCGAGCTGCCGTTCGAGCTCATCAAAGGCCGAATCGATCGCATCGTTCGGGTCAGTGAAGACGAAATGCGGGAAGCCGTTCGCACCGCGCTCGAGGGAACACACAACGCCGCTGAAGGCGCCGCGGCAGCGGCCTACGCCGCCGCCTTCAAGTTGCGTCAAGAGCTCGCGAAGAAGAAGGGCGTCATCATGCACACCGGCCACAACATCGACCGAAATACCCTACGCTGGGCGCTGGGGCTCTTCGACGCCTGACCAGAGTCGCATTGATCGGAGATCAAACCGACTCTGGTTCGACGCGGA
>CAYZTA010000064.1:0-31509 GCA_964481145.1 uncultured Sandaracinus sp.
CCAACTCCGCTCCGCGGCTAACCAGAGTCGGTTTGATCTCCGATCAATGCGACTCTGGTCAGAGAGCGTCTGCTGCCGATGTCGTACTCGGTCAAAGAGATCTTCTATACGCTGCAAGGTGAAGGCGCGCGTACCGGACGCGCGGCTGTATTTTGTCGTTTTACGGGCTGCAATTTGTGGACGGGACGCGAAGAGGACCGCGCGCGCGCGATTTGCCGCTTTTGCGACACCGATTTCGTCGGCATGGATGGGGTGGGCGGCGGACGTTTCGGCTCGCCGACTGAGCTCGCCTCCGCCATCGCTTCTCGGTGGCCGCGCGATGTGTCAGGCGCGCGTTATGTCGTCTTCACTGGTGGCGAGCCGTTGCTTCAGCTCGATGCGCAGGCCATCGACGCGGTGCACGCGGGGGGATTCGAGATCGCGGTCGAGACGAACGGAACGATCGCCGTGCCACCCGGGATCGACTGGGTGTGTGTGAGCCCGAAAGCGGGAAGTGAGCTCGTGGTGAGAGAGGGGCAAGAGCTCAAGCTCGTGGTTCCGCAGGTGGGAATGGAGCTCGATGCATTCGAGTCGATGCATTTCGAGCATTTCTATGTGCAGCCGATGGACGGTCCGGACCGTGACATGAATACTCGGCTCGCGGTGCAGGCATGTTTGGCCCGACCGCGTTGGCGATTGAGCCTGCAGACCCATAAATATTTGGGAATTCCGTAAGAGAGCAGGATGGAAATCTGGAAGGAATTCACGTTCGAGGCGGCGCATCGGCTTCCGCACGTCCCGCCAGGGCACAAGTGCGCACGTTTGCATGGCCACTCGTATCGAGTGCGGATCACGGTGCGCGGTGAGCTCGACGAAAAGCTCGGTTGGGTCGTCGATTTCGATGAGATTCGCGAAGCGACCGAGCCGGTGCGTCTGATGCTCGATCACTATTATCTGAACGACATCGAGGGGCTCTCGAACCCCACGAGTGAAGAGCTCGCGCGCTGGATTTGGGCGCGTCTCGCGACGCGCCTTCCAGGGTTGTGTCGGGTGGAGGTGATGGAGACGTGCACCAGCGGCGCACGATACGAGGGAGACTGAACGCACCGATCAGCGTGGGTCCCCGACGCAGTAGCCGGAGCTCGTTCCAGCGGTGAACTCACAGACGCGCCCCGTGCCGCACGACGCGGATGTGCAAGGCTCAGCGCAAAGTCCACGGAGGCGGTGGCCCGCCGTGGTCACGCAGACACCCGTCGTGCACTGCGCGCTGCTCGTGCAAGGAGTGACACAACGACCCAAGGTGGATGTGCCCGTCGCGTTGTCGCAGATGCGACCTGCATAACAGTCTTGTGCGCCATCTCGTACGCAGAAGTCATCGAGTTTGCGGCAGAAGCCGTACGAGCGCCCGCTGACGCCCACACAAGTCTCACCCGAGCGACAGGGATTGGGACCACTCGGATTGCAGGTGGGTCTGCAGGTCCCATTGGGATCGGTGCCGGCAACCTCTGGGGGCATATCGCAAGCTTCGCCACTTCGACAATCACTCAGCTGATCGGGCAAACCATTGATCATACCGCTGTTGACGGTGTCGCATGTGCCAAAACAAAAGCCGGAAAATGAACCTGCCGTGCGAGGTGTTCCATCCTCGTCGATGAGGCGATTGCACGAGTTTCCGGGGAGGCAATCGTTGCTGGTGTTACACCCTTGAATACAGATTGCGGAGTCGTTCGCACCCGTGCCCAAACAAACGCCACGGTTCCCGTCGCAGACTCCATCGCTCGAGTCAGGGGCGAGCGAGGGACGATTGCACTGGAACTCACCGCAGGTTCCTCCGCGTAGACAGGCGCCCATACCTTCGGTGCAATCGCTCATGTCGCCGCAGGCATCACCAACATGTGCGTTCGGAGGTGCGTCCCAATCACAGCGGCCTGTCGTCGAGTTGCAGAAAGCCTCAGCGGAAGGAATTCTCCATGTGCCGTGATTGCCATCTTCGGTGATGACCAAGGCGGA
Source organism: uncultured Sandaracinus sp. (assembly GCA_964481145.1). GTDB lineage: Bacteria > Myxococcota_A > Polyangia > Polyangiales > Sandaracinaceae > Sandaracinus. The sequence goes on from CAYZTA010000064.1 coordinate 1,990, forward strand.
CTGACATTGCGAGTCGCTGATACACGACTCGACACAGAGATTCGTAGCGGGATCACACGTATGCCCACCAGGACAATCGCCGGGACCAAAGGGATCGAATGTGCAATGAGCACGACAAATCCCGACATCGTCTGAAGCAAATCGGTGCTCTTCTCGCGGGATATAGATTCCGACGAAAAGGCCGAGCGGATCGCTGCCCATCCGATTGAAGCACTTCGCACAACTCCCGCACATGTCGACAGGTGCGCTGACGTTGCATTGACCGGTGCAGAGCGAGCCTGTGGCGAAGACGAGTGGGATATCGTCATCGCGAATGGGATCGAGGATCGGTGTGAAGCTCCTCGGATTCCGAGGGTCATTCGCGACAGCCTGTGGGATGTAAAGATTTTCTCTGGCCGTCAGTCCGTCTGGGAACGACATGCACTGCAAACCAGAGGTGCACATGCCGCGTGCACAGTTGCCGCCCACCTGGCCTGGTCCGCCGCAGAGATCGGTCGAGGTCGAGCTGCCGGCATCGAGCACCGTGATCGGGCCGGAGTCACGTCTGGGCACGATGGGGCCCGAGTCGAGGTCGGGAACGATATTCGGCCCGGCGTCGTCCTCATGAGCGGTGGAACCCGAGTCCATCTCGCGATTGATGTGGCCCGCATCGTGTTCCGGAACATCGACTCGAGCATCCAGGCTGCCCGCGTCGGCGAATGTCAGTGGAGCGATGGGCGCTTTGCATGCACCCAGCAGTACTCCGATGAAAGCGAACACCCATTGCGTCGATGATGCAGCTCTGAACATGGCCCAACCTCGCTTCTCTTCTCCCATTCAGGAATCAGAAGGCGTCGTTTGATGAATGTCGTGAGCTCACGCACTGATCCAGGGCGTGCCTCCTTTGGCTGTCGAATATGCGGATGTGGGCCAGGACGAAGAGAAGCTGCGCGAAAAGATCGCAGATCTTCTCGATGCAGGGACTCTGTTCGTGTGGGTCGTGCGGCTCACGGGTCCGCGGCGAGTCGAAGTGCACGAGCACGGCAAAGACATGCGCTGTGTGGCCCCTGGCGGGACGCTCACGGCGCCTGGGATTCTCCGAAACCCCGTTCCGGTGGACGCGTTGTGGGACGTGCGTGCGGCGGATCGCGTGGCGCTGCGCAATCTGCTGCAGCGCGCTGGTTACGACAGTCTCGACGCCGTTCGGGCGGAGGGCGTCGAGGAAGGGCTTCTTGATGGCGAGCGCATGGCTGTGCGCGAGGTTTGCGAGGTGCTCGACATCGAACTCGGCCCTCCGCGTCTGCGCGAGCTCGAACGGATGAATCGTGCTGAGCTGCAAACGCTGCGCGGAGCAATCAAGCGAGAGCGAGCCTGGCCTTCATCTGATTGATGTCCCCTGGCGGGACAGTAGACTGCGCGCCTCATGCGGCACTTTGCTCGCGATCCGAATCCGCGCGTGGCGATCGCGATCGGCATTCTTGCGCTGACGGCAGCGACGGCGAGCGTGATGCCGCAGCTCCATCCGAACACTTGGATCTTTCGGGATGGCCGCTTTTACGTGAATGTCGCGACGACGATCGTCGAAGACTTGAGCCTCGATCAGCACGAGTTCGCGGCGTCTTGGTATACCGGCACCCTCGGTTGGAATGCCGATCTCGATCCGGGCTGGAGCAATGTCGCGCTCGGGGCACGAGGCGAACACTGGCCGAAACATCCATGGATTCATCCGCTGCTCGCGAGCCCGGTGTTCTTTGCTTTGGGTCTTCCAGGGACGCTCGCGTGGAATCTCTTGATGTTCTCGTTCATCGCGTCCGGGCTTTATCGCTTCGCACGCGCGTACACGGAGCCTGCCGCCGCGGTGGGGGCTGTGGCGATCTTCGTGTACGGCACGGCCCTCATCGCGAGCGCGTATGATTTCAGCGTCGATGTGTTGATGCTCGCGCTCTTCGCGCAGGGGCTCGCTGCGATCCTCGCACGCCGCGCCGTGCTCGCCGGCATATGCATCGCGCTCTGTGTCGTCATCAAGCCGACCGCGCTCATCCTCTTGCCTGCGCTCGTCGCGACGATTCTCGAACGCGGTGATCGGCGCACGCTCGGACGTTCGCTCGGCGCGGGCACCGTGGTGCTCTTCATCTACGCGATCATCAACGGGTGGATGTACGGGCGACCCTGGTTGTCCGGATACAACCGCACGTTGGTCACGGTGCGTGGTGCTCCCACCGTGGCCGATCATCTGAACGCATTTTCGACACCCTTCGAGGAAGGCCTCGCGCGGCTCTGGAGCGGAGGCTATGGGCTCTCGCATACGTTTACGGCGATGTTTCTCGCCGCGCCCGGCTTGCTCACGCTTACGAAGCGCAGACCTCTGCATGCCGCGAGCACGGTGTTTTGTGTGGCTGCGAGCATCGTGGTGTTCGCGAAATACGAATACGAAGGGCATCGCTTCCATTGGCCTGCGCTCGCGTTGCTCGTGCCTTCGCTCGCGGTGAGCATCGAGCTGGCGACGCAGGTCCTATGCGCACTTCGCGAAAAGCTCCGCAGGGTCATCGATGGCCCGCGTGTCGCCGGACGTGTCGCGGCGATTGCGATCATCGCGACCTGCGTGACGGGTTTGTTCTCGAGGTCGAGCCAAGAAGAGTTCTGGGGCATCGTCATCCACTTGGCATGCCTCGGAGTTCTGGTGTCGTCTCTGGGGCGTTTGATCGAACGCATTGTGCCGGCCCCCATTGCGAGCTTTGCGCTCATCGCATGTGCATTGACCTCCCCCGTGCGAGAGGTCGCTGGAGGGTTCGGCGCGTTCGGACTCGCTCTCTTCGCGTTTGCCGTCGAACGCGCGGTGGCCAAGCGCTTCATCGCGGCTGCGATAGGAAGCCTCTTCGTTGTCTTGATTGTCATGTTCGGGTGGGAGTCCGATTCGGCTTCGCTCGCCACGCATGTCTTCACATCGCTCGATGCGCCACACCCCGTGCGCGTCCTTCTCCCGTGGGCGGTGCTTTCGATCGCAGGGCTCGTATGTGCGATCGCGCGAGACGTCCGAACGGGTCTATCGCTCGGGCTCATCGCGCTATTCTCTGCCATTGGGGTTCGCGGAGTGGATTTCGCCGCGCTCTGCACGCTGCCCTTCGCAGCGCTTGCTGCGGTGAGCGCTCACGCGTTGTCGGATCTTTTCATGCGCGTGATGCGAGGCTTCGAAGCTCGCCGCACCCTCACCGTGATGGGCGTGCTCCTCGCCCTGCTCTTTGTCATCGGAGGCGCGCGTCGTGTGGCGTTGAGCCAAGCTCCGTTTCACATCGCGTCCTTCGATGGAATCCGCCATGCGATGGTGTTTCATGGTGACGTGCCCTGCGATTTTTTGGCGTGGGAGCACATGAGCTGGGAGTGCAGCCACTTCGATGCGGGCCTCTATGGAATGGTGGGTCTTGCCGTCTCCGACCCCATTCGTGTGGGCGGTGAGCGTCGTTCGATGATGGTGCTCCCCACTGGCCGATCTGGGCAGGAGCGCCGCGTCCTTTGGGAACACGTGCGCGCGGGCGAGAAGCTTGCGATCGAGTGGGCTGTGCCTGATGGCCTGCACGGGAATGGAGTGCTGCGTGTGCGCGCGAACGATCGTGAAATCGCTGTGCTCGAGATCCCGCCGCGCAGCGATGGGGAGATGCACGAGCTCGTGATCGACACACCGGACCTCAGGGGCCAAGAGGTGCGGCTCGAGCTCTCGTTCCGGCCGCGAGGAGGGCAAAGACGGGCCGCGACCATGGCGCTCGATGCCGTCTGGCGATGATGCGTCACAGGAGGGGGTGGAACATGAGAGAGCGTGCGCTCATCCATATTGCTGGTCCCAATGGTGCTGGGAAGACGACGCTCATCGAACGATTGCTCGATGCCGAAACCGCGTTGTCCATCTGCGTGCGAGCTGAGCGCGACCGTCAACTCCGCAAGGAGCGAGAGTCGGCACCGCAGACTCACGCAGAGCTCCGCCGTTATCGAACATCTGGCGCGAGCGCCGTGGCTCGGTATCGCTTTGCGGACCCGAATGCGGACGCATTCTTCGCGGCCGAGGTCATGCAAGGGTTCTCTACGGCGGTGTTCATCGAAGGCGATTGTCCCGTCGAGGAATGTGTGGATCTCGCGGTATTCGTCGCGCCAGTTCAGTCCGCCGCTCGCCCTTTGCTTCGTCGTGTCATTCGCGATCACACAGCATCACGTCAGGCACTCATCGAACAGCTCAGGCAAGCGATCGAGGATCCCCAAGCGCTCGTACGCTTCCTTGGCGTGGGGCTCGGCGAGTCGTTCGTCGAGATGGTAAGTAGACAACCAAAAATCACGGATGATCTGCGGCGATCCGTGCAGTCGAAGTTGGATGAGGTGCGCCTCGCTCCGCCTCCGGCGCCCACGGAATGCTGGGCGATCGAGGACCACTATATTGGAGTCGAACGCGCCCAGCTCGTGGTGGTGAACGTGCGAACAGAAGCCGAGATGCCCGCTGCTGAGGCACTCGTCGAGCAGATCGGACGTTTACGCAAGGACGACGAGGTCTATCGGGACGTGATTGGGCTTCGGGGCAACAAGCTGCCCGTGATGGCCGTGATCGCCAATCTCTCGAACCGCAAGGACGCGGGGCTGAAGAAAGCCATCACGCGCGTGAAGCGCGCGACAAACACACGAGGACCGCGTTTGTAGTGTGGGGCTCGCGATCAGTGGCATCGTCGCGCTGATCTTCGGACCGATCGTTGGATTGGAGCGAGCTGCATCCAATTCATTCGAACTACGCGCGGCGCCGATTCCGAACGCACGAAGTCCACTTCGTGAAAAACGCTCCCCCCCTCACGGTGACCGTGCAATGCTCGGGGCAGATGTTTCCGCTCACCGATCCCATCGTCATCTTCGCGCTCGTTGCGTGCGTCATTCTCCTTATCCCCTTCGCCATGGCGAAGGTGAAGATGCCCTCGCTGGTCGGGCTGCTCCTCGTCGGCGCGATCCTCGGTCCAAATGCGTTGCACATCCTCGATCGCGACGCGTCCTTCGTCCTCCTCGGCAACGTGGGGTTGATGTTCATCATGTTCATCGCCGCGCTCGAGATCGATCTCGGCGTCTTCAAGAAGGTCGGCATCCACTCGGTCGTCTTCGGCACCTTGACGTTCGGACTTCCGCTCGTGTTGGCGACACCGGTCGCGCTCTACGTTCTCGGATACGATTTCCTGCCGGGCCTCCTCCTCGCGAGCATCTTCTCGTCGCACACGCTGCTTGCCTATCCGATCGCGAGCCGGCTCGGAATCGCAAAGAATCGCGCGGTCACGACGGCGGTCGGCGGCACCATGATGGCCGACACCGCCGCGCTGCTCCTCCTCGCGGTCATCGTCGGCATCCACACCGAGGGCGAGGTCACCGAGGCCTTCTGGTGGAGAATGGGAGCATCGTTCGCCATCTACGTCGGGGTCATCTTCGTCGGCCTGCCGCGCCTCGGCCGCTGGCTGTTCCGCCGCGTCGGCGAGGACGGGAACGTCCAGTTCGGGTTCGTGCTTGCCTCGGTCTTCGTCTGCGCTGGGCTCGCGCACACCGCGGGCGTCGAGCCGATCGTCGGTGCGTTCCTGGCGGGTCTCGCGCTGAACCGGCTCATCCCGCACAACGGCACGCTCATGAACCGAATCGTCTTCATGGGCGAGGCGGTGTTCATCCCGTTCTTCCTGATCTCGGTTGGGATGCTCCTCGACGCCAGCGTCCTGTTCACGGGCTTCGGGACGTGGGTGATCGTCATCTACATGACGGTCATGGTGCTGATCACCAAGTTCATGGCCGCCGAGGCCACCCGTGTGCTGCTGCGCTTCACCAAAGCGGAGGCGCGGGTCGTCTTCTCTCTTACGCTCGCGCAAGCCGCTGCGACCCTCGCCGTCGTTCAGGTCGGGTACGGCGTGGGGCTCTTCGACGAGACGGTGGTCAACGGCTCGATCGTCATGATCCTCGTGACCTGTACGATCGCGCCGACTGTGATGACCCGCTTCGGCCCCGATGTGGCCAAGCGAGAGGCCGACATGGCCGCGACGGAGCAGGTCGGGCAGAAGCAGCGGATCCTGCTCGCCCTGGGTGATCTCACAGGCGCCCAAGCGCTGATCGACATCGCGTTCCTTCTACGTGATGCCGCTCAGCGTCAGCCGCTGTATCTGGTTCACGGCATCCGAGACGGCGACGCGTTGAGCGAGGCGGTCCACAGGGCCGAGAAGATGCTCGGTGACGCCGTCCGCATCTGCGCCTCGGCCGACGTGCTCGCGGAGACTGCGACCAGCATCGACCACACCATGGGCGACGCGATCACTCGCGCCACCAAGGAGGTCCAGGCATCGCACGTGGTGCTCGATTGGAGCTTCGAGCCTCCAGCGGGCCCGCACGTCTTCGGCTCGACGGTCGACACCCTGATCGACGGAAACGCGAGCACGGTCCTCCTGGTTCGCAGCCGTCATCCGGTGAGCACGACCCGGAAGATCAGCGTTGCAGTGCCCCCAGACGAGATCGACATCGACTCGCTCGTCGTGACCATGGCCACGGTCAAGAGGATCGCCCAACAGCTCGGCGCACCGATCGAGGTCCTCGCCGATCAGGCGACATGGCAGCGCATCGAGCTGGCCATCCGTGCGGCGAAGCCGCAGGTGAAGACGAAGCACCATCCGCTCGAGAGCTGGGCCAGCCTGAAGCAGGCGCTCCTCGACCGGACGTCGACGAGCGACCTCTTGGTGATCGTCGGCGACCGGAACGCGGAGCCCGAGGCTGCTCGCAGCGTGTTCGACCTGGCGCAACGGTGTCCCGAGGCGAGCGTTATCCTTGCCTTCGGCCCCGGTGCCAGGGAGCGTCCGGCGCTTCCATCGCTGGATGTGGAATCAACCGTTCAGAGCACGTCCCTCACGGACGAGTCGGCCGTTCCGGGCGGCCTGAGTTGACCAAGACTCGACGGACGCCATCCGCGTTCTCCTACCAAAAACAAAGCGTCGCTTGGCGCAATCCCGAGCCCGAACGTGCACCGTCGACGGTGCCTGCGTACGCCAAGTACCAAAGTGAGTCGGAGGTCCCCTCGGTGTCGGTTGGAGGGTCGATGCGCAACATGCCGGGGCCGCAGAGGCCCGCGCTTTGATCCACAAAATAGACGAGCTGCTCGGAGAGCACGAGGGTTCGCTCGGTGCATCCCGAGGCCGCAACATACGACTCGACGTGGGACGCTTCGATTCCGGCGCCTTCACTCGCGTGCACCGTGAGCGTCGTCTCTTCGAGGATCACGCTCGCGTCGTGTGAGCTCGTGTTCGCATCGCCTCCGTCGACATCACTCGTCGATGAATCCGAAATATGGAGCGCAATACCCTCAGGATCGCAAACCTCGAACGTGATCACGACGCCATCGGCAGAGCTCATGTCGAGCGTGGCGACCCCTTGCCGAACTTCATTCAAACGGAGCATCTCGCAATCGGTCGTGCCCCCCATGACGTCGAAGTGGCAACGTGTTGCACACGCGCCTTCTCTCGCACGTCGTCCATCTTCGGTCTCTTCGCACGCCCGCGCTGAATCACCCGACGTGGGTGGGTTCGCGCCGAAGACGTTGATCGGATCGGAGCCGAATACGGAAATCTCACACGCGGACAAGAGCCCGGTGAGCGCTGTACAAACAAGGAGAAAATGCGCGTTTTTCATCGTGTCTCATCGGAAGGGCGGGCGCGGTGAAAAAGCGACCACCGGTTGCCTTCGTACATCAATTCCGGCGCGTGGGCTGCGTGACGGAACATCGACCGCGGAGCATCACGTCCGGGTTCGTGACGCACGAGCCAATAATCGAAAGCCTCGCCCCACACCGAGTCATCATAGCGTTGCGGCGTCCACTCGAAGCGAGGCGGGAAGGGCGGCGGCGCTGCGCCCTCGGCGTACTGCACGGGGGACTTCGGAAACTCGACGAACGAGAAGCACGCAAGCCCCCCCACGCGCGCTTGATAGTACTGATGGGCGTGGAGATAGATCGGCAGCGGCACGACCGCGCTATTCGGATCGAAGATGAGGCCGAGCAATCGATCGCCTGGTTCGGTTCGCGAGAGCGCGATGTCGAGCTCACCCATCTCGCGATCCGTTTCACTGAAGCGCGACGCATGCACTTGTGCAGTCGTGATCGCGAGCGCGATGAGCAAGGGCGCGATGGCGAGCGCTCTGCGGAAGCTGAGCGGTCCACGCGGACCAAGCACTGGCACGAGCGCGATGGCGAGCGGCAGGAAACGATGGCTGATGGGCTCGATCAGCCGATACGAAAAAGGCCCGAAGAGATACAGCGCGACGGTCAGGACGAACACCCATTCGGGCGCGAGCGAACGGAGATTGGCCTCCTCTCTGCTCGGCGCTGCATCGCCGAAACCGCGCATCATGAGGACGATCGATGCGACGAAGAAGAAGGCCACAGCGACATGCACTCCGCTGCCATCTCGATAGACATCGAAAGAATGTGAAAGCCAGTTCCTCACCGTGTCGGCGACTGGCGCGAAGCTCGGTCCGCCACCTTCTGCTGCAACTGCAGCGGCGTGACCGCTCCGTCCGCCGGCTTCTCCGCGTTCGATCACGCCTGATTGATGAAGCCAAAAAAGCGTCGCAGCGATCGAGGGCAGCGCGCCAAGAGCCGACAGGCCGAGCGCTCGAAGTGCGCGCCCACGACCGATCACAGGAGCGAGCACCGCGAGCTGCACCACGCACGCGAGGCCCATCCACGCATAGAGTTGCGCATGGGCGTAGAACGTCAGCACCGCCGCGATCGCAAACCCGCCCGTCCGCATGGCATCTGGCCGGCGTATCAGATGCATGTGCGCCGCGAGCGTCGCGATGCCGAGCGCCATGCCGGCGGCATAGTTGAGAAAGCCCCAGAACACGTAGGCGTGCATCGCGATGGGCGCGGCGAGCGCGCCCAATATCGCCGGCCTTCCATGCGCGCGCAGGTAGCTCGCCACCGCGAGAGGCAAACTCGCGATCGACAAGATGGCCGTGATGCGCCCCGCGCCTTCGACCCCGAAGGGACCGGCCAACGCATCGCCGAGCACGTAGAGCAAGAGGTATTGAGTGCGCGCATATTCGACGACGAAATACCGGTCGAAGAGCGGACTGCCTTGGCCATGAATCGCCGCGATCGTCCCAAGGTGCTGCGGGTAGTCGACGAAAGGCAGCCAGTTCACCTGTGCGAGCGGTGACGCGAGCGCCACGACGGCTGTGCCAAGCACGAGCAAACTCAAGAGCTCGTCCGGTCCAGCCATTCGGCTCAGCCATGCAGGTCTGCTCTTGTTACGTTCGTCCATTCACCGCTGCTGCTCTGGTAGCGCAATCCCAGGGGCGATGTCACGCCCTCACGGGATCATCCCAGGGAGGAACGAGAAGATTTCGCGCCAAGGCGCAGAGCCGCCAAGAAAGCCATTGAGCCACAAGGCATTTCTCGGAACCTTCGCGTCTTCACGCGGACACGCCCTAAGTCAATGGGAACGGACGATCATCGAAGACCTCTCGCGCCCGCCTGATTTCCGCGCTCGCGCGTCGGCACATCGCGCATCGAATTGGGAACGAACTCGACCGCAGTCCTCAACGCGAATTGCTCTTCGAGTGTTTCTTCTCGCGAGAACATCCATTTCTGAACGCGGGCCGTTGCGATGACACGATAGAGGCGATGGCGACCTCCGAAGGCGGCCGCGATTTCTATGGCACCCCCGGGAAACGCGCCGACGCCGCTCGCCTCCTGCGAGCGGATGTCGAGTCGAGAGAGCTCGACGTGTTGCTCCGCCGCTGCGGTCTCGACTTGGACGCGTACCTCATCGTCGGTTGGCGTACGGCCATCACGGGTGTATCCGATCGAAGTGATCGCAGAACGCAAATCACGAATCTGCTGACGCATCACCACGTCCGCCCATGCATATGCGCCAGCGAGCCCGACGAGCGCGAGCACCACGATCGCTGACACCTTCGCCACGGAGAGTCGCATCGCTCGGAGACTATACGCGTCAAGAAGGAACGAAAAAATCGTTCCCGCTCAGACTCGGGAGTCAAAAAGGGACAGAAATTTCGTCCTGACCAGACTCGCGCGTCAAAAGGGGACAGAAATTTCGCCTTCGCCAGACTCGGGAGTCAAAAAGGGACAGAAATTTCGTCCTGACCAGACTCGCGCGTCAAAAAGAGACCCGAATTCGTCCTCTGCCAGACTCGTGGGTCAGAAAATGCGAACTAACGACGCCCGAACATGCGCGACAGGAACCCGCGTGGTTGTGCGGGCGGATCCAGGCGAATGGATCGAGCTACGGCGTGTGCTGCAATGAACAAGCTTTCGTGGTGACCACGCGGAGCTTGGGCCGTGACCAAAACGACAGTTTGGGGTTCGTCCCGCTCGATGCCACCCGAACTTCCATCCGCTCCGGACGCCCTGGAACGTGTTTGCTCGGCCAGCAGATCGCGCCGTATACTTCACGCATGGATCACCACGATGGCGTGCGACAGGAAATCGACGCCTTCCTGGAGCAGCAGCGAACGACTTGCTTGTGGAGCATCGCCCGCGATTGGGTGCCGGCCAACGATGACGATCGCCGCCGCATGCTCGAGCTCGTGCAGCGTACTGGCTCCCTGGCAGCCTTTCAGCGCGCTGCCGCCATGAAGCGATGCCTCTAACGCCCCTTCAGCACGCGCTCTGCGCGCTGCTCGCAGAGGCGCGCAGGGATCGGGGCGACAGCTACGTGGCGGGTGGCGTCGCTTTGAACGAACTGGTCGGAGGCCATCGCCGCTCGCATGACGTGGACCTCTTTCACGACACCGAAGCCGCGCTCGCCGCGAGCTGGGATGCCGACCGCGCGCTTCTTGTTGCGCATGGATTCGACGTCATCGTCGTACGTGAGCGTCCTTCATTCGTACAAGCACGCGTGGGCCAAGCAGGACAAGAATCCCTCGTGGAATGGGTGCATGACAGCGCCTATCGGTTTTTTCCGCTGGTGGAACACGCTGTGTTCGGCCTCGCCCTGCATCCTTTCGATCTCGCCACCAACAAGCTCCTGGCGCTGGTCGGGCGTCGTGAGCCACGCGACTGGATCGACACGCTCCAATGTCACCAGACGCTACAGCCGCTCGGCTATCTGGCGTGGGCAGCGGCCGGTAAAGATCCGGGATTTAGTCCTCTCGCCATCTTGAACGAAGCAAGCCGAAGCGCGCGCTACACACAGGTTGATCTCGACGGCCTGGACTTCGATGGCGTGGCACCGTCGGCCGCCGTGACATCTCGCCTCTGGCACGCCGCACTCGATGAGGCGTCGGCGCTCGTCGCTCACTTGCCCGCCGAAGAGGCGGGGACCTGTGTGCTCGATGGACGAGGCTCGCTGCTCACGCTGGCGCCCGAAGCCATCGACGCGGCAGTCCGCGACGGCAAGATCGCGTTTCATCGTGGGCGCATCCGCGGCGCCTGGCCCACGATCCGCTAGATGTGCCTTCTACACCCACGGGTCAGAAAGAAGCGTCGATTTCAGTACCCTGCGCGTCCGAGCCGGCTACCATGGCCCCTCCTCGAACGTGGCGAACATGTCGGAACAACCGCTCATTGGCGTCGTCATGGGGTCTCGCTCCGATTGGGAGACGATGCGCCATGCCGCTCAAATGCTCGAAAAGCTCGAAATCCCTCACGAAATTAGGGTAGTTTCGGCCCATCGTACGCCGGACCTTTTGTTCGAATATGCAGAGTTGGCGCTGTCTCGCGGGCTCCGCGCCATCATCGCAGGAGCGGGCGGCGCGGCACATTTGCCGGGCATGCTGGCGGCCAAGACGATCGTTCCGGTGCTCGGAGTGCCCGTGCAATCCAAGGCGCTCTCGGGCATGGATTCGCTCTTGTCGATCGTGCAGATGCCCGCAGGGGTTCCCGTCGGAACGTTCGCGATTGGAAAGGCCGGGGCCATCAATGCAGCTCTCTTCGCAGGGCACATCCTTTCGGCGACCCATCCGAAGGTGGCCTCCGCCCTGACGCGTTTTCGAAAAGAACAAACGGACGATGTGCTCGCCAAGCCTGATCCGAGGCAGGAACGGTGAAGGTCGGGATTCTCGGAGCAGGCCAACTCGGGCGCATGCTCGCCCTGTCGGGATATCCCATCGGCATCGAGTGCGTCGCATACGCCGCATCGGACGATGAACCGGCATGCAAGGTGACGCGCTATGTGCGTGGCGCATGGGACGACACCCGCGCGCTCGACGAGTTCTGTTCGCGCATCGACGTCGCGACGTACGAGTTCGAGAATGTGCCTCTCGATGCAGTCAGACATATCGGCGCACGTGTGCCGCTCTATCCTTCGATCGATGCGCTTCGGATCGCGGCCGATCGCGTGGAGGAAAAGCGGCTCTTCCATCGACTTGGCATCGAGACGGCGCCTTTTGCCGAGGTGAATACGGAGGAAGAGCTGCGCGCGGCCGTGACGACGATAGGGCTCCCAGCCGTGCTCAAGACGCGCACGCTCGGCTATGACGGCAAGGGTCAATATGTGCTTCGAAGCGACGCCGACGTCGCGAAGGCGCTTGCCGCGCTCGGCCATCGTCCTTCGATCCTCGAAGGCTTCGTGTCCTTCACGCGCGAAGTATCAGCGATCGGCGTTCGCAGCATGAGCGGCGCGCTCGCTTCGTACGCACTCGCTCAAAATACGCATCGAGACGGCATGCTCGAGCAGAGCCTCGCGCCCCTCGCCGATCGAACCGAGGCATCGAGCATCGAAGCGAAAGCGCACGCGTACGTCCGTTCGATTCTGGAGTCACTCGACTATGTCGGCGTGCTCGCGCTCGAACTCTTCGACTGCGAGGGGCGCCTGCTCGCGAACGAGATGGCGCCCCGAGTCCACAATACGGGCCACCACACGATCGAGGCCGCCGAAACGAGTCAGTTCGAGAACCATCTGCGCGCCATCACGGGCATGCCGCTCGGAAGCACTGCGATGCGCGGACACGCGGCGATGCTGAATCTGATCGGTTCGATTCCGGACGTGTCCAAGATGCTCGCCGTCGAAGGCGCGCATGTGCACGTCTACGGCAAAGAGCCGCGCCCCCATCGAAAAATGGGACACATCACGATTCGGACCGATGACGCATCGTCACGAGACGAACGTCTCCGCGAGATACAACGCGTGTTGAACGAGTCAAGGGCGTGAGGGGCAACCCCACGAGCACCCGCGCTCGCATCGCCCCGCGGCGGTGAGCGCTTCGCCAGTGTGGCATATGCGCGCGCGGTCAAGATGCGCTATGAGCAGTCCAGCCTCTGCCTCGAGGAGACCGATGTCTTACCTAATGCGACGAAGTGGCGTGCTTCTCTTCTTCGTGAGTCTGCTCGCGATCGCGTGCGTGGATCCAGGGACAACGCGCAGGCGTGTCGACTCGGACGACCTCGACTCGGGGACGCAGCCATCCGATCCAAATTCAGACAGCGGGTTTCGTCCGCGTGGCGATGCGACCACGAGCTGCCACGGCGGACTGAACGACGACCTCGATCGAGATGGGTTCACTCCCAGCGATGGCGACTGCAACGACTGCAGTCCACAGGTCAACCCGGCAGCCTTCGACGATCCGAGCAACGCGATCGACGAAGACTGCGATGGGATCCCGGCATCGGCGATCGAAGTATGCGACACGGGCCTCGCCCTCGACTCGAGCGACCCGAACGACGCCGCACGAGCCATCGGCCTCTGTCAGTTCATCACGGAAGCCGAGCGTGGATGGGGCGTGCTCTCTGCACGATGGACGCGCGCCGACGGCACCGGAACGCCCATCAGCGCAATGCAACACGGCATCATGCCAGCCTTCGGAGCCGTCGCCGCACGTGCAGGCAGCTCCTTGCTCGCAATCTCTTCAGGCGCTGCACGCGCACCAGACCAGCCAGGGTACACCACGGATTGCGATCTCTATGGACGCTCGCCCAGCGGAGGAGCGCCCGCCGGTCTCAATCCCGACTCGCCTGCGTGTCCGGGCGTGAGGAGCGGAGAAGTGTTCGATCCGATCGCGCTCGAAGTGCAGATCCGCGTTCCGAGCAATGCGCGCGGCTTCCGTTTCGAGTCCAATTTCTTCACCTATGAATACCCAGATTATATATGCAGTACGTTCAACGACTTCTTCGTCGTCGTGATGGATCCGCGACCGTCAGGCTCGCCCGATGGAAACATCGTGTTCGATCTCGATGGCAATAAGGTCAGCGTCAACAACAGCTTGCTCCGCGCATGCGCGCCCGGAGATTTCGGCGGCCGAACATTCACATGCCCGCTCGGTGTGGGCCCTCTCGCTCAGACGAGCTACGACAACACAGCCGAATGCGGTGCATCGAGCCCATTTCCATTCCCACTCCCGTTCCCGTTTCCCATGGATGAGGATGCACCCATTGGCGCATCGACCGGATGGCTGCGCACCGAGGTCCCCGTCTCCGGCAGCGAAATCATCACTCTACGCTTCGCCATCTGGGACGCCGGCGACCCCCAGCTCGATTCTCTTTCGCTCATCGATTCATTCGAGTGGCTCCTCGAGGACCCAGGCGAAGTGCGCACCGATCCCATCCTCTTCTGAGGTACGCTGCATCCTCGGGCCTGCATTGCTCCTCGCTCTGAAGCCCGCCCTGGCGCTTGAGCTGGTCGAGATGACACGGCCCGACACGCCCAAGAGCCGTCTTCAGCGCTACCGCCTGACCGAGGCGGGCAAGGTACTGCGGGCGCAGGGGAGGATGACGTCATGAGCATCCTCGACCGCATCAAGCGGCCGCCTCCTCACGCTCTGCGACACCGACTCGGTGGTCAACCACACGAGCAATCGGCGGTCGATGCCCTCGCTCGTTCACATCGCGGCTCGGCGTCTTCACAGAGCACACGCGTCCCTTCGTCGTTCTCGTCGGCGCGGGAAAGATCGCAAATCTGTGTTGCGAGATCACACGCGCGAGCCGCCATCGAGCAGCGCTCGGAACACGCGTCGTCACGTCCCGCAGCGGTGAGCGCTTCGCCTTCGAGACGCACCACACGATCATGCCATTCGCGCGCACGGAGCTCGTCATGCTCACGCGAGGATGGCTCGGCCCGCGCTTCTTCGAGCCCCCCACCGCACGCACCTACGAGCCCACAGACAAACGCGACCACCAAGATTCGTCGAGCACCCATGGCGTCGCACTCTAATCAAACCTTCGATGGACTTCCCAATTCGCGGTTCAACCGCGCAGCCGCTTTGCGATCGAAAAGGCCATCTCCAACGACTGCCGATAATTCAATCGCGGATCGCACGCGCTCGCATAATTGAGTGCCAGGTCGCCCTCTGTGAGCCCTTCTGCGCCTCCAGTGCACTCGGTGACGTCTTCGCCCGTCATCTCGAAATGCACGCCGCCAAACGTCGTTCCGACGCTCGCATGGGCACTCATCGTGAGCTCGATCTCTCGCAAAATATCATTGAAATCGCGCGTTTTTCTTCCGCTCGACGTTCCGTGCGTGTTGCCGTGCATCGGATCGCAAATAAAGAGGACACGACGGCCCGATTCCCGCACGGCGGTGAGCAGGGGCGGCAACGCATCACTGACGCGATTCACGCCCATCCGCGTGATGAGCACCAGCTTGCCGGGCTCGTCTTTGGGATTGAGCGTTTCGATCAGCGAAAGCAGCTCGTCTCTCTTTGCGTTGGGGCCTATTTTCACCCCCACGGGGTTCGCGATTCCGCGAAAGAATTCGACGTGGGCGCCGTCGAGCTGACGCGTGCGTTCGCCGATCCACGGAAGGTGTGTCGTCAAGCAATACCAACCGTTGCGCCTCGGTACGGAGCTGGTTTGCGCCGATTCGTATTCGAGGTGAAGCCCCTCGTGACTCGTGTAGAACTCGACCCGTGTCAGATCATCGATTGTTTTTTCGCCGAGCGCCGCCATGAAACGGAGCGCTTCCGAGAGCCGTCGGCTGGTGTGCTGATACTCTTCGCGAAGTTGCGCAGGCAGGCTTGCCTGTTCGAGAAACGTCAGATCCCACTGTTCCGGGTGATGCAAATCGGCAAACCCGCCCTCAGTGAGCGACCGAACGAAGTTGAGAGTCATCGCCGCGTGTTGATATCCGGCGAGCAGCAGCTGCGGATCGGGGGTGCGCGCACTCTCCGTGAACTCGGAGCGGTTCACCAAATCGCCGAAATAGTTCGGTAGCGCGACATTCCCTTCGCCCTCGATGGTTCGCATTTCGAGTGGCTGGCTGCGCGGTTTTGCGTATTGGCCCGCCACGCGCCCGATGCGCACCACGGGCTTCATCGCGCCGTGCACCAACACGAGCGACATTTGGAGCAAAATCTTCAACTTCGAGGAGATCACGTGCGGCTGACAGTCGGCCAGCGTTTCAGCGCAATCGCCGCCTTGCAGGACGAAGCGCTTGCCCTCCTGGGCTTCGGCGAGGTGCTTCTTGAGCCTCTCGATTTCCCACGACGTCACGAGAGGAGGCATCTTCTGGAGACGACCCACGACGGCTTGGAGCGCCTGTTCGTCGGGGTATGCGATCGCCTGCGCGATGGGGTGTTCACGCCAAGAGTTCGGGTGCCACGGTTTCATGAACTACGATTTGTAAAACAGTTCGAGCTGGAGCGCGAGGTGTGAGAACGTCACACCTGGCTCGCATCTTCCGTCTTCCGGCTCTACATTCGAGCCTCCATGGTCCTTTCTCCTCGCGGATATTCGCAGCCGACTCAACCCAGCCCGACTCGGGAGCGAGACCCGAGCCCCACCGAACACCCGCCTCCTCGAAAGACGGGTGAGATCGCGGGGATCACTGTGCTTTTGATGATCCTCAACGTCGCGGTCCTCGGCTTGATGGTCACGAGCGGTACGAGTTTGTTCTCACCGAGCGCAGCGGACTTGGTCCCTTGGGGGGCGAACCACGGACCGCTGACGCTTCGTGGAGAATGGTGGCGTCTCATCACCGCGTGTTTCGTTCATGGCGGGCTCATTCACCTGGGCTTCAACATGTATGTGCTTTGGGATCTGGGGCGTGTGACCGAGCACATCTACGGTTCGCTCGGTTTTTTCCTCGTGTATATGGTCGCGGGGATCGGAGGCAGTTTTGCGAGCGTGATGCTCAATCCGTTCGTGACCAGCGTCGGCGCTTCGGGGGCGGTGTTTGGCGTCGCAGGGGCGTTCCTCGCGTTCCTTTTGCGCAATCGTTCGCGCATCCACCCGCAGATCTCTACGCATTTGCGTCGAAACCTCATGACCTTCGTCGCCTTCAATCTCGTGCTTGGATTTGCGATTCCTGGCATCGATCAAGCGGCTCATATCGGAGGCTTGATGACGGGGTTCGTCGCTGGGCTCCTGGCCTCTCCGCGCGTTGGCCCCAAGGGCCCAGAGCGCGCGTATTGGGCCTACCCACTCGTCGCGATGACGGGCGCGCTTCTCTGCGCGATCGCGTGGTCGGGGTTCTCGCCTCTTTGGTTGCGTTGAGCCTTGACAGAAGAGATGTGCGGAGCTACCAAACGCCTCCTTTTAGGCGCGTAGCTCAGTGGTAGAGCACTACCTTGACACGGTAGGGGTCGGCGGTTCGAACCCGCCCGTGCCTAGTTTCTCATCGGCTGCACATTTTCGGCCGCTATCACATCCTTCGGCCGTCATCCAGTCCTTCGACCAGGAGCAGCATTTCCCGAGGCGATCATGAACGAGACGACTGCTCGCGAGATTCTCGAGGCCAAAGGCGCGATGCGACCCGACGTGGTTGCTGCGCGGATCGAGAGCGACGGGCGCGAGACGCTCGTTGATTTGCTGACGCCGATACCGGTCGGTGCGAACGTCAAACCGATTGCGGCGGATCACCCCGATGCGCTCGCCATCATTCGGCATTCGTCTTCGCACGTGATGGCCGATGCGGTGCAGAAACTCTTCCCTGGCACCAAAGTCGCGTTCGGTCCGGCCACCGAGAACGGCTTTTATTACGACTACGATCGCCCGGGCGGATCATTCACCGAAGAAGATCTGCGTCGCATCGAAGAAAAGATGGGCGAGATCATCGCGCGTGACCTCCCGTTCGAGCGCAAGGAGGTGAGCGTCGAAGAAGCGCGCGAGCTTTTGACGCGCTTGAACGAGACGTACAAACTCGAGCATCTCGAACGGCTCGCAGGGCAGGGCGAACAGATCAGCCTCTACAAGCACGGAGATTGGGTCGATCTCTGTGAAGGGCCCCACGTCCCCAGCACACGGTTCTTGAAGGCGTTTCAGCTCACGACCGTGGCCGGCGCATACTGGCGTGGCGATGAGCGAAACCCGATGCTGCAGCGCATTTACGGCACCGCCTTTCCCAATGAGAAGGCGCTGCGTGCTTACCTGAAGCAGCTCGAAGAGGCGAAGAAGCGCGATCACCGAAAGCTCGGCAAGGAGCTCGAGCTCGTCGGCTTTCATCCGCTCGCACCGGCATCTCCATTTTTCCTGCCGCGCGGCGCGATGGTCTATACGAAGTTGGTTGATTACGTCCGCGATCTCTACGTGCGATATGGCTACGACGAAGTGATCACACCGCAGATCTTCGATCGCGAGCTCTTCCTCACCTCGGGCCATTTGCCCGCATATGGCGAGAACATGTATCTCGCTGCGACCGCAGAGAACATCGACGAGGTCGTCGGGCATCTGTCCAAAGAACAGCTCGGAAGCGTTCCCGACATCGACAGCGCGCTTCGCGAGAAGATTCGTTTCGGCATCAAGCCGATGAATTGCCCCGGGCACTGTTTGCTTTACGGAATGCAGCGCCGAAGTTATCGCGAGTTGCCCATGCGCATCGCAGATTTCGGACGTTTGCATCGCTTCGAGCGAAGTGGTGTCACGCAGGGGCTCACCCGAGTGCGCACATTCTGCCAAGACGACGCGCACATCTTCTGCTCGATGGAGCAGGTTCAAAGCGAGATCGAGTCGTTCATCGATCTGGTGTATCGCGTCTACGAAGACTTCGGGTTTACGGAAGTTCGGGTGGTCATCGCGACGCGTCCCGACGAACGACTCGGCGCGGACGATGTGTGGGATCGTGCTGAGAAAGCGTTGATCGACGGTGTTTCATTCAAGAAGCTGCCGTTCTCCATCGCGGATGGAGAGGGTGCTTTTTACGGGCCGAAGATCGAGTTCCACCTCAAAGACGCGATCGGTCGTTCATGGCAGCTCGGCACCATGCAGGTCGATTTCAATCTGCCCGAGCGTTTCGACCTCCACTATGTGGGCGAGGACAACGCCCAGCATCGTCCTGTCATGCTTCATCGCGCGATTCTCGGATCGGTCGAGCGCTTCATGGGCGTTCTGATCGAGCATTGCGGTGGTGCGTTCCCCACATGGCTCGCGCCCGAGCAGATCGCGTTGCTCTCGGTGAGTGAGAAGTCCGAAGCCTATGCACGTGAAGTGGAGGAGATCTTCGTGCGAGAAGGGATCCGCACGAAGCTGGACATTTCGGGTGAAAAGCTCGGCGCCAAGATCCGCAATGCGCGTTTGATGCGCATCCCTTATTTGGGAGTCATCGGAGAGAAAGAAATCGAGGGGCGTGGTCTTTCGATTCGTTCTCGAGACGAAGACAAAGACCTCGGATTTTTGACTCTCGAACACATCATTGCTCGGCTCAAGCACGAATCCGGGCCGCCCTCACTTCGGCGCGCCGCGTCGTCCAGCCCCGAAAAGGTCCATTGAGGCCGATTTTCAAGCGCCGATTTGCGAGGGGGGGCTTGTGGGCAGCACGCAGCCGCTCCATCATCGCAGTTTGTTCATCGTGAAGGGCGAGTGCCCTTCCTGCAGGAGGTAAGAGACTATCCGTCCCCGCTTCGACCCGCGCCAACGCGCAGCATTCGCCGGTCCTCGGACCAATCATCGCATCCGCGTTCCCGAAATCCGTGTCATCGGAGCCGAAGGCGAGATGCTTGGGGTGCTTCCGACGCACGAGGCGCTCCGCCTCGCACGCGAAAAGGAACTCGACCTCGTCGAGGTCAACCCCAAAGCCGTGCCTCCCGTCTGCAAAATCATGGATTTTGGGAGGTTTAAATACGAAGAGAAGAAACGGGAAAATGACGCGAAAAAGCGTCAAATCCAAGTCGAGCTCAAAGAAGTCAAGCTCCGACCGAAGACCGACGATCACGATATGGAAGTGAAAGTCCGTCATATTCGACGTTTCCTCGAGGATGGCGACAAGGTCAAAGTCACGTGCCGTTTCCGTGGCCGCGAGATCACGCATCCTGAAACCGCTGAGCGTCAGCTGCTCGAGATCTTGGAAAAAACGAAAGATCTGACGGTTGTCGAGCAGCCGCCGCGGATGGAAGGCAAGACGATGACGATCCTCGTGGCTCCAAAGCCCGAGATTCGTGCGCGTGTCGTCGCCCAGGCCAACGCTTCCGTCAAGAAGGCGGAGCGAGAGCGAAGTGAGAAGGGTGAC
The DNA here is from genome assembly GCA_964481145.1 of uncultured Sandaracinus sp. Classification (GTDB taxonomy): domain Bacteria; phylum Myxococcota_A; class Polyangia; order Polyangiales; family Sandaracinaceae; genus Sandaracinus. Next base: position 22,341 of record CAYZTA010000064.1, read on the forward strand.
AAAGACAGAGACGATCCGGCGAAGGCCGAGTCGCAGCACGCTGATTGAAATGTTGAGGAGGCGGTTCTCGTGAACCACCTCCTCCTCGCTTGACGAGGACAGACCTTGCACGTACACCTCCGCTCCTCCGCGTCCACCCGCGTGAGCGCTGGGTGTGCGCAGCTCGATTTATGGCAGGCCCGGGTGGGCCTGCTGAACTCGAGCAAAGTGATGAAGGAACGATTCAAATGCCGAAGATGAAGACCCACAGCGGCACGAAAAAGCGCATGTGGCTGACGGGTAGTGGCCACGTTCGTCGTGGGACCGCTGGGCTGAGCCACATGATGCGCGGCAAGAGCGCCAATCGCCTCCGCCGGCTTCGCAAGAACTCTCTGATCTCTCCGACGCACGAAAAGATGGTCAAGCGCCTTTTGCCCTACGGGCGGCCCTGAACCAGCACTCGTTCGAATCGACGAAATACGAGAGAATTAAGGTAAAGAGGAGAGAGTCATGCCGCGCGCTAAAAGAGGCTTCAAGGCCCGTCGCCGTCGTAATCGAATTTTCAAGCATGCCAAGGGGTTCTACGGCGCCCGTGGACGCATCTTCGGAGATGCCGTCGAGCAGGTTCGCAATGCTTGGCAGGATGCATTCCGCGCTCGTCGCGCCAAAAAGCGTGATTTCCGCCGCCTTTGGGTGGTGCGTATCAACGCGGGCGCACGTCAGCTCGGAGTCAGCTATTCGAAGCTGATCTCCCAGCTGAGGAAGGCGAACATCGGCCTTGATCGAAAGATCCTCGCGGACCTCGCGTTGCGAGATCCGGGAGGATTCAAGGCCGTGGTGGAGGCCGCTCGCTGAACCGCCCATGAGCGACGCGGTCCAGAGATTCGAAGAAGGTCTGGCCCGTGTCGCCGCCGGCTTCGACGCGCAGTTCGCGGAGTGCAACGATGAGAATGCACTTCGAAGCGCAGCTGCGCGTCTGATCGGTCCGACCGGCGAGGTGACCCAGCTCCTCAAACTCATGCCTGAGCTTCCTGGCGATCGCCGGAAGGAGTATGGACAAAGGGCCAATCATCTCAAGCAAGCGGTGCAGGCGAGTTTTCAAGCTCGACTCGATGCGTTGGTGCAGGCTCTCCGCAACGCGGATTTGGAGTCCCCGCCGATCGACCCCACGCTCCCTGGGCGTGGGCTTGCGCGAGGCGGTCTTCATCCGATCACACGAACCGTCGATGCTCTGCTCGATGTCTTCGTTTCGATCGGATTCGAGATCACCGACGCGCCGGAAATCGAGATCGCGGATTTCAACTTTACGCGTCTTGGCTTCCCGCCCGATCATCCTGCGACCGACATGCAAGACTCCTTCTTCTTGAAGGGCGTCGATGCGCCTCGTTTCGAGGAACAAGTGCTCTTGCGTACGCACACTTCGAATGCGCAAGTGCATCAAATGTCGAAGCGGGCCCGTCCCTCGGGAATCGGTGAAATACCGCTCGCATGTGTGTCGGCCGGCAAAGTGTACCGGCGTGATGACGATGCGACGCACTCGCCGATGTTCCACCAGATCGAAGGCTTCTGGGTCGATGAAGGCATTTCGTTCGCGCACCTGAAAGGCGTGCTGACGACGTTTGTCCAACGCATGTTCGGCACCGACGTGCCGGTGCGCTTTCGGCCGAGTTATTTCCCATTCGTCGAACCGGGTGGAGAGCTCGATGTCGGCTGCTCGATTTGTCGCCCTTATGCCAACGATGTCGACGAGGATGTTCGTCGCGAACGAACGGCTGCGTGCCGCGTATGCAAGGGCACGGGATGGCTCGAGGTGCTCGGTTGCGGAATGATTCACCCGGTCGTTTTCGAGCATTGCGGATGGGATCCCAGCAAGGTCACGGGGTTTGCTTTTGGAATGGGGCTCGATCGGATCGCCATGCTTCGACATGGTGTGAGCGATATTCGTTTGCTGTTCGAGAACGACATTCGCTTCCTCGGGCAGATGTGAGGGGCGCGCCATGAAGGCTTCGCATGCATGGCTGAGGGAGCTCTCGGGCATCGACGCGAGCCCGAATGAGATTGCAGAGCGTCTGAGCCTCGCGGGCGTCGAGGTCGAAGCGATCACTTCACACGGCCACGATCTCGATCGCGTCGTGATCGCCGAAGTGAAGGGCGCGCGACCGCATCCGACCCGTGAAAAGTTGACGCTCGTGCGCGTCTGGAATGGTCGTGAGGAACGCGAGATCGTGTGCGGGGCGCCCAATGTGCCAGGGGTCGGCGCGCGTGTCGTGTTGGCCGAGATCGGCGCCGTACTTCCGAAAAGCGTGGTGCACCCAAAGGGACTCGAGCTCGCACCTCGCGAGGTCGCGGGTGTGGCTTCGCATGGAATGCTGTGCAGCGAAGCGGAACTCGGGATCGGAGACGATGCCGATGGCATTCTCGTGCTCGATCCTTTGTTGAGCGGCAGAGTCGGGATGTCGGTCGCGGACGCGCTTTCGCTCCGCGATTCGATTTTCGATATCTCGCTCACTCCGAATCGCGCCGATTGCCTCGGACACATCGGAATTGCACGAGAGATCGCGCTCCTTTTCGGCGCAAGTTTCGAAACCCTGCCGCTCCCTCCTCCACAACGGATCCTCTCGGTCGATGCCCAGGGAGCACAGGGCGCGACGGTTCCGTTGTTGGATCCCGGATATGCGCATCCGGGCGACACATTGGATCTTGTGCAGCCCGTGTCGGGGCAGCCCGTTGCGGTGGCGGTGACGATCGCGGCTCCCGAGCGTTGTTCACGATATCTTGGGCTCGTGCTCGAGGTTCCAAGGGTCGAGCGGGCGCCTTTCTGGATGCGTTATCGCCTCCATCTTCTCGGTCAACGTTCCATCGATGCGGTCGTCGACACCACAAACTACGTGTTGCTCGAGACAGGACATCCGATCCACGCATTCGATCTCGATGCCATTGCGAGGGTCTCCAGCAAGCCGAGCATCGTCGTTCGTGTGGCGCATCCTGGTGAGCTTCTCGTGACGCTCGATTCCATCGAGCGAACACTCACGTCGGATGATCTCGTGATCGCTGATGCCGACAAGCCGCTCGCGCTCGCCGGTGTCATGGGGGGCGCAAAGAGCGCTGTTCGCCACGGAACGCGCTCGATTCTTCTCGAAGTGGCGCACTTCGATCCTCGATCGGTTCGTCGAAGCAGTCGGCGTCATGGGCTTCACACGGAAGCGAGTCATCGCTTCGAGCGAGGCGTGGACCCGCGTGGGCTCGAACGCGTCATGCGGCGTGCGGCACAGCTTTTTTGTAGCGCTGCAAGTGCAGCCAGCACGCCATATGCAAGCGATGCACGAGCGCGGAGCATCGAGCCTGCGTTGATCGCGTTGCGTCCTCGACATATCGACGGGTTGCTCGGTGATCGGGTCGATGAGGCCACTTCACGAAAAATCCTCGAAGGGATCGGATGCGAGATCGAGAGCGCTTCCGAGAGCTGGCGCGTGACGGCGCCTACCTTTCGCCCCGACCTCACGCGCCCCGAAGATCTCATCGAAGAGATCGCGCGGGTACGCGGCTACGATCGGATTCCATCTCGACTCGCGCTTCGTCCTCCGCGCGCCGAAGCCGACGATCCGCGATTCACGCTCATTCGCACCTTACGACAAGCGGCTGCCGCCGCAGGGCTTTGGGAAGCTGTAAACCTTGCGTTTTTGTCGCGTCGTGAGCTCGAGCTTGCGAAGGCGCCCATGGAAGTCATCGAGCTCAGCAATCCGCTTTCAGAGGAGCGCGCGGTGATGCGCACATCCCTCGTGCCGGGGCTGCTCGGAGATGTGGCTCGAGCCCAGCGTCATCAAGCGAGCCGAGCGCTGCTTTTCGAAGTGGGACGAACCTATCATCCGACTTCATCGAACGTGCGAGGTGTCGATGAGAGACACGTGCTCGCATGGGTCCTTTCGGGACCGAGAGAATCATGGCTGGGGGATAGCGAGCCCTTTGATTTCTATGACGGGAAGGGCGTCGCACAGGCGATCCTCCGTGCGGTGGGTTTGCGGGCGGAGACGGTGCGCGATGAAGAACTCTCGAAGAGCGCTCCGTGGCTTCATCCGCGCAGGGGGGCGCGAATCGTAGTGGGTGGACGAAATCTCGGTGCGCTCGGCGAAATCCATCCCGATGTCGCCGAAGGATTCGAGATGATTGGCCGCCCTGTATTCGCATCGATCGATCTCGATATCGTGGTCGAGCTCGCAATGAAGACAGGCCTCCCCAAAGCGCGGCCGCTCTTCAAGTTGCCGGCTGTGTTTCGCGATTTGGCGGTGGTTGTTTCTGAGGAGACGATGTCGAGCGACGTCGAAGCCGCGATTCATGCCGCCTCACCGTGGGTCGAGCGCGCCCACATATTCGATGTGTATCGAGGTAAGCCCGTGCCTTCGGGGCAAAAGAGCCTCGCGTTTCGAATCGCTTATCGAGATGCCAACGCGACCCTCACGGATGCGCGTGTGGAACAAGTGCATGCGAAAGTCGTCGAGACGATTCGAGAGCGGTTTGGCGGCGCTTTGCGGAGCTGAACGTCACGTTCTCTGAATCCCTTGAATTCGTTGATATTTCGTGGTTGCATGACAGTCGATTCATCGAGGGACTTCGGATGACCAAAGCCGAGATCATCGACGCCGTTTACGAACGTGTAGGTGGCTTTTCCAAAAAAGAAGCGGCGGAAGTGGTCGATGCCGTGTTCGAAGAAATGAAAGAGGTCCTCGCGACCGGCGCGATGATCAAACTGGCGGGCTTCGGCAATTTCGTGGTGCGTGCGAAGAAGGAACGCGTCGGCCGCAATCCTCGAACGGGCGAACCGATGCCGATCAGCGCACGTCGTGTTCTGACGTTCAAACGAAGTCAGAAGCTCGAGGCTCGATTGAATCCTCACAAGGCGGCCCCCACGAAAGAGGCCGATCTGCCGAATCAGTCTGATTGACGGTCGATCGCGAACCGACTACCAGCGTCTCGCGTGGCCCGTCCAAATCAGCTTCCAGACAAACTGTTCTTTCGAATCGGCGAGGTCGCTGAGATCGTCGGCGTACGAGCGCACGTCCTCCGATATTGGGAAGAAGAGTTCGGAATCCTCAAGCCGATGAAGACCCGCGGTGCCCATCGGCAATACCGTCGTCGCGACGTCGAGCTCGCTCTCATCATTCGGAAGCTGCTCCATGAAGATGGATTTACTGTGGCGGGCGCGCGCAAAAAGCTGCGCGACATGGGACATCTGGGGACGCGAGTGGAGGCGAATGCGCGAGCTTCTCGCGAGATCGAGCTCCGTACCGAGCTCGTCGCGATCAGAACCGAGCTCGCAGCGTTGGTCTCCTCATTCGACTCGAGTTCGGAGGAGATCCGATCTCGGATCTCACCTGGATCGACGGAGCTCGAGCTCGAGAATCCCGTGACCAGGCCGTCACTTTCGGAAAACGAACACTAAGGAGTGAAGAGGGCTTGCTCTCTCCGAGTTTGGGGCTAACCTCGGCTCCGATTCGGGGCGTGGCGCAGCCTGGTTAGCGCACCAGACTGGGGGTCTGGGGGTCGTGGGTTCGAATCCCGCCGCCCCGATTGAATCGAAAAGAAAGGCCGCCGAGCGTTTGCTCGAGCGGCCTTTCTTCGATGTGGGTCGACGTCGGTGCGTGCTCGGTGCATGATCGCGCGCCCATGGCCAGCCTTCCGCTCATTCTCCTTTCCAACGATGATGGCGTTTACGCACCAGGGCTTCGGCTCCTTCGGAGTGCTCTCTCCGAGTTCGCAGAAGTCGTGACGGTTGCGCCGCTTTTCGAACAGAGCGCGAACAGTCATTCCCTTACGCTGGCACGTCCCCTTCGGCATCGAGAAGTCGATGGTCTGCATGCGATCGATGGCACGCCCGCGGACTGCATTTACGTTGCACTTTATCGACAACATTTTTTGCCGCGTCGCCCCGACTTCGTCGTGAGCGGGATCAACCACGGCTACAATCTCGGTACTGATACGTTTTACTCGGGGACAGTGGCGGCCGCACGCGAGGCTGCTCTGCGAGGCGTTCCTGCGATTGCATTCTCGAATGGGACCGGTGGTTCCATGGAACACGCTGCGAGCGTTGCTGCGGAGCTGACACGCCGGTTTCTTGCCGCGACACTCGATCCACGTTCTCCGACGCCTCTTTTGAATGTGAATTTCCCTGCGAAATTCAATTCTTATGCGGGTGTGCGAGTCACTCGGCTGGGCCGACGTCTCTACGACGAAGAAGTCGTGACGCGGAGCGATCCACGCGGTCACGAATACTTTTGGATCGGTGGCCCCAACGCACGACATGAGCCGGTGGCGGGTTCGGACACGGAGGCCGTCGATGATGGGTATGTCTCGATCACGCCGCTGCATCTCGATGCGACTTTGACCGAGCATCTCGACCTCGCTTCGGTCATCGCAGGCGTTCCCGATGCCAAGAGCGATCAATCGCCAAGCTGATCGATCACAGGATCGATGCCCTCGACGCCTGCCCCGAGATACCTCGCCCCTTCAGTCAAATCGACGTGAAAGTGATTGCGATGTGCCGCGTTGTAATTGGGGGTCAAAACAATCTGAAAAATCCCTTCGTGAAAGAGAGCACAGGCGATTTCTTTGAGCCCTCGATCCGCGTCGGATGACGACGTCATGGGGCATGTGTCGGCGCGTCGGGTGATCACGAAATCGTCTTCGGTGCTCCACGGCTCGGGGCTGCCTTCCAATCTGAAGGCGTGAAGATCGATCGCTCGTGCATACGCATGTTGGCTCGGTGTGCATGTGCCGCTATCGGGATTTCCCCCTCCGACACAGCGATAGTTGTAAATTCCGAGATGAACGATCTCCCCTATTCCGTGAGCGCTCACGAGCTCGGAGAGGCGCACGAGACGAGTTGCAAGTTCACAGTCCATGCTCATGGGCCTTGGCTCCGTATCGCCCGCGTAGCGATATCGAACCCCAGCGATGAGCGGCATGACTCGCACGGGATCTTCGACTCCGCGGAGAGAAGCGATGGGTTCCCATTCGAGTCCGAGCGCATCGAGCATTCCATGACAGCTCTGGTCGTTGGGAGGACCGATCGTGATCGTCACTTCATCGCTGGCGAGCACGGCTCCTGCTGCGTCTCGACCCTGTGCAGTGATGACGTGCTCGCCATCCATTCGGAACGTCTGAAAATGGGTGGTATCGGGAGGACGCACGGTTCCGATTGGATCGCCATCGATCATGAGTTCGATATGATCGATCCCGATGGAACGAATTACGATTTCGATGCGGGCGACCCATTCTCCTGCGATCACCGAGCGCCTGGGGAGATGCGCGTGAGGTGTCGGTGATTCGATCGAGAGCGAAGGAGTGGAAGCTGCGTCAGCCGGATCTGCATCAGCCAAAGCCGCATCGACCAGGGCCACATCGATGAAGTGAGCATCGACCGCATCGCTCGGCTTCACGTCGTGAGGTGGAGGGCCCGCATCGTGCAGAGTTCCTGATAGGGTTCCAGTGCAACCCATGATCGCAAGGCATGCGAGCTCCCACCCCCGTGTACCTTGCCGCATCGACAATAGATAGCATGACCAGTGTGCACGGGTGTGGAACCATGCTATTGGAGGCGCTCGCTCCCGTAGCTCAGCTGGATAGAGCAATCGCTTCCTAAGCGAGAGGTCGCAGGTTCGAATCCCGCCGGGAGCGTCCCAGCAAAATCAAGTACTTACGGGCGACGAATCGGAACCGTGCCTGGGCAACCCTGGGCAACCCGAAACCGCTTACGAGTGCGCGCGATCGGTGGTGCTGACGCCGTCGGCGGCGAGCATCGCAGCGCTTGCGGATGCTGTGCTTGCGAATGCCGACGAACGAGTTCGTCTCGCGCTCGAAGTTCGCGCTGGCGGCCCGCATGCCGTGAGGCGCGCGATCGAGCTCGCTGCGTTGGTGCTCGCGAGCGGCGTCATAGCCGACATCGCGGCCGGGAAGGGCGCATCATGATCCGCCTCATCGCCTTCGACCCGAGCCTGACCGCGACCGGCATTGCCGTGCTCGAGCTCGCCGAGGTCGACCGCGTGCTCCACGTCGAGTGCGTGCGAACGAAGCCAGACAAGTCCTCGCGACATCTCTACAAGGCCGACGAAGATGGCGAACGCATCGACTCGATCGCCAATCGCGTCCTCGCCCTCATCACCCAATACGAGCCGCGCATCGCCGCATGTGAGGCGCCAGCTGGCTCGCAGCATGCCAACGCTGCCAAGGCGCTGGCTCTCGCGTACGCGACCGTGAGGACGGCTCTTCGCGCGCATGGCGTGATGCCGATGATGGTGCAGGCCTTCGAGGCGAAGATCGCAGCGAGCGGATCGAAGAAGGCCTCGAAGGAGCAAGTCAGGGAAGCGATGAGAGCACGCTGGGGCGTGCCTGAAATCGCACTCGGCTCGCGCCTCGCTGACCCCGTGCAGGAAGCCATCGCGGACGCGCTCGCGGTCGCTTCGTGCGCTCTTGAATCTCGTGACGTGCGGACCATCCGGGCAGTGTTCTCATCGAAGCAGACATCCCTGCCCCTGTTCGAGACGCCGTAAGCAAATACGCCAACCGGCAAACGCCAACGAATCGCGAGCGAATCGCGTCTTCCATCAAATGACCAGCAAGTAACCCGACTCGGCTCCATCGAGCCGACCGGCCCCGTATTGCCCGAACCCAAGGAGACCCATCATGACCAACCTGCCGTCGACCGAAGACATGAAAGCCTGGGAAACGCTCATTGCCGAACGCCTCGAAGCCGACGCGAAAGCCCGTGGTGAGCGGGAGACATCGCGTGAAGCGTTGAAGTGTCTGAAGATGATTTTTGCGCTCGATCACGACCCTGCCCATCGGGCTGTACTGTATGGGCTTATCGGCCTCGGCGAAGACATCGTCGAAGAGCTTGGCGGGTCTGGTCCTGGGATGGTCGTTTCCATCCACCACATCCTCTCCGAGTTCGATCGGGTCGGCATCGAGGAGGCCAAGGTGACCATCGATGCCATGCATGCTGTCTGGTACGCGTCGCTTGCGGAGTGGCCGCAGTTCGCCATTTGGTATTGCAAGATCGCTCGAACAGCGATGATCGACCACGACGTGGACCTCGGTGAAACCTTGGCGAGGCCCGTCGTATCGGCGCCGAAGAACGAAACCGTCGCGCAAGCGTAGACCCGGTGGCATGCTCGGCCCCGTGCGTCTCATCGGGCCG
>CAYZTA010000065.1:0-29085 GCA_964481145.1 uncultured Sandaracinus sp.
CCCCCGTTTCCCGCGCTTCGCCCGCATGCCCTCTCAAACCTCCGTCGGTGGCGCGCGGCCCCCCCCCCACGATTCCTCGCGCACCGAGCTCGGCATAGGCCCTCTCCCATGCCCCTTCGGCTGCGAGCTCGCGCCATCTTCGTGTGGGCGGAGAGGGCTCTGTCGTGGGTTCGTTCGCAGGTTCGATGGGCTGTTCCGTGGCTGCGTTTTCGGGCAGAGAAGGAGGATGAACGGCGACGGTTGAAACAACCTCGTCAGTGATGACGATGTCGTCGCCCGCCTCGAGTCGTCGTGCGTGTTCGGGCACTCGCTCTCCGCGCACGAGCACGGCGCCTCGATCGACCGAGACACGCAAGCGACGTGGCGAGCGCTCGATCGTGAACTGCGTGCCGATGACGACGACGGTCGCGAGACCGCATTCGATGGTCCAACGCCGCGGGCCATGGGGGCGGATATCGAAGGTCGACGTACCGCGCGCGACGAGCACGACTTCGTGGGCATCGTTCGCGAGGGCTTCGATCGATGCATTCGAGTCGAGGCGGATCCGTGAACCGTCGTCGAGCAAATATTCGGAAGAGGCGCTCTGTCCCGAAAGCGCGGTGAGAACCGCGCCGCTCTCGAGACGGATGGGCCCTTCACTCAGTGATCCACGGAACATGAATGCGAGTGCGGCGGCGGCCGCCAGCGCGAGACTTCCCGCACCGATCATGAGCGGCGCCCCACGCGGACGCGAGCGCGGTGCGAGCCGGACGCGGTGAATGGCCGCATCGATCCTCGCTTCGTCGAAGGGCTCACGGAGGACCTTGCGAACCGGAATCGGCAAACGTTCCGACATCACGCGCCTCCTTTCTCATCGAGCGCGACGTGTTTGCGAATGACTTGGTCCGCTGCGGCGATCCTGCGTTTGGCAGTGGCGAGCGAACATCCGCAGCTGAGGGCCACGTCTTCGAGCCGCATGCCTTCGACATAGCGAAGAGACCACGCGATTCGGTCGGCGCTCGAAAGGCGGCTGAGGGCGCGATCGAGCAGCACGAGCTCGGCGCGCTGCTCGGGAGACGCATCGCTCGAAGCGAAATCGGAAAAGCCCGCTTCGGGTTCGCCCGAGCCGAGCCCGAACGCGCGCAGAAGTTTGCGACGTCGAAATCTGCGATGAACTTTGCGCACTGCGATTTGAATGAGCCATGCACGCAATGACGATGGATCGCGAAGAACGGCGAGTTCGGCGAGTGCTGCGGCAAACGTGTCTTGCACGACGTCTTCGGCTTCGTCGATATCTCCTAAGAGGCGCGCCACCGCGCCGGCGACGGCTGCGAAATGACGTCGCACGAGCACGTCTTCGGTCCAGCGATCGCCATTCCGGGCGCGCTCCACCAGGTCTTCGTCCGTGATCTCATCGCTCGAACGCAGCGGCACGACCGATGGAGCTTTGACTGGGTTTGCGCGCACGGATAGGACTCTGGACCATGAGCCGCAAAAAACGGCTCACAGAAAATCATGTGAGCGGTGACTTGCGCGTCGTCGCTCCGCGCGACCTCGAGTCGAGTGAGTCATCTCTCGATGTTGAAGGCGCTGTCAGAGGGAGAGTGTACAAGTGGGAACATCCCTCTTTCCCGTCTCGGTCGGGCGTGCGATTGCCGTGACGGTGCCATCAAAAAATCGTGAGCCGTTGTTGTGCCCTCGAGGTCCAGAACAAAGCATGAAACGGAATCTTTTGAATCGAGTTGTCCTTCTGGCTGCACTTGGCTCGTTTGGGTGTGTTGGAGGCACGACCATTTTTGATCGGCCCGATGGGAATGCGTCGTCTGACGATGCGGGACTCGGTGCAGACGCAAGTTCGATGGACTCGGGGCTTTCGATGGACTCGGGGCTTTCGATGGACTCGGGGCTCGATGTCGCGGATGCCACAGGCTCCGAAGGAGGCGACTCCGGCGTCGATGAACCTTCGGCTTGTTCCGCCACGCTCGGAACCTGGATACCCAATACTTGTGGGCATTACATTTGCGGAAGCCCCAGTCCGCTCGCATGCGCAAGTGGCGGCTGTGATTGTGGTCCTGGTCGCACGTTTCGCAGGGGCGTCGGATGCGCGACCGCGCTTCCAAGTGAATGCAATGTGGGTTGTGCGGAAGCCTGCGATTCACCGCCGCCGCCGACTTGCATCAACGACACGACGCTGCGCACGTACCTCGATCTTGGAAGCTGCTCTGAGGGCTCGTGTACCTATTCATTTATGCAGGTGCGTTGCCTTCGATGCCCGAATGAATGCGACGACGTAGACTGAACCTCAATCGTTGGAGGTCAAACCATCGACCCAGTTGAACGGCGCCTCCGAGACGACTACTATAGCGAATAGTAGATGGGTCATCACCGAAGGAGCCTGTGATGGCATTTCGTCTTCGGACTGGGAAGAAGGGTCTCGAGCTTCGTCTTCATGATCTCGAGGCTGCGATCATGGACGTGGTGTGGAGCAAAAAGCTCGCGTCGTTCGCTGTGAGCGACGTGCACGCCATCCTCGAGAAGCGGAGAGACATCGCGTATACGACGGTGATGACCACGGTGGCGCGTCTTCACGACAAGGGGCTCCTCGCGCGAGCGCGGGACGGCAAGCGCTACCTTTATTCTCCCAAGACGACGCGCGAGCAATTTCTCGAATCCACGGCTCGTGAGGTGCTCGAAGGAGCTGTCGGAGGCCATCAAGCGATGGCCATGCTCGCCGAAAAGGTGGGAGAAGCGTCCGCGGTGGAGCTCGATGAGCTCGAAGCATTGATACGGCAAAGGCGAGAGGAGCTCGAAGGTGACTGAAGCTGCTTTCCCGCTGCTCGGCGCCGCGTTCGTCGTGCTGATCGTGCTCCCGCTCCTCTCGCTCTTCGCGAAAGCCGGGCTCGTCTTGCTCGAGCGTGACGAGGTGGGAGGCCCGCTGCATGGCTTGAACCTGCGGTACGTTCTGCTTACCGCGTCGAGCGTTCTGCCGCTCGCCTGGTTCTTCTCCGCGGGGCTTCACCAGGTCGAGACGGGCCAATCGGCGCTCGCTTGTTTGCTCGACCACGACAAAGCCGCGCTCTGTTTCGAACCGGGGTTCTTCGCGATGATGCTCGCGATGGGCGTGACCGTGGCGTGGTGGCGCGCTGTCCGTGGCGGAGGTCACATCCGCGCGTCCACGTCCGAGGCGGCGTGCCGGCTCGCCACGCGCATCGACCACATCATCGAGAAGCATGGGGCGCTCTCTGGTCTTCGCGGCCGCATCGTCATCACCGAGGACGCGGGTTTCGCGCTCGGCACGCGCGGGCTGATTCACCCTCGCGTGTTCGCCTCGACTGCATTCGCTGCGGAGCTCACAGATTCCATGCTCGCCAGCGCGCTCGGTCACGAGAACGAACACGTCCGTTCGTTCGATCCGCTACGCTACTTGCTCCTCGAGCTCGCGCTCGGCGTCAATCCGTTGGGGCGCTTTCTGCTCGCGCCGCATGTCGCGCGTTGGAAGGCCGCTCGTGAAGCGCATTGTGACCGAGAAGCGGTGCTTCACGGCGCGGCCCCTTTGCCGCTGGCCGACGCGATCGTGCGCGCGGCCCGCACGACGACGCGGGAGGCAGTCGCTCTCGGTGTCGGCGACACAGCGGTCCTCAAGCTTCGCATCGGCATGCTCCTCGCGTTCGCCGAGCGTGCACCCCATCGATGTTGCAACGAGGGGCGCTCCGCGATCGCCGTGGCCCTCGTTCTCTTGTTCATCGCGCTGATTTTGCCGCACCAGACCGGCACCTTCGCGCTCGACGCCCTTCATACGGGCACCGAGCATGCGCTCACCTATTTCTGGCGCTGAGGATTTTCGATGGCCCGATGGATCCGCACATGTCTGTCTTCAACTACTATCGTCTGTAGTAGTATGGGGCTCGCGATGCTGATCGGAGCCTGCGCCCATGCGTCGTCCGATGTTCGCGGCGGAGCGAGGCCTCGAGAAGCTCCGCCGCCGCACCTTCGTGACCCCGCGGAAGCCGACGCCGAGCTCGATCACGCGGAGCACGCCTTTCGAGCGTCCGATCCTGCTGTCAGTAGCGACGTGTCGCTCGGCGGGATTCTCGCGTACGCCGATCAGCATTCGCCCGTCCTCACGGTGGCCCGAAGCACGCGCTCGCGCGCCGAGGCGGCGCGTGTTGCAGCGTCGATTCTCTTGCCGACCAATCCCGAGGTCTCTGTCGCAGCGGGACCACGCTTCGGCGTCTCGGGCACAGGGGTCGATGTAGACGTCACGCTGATGCAGCAGCTGCAAATTGCGGGTGAGCGGGGTCTTCGAATGGACGCCGCAGACCGCTTGCGCGACCTCACCGACGCCGAGATCGAGCGGATGCGATGGATGGTGCATTGTGACGTGCACGCTGCTTTTCATCGCGCGCTCGTCGAACAGGAGCGGATGCGGCTCGCGGAGCGCGTCGTCGACTTTCAGCAGGAAGTGCTTCGCGTCGTCGAGCGTCAGATCTCCGCCGGCGAAACGGCACCGCTGACGCTGCGTCTCGCGCAGGCCGAAGTGGCTCAAGCAGAGCAGGTGCTCGTGGGGGCGCAACAAGCGCTTCTTGCGTCGCGCATTCGCCTGGCGCAGCTGTCTGGCTGGCCCGCCGCAAATCCTCCCATGCCGATCGGCGCGGTGGATCATCCTCGCGATCCTCCACCGTTCGATCGTTTGAGCGCGGTGGCTCGACAGCGGCTTCCGAGCTTGCGAGCGGGCGAAGCGCGCATCCGTGAAGCCGAGGCGAGAGCCGTGCTTGCGGACCGCGAAGCGTCGCCTCGGCCTTCGGTCGGCGTGCAGTATCGACGCGAAGGAAACCCGACGAGCGAGGGCGCCTACGACATCGTGATGGGCGTTGTCTCGATTCCGATTCCCAGCTTTCAGCTGAATCAGGGTGAGCGAGCACGAGCCCGCGCCGATGTGAGCGTCGCCGAGGCCGAACTCGATGCGGTGCAGCGCTTGCTCGATGGACAGATCGCAGAAGCGCGCAGCGAAGTCGTGGCGGCAGCAGCCCGCACGAGGGCGTATGGAACCGAGATCCTCCCTCGGTTCGAGGAGAACCTCACGCTCTTGCGCCGCTCCTTCGAGCTTGGCGAGATCGATATCCTCGCGCTCTCTACGGGACGCGAGCGTTTCCTGCGCATCCAGAGTGACGCGCTCCTCGCGCAGCAGGATTATTTCGTCGCGCTCTCGGGGCTCGAGCGAGTCGTCGGTGTGGACCTCTGGCGCGATGATCATCACGAGGAGAGCTCTCCATGAACCGCGTGATCATGAGTTTGCTTTTATCCGCGGCGCTCATCTCAGGTTGCGGCGCGAGCGAAGCGGACAGTCACGAAGGCGAAGAGCACGCCGAAGAAGGCGGGCATCTGAATGAGGTGCATCTGTCTTTGGAAGCCCTCGAGCGCGCCGGCATTCGAGTCGCTGCCGTCGAGCGACGCGCGCTTGCGGGTGGCGTCGCCATCCCGGCGGAAGTCCAGTTCGAGCCGAGCAGCACGGCCCACGTGGCGCCGTTGGTGCCGGGCCGCATCACGCAAGTGTCCGCCGCGCTGGGCGATCGCGTTCGTCGCGGACAACGCCTCGGCGCCGTCGCATCGAGCGACGTCTCGACCGCGCGCGCGAGGCTCGATCAGGCGCGCGCGAGGCTCGCTGCCGCAGAGTCGACGTTGCGCCGGCAGCAGCAGCTGTCCACCGAAGGCATCGGCGCCCAACGCTCATTGATCGATGCCGAAGCGCAGGTCGAAGAGCTCCGCGCCGAGGTCGGAGGGATCCGTCGGCAGCTCTCGGTGTTCGGCTCCGGAAGCGCAGGAGAGCTGATGCTGACGGCGCCCATCGACGGAGTCGTCGTCGCCGTCCATGCCACGCTCGGCGAGACCGCGACGCCGGATCAACCTGCGTTCATCGTCACCGATCCCACGAAAGTTTGGGTGCGCGGCAATGTGCCGGAGCTCGAGCTGGCCCGCGTGCAAGTCGGTTCGTCCGCGGTGGTTCGTCTCCATGCGTTCCCCGACGTGTCGATGTCGGGCACCCTCACTTATGTCTCGCCAGCCCTCGACGAACGCACGCGTTCGCTTCCGATCCGCGTCACACTCGATGCGCCCGATGCTCGTCTGCGGAGCGGCCTCTTCGGGAGCATCGAGCTCACGGGCGGCGCGGCCGATGAACGCGTGCTCGTCGTTCCAGCCGATGCGGTGGCGACGCTCGACGGACAGAGCGTGGTGTTCGTGCCCGCGGACGAGCCGAACAGCTTTCGTCCGCAACCCATCGCGCTCGGACGTCGCGCAGGCGGCTTCTTCGAGGTCCGCTCGGGCCTCGAGGAGGGAGCGCTCTTGGCGGTCAGCGGAGCCTTCACGTTGAAGAGCGCTCTGCTGAGCAGTGAACTTTCTGCCGGCCACGAGCACTGACGAGGTCCGCCATGAAGAAGCTCGTCGAACTTTGTCTCGAGTGGCGTCTCCTCGTCTTCGCGTTCGTCATCCTCGTCGCCGCGGTCGGCGTAAGGAGCGCGCAGCAGCTGCCCATCGATGCAGTGCCCGACGTCACGAACGTGCAGGTGCAAATCCTGACGAACGCACCCGCGCTCGGGCCGGTGGACGTCGAGCGCACCATCACGTTTCCTATCGAATCGGCCATGAGCGGCTTGCCCGGGGTCGAAGAGATCCGCAGCGTCTCGCGCTTCGGCCTTTCGGCGATCACGATCGTGTTCGAAGAAGGCACGGACCTCCTTCGCGCGCGTCAGCTCATCTCGGAGCGCCTGACCCACGCGCGCGATCGACTCCCCATGGGCGCCTCGCCCGAGTTCGGACCGCTCAGCTCGGGGCTCGGAGAGATCGTTCAGTTCGAGGTGCGCGCGGACACGATGTGCGCCGCTGGCCAGCCCGCGACTGACGAGTGCTACACGTTGATGGAGCTGCGCTCGGTGCTCGATTGGTTCATCGCGTTCGAGCTGCGTTCGGTGCCAGGTGTCGTCGAGGTCAACTCGTTCGGTGGCGAGCTCAAGACCTACGAAGTCGAGGTGCTTCCCGACCGTCTCCGCGCGCTCGACGTCTCGCTTGGCGAGCTCTTCGAGTCCATCGAGCGCAACAACGCAACCGCGGGCGGCGGATATGTCGTGCGCTCCGGCGAGCAATTGCTCGTGCGCGGTGAGGGTCGGATCCAGAGCCTCGACGAGATTGGAGACGTGCTCATCGAGACGCGCGAGGACGGCGTGCCAGTTCGAGTGCGCGATGTCGCG
The DNA here is from genome assembly GCA_964481145.1 of uncultured Sandaracinus sp. Lineage (GTDB taxonomy): Bacteria > Myxococcota_A > Polyangia > Polyangiales > Sandaracinaceae > Sandaracinus. Next base: position 7,224 of record CAYZTA010000065.1, read on the forward strand.
CGGGTCCATTTGGCGCCGATGATCCGCCAAGGCGCGGTGACCCGTGATGGCCGCGGCGAAGTCGTGACCGGCATCGTGATGATGCTCGTGGGCGCGAACGGCCGCGAGGTCGCCTCGAACGTGAGGGCGAAGATCGAACAAATCTCTTCATCGCTCCCGCCCGGCGTTCACATCGACGTGTTCTACGACCGCACCGATCTCGTGAACCGCACCGTCCACACAGTCGCCAAGAACCTCGCCGAGGGAGCGCTCTTCGTCATCGCCGTCCTGTTTCTTCTGCTCGGCAGCATTCGTGGAGGGCTCATCGTGGCGCTCGCGATTCCATTCGCGATGCTCGTGGCCTTCACGGCCATGAACGTGCTCGGCTTGAGCGGCAATCTCATGAGCCTTGGCGCGATCGACTTCGGCATCGTCGTCGACGGCTCGATCATCGTCGTCGAGAACGCGGTGGTGCATCTGGCAGCGGCGGCGCGCGGCCAAGCGCGTCCGATGACGTATCGGGAGGCGGCTCGTGTCGTGTCGAGCTCGACGCTCGACGTGCGCAAAGCAGCGCTCTTCGGTGAGGCCATCATCGTCATCGTCTATCTCCCGATCCTGAGCCTCGCTGGCATCGAAGGAAAGATGTTCAAGCCGATGGCCATCACCGTGCTCTTCGCGCTGCTCGGTGCGTTCATCGCTTCGCTCACGTTCGTGCCGGTGCTCGTCGCGACCTTCTTGCGGCGTGCCACGGAGAAGGAGCCGCTCCTCGTGCGCCTCCTTCATCGCATCTATCCGGCGATGCTCGCGCCGCTGATGGCCGCCCCGAAGAAGGTGATCGCTGTCTCGCTGTTCTTGCTGGCAGCGGCCGCGATCATGGCGTCGCGCATGGGAGCCGAGTTCGTTCCTCGCCTCGACGAAGGCGCGATCGCGATTCAAATCCTGCGCCTGCCGAGTGTGTCTCTCGAAGAGAGCATCCAGGGCGCGACGCGATTCGAGCGTGTCATCCGCGAGTTCCCGGAAGTCACCACGGTCGTGTCGAAGACGGGGCGCGCCGAGATCGCCACCGACCCCATGGGCGTCGAGCTCTCGGATTGCATCGTCATGCTGAAGCCCGAGGACGAATGGACGACGGCGCATACGCGCGAGGAGCTGGTCGAGCGCATGTCGGCTCGTCTTGCCGAGGCGCTTCCTGGGCTTGGGTTCTCTTTCTCGCAACCGATCGAGCTGCGCATGGCCGAGCTCATCAGCGGCTCGCGATCCGACGTGGCCATCACCATCTTCGGCGACGATCTCGCCACGTTGGAGCGCCTGAGCCTCCAGGTTCAGAGCGCCGTGCGCGATGTGCGCGGCGCCTCCGATGTGCGCGGCGAACAACTCGCGGGCCTGCCCACGCTCGAGGTCACGGTGGATCGTGCGGCGGCCTCTCGCTATGGCATTTCAGTGCGCGATGCGCTCGACGCCATCGAGGCGCTCGGCGGTCGAAATGTCGGCGAGGTCTACGAAGGCGAGCGACGCTTCCATCTTCGAGTTCGAGTCCCGTTGGACCTGCGAGACGACATCGATCAGGTGCGAAATCTCCCTGTCAGCGGCCAGAGCGGCCCGCTCGTGCCGCTCGGACAGATCGCGAGCATTCAGATCGTCGACTCGCCCGCGAGCGTGAGCCGTGAAGCGGTCCGAAGACGGACGAACGTGGAGGCCAACGTGCGGGGACGCGATCTCGCGTCGTTCGTCAGCGACGCGCAGGCGCGCGTTCGAGCAGAGGTGCCGATGCCGCCTGGCTACGTCGTCACGTGGGGCGGGCAGTTCGAGAACTTGAGCGCAGCTTCGGAGCGCCTCGCGGTGGCGGTGCCGGTGGCGCTCGGGCTCATCTTCATCCTGCTTTACATGGCGTTCGGGCAGCTCAAACCCGCGCTCCTGATCTATCTCAACGTGCCTTTCGCCGCGGTTGGCGGCGTATTTTCGCTCGTGCTGCGTGGCATGCCGTTCTCGATCAGCGCAGGCGTCGGCTTCATCGCTCTCTTCGGCATCGCGGTGCTGAATGGCGTCGTCCTCTTGACTACCATCAAGAAGCTGCGCGAGCAGGGCAAGTCGCCGTTCGATGCCGCGCGCGAGGGAGCCGAGTCGCGTCTTCGCGCCGTCGTCATGACGGCGACCGTGGCGGCTCTCGGCTTTCTGCCGATGGCGCTGTCATCGAGCGCGGGCGCCGAAGTTCAGCGCCCGCTCGCGACAGTCGTCATCGGTGGCCTCGTGAGCGCAACGTTCCTGACGTTGTTCGTGTTGCCGACCGTCTACGCTTTCGTTTATCGCAAAGATCTGGCTACACGCCACCTGCTTCGGGGGTCGTCAGCTTCAGACCGATGATCGACACGACCAGCAGCACGAGGAAAACTCCGCGCTTCAAAGACATCGTCTCGCCAAAGAGAAAGACACCACCGATGGCAGCCCCCACCACACCGATCCCGACCCACACGGCATAGGCCGTGCCGATCGGCAAGGTGCGCGCCGCCTTCGCGAGCAGCACCATACTGAGGGCGATGGCAACACCCGTGATGACGCTCGGGAGCGGTCGCGTGAAGCCCTGCGTGTACTTGAGGCCGAGCGACCAGACGACTTCGAGCAATCCCGCAACGATGAGAACGAACCAGGTCATGGAAATCTCTCTCCACGACCCGTCGTTCCTTCCTGGTACGGGCCGTCCTCGTCAGGGCTCACAATGAGCCCTTAGAAAATACGTTCCGAACCTTTCTCAGGCAAGTTGGAGCGTGCTCACACGGAGCTCTTGGCGAGTCGCTCGCGGGCGACTTTCGCCGCCTCCACCATATTGCTCAGCGCCGCTTCGACCTCGGTCCATCCGCGCGTCTTCAGTCCGCAATCGGGGTTCACCCAGAGCTGGGCCGTGGGCAACACCTTCACGGCGCGCTCGAGCAAGTCGAGCATCTCTTCACGCGCAGCGACCCGCGGAGAGTGAATGTCATACACCCCCGGCCCGATCTCGTTCGGGTAACGGAAGCGCGCGAAGTCAACCAAGAGCTCCATCTTCGAACGCGAAGTCTCGATGGAGAGCACATCGGCGTCCATCTCCGCGATCGTGTCGAGGATGTCGCCGAATTCCGAGTAGCACATATGCGTGTGAATCTGCGTCTCGTCCCGGACGCCGCTGGTCGCGAGTCGGAAGGAGTCGACGGCCCAGCCGAGATAGGCCTTCCATTCGTCGCGACGGAGCGGCAACCCTTCACGGATCGCCGGTTCATCGACCTGAATCATCGAGATTCCGGCAGCTTCGAGGTCGACGACCTCGTCGCGGAGCGCCAGCGCGATCTGCTTGCATGTCTCGCCGCGCGGCTGATCGTCGCGCACGAATGACCATTGGAGGATGGTGACCGGCCCAGTGAGCATGCCCTTCATGGGGCGCTTGGTGAGGCCCTGCGCGTAGGTGGACCATGCGACCGTCATGGCCCGAGGACGCGCGACATCACCGAAGAGCACAGGCGGCTTGACGCAACGCGAGCCGTAGCTCTGAACCCATCCATTTTCGGTGAAGGCAAAGCCATCGAGCTGCTCACCGAAGTATTCGACCATGTCGTTGCGTTCGAACTCGCCATGAACGAGGACATCGAGTCCGATGTGCTCTTGTCGCTCGACGCACCTCTTCGTTTCTTCCTTCAAGAAAGTGTCGTAGTCCTTCTCGGACATCCGACCTGCGCGCCATGCTGCACGCGCGCCGCGCACATCACCCGTTTGAGGGAACGAACCGATGGTCGTCGTGGGGAACGCCGGCAGACCAAACCGCGCGTGCTGCTTTTTCGCGCGCTCCGGGAACGGGGAAGCGCGGCGTTGCATCTCCTTTGTGACTGCATTGACGCGGTTTCGCACCGTGGGGTTCTTGGTCCGCGGTGAAGCACGCCGGTGCGCGAGCGCAGCGCGTGTGTCTTCGAACATCTTGCTGCTCGGCGATTCCGACTCTGCGGCATCCGCGAGCGCATGGATCTCGTCGAGCTTTTGAGTGGCGAAGGCGAGCCAGCTCTTGAGCTCGGGGTCGATCCGCTTCTCGACGTTGAGATCGACGGGTGCGTGCAGCAAGGAGCACGAGGGACCCACGAGCACACGCGCGCTGCCGAGCGCGGTCACTGCGCGACGGAGCACGGTGTGAGCGGCGTCGAGATCGGTACGCCAAATGTTTCGTCCGTCGATGAGACCGAGCGAGAGGCTCATCGAGGCGGGCAGGGCCTCGAGCACAGCGTCGAGCTGCCCGGGCGCGCGCACGAGATCGATATGAAGTGCCTCACAGCCAGACCCTGTGGCGAGGGGCAAGTTCTCGCCGAGCGCACCGAAGTACGTCGCGACGAGGAGGCGCGGCCTCTTTGCGATCGCGGCGAGACGTTGAAAACTACGCTTGTATGCGTCTTTGGCGTTGTCGCCGAGGTCGGTGACCAAACAAGGCTCGTCGAGCTGGACCCATTGAACGCCCTTGGCGGCCAACTCACCGAGGAGCTTCTCATAGACCGGAAGCAGCGCATCGAGGAAGTCGAGCGTCGAGGTGTTTTGGGGTGCACCCGGCGCGAGCTTCGACAAGAGCAGGAAGGTCACGGGACCAGGAATCATCGGACGGGTTTCGATGCCCAGCGCTCGTGCTTCTTCGATCTCCGCTACGATCTTGGAGGCGTCGAGTGCGAACGACTGGTCGCTCGCGAGCTCGGGCACGATGTAGTGATAGTTCGTATCGAACCACTTGGTCATCTCGAGGGCGGCCATGTCGAGGCCGACGCTCTTGTCTTGGAGCCCGCGCGCCATCGCGAAATATCGAACGATGGGATCCGAGATGGACTGGTAGCGCTTCGGCACGGCCCCCACGGTCACGGCCATATCGAGCATGTGATCGTAAAGGGAGAAGTCATTCGAAGGGATGTGATCGATCTTCTTGCTCTTCATCTCCGACCAATGCCGGCGGCGGAGCTCAGAGGCCGTGCCGAGGAGCTCCTCGACAGCGATCTTCTTCGACCAAAACGCCTCGAGAAACTTCTTCAGCTCTCGTGCGACCCCGATGCGGGGATACCCAAGACACGTTGAATGCACAGACACGATGGAACCTCCTTGATCACTTCACGATGAGAACTGCATTCGAGCGGCGAAGCGCTCACGAACTTTCCGTGCGAACCGAACGCGCAGCTTTCTCGAACTCAGAAAGCAGCATCGAGCACCACATCCCCACTGACACCGACCTGATAGGCCGACACACGTCGTTCGAAGAAGTTCGTCACCTCTTGGACGTCTTGGAGATCCATGAACGAGAACGGATTTTTGGTGTGATAACGCTTTGGCATTCCGAGCGTCGTGAGCCGTTGGTCGGCGCAGAACTCGAGGTAGCTGCGCACGTCACGAACCGACATCCCCACCACGCCTCCACCGAGGAGATCTTCAGCGAACTGTGTCTCGCATGCGATCGCCTCCTCGATCATTTCGGAGACGGCCGAAGTGAGGTCGGCATCGAAGAGTTCGGGCTCTTCGCGACGGACCGTGTTCACCACTTCGAAGGCGAATGCCATGTGCGCGCTCTCGTCGCGGAACACCCAGTTGGTGCCGGCGGCGAGGCCGTGCAACACCCCGCGTGACCTGAGGAAATAGACGTACGCAAAGGCGCCGAAGAAGAAGAGCCCCTCGATGCAGGCTGCGAAGCAGATGAGATTCAAGAGGAACTGCTTGCGCCGTTCGCGCGTGTCGCACTGTGCGAGGTTTTGGATCGAATCGATCCATCGCATACAGAACGCCGCTTTTTTCTGGATGGAAGGAATGTTCTCGACGGCGGCGAAGGCGCGGTGGCGATCCTCTGGGTCCGGCACGTAAGTGTCGAGGAGCGTCAGATAGAACTGGACATGGAGTGCCTCTTCGTAGAGTTGTCTCGACAAATACATCCGCGCTTCGGGCGCGTTGATGTGCTTGTAGAGGTTCAGCACCAGATTGTTCGCCACGATGGAGTCGCCCGTCGCGAAGAACGCGACGAGACGTCTGATCAGATGCTGCTCGGCAGGACTCATCTTCTTTTGGAGATCGAACACGTCGGTCGAGAAGTCGACTTCTTCGACGGTCCACGTGTTCTTGATCGCGGCGCGATACATCTCGAAGAATTTCGGATACGCCATCGGTCGAAGGGTCAGGCAAAGACCCGGATCGAGGAGACGGGCAGGGCGGTGGACGGAGCTCATTGACATGCCTCGCAGGATTCAGGGTTTTCAAGCGAACACGCCACCACGGTGGCATCGGCTTCGACCGTGGCTTTGGCGATGCGGGTCGCGGGGCGCGACCTTAGGTAGTAGGTCGTCTTCAGCCCCTTCTTCCATGCATAGAAGTACATCGACGAGAGCTGGCCGATGTTCGGGCTTTCATTGAAGAGGTTGAGTGACTGGCTTTGGTCGATGAAAGCGCCACGGTCCGCGGCCATGTCGATGAGCGATCGCATCGGGATCTCCCACGCCGTGCGATAGATGGTGCGGAGCGCCTCGGGGAGCTCTTCGAACCCCTGGACGGATCCATCGGCCAGCTTCAATCGAGTGCGCATCGACTCGTCCCAGAGGCCCAGCGTTTTGAGCTCGTCGACGAGGTAGCGATTCACCTGAAGGAAGTCACCGGAGAGCGTCTCGCGCTTGAAGAGGTTCGATACCTGCGGCTCGATGCACTCGTAACATCCAGCGATCGACGCGATGGTCGCCGTCGGCGCGATCGCGCAAAGCAGCGAATTGCGCAGGCCGTGCTCTGCGATCCGAGCGCGCAAACGCCCCCAGCGCTCCTTGTCTTCGGGCGAGACTCCCCATGCATCGAACGAGAGCTCGTCGCGTGCGGTACGAGTCTCCTCGAAGGCGGGGTGGCGTCCTTTTTCTTCGGCGAGATCGACCGAGGTCGACAGCGCGTGAAAGTAGACTTCTTCCGAGATGCGCCGTGAGAGGGCTTGCGCTTCTGGGCTGTCGAAGGGCAAGCGCATTTGGAAAAAGACGTCTTGGAGTCCCATGAGTCCCAGACCCACGGGGCGCCAACGGAGGTTCGAGCCACGTGTGGAAGAGATGGGATAGAAGTTGAGATCGATGACGAGATCGAGCTGACGTACGGCGGTCCGCACCGTGCGCTCGAGCTTTTCGAAGTCGAACGCGATGCGGCTGTCGGAGTCGATGACTGTGTGGCGTCCGAGGTTGATCGAGCCGAGATTGCAGACCGCTGTTTCACCCGTGGAGGTCACTTCGATGATCTCTGTGCACAGGTTCGACAAGTGCACGACCCTCCCTGGCAGCGCAGTTTGGTTACAAGCGCGATTGGACTTGTCTTTGAAGGTCATCCAGCCGTTGCCGGTCTGGGCGAGCGTGCGCATCATGCGCGCGTAGAGCTCGCGCGCTTTGACTGTTTTGGCAGCGAGCCCCTGAGCTTCCGCTTCCTCGTAACGGCGTTCGAAGGCTTCGCCATAAAGATCGGGGAGCTCGGGGACCACCTTCGGATCGAAGAGGCTCCACTCTCGATCGGCTTCCACCCGGCGCATGAAAAGATCGGGAACCCAGTTGGCGAGGTGAAGGTTATGGGTGCGGCGCGCTTCGTCACCGGTGTTGTCGCGCAGCTCGAGGAACTCCTCGATGTCGGCGTGCCATGTCTCGAGATAGACGCAGCACGCACCTTTGCGTTTGCCACCTTGATTGACCGCGGCGACCGACGCGTCGAGCGTCTTGAGCCACGGCACGATGCCGTTGGAGTGTCCGTTGGTGCTCTCGATGAGCGAGCCGCGTGAGCGCACGCGGTGGTACGCGAGGCCGATGCCGCCCGAGAACTTCGAGAGCATCGCGACATCGGTGTAGCGCTGATAAATATGCTCGAGATGGTCTTCGGGAGAATCGAGGAGAAAGCAGCTGGAGAGTTGTTCGTGACGCGTGCCCGAGTTGAAGAGCGTCGGCGAGCTCGGCAGGTACTCGAGCGTCGACATCAGGCGATAGAGCTCGAGGGCTTCCTGCACCGTCTCCGAGAGCGCGCAGGCAACGCGCATGAAGAACTGTTGAGAGGTCTCGATGCAGAGACGCGTCTCCGGATGCTTGAGGAAATAACGATCGTACAGTGTCCGAAGGCCAAAATATTCGAGCTCGCGATCCCGCTCGTATGCGATTGCGTCATTGAGCTTGCGCGCGTTGCTCGTGACGAAGGTGTGCAATCGATCATTGATCAATCCGAGCCTGTGACCCGTCGCGATGGATTGCGAGAAGGCATGGATCTCCTGATTGCGAACCTCCTTCTCGATGTACGTCGCCAAGAGTCGTGCTGCGAGCTTCGCGTATTGCGGTTCGGGTGCGATGAGCCCCGCCGCCGTTTGGATCGAGAGCCGATCGAGCTCGCGCGTGGTCGCGCCATCGTAGAGTCCATTGATGGTCTTGGTGGCGACCCGGAGCGCGTCGACGTCCGAGAGGCCGACACAGCATCGATTCACGGCGCGTACGATCTTGTTGACGTCGACGGGTTCACTCGAGCCGTTGCGCTTTTTGACGCGCATGGTTGTCTGCGGATACGCGTCCTCTGCAGTCGGCGTGACCTCGCGGCCCACTTGCACCGGTGCCGCGCTATGGCTCCTCGTGGTCGTCGTTTCGCTCAGCATCTAAGCCTCCGTCTCCGGTCCAGACGAGCGATGCCGCATCGCTCGTGATTGAAAACCGCGGAGAGGAAGCCAGCCGATTGCGCACGCTTGCGCTGGACCCGTGGTGATGGAGCCCTCGACCGACCTTCGCCCCCGCGGGCGACTGGAAGACAACGCGGGGGACAGGTCGGAACCGGGCAGACGACATGCGTCTGACTCGGACCCACCGCCTTCCCACGAGGCTTCCAGGTCGAACTGACGCCGGTTGTTTCTCCAGCACCAGATGCGGGCAGGTCTTCGGGCTTATGAGCTTTTCGGCGTTTGCCGCTTTCCTACCGCCCACCGCTTCCCAGTCCCGAAGGACCAGTGCTCGTCGTGGGTTTCGTTCTCATTTACCGCTGCGGGGCAGCCCCGGATTTTCACCGGGTTCCCTTTTTAAGCCGCTGAGCATTCACCCAGAGGCACCAGCACGAGGCGCAACCTATTGTGGTGCGGATATGTTGTCAACCCACATGTTGTAGCGATGGTCGACCTGCTCATCGCGGGCTCAAGCCCGCGGCGCGAGACCGGGGAATGCATTCCACAGTGCTTGACGGATGATCCCCGCGCGATTGGGATCACCCTTGAGCACGGCTTCGGCAAAAGCCTTCGCCTGCTGAATCGTGATGTGGGGCGGAAGGGTCGGAACATCGGGATCGCACACCGCGTCGATGACGAACGGACGATCGGCGCAAAGCGCTCGATCCCATGTCTCGTCGATTCGATCGGATGGGCGCGCACATGCGCGCGCTCATCGAGGAGATCCCACCAATCTCGAACGTTCGCCTCGATGCGTTGCTGCCATGAGCGATCGGTTTTGCGTGCGAGCCGAGGCAAGAGCGCACGCAGCGTCTCTTTCGAATCGCCCTGGAGGTTGAGCTCCATCGGATATCGGAGCCCGAGCATGCGCCCATCGAGATCGATTTGGATTCCCCGCGCTTGCCCTTCCTGCGGAAGAAACTCCGAGTATGGAAAGCTCGATCCGACCATCAGCAACGTGTCGCAATGGCTCATCATTTCGGAGGAGGGCTGGGTCCCGAGCAGGCCGATCGATCCGGTCACGAACGGAATGGTGTCCGGCACCACACACCGACCGAGCAGCGCTTTGGCGACACCAGCGCCGAGCGCGTCCGCCACCGCGAGCACTTCTTGTCCTGCGCCGAGCGCACCCGCGCCGACCAGCATTGCCACACGCTTGCCGGCATTCAGAATTTCCGCCGCGCGATCGAGGTCAGCATCCTTTGGAAGCACGCGAGGCGTCGAGTACGGAGCGCTCGAATGGATCGTGTCGTGGGCGCGCTTCGGTGTGTCGATCGCATCGAGCTCCTGAACGTCTTTGGGAAACACGATGCATGTGACGGTGCGCTCGGACTTCGCGATGCGCATCGCGCGATCGATGAGATGTCGAAGTTGCGCCGGGTGCACGCACGTCTGCACGTATTCGCTCGCGACGTCCTTGAAGAGGCTCGGGAGGTCGACCTCCTGCTGATAGCTCCCGCCGAGTGCATGGCGCGACGATTGACCTACGAGCGCGACGACCGGCTGATGGTCGAGCTTGGCGTCATAGAGACCGTTGAGCAGATGAATCGCGCCAGGGCCCGACGTCGCGACGCAAACACCCACTTCGCCGGTGAACTTCGCATGCCCACACGCCATGAACGCCGCCATTTCCTCATGGCGCGTTTGTACGAATCGGATTCCGTGTTGCGAGCGCTGCAGCGCTCCGATGATCCCGGCGGCACCGTCTCCCGGATACCCATAGATGCGCCGTACGCCCCAATGAGCGAGACGATCGATCAAATGATCGCTGACGGTACGTGACACGGGGGCGGCCTCCTCGTCTGCTTCTCCTTTCTTCGCTCATGAGCGCGCTCACCGCGCATGCAACGACGCAGGGAAACATTCCACGCCACGCCCGCGGCTTCTATCCACCCACCTTACATGGGGTGGTGACCGCGTCGTTCAGGCTGTGTTTGGCGCGTGATGTCAAACCTCGGTGTGCTCGCGCGTTCCACCATGCTCGTATGTGTTTCTTTCTTCGCTGCAAGCTGCGCGACGTCGTTTCGTGATCGTGCGTGGCTCGATCGTGAGCTTCGTGAGCGTACGGGAGCGAGCACGAGAGAAGGTGCGAGCGAGCTTCCGGGGAGGGTCACTTTCGAAGATGGTCTCGATGAAGCCGAGGTGGTGTCCATCGCGCTGTGGCGCAATCCATCGTTGCGAGCCGAGCTGACCCGCATCGATGCCGCGCGAGCGACTCTGGATGAAGCGCACCGGCCGGCCAATCCACAGCTGAGCGCGATGGGACCGATAGGCCCTATCTCAGCAGTGGCGACGCTCCTCGTGCCCTTGGAATCGCTGTGGCAAATGCCGAGTCGCACCACGATGGCCGCGCGAGAAGCCGACTTCATCGGTGAAACCGTCCTGATGAGAGCGCTCGATCTCGTACGCGACGCTCGACTTCTTCACGTCGAGTTGGGCCTCGCGGCCGACCGAGCCGAAATCCGCCACGAGCTCGCGCAGGTCGCAGTCGAAGTTGCACGCATTGCGTCCGTGCGCGCACATGCTGGCGATATCAGCCCGATGGAGGAACGCCTACTTTCGGCCGACGCCGAGGTCAATCTCGACGCGAGCCAAGTGGCGGATGCCGAAGTCTCTCTCGCACGCGCGCGATTGATGGCGCAGCTCGCGCTCGACGAGTCGGTGGGCCCGCTCGATGCGACGTTTTCGAGTGATGAGATCACCCCTCCTGATCTTCCTGTGCTCGTGGCCATTGCGCGAGCTGCGAGACCCGACGCACGCGCGGCCGAATTCTCGATCGACGCCGCTGCGGCGCGTGCGGGATGGGAACGCAGTCGTGTGATCGCGTTCGGTGCGCTCGTGGAGGGTCACTGGTCGGCGGCGGATGGCCCCTCACTCCGACTCGGAGGTCGCGTCGATCTCCCGGTGTTCGGGGCAAATCCAGGCGGTATTGGTCGCGCCGACGCTGAAGTCGAGCGCGCCGCTGCGCAGCACGAGCTCGTGGCACGCACGATCGTGCTCGAGGTGACCACGGCGCGTGTCCGTCGGATGCAGGCGACGCGCTCCCGTCAGCGATTCGAGAGGGAGGTTCTCCCCGCCCTCGACGAGGCGCTCGAGATGGCGACACGCAGCTTCGAAGCAGGAAATGATTCGTATCTGATCGTTCTCGACACTCTCAGGCGAACAGGCGAAGCGCGCTTGCGTCGCGCCGAATTGATCGCGGAAGAGCGACGGGCGCTCGGCGAGTTGGACCGCGCCATCGGCGCACGATTGCAACGCGCTGCAGATGTGGCCGCGCGCGGACGAGTCGAGCGGGGTGCCCCATGAGTCGACTCACGTTCGTGCTCGTGATGGTGCTCGTGGTTGGCTGCGAATCATCGAGCACGACCTCTCATCACCCTTCGTCGGAGGTCGTCCATGCGACCGCCGAAGAGGAGATGCCGACGGTCTTTCTTGCTCCCCAAGCCTTGTCGCGTTTGCGCATCGAGACGACGAACGTGAGAGAGGGCGCCATCGCGCGCACACGGCTCGTCGGTGGCGAAGTCGTCATACCTCCTGGCCGTACGTTGATCGTGACGGCGCCGGTCGCAGGAGAAGTGCATTTCGTCGCGGGCGAAGCGCCGCTGCCTGGAACCGTCGTCGCGCGGGGAGCGGCCTTGCTTCGTGTCGCGGCGCTGGCGCCCGCGGATCGAGACACGCGGGCGCGCGTCGCTCGCGAAGTCGCGGCCGCCGAGGCCAATCTGGCGGCGCTCGAGTCCAGAGTGACGCGCAATCGAGTGCTCGTCGATCAACGCTCCGGGATCACACGCGCACTCGAGGAGGCCATTGCGGCACGAGACGTCGCTCGCGCAGACCTCTCGGCCGCGCGGGCGCGCGTGGCGACGCTCTCGAGAGATCCTCTTCTATCCGACGTCGCCATGCTCGTACGCGCGCCGATCGAGGGTGTCATTCGGTCGCTGTCGGTGGCGGAGGGACAGCCGGTGGCTGCCGGAGCGGCGCTCTTCGAAATCGTCGCTGTCGATGCGTTGCAGGTGAGAGTGTCAATCTATTCGGGAGACCTCAGCCGAGTGAACGTCCACACGACGGCGAGCGTGCATCGAACCGGCGAAGATCGTCCCATTGAAGCTCGCTTCGTTTCTGGGCCTCCGACGGCAGAACCCGACCGCAGCACGGTCGACCGGTACCTCGCGCTCCCGGTCGATTCTGACTTTGAACCGGGAGAGCGCGTGCTCGTGCACTTGCCACTCCAAGACACGAACGCAGCGTTGACCGTGCCGGCCTCGGCGCTCGTGTTCGATGCGTGGGGAGGTGCGTGGGTATATCGCTGCGATGAGGGTCGGTTCTTTCGCGCGCGCGTCGATCCATTGCGGCGCGCTTCTGGCGACATGGTGCTCGCGCATGGTCCTCCCGCTGGCTCGTGCATCGTCTCGGTGGGCGCGGCCGAGCTCTTCGGCGTCGAATTTCCACCAGGTCATTGATGCGTATCTTCGTCCATATGTGCCTTCGTCAGCGGTGGGTCGTCGTCGGCCTGTCTGCCTTCTTCATCGCGCTTTCGGTTCGCGGGCTCACGGAAGCGCGCTTCGATGCCTTTCCCGAGTTCGCGCCGCCGCGCGTCGAGGTGCAGACCGAGGCGCCGGGTCTTTCTAGTGAAGAGGTCGAAGCGCTCGTGACGACTCCACTGGAGGCCGCGCTGGCGGGGATCCCGGGGATGAGCGCGATCCGCTCCAGATCGGTGCTCGGCCTCTCGTCCATCGTCATGCTGTTCCCAACCGGAACGGATTTGATGGAGGCGCGGACGCTCGTCCAAGAACGCATCGCGCGCGCGGCACCGAGGCTCCCGACGGTGGCGAGCGCGCCTGTGCTCCTCTCTCCGCTCTCATCGACCAGCCGCATCCTGAAGATCGGAATGTGGTCCGACGCGCTCTCACGAACGGAGCTCTCCGATCTCGCTCGATGGACCGTTCGCCCTGCGCTCATGTCGATTCCGGGAGTTGCCAACGTCGCTGTCTGGGGCGAACGAGGGCGGCGTCTCGAGGTGCGGGTCGACCCTGACCGACTCGTCGCGCATGGGATCGACCTCTCCCGACTCACAGCGGCAACACGCGACGGCCTCATGCCGCGAGCGGGCGGCGTGGTCGATCTTCCGACGACACGCCTTCCGATCGTCCATGCGCCGATGATACGCGATGCCGAGGATCTGGCGCGTCTTCCGCTTGGTACGACCGGCCGAGGAATGCTCACGATCGGCGATGTGGCCGAGGTCGCCGAGTCGCACGCGGTGCCGATCGGGGATGCGCTCGTGACCCACGGATCGGGCGTGCTTCTCATCGTCGAGAAGCAGCCGGGGGCGAGCACACTCGACGTCACCGCCGCGGTCGAGCGAACGTTGGAACGCCTTCGACCGGCGCTCGGTCATGTGGAGTTCGACGCCACGATCTTTCGCCCCGCGAGCTTCATCGAGCGCGCGCTGCGCAACCTTGGCCACGCGATGGGGATCGGGTGCGCGCTGGTGATCATGGTGCTCGTCCTCTTTCTATGGAGCGCGCGGACTGCGCTGATCAGCGTTCTTGCGATTCCGCTGTCGCTCTTGGCGGCAGCGTCCGTCCTCACGGCCATGGGTCGAACCATCGACACGATGGTGATCGCAGGCCTCGTGATCGCGCTCGGTGAAGTGGTCGACGACGCCATCATCGACGTCGAAAATATTCACAGACGTCTTCGTGAGATGCCGAGCCCACCTGACTTGTCGACGGCCATCCGCGTCGTGCTCGAGGCGTCCATGGAGGTCCGTAGTGCCATCATCTTCGCCAGCATGATCGTGTTGCTCGTCTTTGCTCCAATCTTCTTTCTCGGCGGCGTCGCGGGCGAGTTCTTTCGACCGCTCGCGCTCGCGTATGGGCTCGCGATTCTCGCGAGCACGCTCGTGGCGCTCACCATCACTCCAGTGCTCGCGCTCCTCTTGCTCCGAACGAAGCGCGGCATCGAGCGTCCTTCGCCGCTTGCCAGTTATCTCGCTCGAACGTACGAGCCTTTGCTCCGGCGTGCCGTCGCGCGTCCGAAACAGCTCTTCGTGGGGACCTCGTTGCTCCTCCTTGGCACGGGGCTACTCTCGTCTTCACTCCGCGAGGAATTCCTCCCGCACTTCGCGGAGAACGACTTCTTGATGCACTGGATCGCACGCCCCGGAACGTCGCTCGAGGCAGTCGCTCGCACGGCGAACCTTGCACGCGCCGAGCTCTTGACGATCCCTGGCGTACGAAATTTCGGCGCACACATCGGCCGCGCCGAGGTCGCCGATGAAGTGGTCGGACCGAACTTCGCCGAGCTCTGGATCAGCGTTGATCCGGAGGCGGATCTCGAGCTTGCTCGAGAGCGGGTGCGCGAGGTGGTCGATGGTTATCCGGGAGTCTTCCGCGACGTACAAACGTATCTCGAGGAGCGGATGCGCGAGGTGCTGAGCGGCGGCGGCGGCGCGATCGTCGTGCGCATTCGAGGCAACGACTTGGATGCATTGCGCAGGGCGGGAGCGGTCCTCTCGTCCGGCTTGGAGTCAGTGCCCGGCATCGTTCACGCACACCCAGAGGCACAGGTCTTGGTCCCGCGAGTTCAGCTTCGAGTGGATCCAGAGCGTTGTGCAGCGTTCGGCATCGAGCCTGGCCTCGTGCGTGCTCGCGCCGAGACGCTTCTCTCCGGCGAGGTCGTTGGGCAGATCGTGCGCGGTCTGCAGCCGCTCGACGTGGTCGTGTGGGGAAACGAGAGTCACCGCGTCGATGTCGCGTCGATTCGTGATCTCGGCATCGCCATCGACGGCCGAGTGCTGACGCGACTCGGGGACGTGGCTGACGTCGAGATCGTCCCAGTGGCGAATACCATCGCGCACGACGCGACCGCGCGAAAGCTCGATGTCCTGATCGACATCGATCGATCTGCCGATCTCGCGAGCGTTGGATCCGAGGTGGCCGAACGTGCCTCCGCGCTCACGCTTCCGCCCGGTCATCACGTGGAGATCTTGGGCGAGGGCGTGGCTCGGGCAGCCGCGCGGAGTCGCCTCTTCAATGCGGCAGCGTTCTCTTTACTCGCCATCTTCTTTGTTCTTCTTGCGGACTTTCGTTCGTTGCGCGTGACACTGTTGATCTTCGGAGGTCTGCCGTTCGCGTTGGTCGGAGGCGTCGTGGCGGCGTCCGTGGGCGGCGTCGTTTCGCTCGGCACCTTGATTGGACTCGTCGCCGTCATTGGAATCGCGGCACGCAACGGAATCATGCTCGTCTCTCATTTCCGTCACCTCGAGCGCGAAGAGGCCATGCCTTTCGGGCTCGAACTGGTCATCCATGGTGCGCGCGAGCGGCTCGCGCCGATTCTCATGACAGCGCTCGCCACGGGATTGGCCTTGGTGCCGGTGGTGATGGGTGGACGCACCGCGGGTCACGAGATCGAACATCCGATGGCAGTTGTGATCCTTGGCGGCTTGGTCAGCTCGACGATCCTTACGTTGTTTGTCACACCCGCTCTCTATCTCCGCTTCGGCGCGAATCGTGAGGACCGATATGCGCGTGCTCGTGATTGATGACGAGGAGGATGTGCGCAGTGTCGTCACGCGAGCGCTCAAGGCGGACGGCCATGCCGTTTCTACCGCCGCAGATCTCATCACCGCACGTGAACGAGTCTTCGACGGAACCGATCTCATCGTGCTCGATCTCCGGCTTCCGGATGGATTCGGCCTCGATCTCTGTCGTGAGCTGCGGACCGATGGCTCGACGATTCCGATCCTCCTGCTTACGGCACTTTCGCAAGTTGCGTTGCGAGTGCAAGGGCTGGATGCGGGAGCTGACGACTTCTTGGCGAAGCCATTCGCCGTGGCCGAGCTTCGTGCGCGCGTTCGTGCTCTCGGTCGCCGGGGCGCTCTGCCTCGAGGTCTCGTGGTTACGTTGGGCGATTTGATGCTCGACTTCGCGGGTCGGAAGGCCACACGAGGGGCGAGCGAAGTCGCGATCACTTCGAAGGAATGGGCGATCCTCGAACTCCTCGCAAAGCGCATGGGCCGGATCGTTTCGAAGGTGGATCTTCTCGAAGGCGTATGGGGAGAGGCGAGCGAATCTGCGACGAACAGCCTCGAGGTGCTGGTGGGCCGACTCCGACGCAAGCTTGGGCACGAGCTCATTCGCACGCTGCGTGGCGAGGGATATTCGCTCGTCGAAGGTCGGCGCCAGTGAAGGGCGCTCGAACGAGCCTCGTGGGTCGCGTGGCGTGGGCCGCGGCGCTCGCCGCGTGCTCGGCCGCGTTGGTCGCTGCCGCGGCGACGAGCGTGCTCGCGGCCTTCTTGCTGCAAGGAGCGGAGGACCGTCGCCTACGTGAAGCGGCATTGACTCTCGCGATGGAGCTGAGCGAGGAGCCTCCCACGGCGACTCACGTCGAAGAAATCGTACGCGACGAGACCGAGGAGACCGAACATACCGGCATCCTCTTCGCCGCCTTCGATGATCAGGGACAACGAATCGCAGGTGATCTTCGAATTCGTATCGCCGAGCGCGGTGAGTGCGCGCTGAATGCTTCGGAGAGCTTGCGTCTGTGTGCGGCCGACTCGACGAACGGCCTCATCGCAGTCGCCGCATCTGCGCATTCACTGCCGACCTCTCTCTTCGCGATCTCCGCGCTCGTCGCAGCGCTGGTGGCGGGCGCGGCGGCGTGGCTCGTGAGTCGCCCTCTGTCGCGCACCGCGATCGCCCCGCTCGCGCGCCTTCGACGCCGACTCGCCGAACTCGACATCGACGCGGCGACGCAGACAGACCTCGGTCCTGCCGAGCACGTGTGGGAGGTGGACGAGCTCCGAAAGACCATGACGCAACTCCTCGGACGTGTGAACCAAGCCATCGATCAAGCGCGGCGCTTCGCTGCGAACGCGGCGCACGAGCTCCGGACTCCGCTGACCACGGTGCGTGCGGAGCTCGAGCTCCTGATCGAGGCAGCGCGTCGAATCCCCGAGATCCCCGAGGCTTCCGAGAACCTGGCCCGGGTCGAGCGCCGCATCGCGGAGCTCGGGTTGCTCATCGAGCGACTGCTGATCTTGGCGACGCCAAAGAGCGCACCGAGTGAGGGATCGGAGATGGTCTCTTTGCGGGACGTGATCGAGGACGCGATCGCGTCGCTGCCAGTGGAATCACGAGAGGTCGTCTCGAGTCACGAAGAGGATGCGCTCATCCGTGGTGATGCCGTGTTGATGACGACGCTCGTCACGAATGCGCTCTCGAATGCATTGAAGTTCGGACAGCGCGTTCGCGTCGAGGTGCACGTGCAAGGGCGCGAGGCCGTCTTGTGTTTCGAAGACGACGGCCCGGGATTGTCCGCCGAGGATCGCGAGCGAGTGTTCGAACCATTCTTTCGCACCGTCGACGCCGATCGTCGCCGCATCCCGGGACACGGATTGGGGCTCGCTCTCGTCAGACACATCGCGGACACGCATGGAGGCAGTGTCTCATTTCTCGATACGGAGAAGGGCGCACGACTCGAGGTTCGTCTACCGATCGCTTGAGGAGCCTCCCTATTCAGCGCGATCACCGAGGCCGTGACCTCGAGTCGCTCCTCTTCGGTCAGCTCCATCGTCCTCATTGAGGTGGACGTTGAAATGCGTGTGTACGCATGTCAATTGTCTGCGAGTTTGTCGTCATCCGTGAGATGGCTCACCCGAACCAGACGAGTGTCGCGGTCGAAGCACAGATGTGAGTATGAGCCGACGCATCCTCAACTCATTTCTGTTCTGCATCGTGGGCACGGGCTGCACGACGATCGTTGTCGTGGGCGCTCCCGCTGATGGAGGTGTGAGTCCTAGCGACGACGCTTCGATCTTGTCGCCCGATACCGGTCCAGTGATTCGCGGTACGCCGCGTACGGATGAGTTCGAGATTGCCGAACCCGCTTTGGTCGCAGCAACTGGAGAACGACCGGCGATCGCATTCGATGGGGAACGCTATCTCGTCGTTTGGACCGATACGTATACGGATGAAGTGCGAGCCACGCGTGTCAGCCGCGATGGCGAGGTGCTCGATCAGCCCTCGATCACGTTGCCTGGTGGCCAACCTGGCGGAGAGCCCCGAGTCGCCGCAATTCCTGGGCAATTTCTCGTTGTTTATCCCGCTCCAATCGAACGTCGCGAAATTGCGGGCTCGGGCGTGCTGATGACGCGTGTGCGCAGTGAGGATGGAACCATCCTCGACCCTGAGCCTTTCTCCCTCGTCGGCTCGCCTGGCTTCGACCAACCCGATGTCGCGTCCAACGGTACCCACTACCTCGTTGTGACTCGAGTCGGAGAAACGAAGCTCTTCTACCGATATATTGATGCGACCGGTTCGATCCGGAACGGACGAGTCGTCGATGAAGGTCATCAGGTGTTCGATCCATCCATTGCATCCAACGGGACGGATTTCGTGATCACTTGGCAAAGAGGCGGCCTTTCCGAGGACCTTCATAGTGAAGTCCGTTGCATGCGTGTGCCTCCATCCGAGTCTGCAGAACTGCCGACTCCAATAGGCTTGGCGACGCATTCGGGCATGCGGTATGCGTATCCCCGGGTGAGGTATCTGAACAACACTTATTTGGTCGCTTGGGCCGAATATCCTCGGATCTTACAGGGAATTCGACTTGATGCGAACACCCTCGACAGAATGGATATCGAGCCTTTGATACTCAGCGAGTGGACAGTCGATTTTCAGCTTATCACCACGCATGATGCGTGGTTTGCTCTGGGCGTCACTCCGGATGCGAGTCACTTTCAGGCCATCCGCCTCGAGCCGACCTCCACGATGCCGGAGGTCCGAACCTTGTCGATAGGCATCGGCCTCCGTGACGTCAATGTCGCGTTTGGTTCGGATCGCCTCTTGTTGGCGTGGTGTCAAGACAACCAGATCGAGATTGGCCTTCTTGACCCGACACAGACGATCCCTGAAATGCTGGGTTCGGTCGCGTTTCAATCGGGCCGGCAAGTGGAACCGTCGATTGCTGCAAATCACGCCAAGTATCTCGTCACTTGGGCTGAAAGGCAGGGTATTCGAGGCGTTCGCATCGACGGCGACACGGGACGGAGCCTCGATGAAAACCCGCTATGGATTGTGGACTCCATGTCATACGGATCGGCGCTCTCCAGCGACGGAGAGAATTTCCTTCTGGTGTGGCACAAATACATCGGGGGAGCTCGCAGCGAGATCCACGCAACACCGGTTCTCGCAGACGGTACCGTACTGTCTCCCATCCTCCTTGCACCGAGCGCTGATTCGAACCAACCTGTTGTCGTTGCGGGAAATGAGCACGTCTATCTCATTGTGTTTTGGACGGGATCATCGGAATCGGAATTGCGTGCTGTACGTCTCGCAAGTGGTACGTGGAATGTTCTCGATTCCACACCCATCACCGTGCCCT
This sequence comes from uncultured Sandaracinus sp., assembly GCA_964481145.1. Lineage (GTDB taxonomy): Bacteria > Myxococcota_A > Polyangia > Polyangiales > Sandaracinaceae > Sandaracinus. Next base: position 27,259 of record CAYZTA010000065.1, read on the forward strand.
TCACGACCACGAGAATTAGTTCCACGGTGCAGGTGGCCAGTGATGGCGAGGATTTCGTGATATTGGGGTCTTTGTGCAGGGGAAGTGGCGATTCGTGCGAGCCCGATGTCGAAGCCGTCTGGATGAGTGGCACGAGTGGCGTTGCCGAGTCGAGAGGAGTTATTTCGGAAGGAGGTTCTCCCGTCATTGCGAATCTCGGAGATCATTATTTCGCGATATGGCTTCGAGATTTCGAAGAAACTCGTACTGATATCCACGGAACATTTCTCGATCACAGTGGGCGGCGTTTGGTCGAGGACGATATCCCGCTCGTGACCGATCCTGGAGACGATAGGTATCCGTTTGTTGTGAGCGACGGATCCGATCTAATGATTGGCTGGGTCGCAACCCTCGCGCGCCGATGGATGAGCCCGTTGGACTCGGTACCTTATTCGGCTCTTCGCGTGCGCTTCTACGATCCCAGTGAACAAGCCACGTTCGATACACTGACGCTTGGAGAAAGCGCTTATCACGGATGGTCGGCCGCCGCGAGCGCGGCGCGTGGATCGGCCCTCACGGTGTACGCGCGTGAGGGGAGAATCCGTGGTCGTTTTCTTCGGTTCCCTGTGAGTGAGCCTCTCTGAGAGTTGAGGCTGCTCGGCGCATCCACTTCGCTACGCGACGCTTTCCCACTGCCGAGGTTTCAATAGGAATAGGTGAAGCAGTAAGGCTTGTGAGCGCGCTTGCCGGTTGCCATGCCGGATGCAGCGTCTCGCGATACAGGAATGACTTCGCTGCTGATCGATCCACCCGTGCTCGAATCGGCCGACTCGAGTGCAGCCGACTCGAGCGCGGCCTCGCAATCGGCGCCGCTATCGGCAGACCGTTCCCACGCCTCTTCGCACCCATTCGCTTCGGTCTCGGCCATACAGCCGAGCATCGTCGCTACCGTCGCTGCCATCGCAAGTGTTCGCATGCCGCCTCCCAAGACGGGGTGATATCGCATCGTGGGTGAAGCGCCAACAGAGGGCACGGGCTCACCGCCTCACACCGATGGAACCCCGGATTCGAAGCACCTTCCGTTGACTGTGAGAGTTCATTCCGACTACACACTCGCGACGCGCTCCACCCAGTCATGCTGCTTGTGTGGCCGAGCTTACGCAGCCCCCGCGTGTCCGATCTGCTGCGCGGGAAAATCAACCTGTTCGCGCTCGATACGCTCGTCAACATGGTGGCCGCCGCTGGTCTCCACGTCGAAATGCGCGTGCTGGAGGCTGCCTGAGAAACACCAAGGGAGAGGCATGTCGTCTTTGTTCTCTGCGTGTCGTGATCCGCCGGCAAAGATCTTCGGCTGGATACTCTCCTACGGGGAGCTGTACTAAGCTCGAAATCGTCGAACGTCCGCTGACAGTGCTGCTCTACGCGAAGCGCGTTCCAAGTTTGGCAAGGGATGCAAAGGCAAAGCGAACATGAAGATTTTTTCGAACGCCCGCTTGGACAAGGGAGCTACGAGGCTTTTCTTCTTGTGGAATCTCGTCTCCTGGATCGCCGCTTGTGGGGGCTCTCAACCGACAGTGAACAGCAGCGCGACCTCTGACGAAGCACACGAATCCGCCGCCTTGGAGAGAGTCTGTGAGGGCGGAGACGCCGAGGATTGCACCGACTCGAGTCGACTTCCTGCCCAAGACCATGACGGCGCGCAGGACGAATCCCGCGCTCGCCCTTTTTACGAACGCGCTTGTGAGGGCGGAGACGCCAGGGGCTGCACCGGCCTGGGCGTGCTCTTCGAGGATGGCCGTGGTGGTACCCGGGACGAATCCCGCGCTCGTCTCCTCTACGAACGCGCTT
>CAYZTA010000066.1:0-28897 GCA_964481145.1 uncultured Sandaracinus sp.
ATCCCGAGAGACCCTTGCTTGGGTCGCCGTGGGTGCACTGCCACTCAAGGTCGCGATTCGCCCAAGCTCTTCCGCGAGGGCATCCCTTGGGATCGGTCCCTCGATGATCTCGATCTGCGCGCCACTCGCGCGGAGCGGAGCAAGCGCCGTGCGGAGGGCCGCGATGCCGCTGGTATCCCAATGCGTCACGCCACCGAGGTCGACCATGAGCGAGCGAGCACCCGCCGTCTCCGCAGCGAGAAGATCCGTTGCGCGTTGTTGCGACGCAAACACCAAGGGGCCTTCGATGGCGACGACGCACGTGATCCCGTTGAAATGCGTGCGAACTGCAAAGGCCGTCGCCTGTGAACGGGTGAGATCCAACATCGCAAGCACAGCGCCGATCAGCAGCCCTTCGACGAACCCAGTCCACACGATCGCGATCGCCGTTGCCGTAAAAACGAACGCCTCGAAGCGACGCACACGCCACACATTCACGAGCTCGCGCACTTGAATCAGCTTGGCTCCGACCACCAAGAGCACGCCGGCCAGCGCCGATAGCGGCACGACATCGAGGTGAGATCCCAACGCAAGCACCACGATCAGCAACACGAAAGATTGAACGACACCGCAGAGCCGCGTCGTTCCGCGCGCTTCGATGGCGGTCACGCTCCGTACGATCGCCGCCGCAACGGGCATTCCGCCCACCATCGAGCACGCAATGTTCGCGATGCCCTGAGCAACCAACTCTTGATCGGGCCGATGTCGAGTCCCCATGCGTGCATCGACGCTCACCGCGCAAAGCAGAGAATCCAGCGACGCAAGTGCGGCGAGAGCGAGCGCGCTCGGCAAAAGTGCAAGCACGTCGATGCTCGACAAGTCCGGCACTCGAAACATCAATGCTCGTCCTTCGAGCGGTGCGACACGCTCGACCGAAAGCTCGAGAAATGCGACGATTCCGATGGCAAATCCCAGGGCCACGAGCGGCGCCGGCACGCGAGGCGCTACCCGTGGCACCAAGATCAGCACCAACACCACCGCGAGCCCGATCGCGATCGATGTCCCATGGAGCGCGACGTCAGAAAGGCCTACTGCAACGTTCGCGACCCGACTCCCATCATGGATTCCGAGCAAATGAGGCACTTGCGAATCGAAGACCATCACGCCCACGGCGGCGAGAAACCCTCCGACGACGGGACGCGGCAAGAGGCGCACGAACGCGCCCACTCCCAAGAGTCCAAGGACGATCTGAACAAGCCCTGCGATGGCAGTGGCGACCAGCATTCCCTCAATGCCATGAGCCACCACGATCGCAGCCGTCAGCGGAGCAAGCGCGACCTCGGGCCCCGTGATGTTGAGACGAGTCCCTCCGAAGAGGGCGCCGATGAGACCCCCTATCGCTCCGCTGACCAGACCTGCTGTTGGCGGCAAATCACATGCGACGGCCAGCGCGAGGTTCAGCGGAATCGCCACCATCGCGACCACGACACCAGCGGCGACATTCGTACCGATCGAATCACGACACATCTCGCGCCATGACGCGAGCGTGGCCGTCAGTGTGCTCTCGGGCGTGATGGCGGTCTCGGAACGCATGGTGCGCGAGCAATCCACGCTTCGTGCCATGTCGAGATCCACCGAATGAACTGCCTGTGTCGGTCATGTCCGACAGGTCTTCTGGATACACCCGTCGGCTCGAGCCGACAGTCGAACTGCAAACGACGACACAAACGCTCGACCCCGCGCTATGTTGAAGCGGTACGACAAATGCTCTCGCAGCCCGGACCTTCCAAACGCTCTCACTGGCTCCGCCACTGGAACCGGATGCGCCTATTCAGTCGCCTCGTCGTTTCTCATACTGCACCTGTCCTCGTCGTCTCGGTGGCACTTGCACTCGTCCTCTTTTCGATCGGACGCATGACTCAACTCGTCCGAGATCTGGGAGAGAACGAGCTCGGCACGCTCGCCCGCGAAGGGGCGCTTCACGAAGCGGTCTGGAATCTCGACTTGTCGATGCGGCACGCCGTCAACCATTGCATCCACGATGAGCCTGCACTCGCGAGCAATGCCGTCGAGCAAAAGACCGCAGCGCTTCGTGAACGAATTCGTGCGACGGCGCCTGTCAACGCAGAGCTTCAACACGCATCGATGGGCTACTTGGAGCTGGGCGATCGATTGCTCTCATCGGGCGTCTGCGGCGATATCGCTGCATCCATCGAACAAGACCGTGCCGTGTTGGACGCGCGCATCACGACCATCTGGGTCCAGCGTCTCGCAGAGCTACACGCGGCAGCACGCGCGCAAGAAGCAGGTGTCGCGCGCCTCGGCATCATCGCGCTCGTCGTCGGCGTCGTCATCGCGTGCATCGCGCTCGCGTTCGCGCTTTGGACGGCGCGCCGAATGGCAGCCCAAATCAGTGAGCCACTCCAAGAAATCTCGCGCATCGCGCGCCGACTTTCGCACGGAGATTTCGACGAATCGCTCACGACCGAGGGGCCGCTCGAGATCGTCGAACTCGCCGAGGAGTTGGAGCGCATGCGTGTCCGCCTCGCAGAGCTCGAGACCCTCAAACAAGGGTTTCTCGCGTCGGTTTCTCACGAGCTGCGCACTCCACTCTCGAAAATTCGCGAAGCGCTCGCACTGCTCAGTGACGGAGCGTGTGGGCCGCTCCAAGAAAGACAAGCGCGTGTCGTCGCGATCGCGCGCACCGCGTGCGAGCGTGAAATCCGAATCGTCACGACTCTGCTCGATCTATCGAGATTGCGCTCTGGCGCTCCTTTGCGTCAGCGAACGGGCGTCTCGATCGATGATGTGCTCGCGAGCGCCATCGCTGAGGAACAGCCCGACGCTCGAGCACGCCGAGTCGAAATCGACGTCGAGCACGCGGACGAACCTGCACGCACAGCGATCGACGAGGTCTTGCTCGAACGCGCATTCGCGAACCTCGTACGGAACGCCGTCGCGGTGTCGAAGCCGGGGCAAACAGTGCGCATCACACGGACCTTGGAATCGTATGAGGGCAAGCCGATCGCGATCGTGCGTGTGTGCGACGAAGGGCCTGGCATTCCGAACGAGATTCGCGACACACTCTTCGCCCCGTTCGTCACCGTCTCCGTCGATACGTCACCGAAGGCACTCGGAATCGGGCTGGGCCTGGCTCTCTCTCGAGAGGTCGCTCGCGCCCACGGAGGAGATCTCGAAATCGACACAGAGATCGAGCGTGGAGCATGTTTCATCATGCGTCTGCCCATCGGGATATCCGATACTGCGTCACCCATCCGCCAAACGACCTTTGGCGTCCTTGGAGCATCCACATGAGCCCCTCCAGCACACGCGGACACGTCCTCATCGTCGATGACGAAGAAGACCTTTGTGAGCTTCTCTCGATGCGCCTCGAGCACCACGGTTTTCGTGCGAGCATTGAAACCACCGGGCGCGGTGCGCTCGAAGTCCTAGAGCGAGAGATCGTCGACGCCATGATCCTCGATTTGCGTCTCGATGGAGAAGATGGGCTCGACGTTCTGGAAACCGTGCAGCACCGCTCGCTCGACCTTCCCGTCATCGTGATCACCGCCCACGGCACCATCGAAACGGCGGTGGCGGCTCTCCATCGCGGCGCGTACGGCTTTCTCACCAAACCTTTTCATGATCACGAACTTCTTTCGAAGGTCGAACACGCCGTCGAGCGCGTGTTGTTGCGCCGCGAAGTCGCGGGCTTGCGCCGACTGGTGGGTGAAGATCGCAAAGTGCGTTTGCTCGGTACCAGCGCTCGCATCGAAGAGGTGCGTGAGCGCATTGCGCGCGTGGCGGGCTCGGACGCAAACGTGCTTCTGCTCGGCGAATCAGGCACCGGCAAAGAGCTCGCTGCCCGCATGATTCATGACCTCTCACCCCGCGCAGAGCATCGCTTCGTGGCGATCAATTGTGGCGCGCTTCCATCCGAGCTGCTCGAGAGCGAGCTCTTCGGTCACGTGCGCGGCGCGTTTACTGGCGCCCATCGCGATCGTGATGGGCTCTTCGCCGCAGCGAACTCAGGCACATTGTTCCTCGACGAGATCGGTGACGCGCCGCTTTCGGTTCAAGTCAAGTTGCTACGTGTCCTCGAACAACGCGAGGTGCTCGCCGTGGGCGCGACGCGCTCCCAATCGGTTGACGTGAGGGTGATCGCGGCAACGAACAAGGACCTACGAATCGAAGTCGAAAAGGGCACCTTCCGGGAAGATCTCTTCTATCGCCTCCATGTCGTCCCCATCGAGCTGCCACCGCTCCGCGAACGACGCGAAGACATTCCGCTTCTCGCAGAGCTCTTCCTCGTGCAGGCGGCTTCGCGACATCGTCTCGACGCGCCTCATCTCTCGAGCGAAGCACTCCGCATCTTGCGCGCCCACGACTGGCCTGGAAACGTACGCGAATTGGCCAACGTCATCGAAGGCGCAGCCCTGCTTGCCTCGGACGGGAACCTTCGTCCGCAACACGTGCTCGCTGTGCTCGCACGGCCCTCTGAAGACAAACGAGCCGACCCCTCGAGCACCACGAACGAGCCCGCATGGCCTGCCACATCGCCCAACTCACGCGAGCTCACGCCACTGCGTGAGGCGCGAGAAGCCTTCGATCGCGCGTATCTCGAAGAGGCGATGCGACGTGCAGGCGGGAATGTCAGCGCAGCGGCCCGCCTCGCAGGCCGAAACCGCACTGACTTCCATGCACTCCTCAAGCGTCACGGCCTGTCGTCGGGAGACTTCAGGGAATGAGCTCGATCGCTGGTTTCAAGTCAGCTCACCGCGACGCGCTTTTTCGACCCACACCCGAACCTGATCTTCGATCACCTTCATGGCTCGGCTCTGGAACACGCGGAAGAGCAACGGCACCTGCATATCGACTTCGACCTTTTGGTCGAGCACCAAGATATTGCCGTTCAGCTTCACGCCTTTGGCGTTGAACGCAAACTCACCTCGCTCATCAGATGTCCAGTCGAAACGAGGAGAGTATTCGGCAAAATCCGCCTTGTAGGCTTCCATTGCCTTGTCGATCGCCTTCTTGGACATCGCTTTGTCCAGTCCCGTATCGATCGTGTGCTTCATCCTAAATTCCCATAGAAATGGCGGCAACATCGCCGCCTCTCCGACTGAAGAAGCTGCAGCATACGGCAATCGAGCTTCGAAAGAAACCGCGCCAGCTCATCAGACTCTCGGATCATCTCTCCGCGGACGGCGATTGCACTCGAGTTGCCTCTTGCGCAAGCGAATCGCGTCCGGCGTCACCTCCATCAGCTCATCGCGGTCGATGAACTCGAGACCGAGCTCGAGCGTGATGATGCGCGGCGGCGAGAGGAGGATGTTGTCATCCTTGTTCTTCATTCGAATGTTGTTGAGCTTCTTTTCGCGCACGACGTTCACATCGAGATCATTTTCGCGATTGTGCTCGCCCACGATCATGCCCTCATACACCGCGTCGCCAGGCTTCACGAACAAGACACCGCGCGGCTGCAAATGATCGAGCGCATAGGCCGTCACTTCTCCAGTGCGGTCCGCGACCATCGCGCCACTCACGCGCCGAAGCATCGGCCCGCTGTAAGGTTCCCAGCCATCGAACAGCGTGTTCAAGAGCCCCGTGCCACGCGTCTCCGTGAGGAATTGCGAACGGAAACCGATGAGACCACGCGACGGGACTCGATACTCGATGCGCGCCCGGCCAAAGCCGAGGTTCGTCATCTTCACCATCTGTCCACGTCGCCCACCGAGATTCACGGTGACTGCCCCGACGAAATTCTCGGGCACGTCGACCACGACACGCTCGACAGGTTCGAGCTTTTGGCCGCCCTCCTCTTTGACGACGACCTCGGGCATCCCGACTGCGAGCTCGTAGCCTTCACGCCGCATCGTCTCGAGGAGCACGGCGATCATCAGCTCGCCGCGGCCGAGCACGGTGAACACATCCGGCGAATCCGTCGGCTCGAAGCGCATCGCGAGATTCTTCTTCGCCTCCTTCTCGAGGCGCTCGCGCACGTGCCGCGACGTCACCCATTTGCCCGCCTTTCCGGCAAATGGAGAGCCATTGACCATCATGGTCACCTTGAGCGTCGGCTCCTCCACCTTGATCCGCGGAAGCGCGGCCGCCGGATTCTCGGGAATCGTGATCGTATCGCCGATCTGCACATCGTCGATGCCCGCGAGCGCCACGATCTCACCCGCCGACGCGCTCCCGATGAGCGTCCGCACCATCCCTTCGAAACCGTACACCTTGCTCACCTTCGCGCGGATCTGCGCGTCGTGATCCGCCAATCGGAGCACCGGTGAGTTGTCAGCGATCTCCCCATCGACGATGCGCCCGACCGCCAACCGGCCGACATATTCATCGTGGTGGGTATCGTGCACCAACATGCGAAGGGGCGCGTTCGGATCCCCCTTGGGCGGCCGCACCCGTGACACGATCGTATCGAAGAGAGGCGTGAGATCTTTGGCCTCTTCAGCAAGGGTGCGCTTGGCCACGCCGAGCTTGCCGATCGCATAGAGCATCGGGAAATCAGCCTGCTCATCCGAAGCTTCGAGATCGCAAAAGAGATCGAAGACTTCGTTCAAGACCTCGTCGGGACGCGCATCGGCGCGATCGATCTTGTTGACCACGACGATGATCGTCATGCCGAGCTCGATCGATTTGCCGAGCACGAAGCGGGTTTGCGGCAGAGGCCCTTCCGCGGCATCGACGAGCAGCACGACACCGTCGGCCATGCGCAGCGTGCGCTCGACTTCACCCCCGAAATCCGAGTGACCTGGCGTATCGATGATGTTGATCTTGTAGTCGCCGTAACGAACCGAGCACTGCTTGGCGAGGATGGTGATCCCACGCTCCCGCTCGAGATCATTCGAATCGAGGATGCGATCCTGGACTTCCTGGTTGGTACGGAAGACACCGGTCTGTTTGAGCATCGAATCGACCAGCGTGGTCTTGCCGTGATCGACGTGGGCGATGATGCAAACGTTGCGGAGCTGAGAAAGCGGGGGAGAAGCCATATGAGGGCGCGGTGTGTGACACGATCGATACGCGACCGCAACGTGAGTCCACCCCTCCAACCAGATTTGGGTTTCGATTTCGTGCAAAAGAGGAGAAGATGCGGCCCGCAAACGTGCCCTGACGATTGACCTGCGGGGAACGCGAGAGGAGAAACGGCGTGAGCAAAAGAATCCTTATCTCAGTCATCAGCGCGGGCATCGGCCTTGGGGGGTGCTGCTTTGGCGGAATGGGCGGCGGCGGAGCGGCGTTCAGCCTCACCCCCGGCTTCACTCCCGACCCACAGCTCGCCACGGGAAATGCGGGGGGTCTCACGGACTCGAGCACGCTCAGTGGGGAATGCCGCGGCTACATCCCTTCCACCCCCAATCACGTGCTGACGGCCACTGGCGCATTTCCGCATCTTCGAATCGCGGCCAATGGTGGCTCGGCAGACATCACGCTCGTCGTTCAACGACCCGACGGAACGTATCTCTGCAATGATGACTCGGATGGTCTCAACCCCATGGTCGAGGGACCGTTCGCCGCAGGCGAATACCGCATTTTCGTCGGCAGCTACAGCGCTGAATCGGCGGGAGCCGCATACCGCATCGGCATCAGCGAGCTTCAGACGACGACCCCCACGACGATCGGCACGCCCTGACTCTTCCTAGAGAAGGCCGGAGGCGTTCGCTCCCGGCCTTCAGGTTCCTCTCATGAGTACTCGCGCAGATACCATCATCGACACGATCGTCCGCCTCGACCCGCTCTCGGAGCTACCACGAACCGGATGGCTCCTTCGTGGCGTGCGTCCTTGTGAATCGATCGCCGACCATTCATTGGGTGTCGCGTTGGTCACGATGCTCTTGATCGATGCACTCCGCGCCGAGGGCAGAGAGGTCGATGGCGAACGCGCATTGCGCATGGCGCTCCTTCACGACGCGCCCGAAGCGAAGACGGGCGACATCCCGATGCCGAACAAAACGGAGCGCCTCGACGCAGCGCTCTTCGAGCTCGAAGAGCGCCTCGTCGAGGGCCTGCTTCCTCCTATTCAGCGCAAAGATTGGCGGCAAATGGAGACCGGGCAGGACCTCGAGGCACATGTCGTCAAAGCCGCCGACAAGATCCAAATGATGATCAAAGTGCTCGTCTACGAGCAGCAGCAGCGGGGTCATCTCCTCGAATTCTGGGAAAATCCGAAGAATTTCAACGACCGCGGGATTCCTCTGGCCAAAGAAATCTTCGACGCCATCGCCGCGCGCGCTGGCCGTGTCGTGCCGCGATAGGCATCAAACGCTAATTCGTCACGGGAACGGCAGGAACACCTGCGTCCATCGACGGCATCGCGGGCGCGAGCACACCCCCGTCGGGGACGGGCACTGGAACGGGCCTCATCGCGCCCTGCCGCGTGATCGCAACCGCGCCTCCATCGGGCAGCATGTACGCTCCCACATTCGAGTCCCATCGCGGCAGCGGATATTCGATCGGCGTCGCGCGATCCCCTCGGACACGCCCTTCCAAGACCTCGACGCGAATCGGTTCTTCGAGCTGGAAAACGTATCCACCCTGGTCGAGAGCCATCTGATACGTATGCCCATCAACCTCGAGGTTGCGCCTAAACCCGAGCGTCTGCTGTCCCACGCGCGCATGACGACGGTGTGCGAGCACGAAGCTCATCAAGCGCACGGCGATGTGGTTATGGAGCCGATGACACCCATGCGAGTGACGACGCATGATCGACATGTAGTCGACCGAGCCATGCGTGCGAATGCCCTCATCGGGTCCATGCACGATCTCCCCTCCCTGACGCTCACGATAACGAATATGGTACGCCGCCACGAGCCCGTATGCGGACGCATAGCTCGGCCCGACTTCGTGGTAGTTGACGCGATAAGCGCCAGCGCCTCGTCCCCGCGGCACACGAGACAAGAGCTCTCGATGCGGCGTCGATTCCGGCGGAAGCCATACGGGAGAAGCCACGATTTGATGCCAGATCACTTCACCAGGCGGTGAGTTCTTGTAACGCCACCACGTTCGTCCCTCGATCTGTTCACCGCGCCATCCACCGATCGTCGTACCGAACCGAGCGAGCGGGATTCGCTCACCTCGGTAGGTCGTGAAGATCGTCAAACGCGGCCTTCGTTCAGCCGGCTGCCCACGCTCCTGACCCTGCTCATCGTAAGGAAACTCGTACCAAACATCGCCGCGATCGATCTCGACCGAAAGATCCATGTTCCCGTCGTAATACTCGGGGAGCTCCGGGCCACGGATGGCGATGAGTCGTTCTTGATCCGCTCCGAGCTCACCCAACTGTTCCAAGAATGCAAGCGTCGACTCAGGCGTTTGGAGCCCCAACGCTTCGATGAGAAGTGTTCGGATCTGCCCCTCCAGATTGGGCACGGGATGCTGCGCGCCGTCGGCACCTCGGAACGTCCGCTCGCCCATGCTGCCGTCCTCGATCACGCCTGCGGCGTGCAACGCGCGCTCAGTCAGCACGCGAATCACCGCCTCTTGTTCTCCCTCGAGCGGCATGCGGCGGAGCGCTTCGAGTGTCTCCCGACCGATGTAGCCCCAGCCATACACACGATGACGACGCTCGAACTCAGCCAACGCTTCGTGCGTCACCCAATCGAGCCCGCCCTCGACATACTGACCCTTCCCTTCGAAATATCCTTCGCACTCGAGGCGCTCCTGCGCCGCTCGAATGATGCGATATCGTTCCCTCGCCCGTTGCCAGTCCGCATGGCGACGCGAATCCCGCGGCTCGAGTCGAGTCACGTCGATCTGCTCAGGAGATTCGACCCTCTGTGCACGCACGATCGCTTGCACTTGGTTGTCCAGAATGCGCATCTGGCGAGCAAAGTTCCGGCCTGAGTCGCGGTTCTCGTACGCAATGAAGCCGCTCCACTCGCGCAGAGGGGTCAAATCGAGCGCACGGACGCACTCGAGACGAGAGGTGTGACGCATGCGCTCGCGCAAAAGACCAAGCGTCGGCATGATGCCGTAGAGCTCGAGGTATTTGTCGGAGCGCGCACGATCTCCATGATGGTTGCGGGGGAATTCACCGCGCGCGAGCGCGAGATAGGTCGCCCGATATGCATTCGGGACCTCAGACTCGGCCGCATTGCCGCGCGTCGTGAAGAGATAGGGGGTCCACTCTTCTCCCAAATCGAGCACGATGAAGCCGTGCTCACGCGCCGTGGCGGCATCGACCATATCGCCTGCTCGCCCGTGATCCCAATGAGGAATCGGCTGATGCATGGGAGGAGGTCGACTGTCGACGACGGCGTGCTCGTCCCCTCCGGATTCCTCCTCCACGGCACGCTCGGTATCGGAGGTTCGCGCGGGAGCCTCTGGCGCACCGACCACCTCGACATCCCCACAGGCCCAAAGCCCAAGGAGACATCCGAGCGCGAGAACGGCTTCGGCCCGAGTGATACGTCGCGTCATTGTTCCAGTGTTCATATACGAATGGAACTCGCGCAAGTTTCCCGAGGAGTTTCCGCAATTTCGAGAGTACACGTGCGCTCGTTGTGCGTCCTTCGTGCCAGCCTCGAATTGCATGAAATTCAAGCAAATTATGAAAGGAGACCGCCTGAGGCGCGTCCTTCGAGACACGTGAGCGCGGCACGACTTCCTCGATGGGATCGCGCTTTTTACATGTGCTCGGTATTCTCCGCACGTGGCAGAGCGAATCTTGCTCGTGGTTGGAATCGTCCTCCTCGCGTCCGGCCTTGGCGTGTGGGGGATTGTGGCCGATCGTCATCATCCACCCCATGCGAACTCGCGTCTGTTCTCCACGCGCGACGAAGGTCCTCCGGAAGTGCGAGAATTGCTCGAGCGGGCGAGGCTGGACAGCGCTCCTGCCGTTCTTCTCTTCGATCGTGCTTCGATCCCCATGTACGGCATCGTGGTGCCCGGGGGTGATGCGATCGAGATCTCCGATCGTTTGCGACACACCGAACACGCTTCCCACACCCCTCTGGTGCTCGGCGACGGTTGGGATGTGCGTGCTCATGAAGACGCCGCAAAGGCCACGATCGATTCTCCACACGCCATCATCGAACGCGCGCGCGCCTTCGACCTCGATGCATGGATCGCTCGTCGACTCGAAGAGGTTGCGCGGGAGCTTCGCACAGACATCTCCGAGACGTGGACTCCCCACGGCCAAGAGCATGAACGCTTTCGCCTCATTCGAGATTCGGCGCTCGATGTGCCGCGCCCCTCTTTGGTGATCGCCCTCATACCGACTCGAGCGTCCGCTGAATCACCGGCATGGCTCGCATTCGGCAATTGGCGTGGATGTCCCGAACCCACCGTGCATGTCGCGATGCTGGCTCGCTGGCACGAACAGTACGGCGCGGAGGTCATCGGGATCGGCAGTGACATGATCGAATTGCGCGTGGCGCGTCCACCCACAGAACGCGAGAGCGCGATCGCGATCGCACGAGAACACGTCGCCTACGCGCCATCGTTGCTCGCTGGCGGCACACGTTCGATCGTAGATATTGCCGAGTCGATCGCTGGTGCTCGGGTGTGGAGCTTTCGTTTCCGCAGGAATATGGCAGCCAATCATTGAAATGGATGATCTCGAAATTCGCCCCGGCGTCGTGATCCCTGCGCGGGACCTCTCGTTTCATGCGGTGCGCGCATCGGGACCGGGCGGTCAGAACGTCAACAAGGTCAGCTCGAAGATCGACTTGCGATTCGACCTGCGCGGCACGCTCGCGCTCGATTCCGAAGCGAAAGCACGACTTCGGGCCAAAGTCGGCGTGGCCAAGATCGATGCGGACGGCCGCGTCGTGATCGTGAGTCAGCGAACCCGCGATCAAAAGCGCAACCTCGAACACGCGCGCGAACGATTGGCCGAGCTCATTCGCGAAGCGCTCGTGAAGCCGGTACCGAGAAAAAAAACGCGACCTTCGCGTGGCGCCAAGGAACGACGTTTGGGTGAAAAGAAAGCGCTCGGCGAAAAGAAGCGTGCGCGTCGCGCGCCCGAAGCGGAATAACCACGCATACGCCCTATTCTTGATTACGCAGTCGTCTCGGTGTGAAAACTCTCGGCGAGCATGAACCAGCGACTTGCCATCGCATCCATGAGGAGAGCCGCGCGCGTGTCCACGCCTTGGGCGGCTACCGTATGACATTCGGTCGAGAGCGCCCACAGACGAACGAGTCGGAATGCGCTCTCGATCGCAAGCGCCCGTGCTTCGGGAACGCGCTGTTCGAGGGCTCGGCGCAACGCAATGCGCTCTCTCGCCGCGACATCACGCGTCGCCCTGAGCACGCTTGCAGCATCCACGTTCGCGGGAATCCCGAACGGGAACAAGAGCTCACTCACCGCATGCGCATCCTCTCCAACGATATCTGCGAGAAGTACGCGGACACGTTCTGCCGGCGGCACCTCATGCGGAACGCCTCCGGGAAACACCATGCGATCGAGCGCCGGCCCCAACACGAACTCCATTCCGTCGAGGATTTCCTCGATGGATGCCGCTTCTTCTTCGAGCTCTTCGAGATCCTCGAACAGAAGGTGCGTCGACTTCTCGGAGCCATGACCCATGGCTCTACGAGAGAGCAATCATGATGCCGATTCATGAACGCCACATCCGAGATGGGAATCATAAGAATCCGCGCCATTTCATCACGAAACATCCACGCGCTCTATTTTCGTTCCTGAAACAGCTGCACCAAGAATGAATGTCAAATGTCAGCGGAGGTTCTCCTCATCCGAGGATGCTGCTCGACCGCTGCAATCTCATTCGATGATCGACGCCCAAGAGCTCTCCTTTGACAAGCGGCATCCAAACGTTCTCTCCGTGCAGAGGCTCGCTCGAGAACACGAGATGATTGACCGAGCCGGTCGTCGTGGGGGCCTCGCAATGAGGCGCCAAACTCGGGCAGATCTCACGATCTGCGCACCGCACTTTGTACGTCGAGTAAAAGAGCTCGCGCCCTCCTTGATGCGCGACCATCGTCGTTCCGTCGCTGACGATGCACGTCAAAAGATTGGTGGCAGAGGACGCGATCCTCTCGATCGTATGCAGCGCGGCGATGAGCGCCGTCATCACGTCCTCGATGCCGCGCGATTCACCGAGAGGTCCGAGCTCTTCGAGGCGCGACAGAAACATAAAAAAGAACACTTCGCTGTCGGTCTCGCCCAGCACGAAACGACGCAACCGAGGATTGATCTCGGAAACCAGCGCCTCTCGATGTTCCTCGAACCTCGGAATATCGCCGTTATGGGCAAAAATCCATCGTCCATACTGAAAGGGATGACAGTTGAGGACCGAAGTCCCGCCCTGGGTTGCCTTTCGGACATGGGCGACGACGGTTTCACTCGACACCACCCCGCTCACGCGGTGAAAAAGCGCATCGCTGAACGCATGGGTGGCAGAGCGCGTCACATGAGGAGCACCATCCACGTAATACGCGACTCCCCATCCATCAGGATGCCGCGCACTCTGACGTCCCAATGCATTTTCGGCCGCCACGAGCGAACGGTGCATTTGCGACGGGATGATCGAGCGAAACCCGAAAAGCCGACACATTGCTCCGCATCGTACCCGAGATTCGTCGTTGGATGTGCCGAATCATGGGCTCTCGAGTAGGATCCCGAGCCTGGGGATCGTCATGCGATATCTGCCGCGCTTCTTTGCTTTGATCGCTGTTCTCGGATCGTTGGCCTCGTGCACACCAGGAGAGGTTCCAGACCTTCTTCCTATTCCTCCCCGAGAGGTGCGGGTCAGCCAAACGCTCACGATCTCACTCGCCGTAAAGAACGATGCTGGGCGGGAGCTTCGCTATCGAGTCGCGGACACCATGCTGCCTGGCTTCGCCAGCGTCACTTCGATCAGCGGATCACCGGCCGCCGGAGAGTTCCGGTGGACTCCCCTGTCGAGTCACGTGGGCCGACACGAACTCGTCTTCGAGATCACCTCGGCGTCGGGAGAGCTCTTCGATCGCGAGCGAGTCATCGTCGAGGTCCTCCCTTCGAGCGATGCGGCGCCCGTGTTCCTTCGACCTGGCGCCGGAGGAACTCACGATTTGACGCGCGATCCATGCGTGCGCTTCGATATCGAAATCCGAGATGACGATAGCTTGAGCGTCGACATTCGAGCGCGCACAGCCCTGCCCGGAGGAGCGACCCTCCAATCGAGTGGCCCCAAGAGCGCCGATTTCGAATGGTGTCCGACGCGGGACCAAGTCGCGGCAAGCGAACGATGGACCATCGAACTCGAAGCGAATGACGGAGAACATCCGAGCGTACCTCACGACTATGTGGTCGTGCTTCGCACAGGGCCGAACACCGGATGTCCGGGAATGGCTCCCATGATCACGATCCTTGCTCCGCTCGACGGAGAACGGGTGACGAGTGCGAGCGGATACGAAGTGCGAATCCAAGTGACCGACGATCGAGGGCTGCGTGACCCGCCGCTCCTTTATTGGTCGACAACGGCTCCTGATGATCCTGCAGATCCTGATGTCACATCGTTCAATCAAATCGTGTTTACCGCGGGTGGGGGCGATTCGTGGCGAGCGCGCATCCCTTCTCTTGGTCTCCGCGAAGGCAACGAAGCCGACGTCTACTTCCTCGTCACGGCAACCGACAATGACGATGCGAGCGGCACGGCATGCGATCATCGCGCCGATTCATTGCTCATCACGTTCTACGCTGTGGGTGGTGGCAACGAGGGAGGTCATCTCGATGGATGCGAGAGCTGCACTCGCAGCAGCGATTGCGCGAGCGGAGTATGCGCGAGCGCCGCAGGTGGACCTCGATGCCTGAGCGAATGCATGCCTGCCAATTCCTGCGGAGCCGGGAGCTGCACAGACATCATCACGACAGAAGGCGCCATTCGACGCGCATGTGGTCCCGTCGAGATCTGTCACCCCATGATGGCGTGCATTGCGGATTCGTACGAACCCAACGATTCGATCGCCACCGCCACGGTCGTCACGGTCGCCACCGGAGCTCCAGCGGTCTTTTCCGATTTACAGATTTGCAGTGGAGATTCCGACTATTTCCGAATCGATGGCGCTTTTCGCGATTTGGTCACCGTGACCGTGGATGGCTTCTCTCATACGACAGGCGATCTCGATTTGAGATTGCTCTCCTCCGAAGGAACCATCGTCGCGTCGAGCGCGGGCCTGACAGACCACGAATCGGCTCAATATTGCCTCGGAGACATTGGACGAGTCTACGCACAGGTCTCTGGTTTTCGCTCGGCGCAGAATCAATACGACCTACGAATCGAACGCATGCCCATGGCGTGTTGCAGTGATGATTCTGGCGAGCCAGACGACAATCGCGCGACCGCACGACCGCCCGTGGGCACCGCATTCGACGGCACGATTTGTCCTGAAGATGATGATTTCATCGCAATTTCTGTCGCCAGCGCGAGCCGACTCGTCGTCGAGATTGTCTTCGACTCGGATCTCGGAGACATCGACATCGAGCTTCAAAACAGCGCCGGAGAACGAATCGCACACTCTTCTGGAGTCGGCGACAGCGAAAGAATCGATACGACCGTCTTGGTCGCAGGCACCTATTATTTGCGCATCTACGGCTTCTCCAGCGCAGCCAACATCTACGCTGGGGAAGTCCTCATCACGCCACTTTCGATATGCTCGACAACCAGGGAATGTGCCACGGGGCAGGTCTGCGCAGCCGGTGGAACGTGTCAAAGTGATGTATGCACTCGCAATGATTCATGCCCTTCCATGCACGTTTGTCCGACGTATGGATTGAGCGCGACCACTCGACATTGCGGGCTGACTTGCGGCGTGAACTCTGATTGTCGCACGAACGAAGCCTGCAAATGGTTCCCCGAAGGCCGGGCTTGTGGGCTCCGTGGCTCCAATGCCAACGGCGCGGCTTGCGCGGATGCCACCGTGTGCGGCGGACAACGCGCATGTATGCCATGGACCAACGGATATTGCGCCCGTATCGGTTGTCGTTCGAATTCAGATTGCGAGACCGGAACGTACTGCGTGGCGGAGGGGGGAATGAATGTATGCGTCCTCGAATGTGAAAGCGACTCCGACCGCTGTCGCTCTTCTGAAGGATACGATTGCGATGTCGTCGCAGACGTGAGTCGCGAGATACGCTTCGCTTGTGTGCCGAGGTCATGATGCGCGGGTTCGTTTTCATGGCCTTCTTATTCGCTGCCCTCGGATGCAATGAGCCGACCTCGTCTCGCCCACCTGCTCCGCAAAGTCCGCGAATCACCGTGGTCGAAGGTCCTGAACCGCTCTTGATAGGAACTGTCTTACAGTTTTCGGGAATTTCACTCGACCGACTGGGGACGAGTCCCGTTCTCGAAGTCCAAAGCGGAGGTCGGAGTTTCGTCTTGCAAGCGCTGCCCAACGACGATCGTTGGACCTTTCTTTTCGAAATTTCTGAAGAGCTCGTTTCGGAGCTCGGAGATGGATTCGTCGATGTCGAATTGGCGTTGGAGGGGAACTCGCTACGAACAGAAGGCTATCGAACGACTTGGAAGTTCACTTCCGAACTACCTTTGACGATCGAAGCCGCACCGAATGGCGATGTGAGTCGAAATGAAGCGTGGATACTCCGGGGAGCGGGATTCATTTCGCCCACGGAAGGCACGACTCATGCTCACTTCGTGGGTACGTTTATCCGCGATGTCGACGGAGCTTCGAGCGCCGTCGACACACGGCTTCCCATTTCACGACTCGAGCGCACCGCACGCGACCGTGGAATCATGGTGTTGACGACGGATCTTGGAGGCATTTGGCCAGGCACATTTGAAGGGACCGTGCAGATCGAGTCCGAATTGCGAAATGGATTCACGCGCACGAGCGATGCGCTGAGCACCCAACTGCGATTCGGCGAACCGCAACTCTTCGCGATCGAGCCGAGGATGGTTTCAGTCGGTCAATTTTTGAAGGTGCGTGGCTCTGGGTTTTTGGGAGGGCGCGACCGCCCCACGGAAGCGACCTTGATTCGTATCGTAGGAACATTTACGCCCCGAGATGGATCACCCCTATCTTTTGACCCGATCGAACTCGTTCCTCGTTTCGAGAGTGGGAGTGAAGTCCGTCTTGTCATCGAAACTGCGATCTCCGAGGGCCAAGTGGTCGCGCGCCTCTTCGGCGAAGCACGTGGCACCTTCGCAGGTCAGGCAACACCCATCGTGATCTCCAGGAACGAAGAAGTCGAAGGTCCGAGTGTCGCATTCGAGATTGTGTTGGGCCCTGTCACGCAAGTCGTTTACCTGCGATTGCTCCCTGGATTTTACGATAGTTTGGCTCATTTCGGACTCGGCAGCGCGGCCAACGGCCCCATCGAAGAGGCCATCGTGCGCCGGATCGAATCGATTTATGAAGGATACAATCTCGACGTGCGGCTCGATGAGCCGGATGATTTCGATCGGACGGCATTTTCAGTCGTCGAGATCGGCGGCCCTGATCCAAATGGAAATGGCCTGTTTGGATATGACAACTCTCCTGGAAAAGATGTCGGCAATGTGCGCCTCTTCGATCAAATCGGGGGCGCCAACGCCGAGACGCAAGCCGATGGCTATCAGGGCTATGGCGGTGTCTTCGTAGAGTCCCTTTTATGGTGGTCGAGTCATCCCGACCTCCCGGTCGGACGTCCATCGAGCTCACCCGAACCCGATCCGCTCTTCGATGAGCTGTTCGATCCTGTGCGGCTCAATCCGGCGACGTTCGAAGAGGTCAACGGCGTGGGTGATCCTGTGCGCGTTGCGGAGGTCGCTCGGGCGCTCCATGCACTGGCTTCGATCGTTGGAGAAACGACCGCGCACGAGCTCGGTCACAGCCTCGGGTTGGCTCAACCCTACGGTTCGCTCACTGCGTTCCACAACGACAGCGATGGCGATGGATGTCTCATGGATCGAGGCGGAGACCGCCCCCTGGGGGAGCGCACCGAACAGCCCGGATACGCCCGCACCCGGTTCTGCTACGACGAACCAGCATATCTGAACGAAATTCTAGGACACTGACTCTCCCCTCTGGAACCCAACCAGGGTCAGGCGGATGGATCGTCAGACATCAGAAAAGGACAGAATGAGCACATCGCCGATTGATGCACTGAGCCCCTTGGGCGACCCCGCAACAATCCGCCGCTGTCTCGCATGCTTCGAGTTCCTCCGAACACCCATCGGGTCTTGGCAAACATTGAAACACTGGATTCCCATCTTCGCCGGCTCCCGTCTGTCGACAAAACCCGCCGCAACATTCAGCCGCTGAATCACAGCTCTCGCCATCCGCACGACACGGATCGAGCGCCACGAAGCCACGCATATTGCCCGACTCGAGCTCTTGCCCCGGAAGATAGAACGCCGGATGACTGCGATCCGCCCCTGGTGCTCCACTCAAGTCGATCGCCGCGACCCAAAGCTTCTTGCGCGCGCTTGGAATCTCGGCGCCACTCGCACTTCGATGCCCCCATCGATCGTCACCACCAGCCACGGTTCCTCCGGGAGCAATCGTGTTTCCGTAACACCTCCGACTGGTGAAAACGACCCAATAATAACCTCCGATGGCGATCGGGAGAACCGTCGGCTCGTAATTCGAATGAGCCTCTTCGTCCTCCCCATAAGGAAGAGCAAACGCTCCGTCGTGATAGCCATTCAGACGCTCGAGAGAAGAAACCGAGCAATGGCTCCCATCGAGATTGCACGCAGTCAAATCCACCAAACGAATATCCGCATAGGTGGAACGATTGGGCCCGCCTGTCTCCGGCCCCATCAACGCGGTATCGAAATCATCCCCCTCTTGATAAACGATGCCATCCCCCGCAGGAATAAAACTTGGCCAACCAACGATACGGCCCGGCGTCGACAACTCGACGACGGTCACCGGCGGACCGAATGCGGGCGGGGAACTCGCGAGATCGGCACTCATCACCGCCAGCACTCTCTCATTCAACTCATTTCCATCTCGAAACCAACTAAACGCAAGCCGTGAGCCATCCGGCGCAAATTGAGGCGTGACTGCGTAGAGGGCCGCATCCGTCAAGCTCGGAGCCGCGATTTCGGCGCCGGTCGTCGCACTCCAAAGCCGAGACGCCATCGTTCCTGTCAGCCCACGGATAGAGTTCCCTGGAGGAACTGCATTCGAAAGCACAGCAGCTCCGTCAGGAGTCAGCGCCCCAAACGAAAATTTTCTGCCATCGGGATCCGTCCAAGCGGCCATCGCACCTCCTCGCGAATCGAGGTCGATCGTCCCGCTCTCCACAGGATTGCCCGTCCCAGTGGCCGTTCCGGTCTCACTCCACCTTCGAGCCGTCGCGATTCGATTCCCATTCGCACTCACCGAATGACATACCGTGCAGCCGCTCTCGACCACCTCGGCAGTCTCCCCAATCCGCACTCGCAAAAGTGCCGCTCCCCCCGCAAGACGTGAATCATAGGAGTTGTAGTAGATACTCCCTGTCAGCTCTCCCTGCGCAATACGAAAGCGCTCGGTGATAGGCCCTGCCGCCACGCCAAGCGCGAGCTTCGTCACCCCAACCACGACCGAATCGCTCGCACCTGCGCTGCGCGTCGCGCCGTCCCATACGGATTGAGGCAATGTGACTCGAAGCGGACTCGAACCTGGGAAAAACCCTTCATAATGAAAGCCGGTCGCATCCACGTCGATGTTCACGCGGAGGACCTCTGCATCCCCCGAAAGCTGCAGCACCGGCGCCATCAACCCACGCGGAAACACCGTCTCATCATAGGGATAAAGCCAGCGAAAACTGGAATCAGATACGCCTCCTGCACGCAATGACGTCATCGCCTCCGGCGACAAACCATCGACGGCGTTCGTCATCGCATTCACCCGCACCGTCACCATCGACTTGGCCCGAAGCGCACCGTACACCGCCGTGACCTCGACCTGCCCTGCGACCATGCCTCGCGCGGTCAAGAGCCCGACAGGAGAAATCGTCCCAACCACGACATCGTCCACCAACCACGTCACGCTCGAGAGCTCGATGCCATTCAATCGTGCACGAAACTGAATCGTCTCGGCAGAGCCATCGGTTTCAATCGTCGGGTCGAGCGGCTCGATCGTCAGCCCCTCAGCGCTGCCGTCGATGCGCCCGTTCCCGCCATCCGGCAACGAACCATCGATGCTTGGATCCAACACGCATCGACCTTCGACGCATATCGAACCTGCCCGGCAATCTTCTAAAGATTCACACCCATTCGACGTCTCACAGGAACAGCCCAGAACATACAGAGCAAAGCTCACGAGCATCAAGAGCGTGCGATACATGGTGCGAATCGTATCGCATTCCCTGCGTCGATTCTATCCCCCTCAGACGCACCAGTTCACGGAGTCGTCGGGCACAAACGACGGCTTTCCATGTCGGACGGTTAGGGCCCGGGTATAAATAATCTGATCAGCGAGAGCGCCGATGCGCCCCGCGCTCAAGGCGCGACGAGCGAGAATACCGTAAGTATTTGAGCGAGGAGCAACGAAGAGGGCGGGGATGCAGCGGCGTTCGAGCCAGGTTATTTATACCTGGGCCCTTAGCCTCAGACGTCCCTCAACGCTGCCTTCGAACGACGAGGACGCGGAGCACGTGCCGGCTTACGTGCGATGAACAAATAGTTGAACCCACGGAGGAAGAAATTCCCTTCTTCTGCCGCACGGTGGTAATTGCCCATCGAAAGCGTCTTGTGATGTCGGGTCACCGAAATCACGTCGAGCGGCTCGAGCATCGAAGTCATGATCGCAAAAAGTTGAAATCCGACAGGAGCGAACCCTTTCTTCTTGTCGAAGAAATCACAAACATAAAGCCCGAACACGCCCCCAGGCGCGAGCACGCGAACTCCTTCACGAATCACTTGACTCATCTCTTCATAATAACCAGCGTCATACGCGCTCAACTTCCCGATGCACGCAGGATCATCGGAATAGTCGATATGATCGCCGTAGGGCGGATCCAGAAACACAAGCTGAACACTCTCGCGCGCAAGCGGCAACTTGCGTGCGTCAGCTTTCTCGATATCCGCGCGATAGGGCGATAGATCGAATCCACGCGCGACTCGACCCGTCTCCTTTGCGACATCGAGCGTGGTCCCCGAACCACACATCGGGTCGACCACGAGCTCACCTTCACGGGTATACCGGCGGATCAGATTCCAAATCACATAGGACGGAGTCGCTCCGACATAACGAGGATCCCCTTGGAGTCCCGTGCCATAATGCTGCGAGGGATACTCCCAGAGAGTCGTTGTCTGAATACGCAGCGGAGGTTTGCTCGGCCGCTGAACGGGCTTGCCGCGCCCCAACGGACGCGGCCCACGAGGACGATCATCGGAGTGACGCATAAACCTCTCAACGCGCCGCCACGACACTGAGCGGCACGGGCATCAGATTCCACGTCATCACCGCACCTGGATGTTCGCGTCGCGCGATCACCTCACGTCGCGGTCGTCCGTTCACCCACACATACCGTCGAATCTCCCCCTGCTCATCGGCACCGACGTAGAGCTCGTCTTTGCCGTCGCCATCGAGATCCGTCAGCAACGCCGCATGTTCGAATCCACTCGATTCGCGATCGATGCTCTCGAGCGACCATTCTCCACGCGGATCGCGCCCAGGACGGGCCATCCACAAACCATTGCGGTAGGTGGCTATCACCATCTCTCGTCGGCCATCCCCATCGACATCGCCCACGGTCAAAAACCGCGTCAGTCTCTCTCCGGGAATGCGCGCGATCACAACTCCCGCATTGGGCGCGGTACCCGCTTCGTAACGCCGGATCTCCACCGGCTCGACGATTTCCATCGCTCCCCCCGCGCCACGCGTCAACGCCTCCACAACGACATAAAGCTCATCGCGACCGTCCCCATCGACATCGCCAACCCAAATCTCTTTCGCATGTCGATTTCCGAGGTCCGCAACGACAGTACGACCTTCCTGCGCACGCGGTGTGTAGCGCACGACATGTCCACTCTGCTCTCCACCACTCAGATCATTGGGTTCGCTCGGAGTCGCATAAATCTCCAGCTGACCATCACCATTCAAATCGCCAATTTCGATTTCATGCACGAACGTATTGGGCTCTCGATCAATCTGCGTGACCCGCCATCCATCTGCGCTGGGTCGCACCGTCGCGACCACACCTTGATCATGCGTGGCCACCACGAGTGCGGGTCCATCCCCATGCACGTTGGCGATCTCGACATCGCGCATCCGATTGAAACGTCCACCGAACTCCTCGGTCCAAAGGGTCTCGCTTTGCCACCCACTCGTCCCTCGACGCCAGAGCTTGACGGACGCAGCCATGCCACCGAGCGTGACGATGCCAGGCGCGCCCTCCCCCGCCTCCCAAACGATCGCTTTGTGGAACACGTTGCTCTGCGGATCTTCGATGAGCTCGCTGCCCCACATCCCCTCTTGAGGCGTCAGGATCTCGAGGCGAGCCGGCCCTGGACGTGCCGTCACTCGCCCGTTTTCGACTTCGAATTGGGAGGTCGCAACCAAAAGCCCACGTACACCACGTTCCGCGGACGGAGCCGCTCCAGAAGTCGGCGAGGTCTCGGCCCGCTGCGCCTCCACCTGGGTCGTCCCCTGCGAGGGGACCGTCGGCTGAGCCGGGGCCGTGTCCGTTCCTCCGGAACACCCCCATCCACAAATCGCAAGAATCACAGCCGATTTGAAACATTTCTGCGCACAACCCAATCGATGCATCGTCCCCACGTACCAGCCCGAGATCGAGCGAGCAAATTCCCGAAGGTCACTCGCCTCGCGCCGCCCCCTCGCTACACTCCGCCGCAATGAAAAGCCGAGACAAGGCCGACCGGATCCGCGCAATCTTAGACGAGCTCTATCCCGAACCGCCGATTCCGCTCGTTCATCGGGATCCTTTCACCCTGCTCGTGGCGGTCGTGCTCTCAGCGCAAACCACCGACAAAAAGGTCAACGAAGTCACGCCCGCGCTCTTTGCCGCGGCGCCCACTCCTTCAGCCATGGCCGCACTTCCGGAAGCGGACATTCTCACCTTCATTCGCCAGCTCGGTCTGGCTCCTCAGAAGGCCAGAGCCCTCAAGGGGCTCGCGCAGAAACTCGTCGACCTCCACGATTCCCACGTGCCGCAATCGTTCGAAGCGCTCGAAGAGTTGCCTGGCGTGGGACACAAAACCGCGTCCGTGGTCATGACACAAGCGTTTGGCATTCCCGCATTCCCCGTCGACACACATATCCATCGGCTCGCATGGCGATGGGGGCTTTCGGACGGCAGCAGCGTCACCCAAACCGAACGCGATCTCAAACGCATCTTCGAAAAAACCTATTGGAACAAGCTCCATCTTCAGATCATCTATTTTGGCCGCGAACATTGTCCTGCGCTTCGTCATGATTTGAGCACATGTCCGATCTGCTCATGGGCCGCATCTGCTAGCGTTCGCGCTGCAGAGAAGCGCACCGTGGCAAAACGCAAAGCCCGCACAGCCAAAGAGGCGTCGCGATGAGCACCGTCGATGCGTTGCTCTTGGCAGCGGCTTGTCTCTTCGTGCTCTTCGTCTTGAGTCAAGCCGTTCTTCCTGCGGTGATGCGTCGAGGACCGCGACGCGAAGTGCAATCTCGCCTCACGTCGGCCGTGGCCGCAGGGGCCAACGCATCGCGCTCGGTCAGCGAACGCGCGGCCTCTTTTCGCGAAGCAGCCGACATCGCCTTACGTGAGTTGAAAAAACCCCGGATCGCATTGCGTTATGCGCGCAGAGCGCACGATGCAGATCCAAGCGATGCCGCAAATATCGAGCTGCTCGCCAAAGCCATGATGCGTGCCGGCCGATATCGTGCCCTCGAACGACATCTCTGGCGAAGCTTGGACGCACACACGAACGAAGCCTCGTTTCATGCTGCATTCCACGCCCTCCTCGATCTCTACGACGGCCCGATGAAAGCACCCGAACGTGCGCGCGTTTTGCGCACGATGCGAGCGCCGCTTCGCCGCGCGGATTGAAGCCGACGCCGAGGCCGTCCAAGCGCACCTCTGGCGCTTTCGATATTTCGAACACCGAAAACGCCAGCCGCGACTCTCGTCGATCTCATGAATTAGATCGGTTAGGCTCGTGGTATGCAAGAGAGAAAGCGAAGCGCGCTTGTCACCGTGGGCCTTCTCCTCGCCGGGATGGCGTCCGGATGTGGCCCGGGGTCAGGAGAATCGGACGCTGACAGCGGGACGAGCACCGAGGCGTCGACACCCTTCGATGCGACCCCAGAGGCCGTCGACGCCCACCGGATCCCCATCGATGCGGCCGCCGGCCCCAGCGCGTATCGCGACGATCCGGACATCCTCGCCATCCTGGACGCGATGGACGACAACACCGCCGTCCAGCTCGAGCCCTACCGGCTCGGCGGCGATCGGGTAGACGATTGGGTGAGGCTCAACGGGAGCCGAGCCCCTCATCGGCGGGATTACGGAAACAAGATCGCGTACGCACCGGATCGGCAGACGGGGATGTACGCCGGGATGAACCACGGTGTACCTCATCGCCTCAACGACGCCTGGGAGTACCACCTCGGCTCGAACACTTGGTATCTCCTCTATTTTCCGGAGGAGATGTCCCCCTGGGTCCGCGTCCGTCCCGAGGGCTGGTACCGCGACAGTGTGATCATCGAGGATGGATACATCCAGACTCGAACGCGCGGCCCGGCTTATGGCGTCCACATCTGGGACGGCTTGACCTACGACCCCGTGCTTCGAAGAATGCTCTGGGCGAACGTGTCCGAGGGCGGTTTCCCCATGGATCGATTCGCCGAAGAGACGGCAGAAAGCCGCGAGTCGATCGAGGCCAGGTTGCTCCCAGGGACGAATCTGTGGATGTACGACCCTCTCGCCCACAGATGGTTCCGTCAGATGGGAGACGGTCCGAGGCCGCGGCTCGTGATGCAGGGCGGAGGGATGGAGTACGTCGCCCACCTCCAAAAGACCGTGTGGTATGCGTGCCAATGGAACGAGTCCGGCATGTGGCTCTACGACTCGGCGAGCAACGAGTGGGAGGAGCTGGCCCCCAACGGTGGCGTC
This sequence comes from uncultured Sandaracinus sp., assembly GCA_964481145.1. Lineage (GTDB taxonomy): Bacteria > Myxococcota_A > Polyangia > Polyangiales > Sandaracinaceae > Sandaracinus. The sequence continues at coordinate 24,983 of CAYZTA010000066.1, forward strand.
AGCCTCTATCACACGGGAGAAGAGACGTTCCCGCGCGCAGAGGTCCAGATGCGCTACAGCGAGCGGCATCGCAGGCTCGTGGCGGTCAGAAGCCACTTCACCTACGAATACGATTTCGAGGCGAACGAATGGGCGCGGGTGAACGAGGATCCGTCGAATGATGCCCACGACGCTCGTACGGCGTTCGTCTACGACAGCGTCAACGATGTGTTCCTGCTCCTCGACCCTGGTGACCAGAGCCTCCGCGCGTATAGCACCGAGACGAAGACGTGGACCACGCTCGAGCCGGAAGGCACCTTCGATTTCCCCGAGAAGGTTGCAGCCTACTTCGACCCTGCGCACAACGTGATGGTCGTCTACGACAGCACCCGCAGCCGGATGTGGCTCTATCGCTACCGCCGCGCGTGAGCGCATACCGGTCTTTACTACGATCGCGACAAGCCCAAGGAGCCATCGAAGCTCGAGCACGACGAGCACCTCCAAGATGAGCGGGTCGCGCCGTTTCTGACGAAAGCGTGTTCACGGGACATTGACAGTCGTCTACTTTATGGGGGCACCTGATTCTTTCCTCGGAGTACGCCATGCCAAGGACATCCTGCAAACCCTACAGTCTTTGGGGAATCATCGCTGCGATCGTGTTCTCGACGGCGCTTCCGATGCGAGCCCGCGCCGAGGTCCCTGTCGTGTATGTCCGCTGTGCACGCACCGATGCCTCCCTGGACATCACGATGGACGTGACCGTGGATGGGGTGACTCGTCCGGCGACCCGCACGATGCGGGGGCTCGACATCTACGACGTACTTCCTGACGTTACGCATTTCTTCGGTGACTTCACCGCACCGTGCGATCTGATGTACCGAGACGCGAGCGGAAGTGAGCGTGTGCTCTACGACTGCTCATCCTCCTCGAGCGAAGAGCCCGCATGTGCGGCGATGGATCCGGCCGTCTCCTTCGATGCGAGGACCATCGCCTTCACGGTGTTTCGAGGTCGCCTCGAGTATTTTCGCTCGACGATCCGTCCACGTGCCATCGACCCGAACGCAGATGACGCTCCCAACGAATGGTTCTCGTCGCCGGGTCAAGTCTTGCGGACGAGCGAGGCCCAGCTCCACCTCGTCGATGTCGAGACGGGTGAGGTGCGTGCGCTGCCGCATGTCGAGGGGACCTTCGATACGGGACCAGCCTTTCTGCCCAATGGCCGCCTCGCCTTCACCTCCACGCGCGACGGCAATCGCGGGACGATCATCTTTGGGACGGGCAGCTCTCGCACCGGTGCGCGCATCTGGGCGATGGACCTCGACGGCCGCAACATCGACCTCTCGAGCCACCACTCGACGGCTCTCGATCAGCATCCCTTCGTCCTTCGAGATGGGCGGGTAGCGTACTCGAGCTGGCAAGTCTTTGGAGGGCTCCCTTTCCGCCACACGAACGGCTCGCCGGGCGGCTCCACCACGGCTGACAACCTCTTCCATATCTATACACAGCGGCCCGATGGCGCAGAGCCTTTTGCCTTCTATGGCCAGCACTGTGGAGACCATACCCCTGTGACCTCGACGCGCGTCACCCACAACGCCGCGCACTTCCTCACGCAGACGAGCGATGAATACGTCTGGTTCGCGGACTACTACCGCGGCAACAACAACGGCCTCGGCGAGGTCATCGGTGTCCTGCCGGAGCCTCCGGGGCAAGAGGGCTTTGGTCCAGAGGAGATCAGTGCCTACGGTGACATGTTCGCTCCGAGGAGCATGGCACGCGCCGTGATGTGGTCGACGAACGGCGATAGCATGGCGAGACCAATGCCGGCGCCTTCTTTCCGCGTGCCGACCTATGCCGATCCTCTCCCCTTCGCGGGCAAAGTCGGTCATCCCGCGGCGCTCCCCGAAAACGGGCTCATGGTGGTCTGGGGCAAGGGTGGTTGCAGCACCGTCGCTTCCAATGGCGTCTTTGCCTCGCTCGGTCGCGAGGCACCACCCCTCACGAGCGGCTCCGGCTCGGGGACGGCCATGAACGTCATCACTTCGCTCGAGCTCGACACGCCTGGATGTGACACGGGCCTCTATCGATTGACCACCATCCCGTCCATGCATCCGAGCGACCTCGAGGTCATCGTCGACTCGCGCGAGTGGCACGAGATCCAGGGGCGAGCCGTCGTCCCCTACTCCACCCTCTTCGGGGTCGAGCATCCCGACATCATCGATCGGGCCGATCTCCTCACCTCGCATCCCATGCTCGAGGTCGGCACACCGTTCGGTCTGCTCGGCTCGGCGTCGATGCTCGATCGCGAGACGCATCCGAGGGGCGGGATCACCTTCCAAGGAGAGCACCAATTCCACAATCAGGGGACGGATACGATCGACTATGACGATGATGCGATCTGCGGCCTTCGCATCCTCGGGATCATGCCGAACCGAGGTGATCGAAACAGTGTCCTTCGCGAGATCGCCAACGTCGCGGGCGAGCGCGTGCGGATCCTCGGTGAGATCCCGGTACGTCACCGCGACGCGAGCGGCCAAGAGCGCATGGACGAGAGCGGTCATCCCGACACGAGCTTCCTCGTGCGCATGCCCGCGAACACGCCCTATCTGATGCAGGGCATCGATTGTGACGGACGCACCCTGAACACGGACCAGACCTGGCAGAGCCTGCGCCCTGGTGAGATGAAGACCTGCGGGGGATGTCACGTCCACTCGCGCGCCACACGAACGACCTTTGGACGCACCTTCGCGGCCACGAGCGAGTATGAGATTCCGCGCCTCGGTGAGGGGAGCGTGCCCTTGCTCGCGGGGCGACACGACGACGGTTCCGTCGAGGTCCGCACCGAAGACGCCTATGGCCTCGAGGTGAACTTCCAAGAAGACATCATGCCGATCTTCGAGCGCCGCTGTACGAGCTGTCATGGTGGCGACTCGCCCACCGCTGGACTCGCGCTCGATCGACCTGGAACGGGCCGTGACGATCGTTCGACGTGGTATTGCCTCGTCGCTGATCGCTCACAGAATTGTGTGCCAGAAGAGCTCAAGCACGACACGGGCAGCGGGAGCGAGAGCCACACGTTTCGGAGGCCCCAGCTCACGCGTTACCTGCGCGCGTTCAACGCGCTTGGGAGCCTGCTCTACTGGAAAGCCGCCGGAAGGCGCATGGACGGGCGAACTGATGACACATTCGCTGACGATGACAGTCCGACGCGTAGAGACATCGACTTCGGTGCGCCGCACACGACCGACATCACTCCTGAAGAACTCGGCCTGCTCTCGCGCTGGATCGACCTCGGCTCGGCCGGCGGTCCCATGGAGTCGCGTGATACCCAGCGGCCGACATTGAACCTCGCCGCGACGATCGAGGGCGATGCCGTAACCGAGCTTCGCATCGGGACAACCGACCTTGGGAGCGGCATCGATCCGAGCACGCTCGAGCTATGCATCCTCGATGCCTCGGGACATTGCGGCGCGCCCATCGTCCTCGATGCCGCTCCGCATGGCGTCATCACGCATCGCCTCGCTTCGCCTCTCACCGACCCCGACACGGAGGTGCGCGCGCGCGTGAGCGATCGGGAGGGCAATGAGACCGTCGCCCAACGGACAGTGCGCTGGCTTTTGAACGCGCCTCCCCCACCGCCCCCTTTGGAGGAGCGGGACGGAGGATTCCGCGATGGGGGAATCGGAGAAGGCTCGAACAGGCTCATAGGCGGTTGCAGCTGTCGAATCGGCTCACGCACTGCGCGCGGATCGGCGTGGCTCTTTGTCACGAGCTTGATCGGCCTCGGACTCATGCTCCGACGTCGTCGCTAACCAGAGTCGCATTGATCGGAGATCAAACCGACTCTGGTTAGTCGCGCCCCCGCCCGCGCTGGGCGGATCATTCAAGGGTGAAACCTCGAACGGGATCGGCGATATAAGGCGTGAGGCGTGGTTTCGG
>CAYZTA010000067.1:0-28867 GCA_964481145.1 uncultured Sandaracinus sp.
TCGATTTTCGAAGCCACTTCGGGGAATTGAACCCCGGACCTACGGTTTACGAAACCGTTGCTCTACCCCTGAGCTAAAGTGGCGAGGGAAAAGAGGGACCGCTGTGTGACGCAGAGTGCGCTCACTGTCAAGGGTATGTGGCCCTGTTAGGCTCTTCGACATGATCGTTGACCTCCGCTCCGACACCTTGACCCGACCCACCCCCGCCATGCGTGAGGCAATGGCTTCTGCAGCCGTTGGCGATGATGTGTGGCGTGAAGATCCGATGGCACTTCGACTCGAAGAGCGCACGGCCGAGCTGCTGGGTAAGGAAGCCGCGCTCTTTGTTCCGAGCGGTACGATGGCCAACCAGATCGCGCTTCTGCTCCATTGCCGTCCTGGGGATGAGGTGATCTGCGGTCGTGGATCTCATGTGCGACTCTACGAGTCGGGGGCCGGCGCTGCTTGGGCGGGTGTGCAGTTCGCGGAGATTGGTGAGGCGGATGGTACGTTCGACAGCGATGCGCTCCTCGCTGCGATGCAACCCGATGCCGATCACGCGCCCCGAACGCGCCTGGTGAGCTTCGAAAACACGCACAATCGTGGTGGCGGTCGGATATGGCCTGCCGATCGAATGCGGAAAGCATGCGAGGAGGCGAGGGCGTTGGGGTTGGCGCTTCACCTCGATGGGGCGCGCATTTGGAATGCAGCCGTCGCGACGAACGAAAGCGAACGGGAGCTCGCAGCTCCATTCGATACTGTCTCAGCGTGTTTTTCGAAGGGGCTCGGCGCGCCTGTGGGTTCGGTCATCGCGGGCCGCCGCATCGACATCGAGCGAGCACGCCGTCTTCGCAAAATGCTCGGCGGCGGAATGCGCCAGATCGGAGTGCTTTGCGCAGCCGCCCTCTACGCGCTCGAGCATCATCGCTCTCGGCTCGCGATCGATCATGAACATGCGCGTCGCTTCGCAGACGCTCTCGTCACCATGGATGGTGTGCGCATCGAACCTTCGCGCATCGAAACGAATATCGTGATCGCCGAGGTGGATCGACCCGCGTCCGAGCTCTGTCGCCGTATGGCCGACCAAGGCGTCCTCGTGGCTCCCGTGAGCTCGCGGGAAATCCGCGCTGTGACCCATCTCGATGTCGATCGCAGCGGGATCGAACGCGCGATCTCAGTCTTGCAGAGCTCGCTCGCAGCATGAGCTCCAAACAAAAAACGCCCACGGGCCGATCGGCAGACCGGCGCGTGAGCGAAACGAAAGCAAATCGAGTCTGAGCTCAGAGCTCTTCGTCTTCTTCGACGAAGCCGACTTCCTCGTCGTCGTCGTCCTCGTCGTCATCATCATCATCGTCGTCATCGACGTCGTCGTCATCGTCGCCAGCTTCTGAGGTGGCGTACTTGACGTCGATCCCAGCTTCGGCGAGATGACCCTCGAGGAGCTCGAAGAGCTCGTCGATCTCGTCTCCCGACCACTCGTCGAGAATTTCAGAGACGAAGTCGTTGAAATCGACGCTGTCGATACGACGTTCGATCTCCTCGATCTGCTCGTCGCTGAACGCCTCGAGAATGTCTTCTCGAAGTGTATCTGTATCGCCCTCGTCGATGGCGTCTTGCGCGGACGTCCGAATTTGTTTGACGGCGCGCTTGTCGAGAAAGATTTCCATGGAAGGTCGTTCCTCGGGTGGCGTTCGGGGCGGTACTATAGGGGGGTCGAAGTGCCTGTCAATAATGCAAAAGCCACGTTCTCTCTTCGCGCCCCGCGTCCGCTGCCGACGAGGCCCGTTCGAGCCAAGAATCTCCCCCCTAAATCATGGGGATGGAGGCTCTGCGCGGTGCTCTCGATCGGGATTTTCGTGGGTGTCCCAAAGATCGTCCGCGGCGACGAGGAAGGATCTACCCCCCATGTCGAGCCACCCCCCGAACCCCGTGAACACCCTGCCAGGCCTGCCCTCGAGATCCACGGGGCAGCGGCGATTCCGCTCGAAAATGAGACGATCTGTCCGTCCGGTGCGGGGTGTGTGCTCGGGCTCGGGATGGGCCTCGGAGTGCAGGTCGAATGGCGCAGTGCGGACCGCGTGGGCCTCTTCGTAGGCTACGACTTTTTGCTTCTCGATTCGAATAGCGTGTTCGAGCTTGCCGCGCTGCATACGGTGCGGGCTGGTGTCCGGTACATCATCGATGATGACTCGCTCATTCATCCTTTCATCGAAGGGGGCGTGGGGGGCATCGTGTTTGGTGAGACGACGAATGTCGTGGCTTTCGGCGGGCTCGTCTCGCTTGGAGGAGGAATGGAGATCGAGCTCTCGGAGTCCGTGGCGTTTGTTTCGTCACTCCAAGCATGGTTTCTTTCGACCAGTCCATTTCGCACGCGTGAGGGCGCGCTCCGTTCGGATCCTTTCGGGGTCAATGTCGCGCTCCAAGTGACCCTCGGAGTCTCGATACAGACCGGCTCCTTGGTAGCGCGATGACTCGATTCCACCTCGGACGCGCCAGGAGTGCACGATCATACCTTGACGTACGCACCGCTCGCAGGTTCCACTGGCGCTCGGCATGAACTGCAAGAACTGTGGCCGGCAGAACCCGTCTGGCAGTCTTTACTGTCAGGACTGTGGGCATCGGCTTGGTGATTGGGTTCCAGCGGAGCGCCCCCAGAAAATGGCGACGCCTCCCACGGGCATCGCCCGGCCCAAGGAGCTCACGCCTGTGCTTGGCCCCGCTTCCCTCGTTTGTGGCCGTTGTGGTGGGTCCAATGCGTCGCACATGCGGTTCTGCAATCACTGTGGATCCCCCCTGAATCGCCCCGTGGTCGAAGCTCCTGCGGCGATGTCTTTCGTGGGCGCCCACGCGAGCGCGCCGGTCTGCTGGCGTTGCCGGTCTGCGGGCGATACCGGCGCGGAATTCTGTAAGTTTTGCGGAGCTCGCTATGCTGACGATCCCTCGAAAGCAATGGCGAAGTCGCCAGCTTATGCAGGTCCACCAGAGTTGATCGTCCGCCCTTCTGCCGCCGTTCCTTTCGTCGCGAATCCCGTGGCGACGATCTCTTCCGAGCCCTCGACCGGGCCTGCCCCCAATGGACGTCCTCTCGTCGTCGAAACGCAAGCTCGTGCGTTTCTGGTCGCCATTCTAAAAGACGGCTCGGATGGTCGTGTGTATCCCCTGAGGGAGGAGCAGACGGATGTGGGGCGGACGGAAGGCAGCCTCATTCTTGGGGAAGATCCCTATTTATCCCCGCGTCACGCACGTGTTCTTCTTCGCAGTGATGGTCAGCTCGTTCTCCGTGACCTCGACAGTATCAACGGAATCTATGTGCGCCTGCGCGAGGCGGTCGAATTGGCGCATGGCGATATGATCCTTCTTGGTCAGCAAGTGATGCGCTTCGAAGTCCTTTCGGATGCCGAGCTCCCGCTCGGCCCCGCGACACACGCTGGAGTGTTGGTGTTCGGGACGCCGGAAGTGCCGCGGATTGCGCGTTTGGTCCAATACACGACGGAAGGTGTTGGACGGGACGTTCACTACCTGTATCGTGACGAGACCGTGATCGGCCGTGAGCAAGGCGATATCGTGTGCACCGACGACCCCTTCATGTCTCGGCGCCATGCTGCGGTCTCGATCGATCGGGCCGCTCGACGTTATTTGGTGCGAGATCTCGGCTCATCGAACGGAACGGCAATTCGTATTCGCGGTGAGCGTGTGCTCCGACCCGGAGATCAATTTCGGATCGGACGCCATCTCTTCCGGTACGATCGTGGTCAGAATGAGGAGGTCGCGGCAGGCCGCGTTGGGGCATGAGCGACGCGCACAATGACGGGCCGAAGGGACGCGCCACGCCATCGGGAGCATCGAGTCCCGAAGGCCGCGGTTCGGGTTCGTCGTTGACGGACGCGGTCGTGGCAGCGCTCGCGACGGTGCCCCAGACGTCACTCGCAGAAATGACACCCGCTTCCGATTCAGATGAAGCCGATGTGATTTCGGGGATTCCAATCTCGAGGGAATCGGCCGCACCCGAGGATGCTGCTGCAGACAACGAGAGCCCGTCGACTCAGGCGGAACGGACCTCGGATCCTGGCAGGGTGTCCTCTGCGGATGCTCCCGAGGGGATCGTGATCGAGTATCACGGCCGCACAGATGTTGGACGTGTGCGCGAGCACAACGAGGATAACTTCCTCGTCGTCGACCTCTCGACGGAGCAGCGTGGCCTTCCGGACGCACGTGCAAGCATCCGCACGACCCTCGGGAGCCGGGGCGTGGCATTCGCTGTTTGCGATGGCATGGGAGGGGCAGCGTTCGGCGAGGTTGCAAGCCAAATGGCGGTCGACACCGTCCATGAGGTCATGCAGGCGGGCGGGCCTCCGCGCGACCGTGATCAACTGGCGCGACGTTTGGTGCGCGCGGTCGAAGAAGCTGGGACTCGGATCTTCAATGCGGCGAAAATGGATCGAAATCGCCGCGGAATGGGGACCACCGCCACGGTGGCAGCCATGGTCGACTCGACCCTCTTCGTAGGACAGGTCGGAGACAGCCGAGCCTACGTGTTGCGAGGGGATCAGTTCGCGCTGATCACGAAAGATCAATCTCTGGTCAATCAGCTCATCGAAGCGGGGCAGCTGACGGAAGAAGAGGCCGAAGCCTTCGAGCATTCGAACATCATTCTTCAGGCGCTCGGCACGACGGAAGAAGTCACGGTCGATCTCACGTTCCTCGAACTTCGACGTGGCGATCGTTTGCTCATGTGTTCGGATGGCCTTTCAGGCCTCGTTCATGGCGACATGATCAAAGACGTGCTCCAAAATACCCGCAAATTGGAGGATGCGGCGGAGCAGTTGATCGAGATGGCCAATGCAGGCGGAGGCCATGACAACATCACGATCATTCTTGCCGATTTCGATGGAGCGATGCTCCGAGAGCCGAGCGCTGAAGCGCGGGTCGCGTATCAGCAGTATCCGCTTCCGCCAGAAGATCCGGCCGACATCGGGCGAGAGTCGAACCCCGCCCTGAGCAAGGCGACTGCATCGAAGTCAGGCTCCGAGTTCACGGCGTTTTCTGATGCTCCAGCGGGCGGGCGGACAGGGACGCGGCTTTGGATCTGGGGAATCACGCTCTTTTTCATCGTTTTGATTGGGCTTGCGGTATGGATCCTCGTGACTGACGACGGAGCGCGCGTGGGTGCGGCAGAGACGGCAGACACTCCCGGAGTGACGATCACGAGCACGATCTCTGCGAATTCTCATGGAGCAGATTCGTTCGGTGCTGTTCGCGCCAATTCACCCGAAGGTCGGATTCGTGTGCGCACCGATGTCGCGACGGGCGTCCTCTTCGTCAATGGGGAGCCGCGAGCCGGAAATATTGGTGCAGGAGTGGTCCTCGAGCTTCCTGCAGGAGCTTATCGACTCGAGCTTCGAGAGGGGGAGACGCGTGTTGCCGAGCGCGTGGTGACGCTGTCAGCGGGCCAGGAAGAAGTCGTCGATCTTTCGGTGCCCGTGGGTACGGTGCCTCATCCTGCTCTTGCATCTCCTGGTCAGCCTCTTTGAGCATCGTTTCAGGTCGGTGCTGCGATGCTGCGATTTCAACAGATGTTCGGTGCACATGCAGGGAGGACCTCCGAGTTCGACCAAGACGTGATCCGTTTTGGACGGCTTCCAACGAACGATTTCGCGTTCGATCCACACGCTGATCTCGATGCGTCGGGCCGTCACGCTGAAATTCGTAGAGAACATGGGCGATACGTCCTCGTCGATGTGGGGAGCCGCAACGGCACGCTGGTCAATGGTCGGCCCGTGCAGCGCTACCTGTTGGAAGGGGGCGAAGAGATCGAGTTCGGCACGGGTGGGCCTCGTGTGCGCGTGGAACTCGTGTCCTCCGCCATGGGTTCGGGGGCACCGATGCCGCAGGCATCAGCGATCCCGACTCCTGTTTGGCCGCCCTCGGCGATTCCGCCGAGTCGCTTGCCACCTCCGCTGATGTCGACACCGGCTCCTCCTGGAGCACAAGCAACGCCGCTTCCTCCCCAGGGCGGACCGAAGCTCTACGGTCAGAAAACTGTCGACATGATGATTCAGTCCGCGGTGTCTGCGGCGGACCCCAGTCAGGCGCTGCCTCCTGCCCATAAGCCCCATGACAGCGAATACATTCGCAAGGTCGCGGCCGAGACAGTGGGACGGAGATCCAAGTCCATGGTTCTCGCGATCGGGATTGCACTTGCGATTTTCGGAGTGGCTCTTTGTGTGGTCTCGGCGGTTCTCGCGGTGCTCTGGTTGCGCGCCTACGGGCGCATTTGATCTCTGACGGGGTGCCGTTTTTTTGACGGGAGCTCGCTCCATGTTCGACAAGAGCCGTGGAGGTCTCGATGTACGACGGGTCGCGGGTGACGGACGCTGTCGAGTACTGGCGAGCACGTGGCGAGCTCAAAGGCGCCGTGCGCATCGTGCGCGGACGCAGCCCCGAGGGTTTTCGCTGGAGGCGTGCGGTCGGAGCCGTCAGTCAAAGTGTGGGCAGCTTGAGGGGCGGCGATCGACTTCGAGTCGAAGAGCCGATCCGTGAGGTCGTGCTCGATCTTCCCGACGATGGTTTGCGACGTGAGATTGTGATCGATGCCCGACGATGGAATGTCGATCTCGATCGGGGAGAGGTCTTGGCGCGGCGAACATTGTCCGAACTGCAGCGCATGGCCCAGCGCTCGGGGACCGATCTTTCCCGTGTTGCGCGGCATGTCCGTCTTCCGACGGATCAAGGTGCATTCGTGGATGTGGCTGCGGTGATCGTGGTCGGTCGAGCCCTCGGAGAACATTATCGGACGCGCGCACAACGGCTGCTTTTGCAAGTGCCTGACGAAGACGGGCCGGAGCCGCTTCGGGTGCATCACCGGATTCTCGTGGAGAAGGCACACGAAGATCGCGCCGACTCACAAAGATGGTTCGCGTTTGCTCGCGCCGTGATCGGTGTTCCAGGGCTCACGAGCGTGACGTGATGAATGCGAGGAACGCGTCGATCATCGCGTCGAGGACGCGTTCGCCCCGCGCGCGCGCAGCGAGAACGGGTTCTTTGTCGCCGATGGCTTCGCGCAGATCGAAATAATATTTGATCTTCGGCTCGGTTCCGCTGGGCCTCAACATCATGCGGTGGCCGCCGTCGAGCTCCATCGCGAGCACATTGCTTGGCGGCAAGGAGAGTTTCTCGGTGATCCCGGTGCGGACTCGACGCTCTCCTGTCGAGAGATCCAACATGGAAAGCACGGAAAATCCGCCGATTTCAGTGGGTGGCGCGGCGCGCACGGAGTCCATGATGCGCATGATCTCCGCAGCACCATGGGCGCCGCTCATCGTGACCGAGACTTGTCGGCTCAGAAAAAGTCCATAACGGCGCGACATCAGTTCGATTTCGTCGACGAGGTTGCGCTGATGTGCTTTGCAATGAGCCGCGAGCTCCGCGATGAGGAGCGCGGCGCTCACGCCGTCTTTGTCGTGCACGAGGGAGCTGACGGTATATCCGAGTGCCTCTTCGTATCCTGCGACGAACTCATAACCTTCGGACTCGAGCTCCATCGAACGATTCGCGATCCACTTGAATCCGGTGAGGGTCTGCTCCCAATACGCTCCGTGTGCGAGCGCGATCGCGCCGAGCATCGGTGAGCTCACGATGGAATTGAGGACCGCCCGTTTCGGGGTTTTGACACGGTGCTCGAGAAGATAATGGCAGAGCAGGCATCCGACCTCGTTGCCGGTGAGTTGAATGTATTCGCCCGTTGAACTCTTTGCGGCGACGGCCAGACGATCTGCATCCGGGTCATTGGCAAGAATGAGCTCGGCATCGACGTTGCGGGCCAGGTCGAGCACTTGATCCATGGCGCCCTTTTCTTCCGGATTTGGGAAGCGAACCGTAGGAAAGCGGCCATCGGGCTCTGCCTGGGTGCTGACGCTATGGAAGTCGATGAATCCAGCGGCGCCGAGAGCACGGCGGACATGACGCTCTCCAACGCCGTGGAGCGCTGTGTAGGCAATCCGAACGGTACGAGGAACCTTCGGAGCCAAGAGGAGTTTTTGTATGGCGGCGTGATAGGCATCTTCGATTTCACGGCCGATCATTCGAACGAGTCCATGGGCGATGCCGTCCTTCAGAGGAAGGAGGTCGATCGCGCGCACCGACCCACAGGATTCGATCGAAGCGGCGATGCCAATGTCGTGAGGAGGGATGATTTGCGCGCCATTTCCCCAGTAGACTTTGTACCCGTTGTATTCGGGCGGGTTGTGGCTCGCGGTGACCATGACGGCCGCAGCGGCGCCTGTTTGCTCGCACGCAAATGCGAGCAAAGGGGTGGGCACCATGCCCTCGAAGAGATGCACGACGAAGCCGCGCGCACTCGCGATTTCCGCGGTTTCTCGTGCGAATTCGGCGCTGAGTCGGCGTCCGTCATAGCCGATGGTCAATCCACGCTGGTGGGCGCCGTTCACGTGTCGTTCGAGGTAGGCGCAAAGCCCTGCCGCGGTGGCTCGCACCACGGCGCGATTCATTCGGTTGGGGCCAGCGCCGAGCACACCACGCAATCCCGCAGTACCAAACTCGAGACGGGAGGCGAAGCGATCGCGGATTTCGCCCCAGTGTTCTTGCTCGATGAGGTCGCGCAGTTCTTGCTGAGTTTCGGGATCGGGGTCGTCTCCGATCCATGTTTCGGCTTGGGAACGGAGGAGTGACTCGTCGGCGAGCGGCTGTGTCATGTCGCGGCTTTCATACGCCCCGAACGGGCATGTGGCGAGTGTCGTCATGAAAGGCGAAGATGGGGGAACACGGAGGGGAGCTCCTCATGCATCACGGACCCATCACGAGAGCGTTGCCAATTTCATTCCTCGTTGCGTGGGTGGGGTGCGGTGGCAGTGCGCCGGTCGTGGTCCCGGCAGAGAACGGAGGGAGTACGATTCGGCGGGAGAATACTGCCCGGGTGCAAGCGAGGGTGATCGGGCTTGGGACCCTGGACGACGCGCTCGCGCCAGGAGATCCGCGCGACGAAGACGGGCGCCATCTGCGCTCGTATGAGATCGAGCTCGACCCGGAAGAGCGGGTACGAATCCGCGTGACGGCGAGCGAGATCGATCCGATGGTGCGGGTCCTCGGCCCCGATGGTTTTCAGCTGGAGAATGACGATGTCTCTCCGAGCTCTCTCGATGCGATGCTCGAGTTTTATCCGCCTCTCGCGGGCCGTTATCGACTGATCGTCACGAGTGCACTGCCGGGACAAACGGGGCATTACCAACTGCGGGTCGAGCCACGGGAAGCCGCGAGTGTCGGAGCCCTCCTCGCGCTTGGTCAGCGAACGGGAGGCAGCCTGGGGCAGACGATCGATCCTGAACTTGGCCCACTCGTGACACCTCTCCAGTTCGAGGCTGATGGAGGTTCGATCGTGCGAGTGCGGGTGACATCGCGCGACTTCGATACGATGGTGATGGTCGTCGGGCCCAACGGACAGACGTGGTTCAATGACGACGCGAACGACCTCGGTGCGGACGGAACCGAGCGTCCGCTCGACAGTACGCTGCTGATCGCGATTCCGGTGACGGGGACCTATCGACTGCTCGTCAGCGCGTATGGGCACGAGAGAACAGGGGCTTTTCAAGTCGCCACCACGTTGCGTCCTCCGGTGATTGTGCGTCCCGGGGAGTTTGCGCCGTCGGGTCCCTTCGCGGGTCCCGAGGGCCGTGGACGCATCTTGGGCCTTTATGCGGGCATCACCGAATATCGAACCGAGGGGCGCCTTTATGGCTGCGCGGACGACGCGCGTTTGCTCGCGGAGGCCATGCGCGCTGCACATTTGCAGACGCCGATCGAGCAGACGGTGCTCGTCGATGGGATGGCCACGCGAGCGGCGTTTTTGGCGGGATTACAAGATCTTGCTCAGCGTGCCGCGCCGGATGATGTGGTCATGGTGTTTTGGTCTGGGCATGGAAACGTGCAGCCTGCGTTTCAGGATCCCGGTGAGCTCGACGGACTCGATGAGACCATTCGAATGATCGACGGGTCGCTGACCGACACCGAAATCGTTGCCGCGCTCGATCGAGTGCGTGCTGGAACGGTCGTCCTTGCGATCGATGCATGCCACTCGGGGGGCTTTGCCGATGACTTTGTGCGTCGGCCCGGTCGCATCGGCCTTTTCTCGAGCGATGAAGATGTGTTGAGTGAGACGGCCGAGGCCCGACGCGCTGGCGGATATTTGTCATGGTATTTGCGGACAGGCGTGCTGGGTCATGCCGACGCCAAGCCTCACGATGGCGTGCTCTACGCGGGAGAGCTCACCGATTACCTCAGTGAGGGGTTCATTCGGGATCATCGATTGATGAATGGCGATGGGGAGTTCGACCCAATGCAGCGTTTGGTGGTGCGTCGTGGATCGGTTTCTTGGAATGATGTGCTTTGGGTCTATCCACGGGGAGAGGATCTCGCGATTCCTGCTCTCCCTTCGATGGATCTCATGAGCGCGCCTCCGGTCACGAGGTGGTCTCCGAGTGTGGCGGGCGCCGTGTCGGTAAGGTGAAATGGAACGTGGTCGTTTCTCCAGAGCTGCTTTCGGCCCACATCCGGCCGCCGTGCGCTTCGACGAGCCCTTTGCTGATATAAAGCCCGAGACCCACGCCAGTGGCTTCCGTGGCGGCTCGACCCCGATGGAACCGCGCAAAGATGGATTTGAGTTCGTCCGGTTCGAGGCCTCGACCTCGATTCGTGACGGTGATCTCTAGTTCATCGTCGTGTGATTCGAGAACGACGTCGATCGGTGTGCCTGATTCACCATATTTTGCGGCGTTGGAAAGAAGATTCGTCAACACTTGCTCGATACGTTCACGATCGGCGCGGATGGAGGGGATGAGTCCGTGCACTTGAAGTCGCGTGAGATGTTCTTGGAGCTGGGATGTCATCTCATCGAGGACTTCGGAGATCAAAGCTCGAGCATCCATCTCTTGGATGTCGAGAGTCAGGCGTTGCGCTTCGATCAAAGAGACATCCATCAGATCGCCGATCATTCGCTCTATTTTTTTAGCGCTTCGGATGATGTGATGGAGTGCACGCGGGTCGAGGATGCGTGAATCCTCCTTGATTCGTTGTTCGAACAGCTCCGCCGACATGAGGATCGTCATGATCGGTTGGCGAAGATCATGGGCGATGATCGAAGTCCACTCTTCGCGCAGTCGTTCGAGATGTTTGAGGCGAATGATGTCTTGGAACACGGCGACCGCTCCCACGAATTCTCCCGAAGGTCCTCGGATGGGTGCAGCGCTCGCAAGCACAGGGGTGAGCTCTCCATCCGAACGCCGGATCAAGAGCTCGATCGATTGCGTCGTGATGCCTTCGCGCATCGCTCTCGTGAGGGGAAGCATTTCGGGTGAAGGGGGCTTGCCCGACGGCAATCGTATGTCGAACGCCATCGCATTTTCGTGATGGCGTTCATTCGTATCGCTGAGCATCAAAGCGGCTCGGTTTTGCAGCAGGATGTGGCCATTCGCATCCGTGAGCACCACGGCGCCAGGCATCTGATCGAGCACGGCTTCGAGACGTTTCCTCTCCGTATCGAGTTGTTCGAGAAGACGTTCTCGCGCGTGCTCGAACTCGGCTCGCTCGGTGATGTCGACGGCTGCGGATGTGATCCCAATGACATTTCCACTCCGATCTCGGAGTGGCTCGATTGTCAGATCGTAGAAATATTCTTTTCCGAGGATGGTTTGCTGCACTTCGGCTCGAGTCCCGACTCCCGTGCGAAGAACTTTCGATTTGAGTCTCATGAGTCGTTTTGCGTCACTCGGTGGCAGATAATCACAGTCGGTTTTTCCGAGTCGATGGAGGCCTCCCCACGAGTGTGGCTCGTTGTATGTCCACACATACCGAAGCTCGTGATCTTGATGCGAGACGGACATGGGAGCGTTTTTGAGAGCCACGCGGAGCCGTTCGACGCTCGTACGAAACCCACTCTCGGCTTCTCGGCGTTCGAAATAGGCGCATAGGAGCTCGGCAAGAGAATCAATGAGCTCGCGTTCTTCGACGAGAAACGGCCCCTCGCTCTCTGGGGGCCGCGGCGCGAGATAGACGACGTCGATGCGTCCATACTTGCCGGAAGTCGTGGTGAAGTCTGCGGATTGCATCCACTCTGTTTCGACGAAGTTGCCCGTCGCGACCTCGATGTCACCGACTCGGATTCGTGCCGCAGAGACTTCAGGATATTGCCATCCTGAAGGGAGAGACTCGACGATCGCGTGGAGTGGCCCGCGATCATTTGCGACGCTTCGCTGTAAGGTTCGGGTCGCTCCACGCAGCGTTTTGAGCTCTTTGACGCGCTCCCCGAGCAAGTGCCTCAGCCGGAGTGAGCTCTGGAGACCTGCGCCGAACGCATTCGCCATGGCGCGCAGCGCCTCGACTTCGGAGGGCGACAGGTGCTGCACACGTTGTTGAGCGTACCCAAGGACGCCCACGAGCTCACCTGCGGCTTCGAGCGGCACGTACACCATGCATGCGCATTCCGTGCGTTCCAGGAGTTCGTGGGCTTCTCGAGTCGAAGCGGCGTCGTCGAGGTCGATCACGAGGACAGTTTTCTCTCTCGCGGCACGCGCTTCGGGCAGCTCGGCATCAATGGAAACGTTCTCCTGATGTGGGGGCGGCAGATTCCGTTGGGCCGCCAACGTCAATGCGGCTCGGTCCACGGACACGAGTCGTACGTAGGCCGCGTGTGCGCCGAGCGCCGAAATTGCCTGATCGAGAACGGCTTCGAGCACGACCGAGACATCGCGATCACTCGGGGTCGTCGAATGCAATTCGGAGATCGCCGCGAGAGCGCGTGTTGAGGTCAGCTGTCCTTCAACACCTCGGTTGGATTCCATGCTCATGAGTCTCGAAGCGCGTATGAGGCGATTTAGGCTCGCGTGAATGCGACACCAGAAGCACGGTTGCGATGTGCGTAGGGTTCGGGCCAAGCCTTCCCCTTCCGTACCTGTTCGCGTAGCCTCGTGAATCTGATGTTCGAGCGAGGACCTGATCTACCTGTGCGTGGGACCGCCGAGTCCGCGCGAACGCTGGGTGAAATGTTCTGGTTGCGCGTGGCACGCAGCGCGACGAACTCTGCTTCGTTCGAAAAAGTAGACGGGATGTGGAAGTCCACCACGTGGCAGGAGTTTTTGGATGCGGCGGCCAAGGTGGCGCATGGCCTCATCGAGTTATCGCTCGAGCGCGGTGATCGCATCGCGATCCTCGGGCCGACTCAGCCGGCATGGGCGATCTACGATATGGGGGTCCAGCTGGCCGGAATGGTGGGGGTGGGGGTCTATCCTCAACAATCTGTGGCTCAGGTTCGCTATCTCTTCGAACATAGCGAGTCGAAAGTCGTGTTCGTCTTTGGTCGAGATGAACTCGAGACAGTTCTCGAAGCGAGCGTCGGGATCGAGTCGCTGGTGGCGATCGTGCCGTGGACCGAAGCGCTCTACAGAGAGTTTCGAGCGCGCGACGCACGCATTCTTTCGCCCGCTCAGTTTGCGGAAACACCTCTTTCGGAGAGAGAGATTGCCGCGGTGCAGAGCTCGATCGAACCGGGTGACACGGCGATCCTCATCTATACGTCGGGCACGACGGGGCCGCCCAAAGGGGCGATGATTTCGCATCGAAACGTCCTCTCGCTGTTGCGGTCGAACGCCGTCTCGAATGTGCTCCGACAGAGCGATCTCTCGCTTCATTTTTTGCCGATGGCGCACTCAGCGGAGCGCATCTTCGGATTTTATGGGCGAATCAACGTCGGCGTCCCGGCGGCGTATGCCGAGAATACCGGCACGGTGCTCGACGATTTGGCCTCGGTGTCCCCCACTGTGTTCGGTAGCGTTCCGAGGATCTTCGAAAAGGCGTACGCCAAGATCCACACGGAGATCGAGAGCAAACCCGCGCCTGTGCAGCGTCTCTTCCGCTGGGCATGCGATGTTGGATATCGGCGTCTCGAATACCAGCTCGGAGGGCGAACCGCTCCGCCGCTTTTGGTCGCGCAGTACGCCATTGCCGATCGCCTCGTGTTCCGTCGTATTCGAAAGGCGTTCGGAGGTCGAGTGCGAATGATGGTGACGGGCGCGGCTCCGACTGCGCCGGCGATTTTGGAGTTCTTCTGGGCCGCAGGGTTGCCCATCTACGAAGCCTACGGGATGACCGAAACGACGGTCATCACGCACATCAACACGGAGAACGCGATCAAGCTTGGAACCGTAGGCCGAGTGATTGCGCCTTCTGAATGTCGCATCGCCGCCGATGGTGAAGTGCTCATCCGAGGACCGTGGGTTTTCGAGGGGTACTTCAAGAATGTCGAGGCGACTGCGGAGATGCTCGAAGGTGGCTGGCTGCACACGGGGGATGTCGGTGTGATCGATGGAGATGGTTTTCTGAAGATCACGGATCGCAAAAAGCATCTCATCATCACTGCAGGGGGGAAAAATCTCTCGCCCACCAATATCGAACAAGCGATCAAATCCGAGGAGCCGCTCGTTTCACAAGTGCATGCGCACGGGGATCTTCGAAATTACGTGAGCGCGATCATCGCTCCGAGTCCCCTCGAGACGCTCGCGTGGGGCGAGTCTCGCGGGCTCTGCTCGAAAGAAGAGCTCATTGCTCGAACCGCCGAGCTGATGTCGAATCCCTCGGGGCGAAGTGAGGCGCTTCATCGAGCGATGGCCAAAGTCATCGCTCATCCGGAGTTCCAAGAGCGCATCCGTGCGGCTGTGGTTCGAGGCAACGCGCGCCTTGCGCACGTGGAAGAGGTGCGGCGTTTTATCATTCTCGACCGCGATTTCAGTCAAGAGCACGGTGAGATGACGCCGACCATGAAGATGCGTCGTAAAGACATCGAACGAAAATACGCGGCCACGTTCGAGCGCATCTATCGCGAGGAAGGGTTCGCTCTCGCGCCTTGATTTTTGGTAACGGGTCTGAGCCTGAGCGGATCTGTTTCGTAATCACTGACGGCTTTTTGGAGGAGTGCATGCGTTTCAAACTGTGTGCGATCGTTTCTGCGATGATGTTTTTGGGTTGTGGGGGAGGGTCGAATTCGCAGTCGAGCGCGAGCTCCGGCGCAAGCAGTGGGCAGGAACTCGAAGGCTTCGATACGGAGGGCTTCGAGGAGACAGAGCCACAAGTACAGCACGGGACTGCGAGCGCGCGTGAGCTCTTGGGGATTCAAGGACCCGAGCAACCGTGGTCATCGATGAATTACGCGGATCGAGAGATGTACATGGTGGCCTACGTACTTCCGATCCACTCCGAGATTTTCGCAGAGCACGACGCTGGGGAGTACGCGCAGTTCACGTGCGAAAGCTGCCACGGCGAAGACGGCGCGGAGCGCCGCTACGCCATGCCCTCTCGTTATTTGCCGTCTTTGCCGCCTGAAGGCTCGCCCGCATGGGAAACCGCGCGGGCCCGAAATCCGAGCGCCTGGTCATTCATGGCTGACCAGGTGCTTCCAATCATGCGGACCCAGCTCGGTCAGCCAGAGCTGACTTGCTTTTCGTGTCATCAACGCATCGGAGGGTGATTCTTCTTAGCTCGCGCGGGTAGAGGCGCGCGGTCGGCTGCTCGACCGTGCGGCCTTGCCTTCGATATTGGCGAAGGCCTCTTCGATGAGTTGCTGCTGTTCGAGCGCATGCGCTTTGTGTGAGCCCGTGGCTGGGCTCGCACTTTCGGGGCGCGACACACAACGGAGCGGGAGTCGATGATTGATCATCGCAGGCAAGTGTGCGTTGATGAAATACCACGCACCACTGTTGAACGGCTCTTCTTGTACCCAGACGAGATCCGTGCCGTCTGCATATGAGCTCAGGATCTCGCGGATTTCAGCAGGACGGATCGGATAGAGCTGCTCGAGCCGAATGATCGCGACGTTATCCAACCCTTGCTCGGCGCGATGCTCGGCGAGCTCGTAATACACTTTGCCCGAACAGAGCAGCACCCGCTTCGTCTTCTTCGGCGCGATGACCGCGTCAGGGATGATGCGTTGGAAGCTGCCGTTCGTGAGCTCTTCGAGCGTCGAAGTGGCTTCCTTCAATCGGAAGAGGCTCTTCGGGGACATGACGATGAGGGGCTTGCGCCAGGGGCGCAGCACCTGCCTCCGCAGCGCGTGGAAGATCTGCGCTGATGTCGTCAGATTGACCACTTGAATGTTGTCTTCGGCGGCGAGAGAAAGGAAGCGCTCCAAGCGGCCGCTCGAGTGCTCGGGACCACTTCCTTCGAAACCGTGCGGAAGCAGAAGCACGAGCCCACTCAGCCGATGCCATTTGTCTTCGGAGCTGACGATGAATTGATCGATGATGACTTGGGCGCCATTCGCGAAATCGCCGAATTGCGCTTCCCAAATCACGAGCGCATCGGGGGAGTCGAGTGAGTAGCCGTACTCGAATCCAAGGACGCCTTGTTCGCTCAAGGGAGAGTCGTAGATCTCGAAGCTCCCTTGGCCTTCCCCGATGTGGTGCAAGGGCACGTATTCTTCGCCCGTCTTCGAGTCGTGCAGAACCGCCATGCGATGAGCGAAGGTTCCGCGGCGTGAGTCCTGCCCAGTCAGACGAATGTTGTAGCCTTCTGCAAGGAGCGTCGCATAGGCGAGGTTCTCGGCGGTTCCCCAACGGATTCCGACGCCTTGGTCGGCAGCAGACTGATAGTAGTCCACCACGACAGCGAGCTGTCGCATCAGCTGGAAGTTTTCGGGGATGTGCGCGAGCTTGTGGAGCAGCGGCACGAGCTTCGACTTCGGAACGGCCGTGTCGACATCGGGCGCCGCCGCATCAGGGCCCCCGTGATATGCCGTCCATACGCCCGTGAACGCCGTGGGCTCGTAGGTTCGACGGGTTTCTCGGACTTCACGGAGAGCTTTCGAGAGCTGCTCACGACGCTCCTTCACAATCGTGTCCGCTTCTTCGCGCGTGATCTGTCCAAGCTCGAGCAAGCGTTCGACGTAAATCTCGCGAACGGTCTTTTTCTGATCGACCGCGCGATACATGATCGGCTGTGTGAAGCGCGGCTCGTCGGCTTCGTTGTGTCCGTACTTGCGGTAACAATAGAGGTCGATCACGACGTCTTTGCTGAAGCGTTGACGGTATTCACCGGCGAGCATGGCGACCTGGGCCACGGCCTCGGGATCTTCGCCGTTCACGTGAAAGACGGGGCACCGGAGCATCCGCACGAGATCGGTGCAATACCGCGTGCTGCGCGCGTCTTCGACCTCGGTCGTATAGCCAATCTGATTGTTGATGACGACGTGGATCGTGCCGCCCGTCGTATAGCCGGGCAGAGTCGCCAAGTTCAATGTTTCCGCGACGACGCCTTGTCCGATGAAAGCCGCATCGCCGTGAATGAGGAGCGGCACCACGGTTTTGCGCTTCGGATCATGACGCCGATCTTGCTTGGCTCGGACCCGGCCTTCGACGACCGGATTGACGAATTCGAGGTGACTCGGATTGAAGGAGAGCGTGAGGTGGACATTCTGGTCGCCGAACCGGCGGTCACTCGAATACCCAAGGTGGTATTTTACGTCACCACGCCCCTTGTACTTCTCGGGCTGCGCATCTTCGAATGCCGCGAGCAAATCCTGAGGCAAAAGCTCCATGACGTTGACGAGCACATTGAGCCGTCCACGATGGGCCATCCCGATGACGACTTCACATCCACCGTGTTGCGCGGCGCTCTCGATGAGGAGCTCGAGCAGGGGAATGGTGCTCTCTCCGCCTTCGAGGCTGAAGCGTTTCGACTTGGGATAAGACGTATGAACGAAAGTCTCCCAGACTTCGGCCTCCGTCAGCTTGCCGAGCAGACGCAACTGTTGCTCGCGCGTCAAATCCAAATGATTGAGCGTCGACTCCATTCGATGTTGGAGCCAATTGCGTTCGTCGGGATCTTCGACCTGGGTGGCTTCAGCGCCGATCGCACGACAATAAGTCTCTTTGAGACGCGCCACGATTTCGCGCAGAGGCAGCTGCTGCCCCATCGCTTGGAAGGTCGTGTCTGGGTTGACGTCCTGGAGATCGAACGCCTCGAGGTTGATGTCGAAATCGGGTTTTGCCGTGAGTCCGAGAGGGTCCAAATCGGCAAAGAGATGGCCGCGCACTCGGTAGGCGTTGACCATGGCTGAGACGCGGCTCTGCAGTTCGGTCGCGGTGCGAGTCTCCGGACCCGGGATGAACGATCGGCGGTCGGTCACGCGTTCGATCCTCTCTTCGAGAGGCATCGCACCGTGACCATTGGGGGCCTTGTCGGTCGGAATCGCAGGCGTTCGAAGGGCGATGGCCGTCAAGAAGCCGGGGGAGGTGACGGTGCCGGGACTCGAACGTCGCGGGGGGAGGGGTTCTTCTTCGAGCGTATCGAAGAACCTCCGCCATTCGTCGGCGACCGAGGTGGGGTTCTCGCGATACTTGAGATAAAGCTCCTCCACGAGACCCTGGTTGACGCCGAAGTCGTGAGACATCTCTAGTTTTCCTGGCCTTTTCCGGGGCCCATGGCCCTGTTTGCGCAATCGCCTTGCGAGCGGGACAGATGTTAGCCCCGCCCGCGACGAACGGCCAGATTGGATCATCACGGGCTCATTCGTTAGGGAATATCACCCACCGCCAGACATCCCCACCGCCCCTCCTTTTTTGCTATGGTGCGCGGCGAATGGAGCGTGATCTCAAAGGGCGTTGCGGGACCTGTTCGTTTTTTATCGCGTACCGCACGACCGAAGATGGCGCGAGTGAAGGCGAGTGTCGCCTTGGGTGTTGGATGCCGCCGCTTCGAGACGATTCGACGTGCTCGCATCACAAGCCGCGCGGCGCTTCGTTCGATGGCGCGCTGAAACGAAAGCCGGTGGCGGGCACACCTCGCCGGATGCGTGAAGACATGATCGCGGAGAGCGAAGCCAAGAGGCCGCTTCCGCAGGAGATCGACATCGATATGGATCAAGACGAGTTTCGTCGGGTGCTACGCGAAGTGCTCCGTGAAGAGCTGGGTGTGGGGGAGGTCGCGCTCGGTGACCGGTGGCGGGGCGGTGAGCTCGTGCTCAAGCCGGGCAAAGAAGGCACCCAAGCCAAAGCGGTTCCGCTCGAGCAGTTCTTTGGCAAGATCGTGATGGTTCGCGACAAGCTGCGGGTGCTCGAGCAGAAGGTGAACTCCGCCAAGGGCCTCGAGGCCGACGAGAAAGTGCAGCTCCAGCAATACATCACGTCTTGCTATGGGTCGCTGACGACGTTCAATGTGCTCTTCCGCGATCGCGAAGAGCACTTCATAGGGCAGGGCGGTAAGGGAGATTGAGCTGGGTTCATCCGTTCTCGGGAAACGACGCCTTCAGCATGGCCGCTTCGCGAAGTTTGTCCTTTTTGCTTTTGCGCTTGCCTTTGATGCCTCCTGCGCTGGGTGGGGGCGGATCTGTTTCGGTCGGTTCGAACCCGAGGATGCGTTCGCGGGGAAGATTGAGGTGGTGTCGTTTTTCGATGACGCGAAAGTGCCCGTTGGTTGCGGCATCGACGAAGCTCACCGCCATCCCGCTCGCTCCTGCGCGGCCGGTGCGGCCGATACGGTGCACGTAGTCCGCGGCAGAGCGCGGAAGATCGTAGTTCACCACGACAGGAAGACCTTCGATATCGAGCCCGCGTGCAGCGACATCCGTCGCGACCAGCACCCGCAAGATCCCTTTTTTGAAATCGCTTAGCACCCGCGTTCGTCCGCCCTGACTCAGCTTGCCGTGAAGGGGAGCGGCTGCGATGCCGAGCCCACGCAACTTGTCGGCGACGTGCTCGGTCGCGTATGTGGTGGCGACGAACACCAGCACCCGCGACGAAGGTTGCTCCGCGATCAGATGACGCAGGAGTTGGGTGCGACGGGGACGATCGACCTCGATCACTCGCTGGATGATGTCCGGCGTCGAACACTCCGAAGCTGGGACGTCGATGCGGACCGGCTCGCGCAATCCATGGGCGGCGAGGCTCTGCACACCTTTTGGAAAAGTCGCTGAAAAAAGAAGGGTTTGCCGCGACATCGGAAGCAGCTCGAGAATGCGGTCGAGCTCGTCTTCGAAGCCATGCTCGAGCAGTCGGTCTGCCTCATCGAGGACGAGCATCGAGAGCTCATCCAAGGAGATGGCGTTCTTCGAAACCAAATCGAGGAGGCGACCCGGAGTCGCGACGACGATCTCGGCGCCACCACGGAGCGCCATCATCTGCGGATTGATCGAGACCCCACCAAACACCGTTTGCACTTTGAAAGGGCGGTTCAGATGACGGCCGTAGGCACACACCGACTCTCCCACTTGCGCGGCGAGCTCGCGGGTCGGCACCAGGATCAGCGCGAACAGACGACGTGGCCTCGTGGCCGCTTGGACGGCCAACATTTCGAGTATTGGGAGCACGAAAGACGCCGTCTTGCCAGAACCCGTAGGGGCCGAAGCCCACACGTCGGGGCCGCGCAACACGACGGGGATGACCATTTCTTGAATGGGCGTGGGCCGTACATGACCGAGATCCGCGACCGCACGGATGAGGGGCGCGGAGAGGCGAAGTGACGCAAAGGAAGGCGTTTGCTCAATCGACATCGAGGTGGCTTCTCGCAAAATCGGGAGAGCTTACCACCGAAATGGGCTCGCGTTGTTTCATTGGCACACGAGAAACGTAGGGATAAGCTCCGGCGCGTGCAGCGATTTCGACCCCCCACAGTGATTCTCGCGATTCTCACCGCGGCGTGTGGTTCGCCCTCGATGATGAGCATCGATGGGGGAGCGAGCGACGCGCCCTCGAACGCGAATGATGCTCGCACGGTGTGCACATCCGACACGCAATGCGCAGATGAGCTTTTCTGTAATGGCGTCGAACGTTGCGCGCCTGGAGCTCCCAACGCGAATGGAGAAGGTTGTGTGGCGGGCATCCCCCCATGCGAGAACGGATGCAACGAAGACAGAAGCGCGTGCGAACAGGAATGCGATGCCGATGGAGATGATAGCCTTGCGAAGGCTTGTGGTGGCGATGATTGCGACGACAACGACCCTCGCCGCTTCCCACTCAACACCGAAGTGTGTGATGTCGAAGACCTCGACGAGGACTGTGATTCATCGACGTTCGGTGGGCGCGACATCGATCGCGATGGCTATGATGACGAGCAATGCTGCAACGTGAGGGACGATGGCACGCGCAACTGCGGTACTGATTGCGATGATGAAGAATCCGGCGTTCACCCCACTGAGGCCGAGATGTGCAATCGCCGCGACGACGATTGCGATGGGATGATCGATGAGAACGCGTGCAATGTGCCGGTCGCAGTTGCGTCGGATAGCCGGCATGCGTGCGCGCTCGGCAGTCTTGGCACGATGTGGTGTCGGGGCGAGAACGAATATGGGCAACTCGGCAATGGGTCGACGATGGATAGCGCCACCGCAGTGAGCGTGCATGGGCTCTCCGGAGTGCGTGAGATCGATCTCGACGATATTGGTTATACGTGTGCGCGAACGGCGAGCGGTGATGTGTATTGTTGGGGGGGTGACGAAACCTGTCATATTCGCGAACCCACACCGATCTTCATGGGGATGAACATCATCGATATCGACATGTACTATTACGAGATGTGCGGCGTGACGGCAGAGGGTCGAACGCTTTGTACGTCGTTTGATTATGGTTGTGAGACATCCGCGTCGGACCGCTGTGGTGTTTCACCTACGGACGCGGTCGAAGTCGCGGTCGGCGGCGGTTTTTGCTGTTGGCGTTTGCGTAGCGGCGCTGTGGAGTGCAGCGGAACGAATGATTTCGGCGAGCTGGGAGATGGCACCACGACGTCGCGCCATACGGCGGCGCCCGTCTCTGGGTTGAGCGATGTGATCTCGATCGATGCGGGTGTGACCTCTGCGTGTGCGGTGCGCGCAAACGGAGCGGTCGTGTGTTGGGGTGACGATCGATATCAGCAGCTTGGTCGTGGTGAGGGTGCATCGGACATGTCGACGGTGCCCGTGCCGGTCATGCTCTCGGGCACGGGCGCGACCCATGTGTCGGTTCGTTCGATGAACGCGTGCGCCATCGTTTCGGGGGCGCTCGAGTGTTGGGGACGGGACTACGAGGGTGAGCTGGTGCGCGTGTTTCCAGAGGGCGTGGTTCACGCCTCGGCGGGTGTCAACGAGTTCTGTGCGGTCCTCGAGGAGGGGGTGTACTGCTGGACGGCATTTGGAACGCCCTCGCGCATCAACGGGATTCCGTGAGGGCTCCGATCACAGCGGCGGGATCAACAGGAACTCGGTCAATGTCTCGGGCGCGTTCGGATTGTCGAGCGGAAGTGTTTGGTTCGAGAGCTGCCCGAACGGATTGCCGATGCGGACAGCGATGGCGATCGTTTCTGTGCTCGAGAAGCCGGGCGTGTCGAGCGCGATCATCGTCTCGCATTGTGTCTCGCTGCATCGCGAGATCACCCCACGCGAAACCCACTCGAATGCTTCGCTCGGATCGGAGACTCTCCGCCATCCTGACTGGGCATCGGCGGCCGTGCTCGAGAATGGCATGAGCGTCGTGCCCCAGATGTATTCCGGTCGAAAATCGGGAGCATCCGTGAGCCAAATCGTCTCGGAGATCGCGCTGTCGAGCGTGCCCTCGAAATCCAAAAATACCGCGCCCGAGAGCACGGCGCCTTCGTCTGTGCCGAACGCCGTATCGAGCAACACCATCATCGCATTTCCGAGGTCCAAGAGGCCCGAGATGCCCAAATACAAAGTCGACTCGGTGCGGATGGCGAGCAATCCGGTGAGCCGAGCTCCCGTGAAGGGCGGAATCGGCTCGGTGACGGACGTGACTTCGAGTGCATGAGCCCATTCCTCCACGTCGATGATGCCGTCGATCCGTGGAGGCAATCGTCCCGCATCGGGGAGCACCTCGCCTCCGTCGAAGATGCCGGCTTCGGTGGAAGCATCGAAGCCAGAGCCCGCATCCACGACGCGGACGTGGATCGGTCCTCCATCTCGACGGGCAGCCGCCCCATCGGCTTCGGGCACGAATGGGGCGGGCTCCTTCGCTTGACACCCCGAGAGCATCGCGACTGCCGCGATGACGAAAATCTCAATCCGCATAAGGAATCACCTCGGAAGGCTTTCGGGGTCCGTGCCAACGCAAGAGCGATACATGGGGCTCGCCGTCTTCCGAATAATCGATGGTGCAGAACGTAAGTCCGGAATCTTGTCCGAGATGACGCACATCGAGGTTGATCATCTTCATCCAAGTTCCGGTATTCACCAGCAGCTTGCCTCCCGGCAATTGCAAATAGCGCGGGCCATGACTGTGCCCCACGATGAGGCATCGTACACCGCGCAACTTCCTGAGCTCGCGATGAACCACATCATCGAACCCTCCGAGCGCGAGGATGTCTTCGCGCAGCATCTGAGGAATGCGCCGCACGCGTTCGATCCATGCGCCGATGTCGAAGACGCGGCGGCGTAAGAAGTACACCGTCGAATGCCACA
This sequence comes from uncultured Sandaracinus sp., assembly GCA_964481145.1. Taxonomy (GTDB): domain Bacteria; phylum Myxococcota_A; class Polyangia; order Polyangiales; family Sandaracinaceae; genus Sandaracinus. Next base: position 23,417 of record CAYZTA010000067.1, read on the forward strand.
AGAAGCGCAGCACGAACCGGGTGTCGAAGACGAACGCGCCGAGCAAGAAACGAAAGAGAGGTTGAATGCGATCGACGTAGCTTCGCGCTTCTTTGGCCGGGTTCATGACCTCGAGGATCCACAAGCTTCCCCATGGCAAGTCGAGAACTTCGCGACCATCGCGATGTCGCGCGAAGAGGCGGTTGTAGTCCACGCGATGAATCCGCTCGAGCTGGTGTCCATGGCGGATCTGGATGCCTTCGGGCAAATGGTAGGTATCGGTCGATGTGATGAACCGAACGCGATTGCGATCGGGAGAGACGTATCGACGGAAGAGCTCCTGCGGCCCTGGGAAGACGAGGTCGAGATCATGGTTGCCGGGAAGCACGACGAGGCGTCGACCCGGTTTGCCGAGAAGCTCACGGAGCGCGTTGACGAAGCGTGGATGTCCATCGAGGCATTGGCGTAGCTTCTCGGTAGCGACTTCGTCTGTGATTTCGATCGGCCATCGCCCGTCGATTTTCACTTTGAGTAGATCGAAGATGTCCCCGTTGAAAATGAGCTCGAGTTCACCGTTCGGGCCGACTTTCTCATCGTAATGAGCAAGAAGGTCGGCGAACTCGTCGTCATGACGGAAGTCTTCGAACGGATTGAGCTCTCCACGACGGACACCGGTCCCGAGATGGAGATCACTGAGGACCAAGCGGAGGAGCTTCATCGGACCTTGACTTCGGGTGGCTTACCTCGATACTGCGGGAATGGCCAGAATTACGACCAGGTTCTGCCATTTTGGTCCGCAGTGTCATTGAGATTCATGTGTCATTGGGGGTCATGTGTCATTGGGGGTCATGTGTGGCGGTGAGATTTCGACACAGCTCGGCTTTCTCTTTTGTTTTTACACATATCTTCCGTCTGTCCTCGAACGCTCCCAACTCGCGTAGAAAAGGTGTGCTGTAACATTCACGACCCGAGCGCGTACTAAAGGACCGGAAGGAGCCCGTATGTCGAGAAGCTTTCTTATCCAAGGGGCTGCCCACCGCGCGGCGTGCATCGGGCATGTTGGAAACTGGCTCTGGGGACTCGGGATGGGAGCGCTCATCGCTCTCGCCGGATGCGGCCGGGAGGCTGGGTTCGTGCCCCCAGATTCGATGGTCGTACGAGACGCGGGACAGGCGCTCGATGTGGGTTCGACGTTCTCTGATAGCGCCATCGGACGAACGGACCTCTCGATCGAACGCGTCGTCCCCAATCACGGTTCATTTCGAGGGGGGAACCGTGTGATCTTGCGCGGCAGTGGCTTTACAGCGGATGCGCTCGTCACGATCGGCGGCCGGGAGGTGCAAGGAGATGAACACGAGCTGATCGATTCACGAAGGCTCGGAGTCATTGCCCCTGTGGGAGAGGTGGGGCTTGTCGATGTGACGGTGACCGTCGGCGACACGACGCTCACGCTCGAGGACGGCTATACCTATGACGCGCTCGACGTCGATCCTACTCGCGGCTCTGCGTCGGGCGGAACGTTCGTGACCGTGACCGGCCGTGGTACGGATTTCGAAGAAGGAGACACCGTCATCCTCGGACGAACCGAATGTATGGATGTCCAGATCGTCTCTCCCACTCGCATCACCTGTCGAACTCCGCCTTCATCGGCGGGCTTCGTCGATGTGACCGTTCGTCGTGCGGCCGATGCGAGTGAGACGGTCGCCGTGGATGCCTTCGAATACTACGAGACCAGCGATGCTTTGAATGGAGGACTCGGTGGCGGCCCAATCACCGGTGTTCTCAATGTCACGGTGATCAACGGCAGCACGGGTCGCCCTGTGGAGGACGCTTTTGCGATCGTAGGGGAAGACCTCTCGACGGAATACCAAGGGCTCACGAATGCAGTCGGTCAGATCACGTTTTCTGGACCTGACGTGATGGGTCCTTTGACCGTTCACGTCGCGAAACATTGCTTCGAGCGCACGTCGTTCGTTGCGTTCGATGCCACCGACGTCACGGTCTTTCTCAGACCCTGGATGATCCCAGAGTGTGCGATGCCGGGTGAGCTGGGTCCCGGAGGGGGACGAGGGCGAAACGCTGCGATCATCGAAGGGCATCTCGTGTGGCCCATCGATATGACCGCGATGAATTGGTTCAATGTGCCGGAAGCGCGTGCGGGTTGGCAGCGTGTCGCCTACGTCTACACGACGATTTACGAGACAGGCTATCCCAATCCGAACCCCGCGGCCTCTGGCATGATTCAGCGTGTGCTGGAGACATCGTTCGAGGAGGGAGGCTATCCGTATCGGATCGTGGCGCGCCCCGCGGGGCTCGCCGTGTATGCGCTCGCAGGCCTCGAAGAGGTGGGAAGCGGGCGATTCATCCCGTACGTGATGGGAGTTGCGCGCAACGTGCTCGCGGGGCCCGGAGATACCGTGGGCAACGTCGATCTATCGATGACGATTCCGCTCGATCACTTCATCGAAGTGGAGCTCGGCGCGCTGCCGCCGCCAGCGAGCCGCGGGCCGGATCGATTCCGTTTCGATGCGTTGTTGGATCTCGGAGGTGAAGGGCTGATCCATCGGGTCGTGAATGGACAAGACTTCGACATCCTTCGGACACGCGACACGAGTCGTCCTTTTCGTTTCCTCGCCGAGCCAGCGCTCGAGCGCACGTTGGCCGATGGTCGTTACCGAATCATTGCGGGCTGGCACACCACCGAGTTCGACCAATCTCCGGAAACCGTGGTCGTGCAGAATGGGATCACGAATGTCGATGAGATCGTTTCGTTGCCGGACTTTCTCGGCATTCCGCAGGCGATATCCCCTTCGTATGGAGAGCGCCTTCCTGCGGATCGCATCCTTCGATGGAGTTCGGGAGAGGGGGTCGAGCCCGATTTTTATTTCATTGTGATCGTCGGCGCGGATGCAAACCCCGCATGGCGTATGTTCGTGCCTGGCTCGGTCACGGAGGCGCCCATCCCCAACTTCGAGATGATTCCAGAGCTTGACGATATCCCGTCGGGGAACTTGGTATGGGCGATCTACGCCATCAAGATTCCGGGGTTCGACTTCGACACGCTGAGCTACGCACACCTGAGTGATCGTTATTGGAGCCATTACGCATCAGACTCTTTTTCGGCGCAACGCTGATGGCTCGAGAGGTTCTCATGACTCTTCTTCGCTTTGCGTGCACCAGTCTTCTTTCGAGTGCCTTTCTGATCAGTGCTGCTGCTTGTACGCAGGGAACCAAGCTCCCCGGGCGTCCTGATGGTGGTGAGAATCCGATCGTCGACGGAGGCTTCGTATGCTGGCAGACGGACTCCGAAGCATGCCTCGATGGAATTCATTACTCTTGTGAGCCCGATGGTGAGTTCTTGCGACCCGTCCGTGAGAACTGTCTCGAGATGAACCTGGTGTGCGTAGATCAGCTCTGGTGCGTCGTGTGTCGGCCGGGGACGGGTGGATGTAACGAAGCCGGGAATGCGGTCGTATGTCGTGATGATGGGAGCGGTTGGGACCTCGTCGACGAATGCGATGTCAGCGCAGGTGAAGTGTGCGATCTTGGTTCGTGTCGAAACCTTTGCCAATTGGCGATCGAGCGCCGCAGCTATCTCGGATGTGAATTTTTTGGAGCGGATCTCGACAACGCTGCGATCGAGATCGGTCGTGATGCTTCGGCGCAGCAATACGCGATTGTCGTGTCGAACCCTGGGAATTACGCGACGGATGTGTCGATCGAGATCGATACGGGCGCGTTTGGTGGGGAGACGCAGGCGCGGGTGATTCAGACCGTTCGTGTTCTTCCTGGTGATCTCGAGGTGTTCAAGCTGCCGCGTCGTGAAGTGGACGGCGCGAGTTCATTCTCGCTCTGCACTTCGGACGAGATGTGTGATTCGTCGACCCAGCAATGCTGGTGTCGGAATGGACTGCGTCCTGGTGATGAGGGTGCCACCGACTGCCGTTGCCGCTCTTCGATGACAGGCACGGGCCTCAATGACGGCACGCATTCCGCGTTGACGGCGCACGCCTATCGAGTTCGTTCCGAGCTTCCGATCGTTGCGTATCAGTTCAATCCACTCGACAACGTGGGTGTGTTCTCCAACGACGCATCGTTGCTCCTGCCAACCTCTGGTATTGGTACCCGCTATACCGTCGTGGGTTGGCCTCAAACCATTGCGAACTCCGATGATCCCGCCGAAGACTTCGATTCGCGTCGAGAGGACGAAGATCTTCGCGCGTTCCTGACGATCATCGGAACCGAACCCGGCACTCATGTGACGATCACCTTGGGCCCGCTGGTGCGTACGGTGGTGGGGTTGCCGGGAAGTCCGAACTATGGCCCAGGGGCCGTGATCGAGTTGGAACTCGGTGCGTTCGATGTGATCAACCTCGAAACACAAGGATTCAACGCCGATTTCACGGGCACCACGATCGCGAGCAATCCGGAGCACCCCGTCTCTGTGTTCGTCGGCAGCGAAGCCTCGGACGCTCCACGTTTTTCGGATCTCGCGAATCGACGATGCTGCGCCGACCATTTGGAAGAACAGATTTTTCCCAGCGATGCGTTGGGGCGTCGGTTTTTCATTGGAAGAACCCCCGCCCGTTCTCCCGCGCTCAACCGTGCGTTTCTTGGGACCGACAGTGTGGGCGAATTCAACGAGCCCGAATATGTGCGCATCGTCGCGGTGAATGAAGGCATCACGACGATTACGACGTCCATGCCTTTCCCAAACGATTGGTTCGAGCTCGCGCAGGGCGAGAGCACGATCATCAATGCAACACAAGACCTCGAAATCAACGCGTCCCGATCGATTGCGGTGCTCCAGGTCATTGCGAGTCAGGAAGCCGTCGGCATTCCGAGTTTCTATCCGGGGGGGGATCCGGCCATCATCGCAGTTCCGCCGCTCGAGCAGTGGCGCCGTGAGTACGTATTTCTGACTCCTGATCTCTACGCGTTCGATTTCGTGACGATCGTGGCTCGGGCGAGCACGGCGATTCTTCTCGACGAACAACCCATCAGCGAGTTCGATTGTGGTGTTGGACCTGCCGATGGGATCGTGCGTGGCGCGGGCGATCCGCCGCCAGAGTGGTTGACCTATCGATGTCAGCTCTCGTTTCCTGACGTGATTGGTCGACCCAATGTGCGCGTGGAGGATGGAATCCAGAACGACGGCTATCACACCCTCCGCGCAACTGAGGACGTCAGCGTGATCATCACCGGCTTCGATGCGTTCGTGAGCTACGCCTACGTGGGTGGTGCCGATCTCGAGTCCATCCAATAGCTTGAATCCCTTGCTGTTCCATGCCCAGCGCGGCGATACTGCGGCATGCTCAGGGCTCTGATTCGCCTCGCGTTCGTTTTTGCCATCGTCTTGGTTTGCTCGTTCTCCGGCGAAGGAGGAGCCAATGCTCAAGGGACGGGCGGGAGCTTTGGGGGTGGCGATTTCAGTGGTGGAGCAGGCGACATCCTGGCGACGCTCAATGCCGG
>CAYZTA010000068.1:0-28504 GCA_964481145.1 uncultured Sandaracinus sp.
AGGACGCCATCATTGTCGTCTTCGGGGTCTCATACTTCGCCGAGCGCGTCACCATCGGTTTCGAGCTGGCTTTGTTTTGCGACGAGCGGGCAGTTGTCGTCGACATCGTGGTCGCCATCATTGTCATCATCGTTGTCGCACGCATCACCCTGCCCGTCACCATCGGTATCTAGCTGGCTTGGATTTGCGACGAGTGGGCAGTTGTCCACTCCATCCAACACCATATCGTTGTCGTCATCGGGATCGCATGCGTCGCCTTCGGCATCGCCATCGAAATTTGCCTGATCCGTGTTCGCGACGAGTACGCAGTTGTCGGCGGCATCGAGGACACCATCATTGTCATCGTCGGGGTCGCACGCATCGCCGAGCGCATCGCCGTCGGTGTTTGTCTGCGATGCATTGAAGACGAGCGCGCAGTTGTCGAGCGCATCGATGACCGCGTCGTTGTCGTCATCGGGGTCACACGCATCCCCCATGGAGTCGCCGTCGGTGTTGAGCTGATCGGCGTTGGCGACGAGCGCGCAGTTGTCGGCGGCATCGAGGACACCATCATTGTCATCGTCGGGGTCGCACGCATCGCCGAGCGCATCGCCGTCGGTGTTTGTCTGCGATGCATTGAAGACGAGCGCGCAGTTGTCGAGCGCATCGATGACCGCGTCGTTGTCGTCATCGGGGTCACACGCATCCCCCATGGAGTCGCCGTCGGTGTTGAGCTGATCGGCGTTGGCGACGAGCGCGCAGTTGTCGGCGGCATCGAGGACACCATCATTGTCATCGTCGGGATCACAGGCGTTGAAGATGCCATCTGAATCCGTGTCGATGCCCGATGGGTCGTAGCAATAATCTACCTCGACCAGGTCGAGCACGGGCGTGCTCGTCCCGGTCGACGTGAAATCGATGCGATAGAAGAAAGACGCTCCCGTCCACCCGAGCGCGGCGAGCGAAATCGACTGAGTTCCGGCTGAGAGACCATGGGCGGTACCGCCACCCGTGCTGTTGACCCAAGCCGTACCATCCTGGCTGAAGAGCACCCTCGCCGTCGTGCCCGTGGGAAGCGACGTGAGGATATAATCGAACTGGTCGATGCTCCCGACGTTGCTCGCCGACGAGAGCAGATTCATCGACTGAACGCGTGCGTTCGCAGGGTAGCTCGGAGCCGCGATGCTCACCGCCGGAAGGGTCGACCCCGAGATCGTCGTGGCTTCCACACGAATACGCCCTGCGCCGCCAGCACCGCCGCTATTGCCAGTGTTGGCAGCAGTCCCGCCGGCACCCCCGGTGGCCACGATGAGATTCGTACCCATCGTGATCGAAGTCGCCTGAAGGCGAATCGAACCGCCTGCGCCGCCGCCCCCGCCACCCGTCTCGCCGGGGCCCGTGCTGCCCGCGGCACCGGCGGCTTGCATCGATCCGCTGACGGTGATGGTGCCAGCTGCGATCCAAATGATGCCGCCGCCCGTGCCACCCGTGTTGCCGCCGTCGGGGTTATCGCCATCTTGGCCGCCCCCTCCGCCGCCCGCGCCCATCAGCATCGTGCTGAGGTTCGCAACACCCACGACGCCGCCTCCGGCGCCGATCGTCATCCCGCCATACCAGCCGCCGCCGCAGGTATACCACAAGGTACCACCGTTGCCGCCGGCAGCTCCGTGGCCGCCTCCGCCACCGCCTTGTCCTGAGTGGCAATATTCGGCATCGCCGCCGCCACCGCCTCCATCTGCAGCAGACGTCGTGCGATTCGCGTTGAACAAACGAGTCGCGCTCTCACCCGCATACCCAACACCTGGGCTCGTTCCGGGGTCCGCGCCGCCTCGATAACCGCGTCCCGTCATATTGATCGCACCCGCCACGCTCACCGTGCCGGTTGCGCGAAAGACGAGCAGACCACCGTTCGTACCATTCCATGCATTCGCGGTGAGTGTCGCGCCCGTCGAGACACTCACGCTCGTATAGTTTGGAATGCGCGTAATCGAAACTCGCCGAGAGCTCGAAACCGTATAGCTTCTAGGCAGCGGGCTCGTAAGGTTCAGCGTGGTGCCTGTGATCGATGCGATCGTGAAGCTGTCGTAGCGTCCCGTCTCGGTCGCAGAGCCCCAAGCGTCATACACGAGGATCTCATCACCGACCGCGAGCCCAGTTGTCGATGCGACGGTGATCGATGTGAGACCTGCGTTGACACTTGCGTTGAGCGTCGTGACGACCGCATCCGCCGTGGCACGGCCGGAGCATGATTGTGTGGAGAGATTGACGGTTCCGGTCGCGACATTGCAGGCGCCATCCGCGCCGCTACCGAACGACATCGCTCCCGTCGTGGCCGCGATGCGCGCAACGCCCCCCGAAATGTCCGAGGATGTCGACGCGGGCACGTTGATCCGCGCTGTGTTGTTGAATGGTTCGGTACTCGATCCGAGATCCGCCCAAGCTCTGCTCGATGGAAATAAACAGAGGGCAGAGATCAATACGACCTGAAATGGATGGCGCACGACGATCCTCCGAGAAGGACCGTCAGATTACAATAATCCGCTCACACAGGATCGATCATTCAACCGACGCTCAAAACTTAGTACCGCGAACCGGAAATTCGTGGACAAAGTGCAACCGGGCACTTAGGTCATATCGGGCCCAAAGAAGCGCAGAGTGCACTCGGAAGGCGTTCCGAACGAGAGAGGATACAAAAACCCGGCCGGCGTGTAAGCCTGGGGAAGGGGTGCGTCATTCAGGTTGATATCCCATCCTTCTCTTTCCCAATTATTCCAAACTCGTTGGTTGGCCTGAGCAGCGGCTTCGAGTTGTGCGACCCATCCCGTCGGGCCCCATGCCGATTCAGCTGGGGTGACGCCCGGAGGCAGAACGAGAGAGAGAACGCGTCGCCTCTCGGCGGTGACCCAATCGCGATCGTAGATCGCCAGATTGAGCTCACCTTCGTAGACAATGCCGCGATTGTTTTTGTTCGCCGATCCCACGCTCATGAACACGTCGTCGACGACGAACATCTTGCTGTGAATGTAGATGTTTTGAAATCGCGATTCTGTTTCGTCGGTGATTGAGAACGACACCACCTGGATGTCGAAGCTGCGCAGTTGGAACAGGTGATATCGCTCGGGAAACTGAGTCGAGACCGCCTCGCTCATTCGGTAGGTCCATTCGCAACCAGGATCGGGCTCACCAATCAGCGGGAGATCGATGATCGAGTTGGTGATGACGATGAGCTCGAGCGTGGGCACCTCGGCCATTCGTTCGAGGATGCGATCGAGCAACATCGGGATACGGAAGTATTGGTCCTCGATGAGAATATATTCTTCGGCATTGCCGATCGCGTTCCACCAAGTCTCAGCGATGGAATGCTCCAAGTAGGGCGCAGGCAGCGTGGCCGTGAGTTGTGCCTGGATTCCGTCGGGGTATGGCGCTTGATTTCGAATCACCTCGAAATCGCTCGCGTTCTCCGCATAACGAACCCCCTCTTCGAGCTGTGTCGCCCAGCGCTGATGAAACATCTCCTCCACGTCCTCGACGAGCGGTCCTTCGATTCGCGTCATGTAATCTTTGAGCGGGCTTTGATCCGATGAGGATCGATGTTCGGCCACCGCCATTCGGTTCGAGGTGCTCGACCCGAACGACATGCGGCGCGGCTCGAACACGCGATGTTCGTTGGTGTCCCAATAGAGACTCTGAAGATTCAGACCTCCGACGAAAGCCACACGCCCATCGATCGCAAAAAACTTCTGGTGATAACTCGCGAGTTCGAAATCGCGTAGCGATCTTGGCAACAGCGAAAAGTCGAACGTCAAATCCACGGCGTGGGAAGGGACCGTCGATTCGAGAGGAACGTCGACGTCGAAGGTGCGTGAAGCGAACTCGGGAAAGGACGAGCGAACCCGCTCACCAAACGAAAAAGGCGCCACCTGGAACTCGAACATCCCTCTCGTCGTATTGGCTTGGCCCATGAATTCGAAGTTGTCACCGGCTGTGGCTCCGCGTTCGCGAAGCGGCCCATCTGACGAAACCCACGTGCCCTCTGAGCTCAAGAACTGATTGACGAGTGTCCGTTTGGTGGCGGGGCTCGCATCGAGAATTCCTAGAATCGTATTGGCATTCCGCTCTTCGGGAGTGCTCGTGATGTGCGTGGCTTCATCGCGCACGAGTTCGAAGTCCGACTCCCACCACCACGTCGCTGCATGCACATGCTCGGTTGCTGTACGGAGGTCGATCGCGAGTCGCGCGAACGACTCCTCTCCGTTCGCCATGAGTTGGACTCGATTTCCGCGCCGCGCGGGCCGTCCTTGCGCGGAGAACCAAAGATGACGTAACCCTGCGTGAATCGTGTGCACAGGGATCGAATGCCCGTCGATCATGCGCATCTCATGACTGACCACGACCCCCTGCGGCAGATCTCCGGTCGGTGCATCCACGGTGAGTCCCTCGATGCGGCTCGAGCCATCGAACGTTGCAGCCATCTCCAGCGGAACGTGTCCATCGGACTCGAGCGCGATGTCGTATCGGCCTCCGCGGATCAAAGGCACGGTCGCGATCGGTGCGCCGCTCGCTGGGACCGATTCTCCCATCACGCGGACCGAGAGTGTGGTGCCCGCGCTCGGGAGTGGTTGGGCCCAGATGTCGAGCATGTGAATTTCGAGGATCGCGATGGGGGCGTCTGGAATGGACCCGTCGATCGACATCTCGGGTTCGCCATCACACGCAGACATGATGCCGGCGATGAGGGCTGTAAGAAACACGACATGGACGCGGATTCGCGTGAGCCACGTGGTCATAGGCAGCTACGGTGCGAGCCAAAGGAGGCTCTCGCAACCCGTTCTTTCCTGTTTGTGCGTCCGTGGATGGAGCGGATGGGATGAATGGCGCGCGTGTCTAGGAAGATGCTGCGCCTCGATTCATCGCCTCTGGCGAGCTCAGTGAGGCCTTGGGGGAGATCGAATGACCAGAAGTGTGCTTTGGAAATGCTTGTTCGCGCTCGTGGTGGCCACCACGGGAATGTGCATGGGGTGCGGTGACGATGACGATGGGGATCATCGCGATTCGGGAAGGGCGGATGGAGGAGGAATGGATTCGGCAGTGGCCGATTCCGGCCTTGACGCAGGCGGAATGGATGCGAATGGAATCGACGCGAATGGAATCGATTCAGGCGTCGATTCAAGTACGGGTGATGCTGCTGGAGATGGCGCGACCGTGGCGACGTTCACGACCATCTATACAGGTGTGATGTCGACGCGGTGCGCGATCGAGGGATGCCACATCCCGCCCACACTGACGGGCAATCTCGACCTCTCGACACAAGCGATGGCGTACGAACATCTCGTTGGAGTCGATGCCATGGGGCCCGCATGTGGCTCCACCGACTTCGTACGCGTCGTCCCAGGCGAGCCAGGCATGAGCCTCCTCTTTCTCAAAGTGTCAGAGACGACGCCTCCATGTGGTGCTCGGATGCCGCTCATTGGGGAACATCTCAGCGCCGCAGAGCAAGCACTGGTCGCCGCATGGATCGAGGCAGGTGCACAGGACAATTGAGCGAGAGCGGTCGAGCAAGCGTTGCGTGATACGCGTGAGCGGTCGTGCGTATTTGGCTCGGTCGTTCACGTGAATCAATGGTTTTTTAGGTGTTTTCGATAGTTTGCATCTGGCACTTCCCTGGTTTGGTCTTTGCTCAATGCGCCACCGCTCCGCTTCGGCGGGCTTTGCGAAGACAGAACCCCTGTCGAAGAAGGACACACCATGCGTACGAAGAAGTTGTTGGTTTTGGTCTCCACCCTGATTGGACTCTCGGCCTGCGGTTCGTCGGGAGGACAAGCATTCTCCGTAGGCCCCGGTTCCTCACCCGATCCACAAACTGCCACAGGCAGCGCGGGTGGAATGACCGATGCGAGCTCGCTCAGCGGAGACTGTCGCGGTTGGATTGCCAGCTCGCCGAATCACGTGCTGACCGTGACAGGCGCGATGCCCATGCTTCGTGTGGCTGCCAATGGCGGCAGCGCCGACATCACGTTGGTCGTGCAGCGGCCCGACGGAACCTATCTGTGCAACGATGACTCGGATGGTTTGAACCCGATGGTCGAGGGCGCGTTCGTTCCGGGAGAGTACAAGATTTTCATCGGCAGCTATGATGCGCAGTCCGCAGGCTCGGCCTATCGTGTGGGGATTTCGGCGCAACAGACGATGACGCCGACTTCGCTCGGCGCTCCTTCCTGAGGGCTCCAAAGCTCATTGCTCGCGTTCCTGCCCACCAGAATGGTAGACTTACCGTTTTGTTGGGCCCTTTCGAATGAGCGATGACCAAACGCGCGCCGAGGAGGCCCAAGCGCTTTCCACCCCTGACGGTACGTTCGCCACGCATGGCAGCGACACGCATGGGTGGGAGCATCTTGCGGATCTCTCTCGAGCGCGCGTTGGTTTGTTGCTCGCGATCGTGTTCACAGCGCTGTTTGGTGGCTTCGATATCGCGCATGTCTATGTGCGTGGTACGGGGAATCTCATCGCGCTCCTCGTATTGCGAATCGCGGTTTTGTGTTGGCTCGGAACCGCGCTCGCCAGGGTGCGGAGACGGCCTCCCATTTCTTCGAACGAGCTCGATATGTGGGTGCTCGGATCGATTCTCGCGACCGTGGGCACCGTGTCGGCGATGTGTCTTTTTACCGGCGGGCTGCGGAGTGATTACGCGACCGCGAATATCATTTTGATGACGGGCGCCAGCTTCGTCCCGCGACCCTGGACTCGAACCGCTCCAGTCATCGTGGGCGCCGTGCTGCTACATCCATTGCTTCTGTCGGTGGGAGCTTTCTTCATGCCCGAGGTTCGGGCGCAGTTCGCCGAACTTCCGAACCTGTACGGGCTCGTCGTCTACGAGATTTTGTTTGCCACCGCGGGCGTCTTCGTGGTTGGGAGCGCCCATCTCGTCTATTCACTTCGTCGCGAGCTCGGCGAGTATCGGAGCATTGGTCGCTATCGGTTGCGGAGGCGTCTGGGTCGCGGTGGCATGGGCGAAGTGTGGGCTGCATGGCACAAAGGCCTGGGCCGCGAAGTCGCGGTGAAGATGCTTCGCTATGACTTCGGCGATGGACATCAAGTGGCGCTTCAACGCTTTCGACGTGAAGTTCGCGCCACCTCCGAGCTCGGCCATCCGAACACGGTGCGAGTCTTCGATTACGGCGCGTCCGATGATGGAATCCTCTATTACGCGATGGAGCTCCTCGAGGGAGAAAACCTCCGATCGCTCGTGCGGCGTGAAGGGCCTTTGCCACCGGCGCGCGCGCTTCATCTCGTCTCTCAAGCCGCGCGTGCGCTCGCGGAAGCCCATCGAAAAGGGATCGTGCATCGCGACGTGAAGCCTGAAAACATCTTCGTGATCGATGCGGGCGGTGAGCGCGATTTCGTCAAAGTGCTCGATTTCGGCATCGCCAAAGTGGTGGACCTTCGTGGAGGCGAAGAGCCGCTCACGCAAACGGGGGTGCTCACTGGAACGCCTGCGACCATGAGCCCCGAAGCGATCACCGCGAGTGAGATTGGTCCACCTGCCGATGTGTATGGTTTGGGGGCTGTGCTCTATTTCATGCTTGCGGGGCGTTTCCCTTTCGAGGGTGAAGCTGCGAGTCAGATCGTCGCGCATTTGCACGACCCGGTCATTCCACCGAGCATCAAAGCGCGCGTCGATATCCCTCGTGATCTCGAGGACGTCGTGCTCCGCGCGCTCGCGAAAGATCCGGCCGATCGTTACGCCGATGCCGGCGAGATGGCGCAAGCACTGTCGGCGTGCGCGATCGCGGGGACCTGGAAGCCCAAGCGATCGGATGAAATGGGCGCTATCAAAGCGCTGCATCGAGGCAGTGAAGAGATGACGATGGACGAGCATTCGGCGGCGGAAGCCGTCACGGTGCGACCGGGGACGCGCTCGATCTGAGGGGCCGGTTCGATCCTTGGGATTGCAATGATTTACCGATCACCACCCTCTCGGTGACGCTCGAGCCGGCAAAGCGACGCTTCACCCCAAGAAAGGTGATTTTTGCGCCCATCGGGGGTACGAAGCGCGATCATGCAAAATCAAGGGCGCCCCGCGATCGGTGTGGATGCGATCGCAATCGCAGTTCCGGAGGGTTATCTCGAGCTTTCGCACCTCGCTGAAGCGCGCGGTGTTCCGCCTGCGAAATACATCGAAGGTCTCGGCGTTCGCCGGATGGCGGTGGCCGCGGCGCACGAAGATCCGGTCGCGCTCGCTGCCGATGCCGTACGGCGTCTCTTTCAAACGGCGAACGTCGATCCGAGCACGATTGGCCTCTGCATCGTGGGGACCGAGACCGCCGTCGATCACAGCAAGCCCATTGCCGCGTACTTGCATCGACTCGCGGGCTTGCCGTCCCGCTGCCGCGTGTACGAAGCAAAGCACGCTTGCTTTGGAGGTACGGCAGGTCTCTTCACCGCGCTCGATTGGATCGCCTCTGGCAGCGCGCGGGGGCGTTCAGCGCTCGTCGTGTGCAGCGATATCGCGCGCTACGGGCTCGAAAGCGCGGGGGAGCCCACGCAGGGCGCCGGTGCGATCGCGATGCTCATCTCCGAGAATCCGCGTCTTCTCCGGCTCGAACCGGGCATGACGGGCTCGTTCGCGCGGGATGTCGATGACTTTTGGCGTCCGCTTTATTCGAAGGACGCCGTCGTCGATGGGGCGCGCTCGGTCCAGTGTTATCTCGATGCGCTCGTGGGTGCATACGATGCCTATCGCGAGATCGCGCTCGAGCGCGGGGTCGATCCCGAAGCCGTCGTTCGTCGCTGCTACCACGTGCCCTACGGAAAGATGGCGAAGAAGGCGCACCGCCAGTTGCTGATGCATCTCGGGGCGAGCGAAGCCGATGCCGACGCGCGTTTTGCTGCCGAAGTGGGCAGCTCACTGCGGTTCTCGGCCGAGATCGGCAACGTGTATACGGGCTCTCTCTACCTCGCGCTGGCGTCGATGCTCGACGCCGAGGTCGAGGCACTCGAGGGCACGTCGATCGCGCTCTTCAGTTATGGTTCGGGGTGCTGCGCCGAGTATTTCACAGGCGCCGTGCAGCCCGGCGCGGCGGCGTTCGTCCGCTCGCTCGAGCTCGGTGCTCCGCTCGCGTCTCGCAGGGCGCTCAGCATGGCGGAGTACGAAGTGATTCGGAGAGGCGACGCCGATGTGGATCGCCGCGCTCCGAGCACACCGCCTCCGAGCGTGCCGCCCCGTGTCGCGTTTGCCGGTGTCGAGGCAGAGCGTCGACTCTATCTCGGGTGATGGACGTCGCGATTTTTTCGCGTTCGTGCTACCCGATCTCCGATGCGGCAGCTCGTCTCGTTCGTGTTTGTTCTGTGCGTGTGCGTGTGCTCGAGCGGCTGTACTTGCAGCTCCCCGCCGCGTTCTCTGCAAACGACGCCACCGAGCTCCGCGCTTCGCACCCAGCTCGGGACGAACCTCGATTTTCTCGTCGATTGGTCGACGGCGATGCCGTTCGTCGACCTCATGCGCACCTCGCGTCCTTGGTTTTCGGGCACGCTCGCGGATTGGGATGGCGGGCCGCCGATCGATGTGGACGAGCATGGTTGGGTGCGCTCGCTCGCCCCTCAGCAAGTCGTCCGCACGCTGATGGTGTGGGACGCGACCGCGCATCCTGCCGGTCGCTACATCGTGCTCTATGATGGACGCGGCGAGCTAAGCTATTTCGCGGGCGCGAGCGATCGACGCATCGAGAACCTGTCAGGACCGAACCGCGACGTGCTCGATATCGATCCACGACGTGATGGTGCGGGGATTGGCCTCGCGATCCTTCGCACCGATCCCGAAGATCCCATTCGCAACATTCGCGTGCTGGTGCCCGGCGGCGCGTGCAGCGACGACGAGACGCGCTTTTGCGATGTCGTTCATCCATGTGATGCGCCCGCGAGCTGCCAGCCCTTCGAGCAGACGTACGAACGACAGGTGTTCCATCCCACGTTTCTTCATTCGCTCACGCCTTATTCGGTGATTCGTTTCATGAATTGGGCGGATGCGAACTCCACGATCACGCCGACCTTCGAAGAGCGATTTTCAGATCGCACGGAGCTCTCCGATGCGCGTTGGGCGCCGCGTGCTCCGCTCGAGGTGATGATCGATCTCGCCAATCGAGTGCACGCCGAGCCCTGGTTCAGCTTGCCGTCTCGCGCAGACGATGATTACGCGAGGCGTGCTGGGGCGCTCGTGCGAGAGAAGCTCGATCCATCGCTCCGCGTGTGGGTCGAATATTCGAACGAAGTGTGGAACACGATGTTCCCCCAAGCGGAATGGGCGGCGGAGCGCGGCGTGGCGCTCGGCCTCGCGAGCGATCGGAACGACGCCGCGATCCGCTATTACTCACGGCGCACGAGCGAGCTCCATCGCGCCTTTGGCGAAGGGTTCGGCGAGCCTTCGCGCATGGTTCGCGTCTATGCCGGACAGAGCGCGAGCCCATGGCTCGCAACGCAAGTGCTCGACTTCGAAGATGCAGCGACGCGCGCCGATGTGTTCGCGATCGCGCCCTACTTCGGCCATACGGTGCGCTCAGCGGAGCGCGCGGAGTGGGCAGCGATGTCGCTCGACGCGTTTTTCGAGCGCGCTAGGCGGGTCGATCTTCCGCTCATGCAGGAGCAAGTGGGAGCGATCGCCGAGGTCGTGCGCGAACGAAACTTGTCGCTCGTCGGTTACGAGGGAGGTCAGCACTTCGTCGGTTACGACGACGCACAAGACGACGAGCGCATCCTCTCGCTCTTTCGAGACGCCACGCGCGACCCGCGTATGGAAGGGCTCTACGCCGAATATCTCGAGAGCTGGCGGGCGCTCGGTGGAGGCGTCTTGCTCCATCACGTCGATTGCGCGGCGGGCGGGCCGCACGGTTTTTGGGGCGCTTCCGAGTACCTGGGTCAACCGCTCGAAGAGGCGCCCAAGAGGCGCGCTCTCCTCGTGTTTGGTGAGCGAACGAGACGATGAGCGCCCGGCCCGATCGAGCAAGTAGTTGCGTAGCGGGAGTCAACGAAACGAGCAACTCTTGCTCGATACCCACCCCACAATACCAGAAACACCAATGATTTCGTTGATGCCATGATGGCGTCCTCATTGCGATAGGGGCCACCGCGCCGCGCAGGAAGCCGGCGAGGAGGACTCCATGGGTATTGTCAACGGTCTCTGGCTTGCGGTCTTGGGTGTGCTCGGTGCGGCGAGCTTGATCATCGCCAAGCGTCCAGACGCACGCGAGGCGATCGCGAAGCTCGCTCCTTATCAAGGTTGGATTGGCGCTTCGTCTGCCGTATGGGGCTTGTACAACGTCGTCAACGCCATCCTGAACATCGGATGGTTGACGACGGGGCCCATTTACTGGGTGACCTACATGGCGGATTCGGTGCTTTCGCTCTGCCTCGGATTGCTCCTCGGCGTCGGCATTCTGAAGACGTTCATCAAAGAGCCCCGAGCCACGGCGAAGATGGACGAGGTCATCGCGAAGCTCGCGCCATTTCAGGGCACGATGGGACTTGTCGCGATTGGCGTCGGAATCTGGATGATCGTTGCTTCGATCCTCTTCTCGGTCTGAGTTCGGTTCGAATCAGTCGTGATCGTGATGGCCGTGCGGACCATGAGCATGGCCATGCGCGAGCTCTTCACTCGTGGCGTCTCGGACCTCGCGCACGGTCACGCGGAAAAAGAGCGTCATCCCGGCGAGTGGGTGTTCGGGCGAGACATACACGGATCGCCCTTGAACTTTGGTGATCCAAATGGGAGCAGCTTTCCCATCGGGCCCTTCCATGACGAAGCGTGCGCCTTTGGCGACATGGGCATCGGCGGGGAACTGCGAGCGCAAGAGCTCTTGAGTCTTGTATTTGCGCTTCGGGCCATATCCCTTTTCGGGAGGGACGTGCACCTCCAGTGTTTCACCGACCGCCTTGCCCGTGAGTGCCTCTTCCAACCCCGGAATGATTCCGCTTTTGCCGTGGAGGTACGAGAGCGGGGTGTCTTCAGCCGAGCGATCGAGCACGTTCCCATTCGGGTCTTCGAGAACGTAATCGATGCTGACGACCTTTCCATCCGTAACCATGAGTGCATCCGGCACGTGTGATCTCCTGCGTGGCCGGCGAATGTAGCGCGCAGATGCGCCTCGACCAGCACGAGTCGACGCCCGAATCGGCACCTCGCTCGAATGAGTCTCGAGTGGAGGAGCGCCCGGGTGCTCCAGATAAAATACGATGATAATGTGTTATAGGCTGGTGGATCCCCCTGATATCTGGCTCAAAACATCATTTTGATGTAAATATGTCTCGTGCGGCCGGCCCACCCGATCGAGATCTTCCATGGCGGGCGCTGGCATCCGGCGGCGCGCCTGGAGCTCCAGGGAAGGGAGTCGTGCACCGACCCGACGTGGCTCGAGTACGACCCCGAGTATGTCGCCGATCACCTTGGCGCGACCGACCGACGCGCCCTCTCGTGTCGGATTGCGGTCGACTACCGGCTCCACTCGCTCCCCACCTTTCCCGCATTCGCTGGCGATCTGATGCCGCAAGGCGAGGCGAGGCGCTCGCTCGAGGCGCGCCTCCGGCGCGACGGGCAGGCGGCGAGCGACTGGTCGGTGCTCGGGCACGGCGCGCGGAACGCGGTCGGCAACCTGCGCGTCGCGCACGCGGCGATCGAGATGCCGAGCAGCCCGGGCTTCTCGCGCGAGGATGTGATCGAGCGCGGAGATGCGTTCCGTGAGTGGGCCGAGTCGGAACGCATCCCGATGGAGGGCTCGTCGGACACCGGCGGCGCGTCGCCCAAGCTCCTCCTCACAGAGGACCGCGAAGGGCGCCTCCACGCCGACGGTGTGCTCCCCGACACGCGGGCGGCGCGGCACTTCATCGTGAAGTTCGCGCGCGGTCGATCGCGGCGCGACGCGCAAGTGCTCGCGCACGAGCCCGCGTATCTCGAGCTCGCCCGCCGCTTTGGCGTGCGATGCGGCGCGCCGCTCGTGCACGATCGAGGCGCCCTCTTCGTGCCGCGTTTCGATCGGGTCGTCGTGGCCGAGGGCATCGAGCGCGCCGGCCTCGAGTCGCTGTACTCGCTCGCAGGGATCGTGGAGCCGGGCGCGAGGCTCGCGTGGGAGAGCGTCTGCGCGGACATCGCGCGCGCGGTCGACGATCCTGAAGACGCGATGATGGAGATCGTACGGCGCGAGGCACTCTCCCTGGCGTTCGGCGATCCCGACAACCACGGCCGCAACACATCGATCCTCAAGGCACCGGACGGAGGCGTCACGCTCTCGCCACTCTACGACTTCGCGCCGATGTTCCTCGACCCCGAGCTCGTGAAGCGCACCACGCTGTGGCGCTCCGAGCGTCCAGGCGAGCCTCCGGATTGGCGCGACGTGGCAGCGGCGCTCGAGCCCTGGGTACCCCGCGAGCGTCTCGTCCCCGCGATGCGCGAGCTCGGGGCGCAGCTCGAGGACGCGGCCCGAGACATGCGCGAGCTCGACGTCGAAGGCGAGCTCGTGACCCGCTGTGAGCCGTGGATCCGCCAGGTGTCTCTGGGTCTCCGGGAGGTGCGCTGACCGTGGGCCGCATGCGGAAGCTGAGCGACGACGAGCGCCGTGAGGCGCGCCGTGCGCTCTTCGAAGCGGCGGCGACGGGAAAGCTCGCGGTAGGCGACGCGGTCCGACGCATGCGGCGCATCACCGGGCTCACGCAGGCCGACTTCGCTCGCCGCATCGCGGGGATCTCGCCGGGTGCGCTCGCACAGATCGAGTCCGGCCGCGGCAACCCGACCGTGGAGACCCTGGACAAGATCGGTGCGGCGTTCGGTCTCGAGGTGGGGTTCGTGCGCAAGCGCGATCCATCCCCATGAGGAACCGTAGGCCGGCGGACGCCCATATCCCTTTTCGGAGGGGGCGCCTCGAGCAGCTCGATCCGGCACAGGCCGTGCGTTGCTCGACGTCAAAAGGGAGGTGAAATGCCTGAAATCGAAGCCCAAGAGGCGACGCCCGAATCGGCATTCTTCGAAACGATGAGCTCTGGGCTCGTGCCCTTGTTCACCGCGATTGCGGCTGGAATCATCTTCATGCTGCTCTTGGCTGCTCTGACGACGGCGGTCCTTCGACCGCGATTCCATTTGCCTCGTTCGAGCGAGTCTTGAGTGGAGGATCGGGAGAACGAAACGCCCAAGCTCACGTGGTCGTCAGCTCGGGCGTTTCTCCTACCCACATTACGCCGCCAATCGAGGTCGGTTTCGACCGACGAATCCCACCAAGAAAAGAACCAGAAGGGCACCTAGAATTGCGCCGATGAATCCTGCCGGATTCAGTTCGAGCACATGATGCCCGCTGATCAAGTTGGCGACGAAGCCCCCCACGAACGAGCCAACGACGCCCAGAAGCGTCGTCGCGACCAGGCCCATCGACTGCTTGCCCGGCAAGATCGCCCGTGCGATCAGGCCGACGACTAGACCAAATGCAATCCACGAGAGAATCGTGATGATCATGGTGAATATCTCTTCTTCTCACTCCGCATCGCGGAGCCCGGGTCTCTATGTTCTATCGAGGCCCGACCGGAGTGCCGGGCACCTGAGCTAAGAGCAACCCGTTGGCCATCCAAGATTTCCTTGTCTCTTGGTCCGCGAAGTGTCCCATGTTTGCAATCATTCATGCGCGGATGTGGCGTTTTGCCTCATATCTGATTCAGATGGGGAGGCAAATTGGCGGGAACGTCTGAGTGCCTGCGCTCGTCCGGCAGGCCCATCCCACAGCGCAGTCGGCCGATGACGTACAGTTTTCGAAGCACGTGAAGGGTGAGCCCGAAAACGCGATGCACTGTCCTTGAAGGCCACGTGTGTCGAAGGGACAGTCCGACGAGTTGGCACACGGCGTTGTACACATACCCGCGATGGTGCTGTCGACGCTGATCGAGAAGCAGCTGGTGTCGGAATCACAGTCCGACGTGCCTGGCGTGCATTCGTCGTAAGGCTGCACATCATTCGAGTCTCCGCAGCCTACACACAGCATGGCACCTACGAAAATCAGGCTTGCAATGGACGGATTGTTGTTCATGGCGTTCCTCCCGGTGAGCATGGCTCCCGTTGAACTCGAGCTAGGCGCTTCTGCTGTGACGAGAAGGCTCTAACCTTGGAGGACCGCCAAAAATATTGGAAAAGCGCGCGCTCGATCAGCGACAGACTTCAGGGAGCGCGTCGACGATCGGAATCAGCGTGCTGTAGTCGTCCACGCGGGTCCCGAGCGAGCCAGGATCATACTGGTAAAGGTACGAACGCTCGGGCGGCATTCCGGCGGCTGCGAAGGCGGCGGTGTCGGTGTCGGTGTTGCCGATCGTGAAATCGATCGAATCAGGGAAGCGCCGCAGGTGCGACTCCAACGCGGCGGTCTTGAAGTTCAACGCATCTGAGCCCATCGCGGGCAAGAAACTCAACGTCGTACGCGCGATGCCCGGTGGATAACCGCGTTCAGCCGTCCATTCATGCGTACGCGTATGGACCCACTCGGGACGCGCCGTCAGATAAAGAATCCGGTAACCCCGGTTGGCGAACGCCCACATGAGCTCGGGACCCGAAGGCTGAGCCGCAGGGCTTGGGCCTCCCACCGCGGTCCAGAACTCGGCTTCTTCGCTCTCGGTCTGGGTCCCATCGACATCCGTCACGACGAAACGCGTCCCTGGCGGGACCACTTCGATGAATTGTGAGGTCGTCGTGTGATCGCCGCGAACCACGAAGAGCAATCGATGTCGTCCAATTCCAAGGCGGCTTTCAGCCGGAATCTCGAAGTAAACACGTCCGCCTGTATCCAGCACCCCTTCGATCGTCTCGTGGCTGGGGCTCTCGGGGGTCGTGGTGGCCGTTCCCAAGAGCTCCCAGTCTGAGGCGCAATCTCGAAGCAAATAGATATCGACGTCTTCGTCCTTGAGATCATCGTCGGCGATGCCATAGGCAAACTTCGCAAGTGCCCATTGGGGATCGCTTTCTCGAAGATAAAGATCGCGCCCACGGTGTCGGGCGGAGCCCATCAACACCGTGGCTCGCGTTTCGACTGGATGCCGCCACGAAGCCGTGGGGCCGAGCTCGGGCAATGCCGCATCACAAGCGGAGGTCGGCAAGCACATTGGGAGCAGGATTGCGCCACCGTCGATCGTTCCGCCATCGAGCGGGATCGTGCCATCGAGCGGGATCGTGCTGTCTGGTGGATGCGCCGCGTCGTGCGTTGCGCCATCGGTGTCTGGGTGAGTGCCACCGTCGTGCTGAACGACCCCATCGCCCCCACACGCCGCCAAAGCGGCCGACAGGGAAAGCGCGCCAGCGACCGAAAGCCGAGAAAATGGAAGAACACGAGATGTCATCGCCTGAGTATGTGGAACCCCAGCTTGCGCGCAATTTGAAAGATCGACGCACCCAGACTTCATGAAGCGCGCCAGGAAGTCGTCGGGTAGGGGGGACCAGGACGCGCGATGAGATAACCCTGGAGGAGATCGCAGCCGAGGCCGATGAGCGACTCGAGCTCGGCCGGTGTTTCCACGCCTTCGGCCACCACGCGGATGCTCATCGAACGTGCGAGCAGGACGATCGAAGAGATCACGCGCTGTTTGACTTCGTCCTCGTCGACACCGCGCACGAGCGACATATCGATTTTGACGATTTCGGGCCTGACCACCGCAAAATAACTGAGCCCCGCGTATCCTGCGCCGAGATCATCGATGGCGATTCGATACCCCAACGTCCGCAGCGCGGACATCCGGCGCTGCAAATCGCCGATCCCCTCGAGCGTCGCGCGCTCGGTCAGCTCGAGCACGATGCGCGAAGCGAACTTCGATAATGGTGAGGCCGGATCTGCGAGCTCTTCATCGGCGAGATCGGAGGGATGGAGATTGACGAAGTAAGTCGTTTCTGCCGGACCAGCGTCGATGATCTCCGCGATCATTCCACGCACTTTGCGGCCCAGTGTATGAATCGCGCTGAGCTTCTCAGCGGCGTCGAGCACGGCGCCCGGATGCGGCAAGGAAGGCTCGCGCGAACGCAGGAGCGCTTCGTATCCGATGACGTCTCCCGTATTCGCCTGAACGATCGGCTGAAGCGCCATCCACATCTTTTCGATGGCGCTTCGGAAGTTTGCTTCGAGCGCATTGCGTCCATCGCGGGGATCGCGCGCGAGCGCGAGCGCACGAACACGCTCCGCTTGATCCAAGGTCGTCGTGAGCTCCGCGCGATCGATGGGCTTGAGCAAATAACGAAAGGCCCCCTGCGCCACGGCGGACGCGGCAGTCTCGATGCTCGGTG
This sequence comes from uncultured Sandaracinus sp., assembly GCA_964481145.1. Classification (GTDB taxonomy): domain Bacteria; phylum Myxococcota_A; class Polyangia; order Polyangiales; family Sandaracinaceae; genus Sandaracinus. Next base: position 17,261 of record CAYZTA010000068.1, read on the forward strand.
AGCCGGTCAGAAAAATCACCGGCAAGTCGAGATTGTTCTCGCGCAATTTCGTCAGGAGCATGAGTCCATCGATGCCTGGCATGCGGAGATCGCTGATCACGACATCGAGCTCTTCGCTCCCCGCGATGCGCAAGGCGTCTTCCGCGCTGCTCGCGGCGATTACGGTCCGACCCTCGGCGCGGATCATACGCACCACGGCTCCACGCACGAGGTCATCGTCATCGACGACGAGAACGCGTGTGCCCCGCTCGGTGGGGGCGAGGGATGGTTTGGTCATGCTCTCGGGTCTCCTCTGAGTTGCAAACTCCATCCTAAAACAAGCCGCGACAAAGAGGTTCAACTATACGCACCTTTTCCATTCATGACGGTTTTGATCGAGGACCGATTATTCTCGTACGAACTCGACTTCGAGCATTCGCGGCCAAAGTTTGCCTGTCACGAGGAAGTGTCCGCTCTCAGGGAGAAACGCGATTCCGTTGAGAACATCGGCATTTCGTCGCTCTTCGGGGTCGAGAAGACCGCGCGCGACAGCCACACCGGTGACGTGGCCCGTCCGCGCGTCGATGCGAACGATCTGGTCTGTTTCCCATACGTTGGCCCAGATCACGTCCCCCACGCACTCGAGTTCATTGAGGCTATGGACTGGCACTCCAGACATGCGTACTTCCAATTCTCTGCGTGCGGGTTCGAATGTGCGTGGGTCACGAAAGGACAGTCGGTCGCTGCCATCGCTCATCACGAGGTGGGTGCCGTTGAAACAGAGACCCCATCCCTCCCCTTCGTAACGGAAGGTTCGGAGCGGCTCGAAATCGTCGATCGAGAACACTTGGACGATGTGTTCCTGCCAGCTGAGCTGAAATAGCTCGTCCCGAACGAGGGCGAGCCCTTCGGCGAAGATCCGATCCTCGAGCGCGTGTCTCCGGAGCACGTCGCCCGTCTCCAACTGCACTTTGCGAAGGCTGGACTCGCCGTAAAGTCCAGTGCTTTCGTAGACAAAGCCCTCGTGCCAGAGGAGTCCTTGCGTGAAGGCGTCGGTGGCATGCGGATAGGTTCTGATCACCCGCACGCGGAGCCGCTCCGGCTCGACCACACGTGGAGATTCACGCGCACGAAGGACAATTTCTCGTGGCTCTTCCGAGGGGGACTTCGATCGGAACGCGAGCGCGATGGCGAAGGCCACGATCGCGACAAGAGCGATCGCGGCCTTCCATGCTTGTGTTCGAGGGGGCGTTTGGGGTCCGGTCCGACGCACGGGCCGTATCGTGCCCCAACCCGCTTCAGAAGATGTACGAAATGCTCGCGCCAGCGTGCCAATACATAAAGTGCTGAAGCGCGGTGTTCCGTGCGCCGCCAAACCCAGCCGGCAGATAAATATCGGAGAGGGCGTAGCGGAACGAGGGGAGATGAAAGTCGAACATCAAATGTCCGACGCGGACAGCGATCCCGATCAAATCAGCCCTCGCTTGGAAATACACGTTGTCGGCCGTGTTTCCGGTGAAGAGGCCGGCTCCCACCCGCAGCGGCCAATACACCGATGCGTCTCGTCCTTCGTGAAGCGGAAGCAAGTGCGCGTATGACACGTTGAACTGGAACGTCGGCCCAGGCGTGTTTTCGTAATACACGAACGTCATGGGCGAAAGCTCGAGCGCGATCTCGTTTCGACCCGCCAAAATGCCAGCGCGCACACCGAACAGGAACGCGCCCCGCAGCCGCTCGTCATTGGTCGTGATGTTGTTGCTGCTCACGACGCTGAAAGCCGGACCTCCCATCAGCGAGAACCCCGCGAAGAAATGGACGCCTTCGGGCCGGAACGCGAGCCACTCGTTGGGCGGCTCCGAAGCGCGGGCGCCCGAGCCTGGAGTCGGTGCGATCGCGCTCTGACAGACATTGGCGATGCAGCGGAGCTCTCCACCGCAATCACTCGTTGCCGAACAGGTGAGTCCCTCGTGTTCGTCGCGACAAACATTCGAGACACAACGCAGGTTGGAGCGACAATCGGAGCGGGCGCGGCACGACTCTCCCGGACCACCCAGCAAGGCATCGTCCTGCGCCACGACGACCTGGCTTTGAACAGGCTGGGTCACTTGAGGCGGATGGGTTGGGTCGGGGGAGGGGCTGACCGGAGTGAAGATGTCTTGGGCAAAAGCCGAGCTCGCGAAGAGCATCAGAAGAGCCGTGGAGGAGGTCGCGATCCGCAACATAAAAAACCTTTCGTGCAGGCGAGGACCGCGCTGTCAAACGTGGTCTTATCCATATACAGGTTTCCCGTGCGCGCCTTTGAGCGACCGTGCGATGAACGCGCTCGAAAGACGTCCTCATCAAACGATGTGAACCGTGCTTGTCAGGGCTGCTCTCCATCGACTTCATCGCAGCCCTCTGGCCCGAGAGAGCAGGCGGGACAATGTCGTGGTACTTCGTATAGAATCGCGCCACTTCGTCGTGACTCAATCCTCGCCACCGCCTGCGATTCTCGGTCGCTATCGCGTCTTGCGCCGTCTGGGCGCAGGCGGCATGGCCGAGGTGTTCTTGGCGAAATCGTCGGGTGCAGAGGGAATCGAAAAGGTGCTCGTGGTCAAGCGCGTGCTCCCAACCTTCTCGCGCTCACCGAAATTCATCACGATGTTCGTCGACGAGGCGAAGGTCGCGATGCGCCTCAATCATCCCAACATCGTGCAGGTCTACGCGTTCGAGCAAGTGAAAGACGAGTTCTTGCTCGCGATGGAATACGTCGACGGGCTCGATCTCGGGCGCGTGCTTTCCGCTGTTCGACGAAGAGACAAACGTCTCCCCTACGCGCTCTCCGCGTTCGTCGTGATGGAAGTCGCGAAAGGGCTCGATTACGCCCATAACCGCAAAGACGAGAGCGGTGTTCCGATGGACATCGTGCATCGCGATGTTTCGCCTCAAAATGTGCTCGTCTCGTACGACGGAATCGTCAAAATCGCTGACTTCGGAATCGCGCGCGCACGCATGGTCAGCGAAGAAACCGGCGTTATCAAAGGAAAATTCAGTTACATGTCGCCCGAGCAGGCGCATGGCCAAGCCGTCGACCGTCGCTCCGACGTGTATTCGCTCGGTGTCTTGTTCGCCGAACTTCTGATGAACCGCCCGATGTATCAGGGACTTCAGGGCATGGACGTGCTCGAACAAGTGCGCGAAGGGCGCGTTTCTTTTCCGAGTCATGTCGATCCTGAAGTCCCGCTCGAGCTCGATCACATCGCGCGCCGAGCCATGTCGTTCGATCCCGAAGCGAGATACTCGTCGGGGCGTTCATTCGCGGGCGCACTTTCTCGCTGGCTTCACGAACAAGACGAACTGCACGATGCAGGCGAGCTCGAACGTTTCCTGCTCGATGTGGCCCCGCGCGAGGTGACGAGCCCAGAAAACCCGCGGCGTGTGAACGATATTCCGGGCTTGACCCTCGCGACACAAGGTGCGTTGGGTCAAGGTGGCCGTGAGATCCGTGAGAGACGGAATGTCGTTGCGGTGTTTGGTCGCCTTCGCGATGCGCGCGACGACGAGCGTTCGATGGGCGCTTCAACCACGGGCGAAGCGGCCTCCGATGCTGCGGCTCGGGTGCTCGATGATATCGCCTTCAAGTACGATGCGATCCTCGAGTGGCCCGACGGGATGGCACGTAGAACGTTCCGTTTCGTGCTCGGCCTGGGACGAGTCTCCGTGGACGATCCACTGCATGCAACTCGACTTGCGCTCGACGTGCTCGAGGCGCTCGAGGGAATCAGCGCCGACTCACTTCTCCCTTTGACCGCATCGATCGGCCTCTCCCGCGGCATGGTGAGCACGCTGCGTTCGGGAGGTCGTGTGAGACATGAACCGATCGACAACGTGTTCGATGTCGCGCGTGGATTGGCAGAGGCAGGGCATCGCGCCGAGGTGCTCGCGACGGGCGAGATCTACCGCCTCGCGCGACGTGCGTTCGCGTTCGAGGCGCAAACCACGCGTGACATCGCGATCTCTTCTCAGGGTGTCGGCTCGGGGGCGCGGCACATTCGCGCCTATCGCCTGCGCGGCGCGCGCACCCGCGAAGATCGCGTCGCCGAAGCGCGTACGTTGGCTTCGCAAGTGGGCCTCTTTGGCCGCGCCAGTGAAATCCAGGCGCTGGCGTTGACGTACGAAGAAGCCGTTCGGAAAGGCAGAAGCTCCTATCTGGTGATTTCGGGCGAGCTCGGCGTCGGCAAAAGCGCGCTCGTGGCGGCTGCGCTCGGTCGCTTCCAACCCGACCCTCAACTGCTGCGTGTCGAATGTGTCTTCGGCACGAGTGAAGTTCCGTACGCGGCGGTCTCCGAGCTCGTTCGAGAGGCGTGTGGAATAGCGGAAGATACATCTCCCGAACAACGGCTCGAAGCACTTCGAAGCACCATTCGCCGCTTGATCGATCCGAGTGAACGAGGACGTCGCGTCATCGATGCATTGGCTCCGCTCATCGCCCCAAGTGAGCGGAGACCCGAAGCCGACCCCGCGGACGCGGCGCAGCATATGACCAACGCCGTCCGAGAGCTGCTCGGTGCGCTCGCAAAGCGACGGCCGACCGTCGTGTGGGTCGATGGCGTGCAGTTCGGTGACACTCCCAGTCTCGAGCTCGTTTCACGTCTGCTCGTACAAACGCCAGAAGTTCCGCTGCTCGCGATCTTTTGCACACGTCCGAGCGACCGCACCAACGCGGTCTTTCGTGGCATTCCGCGGCTCGATCTGGGTGAGCTCGCCGAGGAAGATCGCCGCGCGCTCATCGCCGCAAAGCTCGGAGAGGCCATCGTGCCTCCTGAGCTCCATCAGGCCATCGTGCATCGTGCCGGAGGCAATCCATTTTTCGTGCTCGAGTTGGTCGATGCCTTGCTCGAGCGCGGCGTGATCCACGTCGAAGGAGAAGGTCCGGAGAGACATGTCGTGCGACGTCCTGGGGCGACCCTGGCTCTTCCAACGACGCTCGAGGACGTCATCGCGGCGCGCATCGCAGAGCTCCCTCATCGCGAACGTGCAGCGCTCCGCTGGCTCGCCGTGAGCGGACCGGGGTTGCGCGCGAGCGACGTCTCGAAAATTGCAGGTCAGTCATTCGACGATGCGTTCGCTTCGCTCGAAGGGCGCGGGATCCTGCATCGAAAAGCGGGAGGAGGACTCTCCTTTTCCAGTGCGGTCGTCCGCCATGTCGCTTACGAGAGCACGGACCACTCGGACCGCATCCGCATGCATCGTCGTGTGGGAGAGTGGCTATCCAATCTCGGCGCTCAGATCGCGCCAGCGCGCATCGCGCGGCATCACGAGCTCGCCGGAGATCAAGCGGCTGCAGCGCTTGCCTTTTGCGAAGCTGGAAAGGCCGCTCTTCATGTCTACTCGAACCGAGAAGCGTTGCGGTTTTTCGCGCGGGCGCTCGAGTTGCTTCCCGATGAGTCGCCCACGCGCTTCGATATCCATGAGATGCGCGAAGGGATCTTGCGGCTCCAAGGTCGGCGCAGTGAGCAACGCATCGAGCTCGAGGCGATGCGCGCGCTCGCCGAACAGGCGCGCGACCCGCGCCTTCTCGCGATCGCGCTCGCCCGTCTTGCACGGCACGATCTCGACGCATCTCGTCCAGCAGGGGTCGAAGGGATGCTTCGTCGCGCGCTCGATGCTGCGATCGAAGCCGGCGACAAATCGGGTGAAGTCGAAGTGCTTCGACTCTTCGGCCACTTGCGTCGCGATCAAGGAGATGTGCAAGGGGCTCTCGACGCCTTCGATCGCGCACTCGCGCGCGCCGGGCTCGAATCGTCCCAACTCGCGGCGCGGGGGTTGACCCTCGTTCAAAAATCCATTCTCGAGTGGAGGGTCGGCCAACTGCAGGCGTCCCTCGATGCGAGCGCGGAGGCGGTCGTGATTTTTCGTCGACTCGGGCACAAAGGCCACGAGGCGCATGCGCTCAATTCGCTCGGCATGTCCTTGTATTCGAGCGGCGCCTACGAAGACGCCATCGCTGTCTTGCGCGCCTCCGTGATCCTCGATCGCGAAGCGGGGCATCGTCTCACGCTCGGAAGAAAAGTCAGCAATATCGGGCAGATATACGCCGATCTCGGCGATGTTTCACACGCGCTCGAGTATCTGCGTCGTGCCCTCGATGTGTTCGAGAGTCTCGATGACCTCGCTGGACGGATCGACACGTTGACGGCCATGGCCGAGCTGATGGCGGAGCAGATCGGAGATCTTCCCGCCGCCATGAACGCGCTCGATTCGGCGCGTGCGATCGCCGAACGACTCGGCAGCCCCTACGACCTTGCACATGAAGGCATTGTACGCGCCTCGTTGCTCCTCGGAGGCGATGAGCACGAAGAAGCGGAGCACGAAGCAAGCATGGCGCTTGGCCACGCCCGCTCGGCGGCAGCCAAGGGGTACGAGCTATTGGCCGGTGCGCTCCGCGCGAGATGCCTGGCGTGGCTCGGACGGTCGGACGAGGCTCGTCAACTGGCCGAGCAAGTTCAGATCGGAATGCGTTCCAAGGGAATGGTGGCGCGGGCGCTGCGCATACACTTCCACCTCTCGTTCGCGTTCCACCGAATTGGAGAGCAGAGCAAAGCCGCGCAAGCGCAAAAAGACGCACGCACCGTCGTCGACGCGCATCTCGAGCACATTCGAGACGAAACCCTTCGCGCTCTTTACCTCGAGACCCCGCTCGTACGTGCGATTCGTGAAGAAAAAATCTTCGAATAATCGAGATTTTCGCGTGCTCCATGTGCACGAAGCGCCAATCATGATATGGCCAAAGCGGATGTCGGGCGAGGAATCGCTTCTTCCTTCGAGCCCGCTGGTCATCGGCTGGCGCGAGTGGATTGCTCTACCGGACCTCACCATCGACGCGGTGAAGGTCAAGACAGACACGGGCGCTCGGACTTCCGCGCTGCATGCCGACGCCATCGAGCGCTTTAGTGCCAATGGGCAGCCGATGCTGCGGTTCATCGTGCACCCCCTGCAGCGGGCGCGCGACCTCGAGGTCCATTGTGAGGCCGAAATGATCGATGAGCGGTTCGTCCGCTCGAGCCATGGACACCAGCAATTGCGCCCTGTCATTCGGACCCCTATCGAGATTCTGGGCGTGCGCTGGGAAATCGAGCTGACGCTGACGAATCGCGACGTGATGGGGTTCCGAATGCTCCTTGGGCGCGAGGCCATGCGTGGGCATATCCTCGTCGATCCTGGTCGTAGTTATCTCGGCAATCCATCTCCGTGGACGATTCCACGCCTCCCCGTTCGGAGAGCGACCGCTTCGGGTTGAACACGAAATGTTCGGTTGTCGGGGAAATTGCGGACTTGACCGGAGCGTCTCGTGATCTGAGACTACGTCCATCGACATCGATCGAAGCTTGTGTCTCGCCGCCGAAATAATTACGGGCCGGCCCTTGTGATCCCTTCGGTCGTTCATATGCCCTCGTGAGCTGATACTCACCCCTCTTCAGGTTTTTCCTCTTCAGGTATTCCGGAGAATCTCGAATGAGACCCCTCACCAGCGCTCGTACCCGATGGCACGCGCTCCAGGTATTCCTGCTGCAGGCACGGATCGATGCAGAGTCGCGATCGTTTGCGCCGACCATGAGCGAAAACGAGCTCGAAGCGCTCGCTGAAGAACAGAAGCGCTCGCTCGAAGGCCTCCTCGAAACGGCTCGGACGTTGCCTCCGGCCAATCCCTTGCGACGTGCGGCGGAACGGGCTTTTGACACCGCCAACACCCGCTTCGAGGCGGATCCCGACAGCGAGAAGTTCATCCTTGCGTCACACGAGTTCGAGATGGCCCTGAGCCAACTTCGATCGGCCGCCCTGCGGGTAGGATTGCGAAACTAGCCTGGGCATGCACGCCGTGAGTCGTTAGATTGCACGACCCATGCAGCGTGCTTCGGCTTCCGAACGAAAAATGACTCTGGACACCAAGGTTCCGATGGCACTCGGACCCAGGGTCGAAGCCGTGCTCGAGGTGGCATATCGAGCGCGCCGTGCCGTGCTTTTAGAAGGACCGACGGGCATCGGAAAATCCGAGCTCGTCGCTCATTTGGCGAAAAAGCTTGGCATTCGTCACATCGTTCTCGATCTCTCGCTCCTCGAGCCGCCTGATCTCGTGGGCTTACCGGTCATCGAAGAGGGGCGCACTCGTTATGCTCTGCCCCAATTCCTCCCACGTGAAGGTGCGGGGATTCTGATGCTCGAAGAGCTCAACCGCGCCGAGCGCTACATTCAGCAGCCCGCGCTCCAGCTTCTCACTGCACGCACCTTGCACGAGTACGTGTTGCCCGAAGGGTGGGTTTGCTTTGCGGCCATCAATCCGGAGACGGGCGACTACCAAGTCACACCCCTCGACGCAGCGTTGCGTGCCCGCTTTTTGCAGATCGCCGTGCGTCCCGATCGAGCTGCATGGCTTGCATGGGCGGGCGCCAACCGCGTGCATCCTGCCGTGATCGAGCTCGTGCGTGCGCACGAGCGAAGTTTCGAGGCCACCCCACCGCGTTCCTTCACGTATGTCTCCGATCTGCTGCATTCGCTCACTTGGGTCGAGCTTGGCAACTCTGCGCTCATGAGAGATCTCTTGGGCGGATATTTGCCCACGGTGTGGGTCGATGCACTGGTCTCTCACGGCTTCACCGAAGCACGCCCTTTCGAGATCGATGTTCAAGCCATGCTTCGTGAATACACACCGAAAAGCACGCATGCTTCTCTTCTTCGAGAGTGGAAGGAGCGCGGTGAGACCGATCGACTGGATGAACTCGTCGCCCGACTTTCCGCCGTGCTCTCGGGGCCGGAGTGTGGAGTTCTCATCGCGGATGGCGGTCTGACACTTCGTTCACTCGAATCGCTCTTCGAAGATCTGCCGGGAGATCAACGAGAAATCGTTCAAGACGCGCTCGGGGGAAATCCGACGGCGTGTGGATTGCTCGATGTGCGGGCCGAAGACGTTCTGACCAATTACGGCGTGAGCTCTGCGCACAAGCGCGTCGCTGAATGGAGGGCGTATCCGAACAAACATCATCGGATTTCGCTCCTCGTCACTTCCGTGCGCGCTCATGTCCTTTTGCCTCACGTCGCAGCGGCTTTACGCAAATCCAATGCGCAGCGGCTTTCGCTGGGACATTTCCTGCTCCAGATCGGGGAACGTTGGGGGCTTCCTCTGGTGGAGGCTTTGCAGAAAGTCGGCGTGACGCCGATTCGCCCGACCTGACATGCCGAGAACAGACAAGCCGCCCAGCCTCCGTGCATGGCTCGATGAGTTTGTGCGGAAAGAAGAGTTCCTCCTCCGCTATCCGCATTACGCACATGTGATCGCGGCCCTCGATCCCGTGCTCGACCCGAGCGTGCCTGCGATGGGTGTCTCGCTTCATGGGGAACTGGGGCGCGGTGGCCGCTACTACCTTCACGTCAACGTCGAGCAGTTGTTTCGAGAACCACGCTTTTTGCGCGGAATCTTGCTTCACGAGATTCACCACATCGTTCTCGGACATCTCGCCCATCCTAAGTTCTTCGTCACCGAACAACGCGACCTGATGCAGATCGCGCAAGAGACGACGGCCAACGAATACATCGAAGAGCCTTTGCCGACTCCTGTGCTGTGGCAACACTTTGCGCACCTCGGATGTCGCGCCGGACAGAGCACGATGGAGCGCTACGAGAAACTCTGCCGAGCACGCGCGGAAGGAATCGAAATCTCTCTCGAACGGGAGACCCATCCGATCGACGAACATCGCTGGCATGAACAACCCGATGCGCCATCGAGTGGCGTTCACGTCACCCACGATCTCATCCGTCAAGCACGCGAACGCGCCGAGGCCGATGTCCGACGTGCTGCATCGATCGATCCCCATCGCGCTCTCCTCGCGGGACACACCCCCGAAGAGCTGCTCATGGCGCTTTCGCAAACGAATGACGCCCCTGAAACGATCATCGATTGGCGTGACGCGCTCGCCATGTTCGTGGCGCATGCGCGAGCGCCCATTCATTCCTGGTCCAGGCCCAACCGGAGATTTCCGTCTCGTATAGGAGAAATCCCTGGTCGTTCCTATCGCCCTCGCACGGTACTTCGACCGACGCTGCTCGTGGCGATCGACACGTCACTCAGCATGACCGAACGGGAGCTTTCGGAGGTTGCGCGGCAGCTCCGGCCCATGAGCGAGCTCGCAGAGCTGGTCGTGGCAGAGTGCGATGTCGCGATCGCGCGCGTATACCGGTTTCGGCGTACCATCGAACATGTCAAAGGACGCGGAGGAACAGATCTGCGTCCTGTGTTCGACTCACGTTTCATTCGCACGTGGTCGCTCGATGGGATCATTTATTTCACGGATGGAGAGGGACCCTATCCTGAACATCAGCCTTCGATTCCCGTACTCTGGATGCTTACCAAGCCCAATGCGTTCCCATGCCCTTGGGGAGCACGCGCACATCTGCGACGTTCAGGGTCAACATCTCTCATGACACACAAATCATGAGATCACATTTCCTTGCCACACCGAGATGAGGTGTTTTGTTCGACTTGTCTGGAAATCGCGGGTCCGTCGAAGTATCTATGACGGATTGCATTGCGATGTAGGCACGTCCGCATCTCTGGGAAGCGAGTGCGTGTGAGTGCATTCACCACGAGCTTATCGACTCGTGTGCGCGAACGCCGTCGGGCACTCGGGCTCTCGCAAAGCGCGCTCGCAGAGCTCGCTTCGATTTCGCCCGAGCTCGTGAGTCGGATTGAACGTGGTCGTTGCTTACCGTCATTGCCGACCCTCGTCAGCATCGCGAGTGCGCTCAAGACCACGCCCAACGATCTGCTCGGGTTCGAACCTCCTCTGTCCGAAGAGGGCAGCCGTCCTCTCGTGGGTGCTCTGACCGCGCTCGACCCCCCTCGACGGGGAGAGATCCTTCGCATCGCCGAGGCACTCGCGAACTATCGAGTCACGCCCCCCGATGGGGGTGAGACCAATGGATGAATTGTAAGTGATTTACACCGATGGATCCCTCGAAATCCAGAAACTGGATCTCTGTTCAGGGAGCCTGTCGAATGCGATGCAATCGCATTCGCACGGGTGTACTCGATCTGAGTGCAAGGAAATATTGGACTCGCGAATCATGATTGTGCGAGTATGAGTGTTGGGTTTCGTGGACGTGCGAATGGCGAACGGTGAAAAGATTGAGAGGTCCGCTTTATGGGTTTGATCCAGGACGTTTCCAACTCGAATCGGCCCGTTCTCGGCGACGACATTCCCCTGCTGGTGTTCCGTGTATTCCGGCACTTTA
>CAYZTA010000069.1:148-27239 GCA_964481145.1 uncultured Sandaracinus sp.
CTTCGGAGACAGCTTCGGAGACAGCTTCGGAGACAGCTTCGGAGACAGCTTCGGAGACAGCTTCGGATGCAGATACCGATGCCGATGCAGATGCCGATGCCGATGCAGCTTCGGATGCAGATACCGATGCCGATGCCGATGCAGCTTCGGATGCAGATGCCGATGCAGCTTCGGATGCAGATGCCGATGCAGCTTCGGAAACAGATCCCGACGTGTCCTCAGACACGAGGAGATTGCCGCGAATGCTTATCGGCGATACGCCGACCCAGCACGAGCGCTCGCTCCAATTCTTTGCGCTGATCTCGATAAAACGCACGCAAGAACGTCACAGGCGCGTGCTCCGGCTCGTCCCCGTCCCAGCCGATCCGGCGTGCAATGGTGCGAGCCACCGTGCGCAAATCATCTTCGTCCGCGCGCTCGGCCTCGAATGCCCGAAGCAAGCCCGCCAACGTCTCGAGCTCATGCTCGCCGTACACCACCAAATGCTCGCGAGAGAATTGCAGCTGTGCGCGCGACCCCCGCGCTTCGTCCCGCAAAAGGACGGCTTTGGGCACACGAACCACCACGGTCCCCGCCAGTAGGTCTCCCGCTCGAGTCCGCTCCTTCGTCAAAAAGGGAAGAAGCGCCACAAGAAAAAGCCATGCAATCGCAGGGTATGCGAGCCATGCCGGCGCGCGCCCGATGGCCGCTTCAGGGGCCGCCAACAACACCAACGGAAGAAGCACTTCGAGGTCTCGCATCACGTTGCGCGCAACGATCGCGTCGAGACCGAGCTGCGTCCCGTCGCGCGACACGACACGCAAACCAAGCACGCGTTTGCCAGGAGTCGAGCCCTGAAAGCGCATCTCGAAAAAAAGGAAATATCCGTGGCGCACGACAAAGATGCCGATCACCAAAAGCGCAAGGACGTGTTCACTCGCCGTGACGCTCGTCGTGGCAAATCCAATCATCGAGAGCGCGAGCAACGTGAAGATGCTGATCGCGATATCGAGACCATAGGCAATGAGGCGCTCACCCACGCTCGCGAGCGCGAACTCGAGCACAGCTCCTTCAGGTGCAATCAAGCGCACGTGCGCCTCACCTCGCACGCTCACGGCAGACCTCCTCGCGCGTTCCTTCCCCCAAGGCCGATCCAACCCACGAGCAGCATCAGATTGCACGCAGCAAGGCCGAACCGCAGACCGTCGTGCGTGACGAGCTGACGAAATACGCCCTCGATGAGGCCCGCATACAAAAAGAGCACGACGCAACCCGCAACCACCACGGCACCCCGCCGACCCGCATCGACCATCGCGTCGCGAATGGATCGAGAACCAGGAGCGAGCAACGTGCGCCCCACGGCAAGACCTCCCGCTCCACACAAAAGGATCGCGCCAATCTCGGGCACGCCATGCGGCAAGAGCCATCCAAGCAGCGGAACCAGTAAGCCTCGCTCGTCGTAGAGCGCCATGAAACCACCGAGCATCAGGCCGTTCGTAAACACGAGCAGAGATGTCGGAACGCCCGCCGCGAACCCGAGCGCGAAGGCAACGAGGCCGATCCCCGCGTTGTGACTGAAGAGCGAGGCCGCGAAAAAAGAGAGCCCCGACTCTTCTTCTTGATAAAGCCCGCGCCTCAAAAATTCGGTCGTTGCGCCGGGTGTTCGCCCTCCCGCGAGCCCCGAATCCACAAACGTGAAATACCACTCGGAATCGACCCGCGTCATCACGTAGGAGACGAGCACACCGAGCGCGAAGATCGCGCTCGTCCACGCGAGCTCGGGAAGAATCGAGCGCACGGCCTCGGGAAAGCGCGCGAAGAAGAATCGACGCAATGGCGCGCGCTCCGGACGCCTCGACGTGTACACCGCCAAATAAGCACGCGCGACAAGCGATTCGAGGTAGGTCACGAGCGCGCGATCGAGCGCGGTCTTGCGCGCGACGTGCAAGCTCGAGACGGCGCTTCGATAAAGCATTGGCAAGCGATGGAGCTCAGGCTCGGAGAGACGCGTCAGGCCTCCCCGAAGCGCGCGCTCGAGCATCGACTCGAGCTCGTTCCACTCTTCCTCTCTCTCCGCGCGAAAACGCACCGAGCGCGGCTCGATACGCGAAACGTTTGCAGCGTCGCTCATCCGAGCAGCCCCCGTGCTTTGATTTGGACGTAACGCTCGACCAAGCTCGCTGCCATGGCCCCCACGGGCGCCTGAACCACATGCACGCCGAGATGACGAAGACGTGCGAGCACGAAATGACGCCTCTGAGCCAGATTCCCCGCGACCACAGCCGAAGCGAGATTGGAAGCCGTCTCTGGCAACGCCGACATCGGCTCTTCGATCGCAGGGTCATCGAGCGCCACGAACACGATCACGTGCCTGTGTGCGAGCTGTCCGAGCGCCTCCACCATCAGCTCCGCCGTGGTCGCATCCGAGAACTCAGTGAACACGACCACCATCGAACGTCGATTGACGCGCCTCAACAAGTCATGCAATCCGAGCACGTGATTGGTCTCGTCCGTTTCGGCGCGAAGAGATGCACACCCATGACGCATCCGACTGAATTGCCCGGCTCCGGAACGGGGCGGCAGCCAAGCGCGCGGCTCGCCCGCATACGCATGCAGGCCCACGAGGTCACCGCTGCGCAGCGCGGATCGTCCAAGGACGAGCGCCGCATGCACCGCATGATCGAGCCGTTCGATGTCGCCGATGGGATCGCGCATCGCACGGCCCACATCGATCGAAAGCACGATTCTTTGCCGTCGTTCGAGCCGAAAACGTCGAACGCGCAACTGCTGGTGCCGCGCGGTCGCCTTCCAATCGACGGCGCCGAGATTCATGCCGAGCGAATACGCCTGCAAAGACTCGAACTCACCCCCTTCGCCAGACCACTTCTCGCGCTTCAACCCCGAGAGCATCGGCTGCGCGCCAAAGACCTCCATCGTGGCGCGCGCGGCGCGCTCGACATCGGGCACGACGGCCACAACCCCCGCACCTCGGTCGGCCTTCTCGATGCGTGTGACGAGCCCGAGAGGTCCACTCCATCGCAACCACACCTCGGCAAGCGCGCCCACGCCGCGATGATGGGCCGTGAGCTCGAGCGCCACCTCAGTTCGACCAGGCGGAAGAACGACATCCTTCGCAGCTTCCACATGAAGCGGCGGTTCGGCGATCGCGCGCAGGGTGGCCCGCAATGGACGGCTCGATCGCAGCTCGACGATCACCTTGGCCTCCACGCGGCTCCCCACGCCCATCGAGCCAGGCTTGACGAGATTCACCGTCCACGCCGCGCGCCGTAGCGTCGTGATATCCACGCCGATCGCGACGATCATCGCGAGCCAAAGGAGCGCGATCCCGACCCACGCTGGCTCGTAGGCGAGTGGCAAAATCGCCAAAGGTGAGCTCGCCATCCAAATCGCGAGCAGTCGAGACGTGGGAACCACAGCCGGCCATCCTACCGCGTGAGCGGACAAAATGCTGGTCGCGAAATCGCGTTCAGATCGGCGAGCTCGATGGCGAGCCAAAGCGCCGTCACGATCCCATGCAGAGGCGGATCCTCGTGAAGGAAGGTCAGTCCGACCTGGAGCCACCAGCTCGACACCGCGCAGACGATCGCCGAGCGATGCAGCAAAGGGCTGCGCCACGCGCGCTTCGCCACGACGAGGGTGGCGGCCGGCAGCGCAAGGAATACAGCGTCGTAATAGAAGAGGTATGCGTTCAGCGCGCAGGTCGCGAGCACCACGACAGACGCCATACGTGCAGCCATCGCCGGCTCGCCATCCCGATGTCTCCACAGGACGCGGGCGATCACCGCGCCGAACACGAACGCGATCAGCAGCCACAGCATGCGCGCGAGCATGCCGTCGGGATCGAAATCGTGCATCGAAGCTCGGAGGAATGCATAGACCGTGAGCTGCTTCCAGTAGTCCGAAACCACCGTGTCGTGGCGCACCGCGAGACGTGTCAGAGCGCGCCAGAAATCGAGCCACATCTCAGACCCGAAAGGCAGACTGATCGCCACGAGCACGGCCGTGCCCAACGCAAAAGTAACGAGCAGACGTCGTCGTCCCCACACGATCGCCGCCCCGATCAGTGCGATCACGAAGTTGGGCTTGGCCATGAGCAGCGCCGCGAGCGCGCCTGCCGTGCGATCGTGGCCCCGCGCCATCGCCAACAAACTACCGGTAAGCAACGCGAAGTAGACACCCGAAAGCTGACCCAAGTGCAGCGCCAAGAACGCACAGGGCGTGGTGAGCAGAATGATTGCAACCGTCGTACGGCGACGCTCACTCGCCTCACCGAAGCGCACGGCAAGCATACATCCCAGCACCCAAGCGGCCGCCCCAAGGAACGCGAGCGCGACATAGCTGCCGCGCAGACCCAACGACCGAAGGACGACGACCAGCGGCAACGTGAACGGTGGATTGACGAACGCGTGGTCTTCCTGAGAGAAAGGATCACCGCCTTCGATCCACAGCTCGCCCGCGCGATAGAAGCAATAGAAATCGCGCTGCGTGAGGACAGCCTCATCGCTCCACTGGGTCGCGAGCACCGCCCACCATGCGAACCCGAAAGCGGCGATCACGCTCAGTGCCATCAACCGTGCCGCGTCATCGCGATCGAAGCGCACCTTGCTCGTCCTTATAGATGTCATGCTGCTCCGATAAGGAAATTTAAGGTGTTCTCTCCTTGCGAGAGAAGCACGCTCTTCGTATGAGATACTACCTCTGCCTCTTCGCGCTCTGTTCATTGGGCTGCGGTTCATCCGACACGGCCACACCCGATGCTGCCGTACCCATCGACGCGGCCTCCTCCTCCGATGCCGGCTCCGTCTCCTCCGATGCCGGCTCCGTCGAAACCGACGGTGAAGTGAGGATCGACAGCGGCTCGAACCTCGACGGTGGCTCATCCACGGGCGGTTGGGTCGAGCGCACACATCCTTGTCCGGGAATCAATCGTACCGACGCGCTCCACGTCGATGAGGACGGTACGCTCTGGGTTGGCTGTGGGACGGGCGCGGTGGGCAGAGGGCTATTCCGAAGCGTCGATCGAGGCATCGGCTGGAATCAACCTGCGACCGAGCTCGAGACGATGCGGATCAACTCCATCAGCCGTGGTTCAGACGGCGCGCTCTACGTCGCCGGAACCGAAGGGCCCATGGTCGCTCGAGTGGATACGAGCAGCACGCCGATGACGGTCTCTCCCGTGCTCACCTCAGTCACATCCGTGGGGCGACAATTCGTCGTGGGAGCCTTCCGCATGCGCGCCGATGGGAGCGCGATCGCAGAATCACTCAACGGCACCGATATGCTCTATCGTCCCGCGGGGTCCTCGGCGGTATCCGCCGCCGATTGGATCAACGCCGCCTCTGCGATGTCGCCTGCCGAGCAGTTCCTCGATCTCATCGTGGAGGGAGATCGTTTCATCGGGGTCGGCTCGAGGATCTCCGAGCCGCCGATGCTGTTCTTGCCATCGCGATCCTCGGGGACCGAGCCTTATCACTTCGAGAAGCTCGTGCTCTCGACCGCCTTCGACGGGGAACTCTGGGGAGTCGCGGGAAATGAAACCCGCATCGTCGCAGTGGGCGTCGATCAAGACGCCGATGGTGGCAAGATCTTCGTCTCGGGAGCCGACATCTATGATGTCTCCGGATACACCGAGATCGATGTCGGCCCGCTCGTCTCTGGCTCCCGTACATGGGCGAGAGGGGTATGCATGCGCGGCGAGCGGGTGGTCGTGGTCGGCGAGATCCAACCACTGCGAAGCGACACTGGCTTCGTGTTGCTCTCGGACGATGGTGGAGCGAGCTTCACTGACATCACGCCTCCTGGGGTGGGCGACTCCGTGTCGAAGTGCGTGATCCAGAGCGACGGCTCAGTGGTGGCCGCCGGCGCACGTGGGTGGGTTGGCTTCTACGGACCGTAACCGGGTTCGCGCGGAGCGCGATCCTGGTGAACAACGTTCCAGCTTCGCCTGCCGTTCACGAACTGGTACGGTCCGGCGGGTGAGCTGGCTGGGCCGCTACGAAGCACCCCGCCCCATTCGTCGTCGGGGCGGGTTTCATATGTATTCTGCTTGGGAGCACACCACGGATGCCCCCCGCACCGTGGTGGTGCCCGCCCCTCGAGCTCGCATCGACGCCGCGACGCGCTGTCTCGAGAAGCTCGCCCACGCGCATGCCTCGATCACAGCGAGTGGGATCGCAAAGCTCGCGGAATATGGCATCCATGCTGGTGTTCCTTTCGTCGCGTTCGATTGCGAAGCCGTGTGCGACGGCGAGGCCATGATCGCGCACCTCGGCGAGACACGGACCCGCGTGAGCTATCCAGAAGCGATGGCGGTCATCGACCGATTGACGTCCGCCATCTCGGCAGCACACGAAGCTCCTCTCCCATCCACGTTCGGTGCGCTCTCATGGGCGAACGTGCTGGTCGGTCGAGATGGGCGTCTGCACCTCTTCGGGCTTGGGCACAATGTCGTGGCGTTCGATGAAGCGGCCGTGCTCTCGGGAGCACCCTCGGTGTTCTTCGCTCCCGAGGTCGCGGGGAGCACGCCGGACACGAGGAGCCTCTCTTGCACGCCCAACGCAGATGTCTACGCGTTCGTGCTCCTGCAGCGCTCGGTGCTCGCTTATACAGATGTGCCCAGCTCGTTAGAGCAAGCCTTTCGTGGGGAGCTGACGACCTCCGATGCCCGCGCCCTCGCAACGCTCATCGCGTGGTCCAACGAACGGATCCTCACCGCGGCGCCGCACGAGCGCCCGTCCATGCGCGATGCGCGTGCCCAGTTCGCGCGGGAGTGGGCGCTGCTCGGCATGAGCCCAGCCCACGAGACGATCCTGCATCGGCTCTCACAGATCGCAGCGGGCATGGACCAACAGGAACGAAAGACCCAACCCGCGGCGCTCACCCTCAGCCCTGATGGCTCCTGGGTGCGTACGTCCTCGGGCGAGTCGTTCGATCTCAACGGTCCGCTGCGGAGGCTCATGCTCTGTCTTGCACAACAGCGGCGTGCATCTCCCGGCCTCTCGTTGAGCATCGACACCTTGCTCGAAGCAGGCTGGCCGGGCGAACGACCGATCCGCGAAGCGGGGCTCAACCGCGTCTACGTCGCCCTCTCCAAGCTTCGCAAGCTCGGGCTGCGCACGGCGCTCCAACGCGCCGATGCCGGCTACCGCATCGACCCGAGGGTTCGGATCCAGTTCGAGGAGCTCGACGCGTCTGGCACCGACGAATAGAAAAGGCCAGAATCGTGCGTATGCGTGAATGGCACGTCGTTCTACTCAGCGCGATGCTCGTCGCGTGCGGAGCGGAAAGTCATGAATCGAGCGAGCAAACCCAATCACACGGCGAGAGCAGCGAGGGTGAGCTCGTCAGGCCACCTTTTGCGGTGCGGGGCGATGCAGAAGGCTTGCTCCTCACGTGGTTCGACGAAGAGGGCACCCACGTCGCGCAATCGAGAAACGAAATCCCGCAAGCGCGTCGCGAACGAGTACGCGTCGATTCGCTTTCACTCTCGCCCGAGGAGCGCGACCCCGATCACGTCTTCATCGCGGATTTGCGAGCCCCTTTGGCCGACGGAACCTATGCTGTGCGACGCTTTGCGCGAGAGGCGTTCGATCGGCTCGTCGATCAGGGCGGAAACGAAGCGGTCGCGAGCGCTCCAACGCCTTCGGACGATGTCGTGATCTTCGGCGCCTCATGGTGCGGCGCATGCCGTCAAACCGAAGCTTATTTGCGAGAGCGCGGCATCCCCTTCATCGAGCGCGACATCGAACGAGAGCCCGATGCGCGCGCTGACATGCAGCGTAGAACCTCGCGCGCTGGGGTCTCTCCGCGAGGAATCCCCGTCATCGATTTCCGGGGAAGAATCATCCAGGGCTTCGATCGCGAAGCACTCGATCGAGCCATTCGCGAGACGCGTGGCGGAATCACGGGAACGGAATCACCAGGCGTGAGCATCTGAGACTCGATGCCTGCAACGGCGTGCTGTTCCTCACGGGCCCCTACGGCAAAGAAACTTGCTCCGGAGGAATCTGGCTTTAAGAGGAGCCGATGTCCCGATTCTGGAATCGTTTCGTTCTGGTCATTTCACTCACTGCATGCTCCCAAGACGGCGTCCAGCCAGGGCCCGATGGGGGTCATTCGCGAGATGCCATGCTCACCGCCGACGGCGCTGTTCCAGATGGCCACATCAGCACGATCGAAGACAGCGGAACGGACGGCGCGATCGAGAATTGCGCATGCAATACTCCTCCTCCCTCCACCTGCCTCGATTCGAACACTCTCGTCGTCTTCGACGCATCGGGCGTTTGTACGTCGGGGGAGTGCAGCTACACGTCAGCCGAAATGCCGTGCCTCTTGGGTTGTACCGATGGGGCGTGCAACGCCGAAGGCACCACGTTCGAGGCATATCTCAAGGCCTCCAACACCGACACACACGACAACTTGGGGAGGTCGATCTCGCTCTCGGGCGATCTCTTGGCAGTCGGCGCCATCGGAGAAGACTCAGCCTCCAGGGGCGTCAATGGCGATCAGGCCAACAATGACGCGAGCAGAAGCGGTGCGGTCTACGTCTTCCGAAGAGATGCGAGCGGCACTTGGATGCAGGAGGCTTATATCAAATCCTCCAATCACCAAGCCGGTGACAACTTTGGTCGCTCCGTCTCCCTCTCTGACGACCTGCTGGCCGTAGGAGCGAACGGAGACGACTCAGCAGCCAACAATGGCGGCGCGGTATATGTGTTCCGACGGAGCACGACTGGTTCCTGGGTAGAAGAAGCCCGCCTCGTGGCTTCCAACGCCGATGCTGACGACAACTTCGGATGGTCGGTCTCGCTCTCGGGCGATCTCTTGGCGGTCGGCGTGCCCTATGAAGGCTCCGCGGCCACCGGCGTGAACCGCGATCAAACCAACAATGACGCGATCGACAGCGGAGCCGTGTACCTCTTCCGGCATGACGAGACCTGGACACAAGAGGCTTACCTCAAAGCGTCCAACACCGATGCCGACGATCGCTTCGGCTGGTCGGTTTCTCTCTCCGGTGATCTGTTGGCCGTGGGAGCATACAAGGAAGATTCATCGGCCACCGGCATTGGCGGCGACCCAAGCGACAACAGCGCGAACGACAGCGGCGCCGTGTACGTCTTTCGGCACGGCGAGACCTGGGAGCAAGAGGCTTACCTCAAGGCTTCCGACCTCGACGCAGAGGATTGGTTTGGCTGGTCGGTCTCCGCGTCGGGAGACTCTGTGGTCGTGGGAGCGTTGAACGAGACGGTCTACGTCTTCCGTCGCAGCTCGAGCGGCGAGTGGTCGGAAGAAACATTGCTAAGAGCATCCACTCCCGGCGAAATCGACTACTTCGGCACCTCCGTGTTCATCTCCGGTGACCTCTTGGTCGTGGGAGCCGACGGGGAAGACTCAGCGGCCATCGGCGCGAACGGCGACGAGAGCAGCCACGGCGCCCGCAACAGCGGCGCGGTGTACCTCTTTCGAAGAAGCGAGGACGGAGCTTGGACCCAAGAGCTCTACCTCAAAGCACCCAACACGGGCGCAGAAGATCGCTTCGGCTGCTCCGTGGCCCTCTCAGGTACCCTTTTGGCCGTCGGCGCCTATGGAGAGAGCTCGTCCGCCACTGGCGTCAATGGCAATCAGCTCGACAACTCCGCAGAAAGCAGCGGCGCTGTGTACATCTATCGCTGATCCCATTTGCGCCTCCTCGTTCGTCGGAGTACTGGTGTGCCCCCTCGATGCGCTCTCGAAATCTCGTTCTCGCCTCGATCCTCGTCGCCGTCGGCGCAGTCGCGGTCATCGCATTTCTGATGCGCGGCAGTGATCGCACTCGAAACGACGCCATGCTCTTCCTCGATCGATTCGGAGAACTCGACGTCGATGCCCCTGTCACAGAGCGGACTCCGCACGTCGAAGCCCTCGCTTCGATGCCCTTCGCAAGTCAGGAGGTCGACGAAGTCCGCGATCTTTGTGTCGAGGCCCACCAAACCTTGCTCCTCGCCGAAGAGCGCGGTGCAGAGGCGCGGGTTTCGTTCGACCGCGCGACGGAACAAGGCCGCCTTCGTGAAGGCGATATTTCCCCAGACGTACGCGCATCCATCGAAGCCGCCCTGAGAGAATCCAATCAGGCCCTCGAGCGAGTACGGCCGCTCATGGCTCACTGTGATGATCGCGTGCGCGGATTACGCGCTCGCTTCCGCACGCCTCGCCGCGCCGAGAGATAACGTCAGTTACAGCTGCGCGTGCACGACGGCGAGCTCTTCGAGGAAATGCTGCGCGTCACGAAAACGCTCATCGGGGTTCTTCGCGAGGCACCGAAGAACAAAGCTCTCGACGCACTGCGGCACATCGTGACGCCGAACGCGCGGGGCGATCGGCACGTCGGTGACGTGTTTCACCAAAAGATCGCCAGGATATTCATAGTCGAACGGCAACGCACCCGTGACCATCTCGTACAGGATCACGCCCAACGAATAAAGATCTGCCCTGCCATCCATGCCTGTCCCTTGGATGTATTCGGGCGCGATGTATCCGGGTGTTCCAAAGATCTGTTGTGAACCCGTGAGCGAGGGGACATCAAAGATCTTCGCGATTCCAAAATCGAGCAGCTTCACGAAGTCATTTCGTGTTGGCGTCTGCGCGATCAGAATGTTCTCGGGCTTGAGATCGCGATGCACGACCCCCATTCGATGCGCTTGGCGGAGCGCATCTGCGCACTGCTCGACGATATCGAGCGCGCGGCTCACGGACAGCGGCCCCGACCTCGACAGCTCGAAGAGCGAGCTGCCCACGACATACTCCATCACGAGATAGACGAGTTCGTCTTCCCCCTCTCCGAAATCGACGATCTCGACGATGTTCGGATGATTGATGCGATGCACCGCGCGGGCTTCGCGGATGAAGCGATCGCGATGGACTGGATTGCGCGCGAGATCGCGACGCAACGTCTTGACCGCCATCCACCGTTCTTCGGCTTCGTGACGAGCCAAATAGACGCTCGACATTCCACCGCTCTTGAGGCGCTTTTCCAAACGATAGAGCCCGCTGACCGTACGGCCGATCAGAGGGTCGACGAACGTACGCGGCGGGCTCATTGGGCAGCGCGCCGTTTAGGCTGCATCGGGCAGCCGCTCCTCGCTCCCCGAATCGAACGACATCCCCGAGTCGAACGACATATTGGCGTCTTCTTCCTCCACGGACGCATCGTCAGACGATCCCGCATCATGAACGCCCGCGTCCGAAAGACCTGCATCCTCAGCTCCGGCATCCGGTTCGCTCGTCCCCGCATCGGTGCCTGCGTCGAGGACCTCCGCGTCCATCACAGCATCATCGGGCGGCTCTGTACCTGCGTCCACACCACCTGCCGGACAACTGTCATCACGCGCTGCGGCACATACTCCGCGAACCTCGATACGACCTGCTTTGCAGCAAAGGCCGCTCTCGCAATCGGTGTCGAGCTGACACGTCTCACCATTTGCCTGAAGGCATGCGCTCAGCGTGCACAGGCAAAAAATCGCAAGAAATGGCCATGAAAATCGGGATAACAAGGAATCCTCCAAGCTCTGCCGCGAGAGATATAGCCGGCTACGCCGATCGATTCCAGTCAGCGCGTGCCCTTGAGGAAATTGTGCTCGGTTCTCATCCGAGAGAAGAGCCATAACGTCGCGGTTCCAATCCCGAAAAGAGAAACGAGCTGCGATGTCGAGAGCCCCCCCCAAACCCCGCGAACCGCATCTCCTCGCAAGGATTCCGTGAAAAAACGGAGAAGCCCATACGCGATCACGTACGTCAGCGCCCGCGCGCCATCGGTCTTCCGGATGGGCACGAGCGCGAACGCAAACGCCAAGAAAAGCAGCCCTGCCGACTCATAGAGCTGCACCGGATGCCGCGGAATGGGTGGATGCGCAGCGGGTGCAAGGGGATGCGTGAAGACCACCGAGAACGTGCCCGAATGCGCGCGACCGAAGCAGCAACCTCCAAGAAAGCATCCAGCCCGTCCAAGCGCATGTCCTGCGGCGATGCCGGGCACGCTCAGATCGAGCATGCGCACGAAGGGCACCTCGAGCATGCGTGCGCCGAGATATGCGCCAAGCAAACCTCCGGGCACGGCGCCATAGAACACGAGCCCGCCACCCGATTGAAGGGCGGTCATCGGAGAGCCCGTTCGCACCCACTCGACGAGCACGAACGTAAGCCACGCACCGACGAGTCCACCCACGATCGTGTAACCCGAACACGCGAGCACGGCACCTGCGTCGATGCGCGCCCGACGGGCTGCGCGCACCGCGACGAGCGCCGTCACGAGCATCCCCGCGGCCACGAGAACCCCATAACCACCGATAGGACGCGCAACACCGAAAAGCTCGAGCTCGAAGAGAATAGGATTCATGCGCGATTCGCGAAGATGTCAGCCTACGCGGATGCACGCAAAACAAACGGCTCTGATTCACCCAAAAGGCCAACCACGCACCAACATCACTCCGAGCGCGACGAGCACCAGCGCAAATACCACGTTCAGTCGTCCCAAACGCGACGCGTGCTTGCGGAAGCGTTCGGCTTCGGGAGAACGCGGATCTTTTTCGACCGCGATCGTGGCGCGGGGCCCAAGAAAAAAGTCATGAATCACACTCGAGCTCAACACGAGAGCAAAGACCCCGAGCTTGAGAATCACCATGCGCCCGAATGAAGAACCGAGCCATTCTGGACGCACGAAATCGGTCAGACCTACACCTCGAACATAGAGCTGAAACGTCCCGGTCACGAGCAAGATGCCGAAGCAGATCCAACCGACATTGCGAAACTGCGCCCCTGTCTCACGCAAAAAAGCAGCCCCCTTCTGACGGTCACCTCGGCGAAGCCACGGCACCACCACGAGCACGAGGAAAAACATGCCTCCAATCCACGTGATCGCGGCCAGAATATGCAAATAGACCGAGACGACATAGAGCGCGTGCACGTCGGGGGCTCCTCACGAAAGGACGAATCAGCTCGGCTGCGTAAAGCGAGGTTTGAGCACGTGGGTTTCGAGATGAACGTGCTCTAGAACATCCCCCTCCAGCTGAGAGAGCTCCGAAAAGAGCGTCCGATAGCTATTGCACGCCCAATCCGGCAATTGATAATTCTCGGTTGCGTCGCGCATCCGTTCGAGCAGCGCGCCTACGGCCAGATGCTCTTCGTGCATCTTCACGAGCTCATCGGCGACGGCTTCGACCTTGACGGACTTCGACATCAGCTTGGGGAAAAGAGTCTCTTCCTCTTCATCGAGATGAGGGAGCAGGGAGTCTTTGAGCTCACGCACCACCGCATCGAGATCACGAAGGCGCGGATTGTGATCCCCATGCACCCGGCTCACTTTGGCAGCGAGTGTCTCCACGAAAGGCAACGATTTGCGCAGATATTCGTGGTGTTTGGTGATGATATGACCGATGAGCGCGGGTGTGGACATCGCACGCGGATCGCCTGTGCCAACCCCCTTGCGCTCCGCGATCGCCATCGCGAGCTCGCGCAGCATCGTCTCTTTGTCGATGCCCTTCTCCGCACAAGCGGCTTCGATACTGATGTCTCCACGGCAACAAAAATCGATACGATGGCGCTTGAAAACCGGCGCACATTCCGAGTGCTCGAGCACGAGATCAGCCACGTTTTGATGAGGATCGACCGTCATATGTTCCCTCCAGAAGTCCTCCCTCCGCACATCTCATGCCGACTCTTCGACACTCATTCATTGGCTTATTTTCCAATGACTGCTCCGCTCGATGTTCCAAAACGGAACGTGCGACACATGTTTCATTCCGCAGCGAGAGGCATTGCCGCGAGCTCTGCCACGCGCGCGCGCACCTCGGACACGAGCGCATCCAGATCCGAAGACATCACATGGGCAGAAGGGATGGGCGCACCGACATGCACCGAGATCGCTCCTGGCATTGCCGCTCTTGCTTCGCGCGGCCACACGGCGCGTGAGCCGCGAAGCCCGATCGGCACGATGGGCACTCCAGCGCTACGGGCGAGGTGAAAGGCTCCTTTCTTGAAAGAGTCGATCTCTTCTCGAACACCGCGCGTTCCTTCTGGAAACACGAGGAGAGGATGACCGGGGCGCAATCTCTTCGCGGCGGCCTCGATGGTTTCGACCGCGCTCCCATGTTCGGCGCGATCGATGAACACATGCCCTCCAATCTCCATGGCCCGTCCAAACACCGGAACGTCACGGAGCTCGTGCTTCGCGATAAAGACGGGAGGGGTCGGCAGCGCAAGAAAGATCGCCACGATATCGACATAGCTCTGATGATTCGCGATGAGCACGCACGCCGTGTCCATGGGGACGCGATCCACATCGCGCACAGTCACTTGCACACCCCATCCTCGTGCGAGCCCTTCTGCCCATCTTCGCGCGTGCCGCTCGAGCGCACGGGCGTCCGGATGCACCCTTTGATAGCCAAGGGCATACGTCGCCATCACGCCCGTCCACGAGAACGTGAAAAGCGCATTTCCAACCATTCGTGCGTGCACGCGGACCACCCTACAAATCCGATACTTCAGCGTGGGGGCGCAACTTGCGCGAGGACCTCTGCGAGGGCGTGCGGGACGCGGATGCCCTCCATCTCGGCGCTCGGTGTGATCACCACGCGATGGTGCGCGAGCGGAATGAAGAGCCCTTTGACATCATCAGGGATGACGAAGTCACGTCCTGCGCTGAGCGCGCTCGCACGGGCTGCCGCTGCAAGCATAGTCGCCGCCCGTGGTGAAAGCCCGACCGAGAGCGCGGGGTGCTGTCGCGTCGCGCGCGCGAGGCTCACGATGTACTCACCGATCGGAGGCTCGAGATGGACCTGCGCAGGCATCAGACGCAGCGCATCGATCTGCGATGCGTCCATCACGGTTTCGATCCCGAGAGAGTCGATGGGCGGCATCCCGGCTTGGCCGCCGTGCATCATCACTGCGCGCAGCTCTTGCTCGAATGCGGGATACCCCACATCGAGCTTGAACAAGAACCGATCGAGCTGCGCCTCGGGCAGCGGATAGGTGCCCTCTTGTTCGACGGGATTCTGCGTGGCGATCACCGTAAAGCGATCGGAGAGCGTGTGCGTCGTTCCGTCGATGCTCACGCTGCGTTCTTGCATCGCTTCGAGCAGCGCGCTCTGCGTCTTCGGAGGCGTGCGGTTGATCTCGTCAGAGAGCAAAATCTCCGTAAACACCGGACCTTTCGTGAGGTGAAACGTCTGCGTACGAAAGTCGAAGACGTTGGCTCCGAGCACGTCACCGGGCATGAGATCGGGCGTGCATTGAAGACGCCGCATCGGCAGCCCGAGCGCGCGACTGAGGCATTGCGCGAAGAGCGTCTTGCCCGTCCCCGGCACGCCTTCCAAGAGCACGTGGCCCCGCACTGCGAACGCGATGAACGCAAGACGCACGTGCTCATCGGCGCCATAGACCACTTTGCCGATCTGTTCCGTCAAGCGATGGAGCTGATGTCTGGCCACGTCAGGATTCATCTTCATTCCTCTTTGAGCAGTGCTTTCCGAAATTCCGCCGCTCTCCTCGCGAGAGGAAGCGCTTCACCCATCTTCGAGCTGCCCTCGATGGCGCGTGCGTTCTGCAAGAGCTCGCTCGCCAATGGTTCGATCCCACGGGCCTTCGCCGCGAGGTCGATTTGCATCGCGCGCTCTTCGAGAGCTTTGCCTTCTTGGAGTCCGAGATGCCGATGCAAATCCATGATGAGACTCTCGACATATCGAGTCGCGAGCGTCGTGATGCGACTTCCGTTCTCCAGCACCGAGGCAGCCACGCCGATCACTTCGCGTGGCCCGGGCCCAAGACCTTCGGTGGTGGGCGTGGGAGGACCAAAGCGCGTGCGCCCCATCCACAAGACCGTCAGCGCGAGAAGCACGCCGTGAATCAAGACGAGCACCCCAGGCCAATCGCCAAAGAGCTCGGCGAAAGAGCGTACCTCGATGGCGCCATGAAAGACTTCATCGATGACCACGTGGTCGGCCCCCAATCGGTCGCGAATGAACGCGCTCCAAAACGCCGCGTGATCTCCTCTTTGAAGATTGAAGTTATGAAGCAAGTCCGGGTCGGCGACGACGAAGAGCATGCCTTTGGGATCCGACACGACGAAGTTGCCCGCATCATCGGCGAGCAGAGGAACACCTCCCGACACGCGTTGCGGCCAACGCAACTCCAAACGACGCGCAGGCCCCGAAGCATCAGGAACATCGAGCGTGGCCCATGAATCTCCGGGGGCCATGCGTTCGACCGACAGCGAAACCGGAAGCTCATCGAGCAGCGCGTAGAGGTCGCGCGCAGGATCGGGCCGCACCAGGCCGAGCATCCCAGGAGACCATTTCGGCAAAACGAGAATCGTCGGTCGCCTGGCCGTCATACGAGCGCGAATGAGCTCGCCCAGCGACACCCGTCGCCCTTGAATCGTCAGCTCTGGTGCATTGGGTTCGATGATGAACAGCGGAGACGACACCGTCTCCCAGTGAGGCTGAGTCCACCGCGCAACCCCGATATTCATCGCTTCGAGCGTCGAGACGAACGCGCGATGCCCGAGCGGGCCCTTCCCATACGAATCACGCGGCTGCGGCGGAGGAGCCGAGAGTCGACGACCGAAGACGAGCGCGGCGAACGTGGCGATGAGCGAGAGGACCGCGATCGAGATCACGATCACGCGCACGCGATCCGAAAAAAGCGCGCGCTCATCGCCTCCCATCGATCGTGAAGCCGAATCATTCATCGGGCCCCCTCATTTCCTCGGGAGCAATCGGCTTCACCGCCTGAGAGAGCTCGCGCGCTTCTCGATACTGAGACTCCGTCGCAGGGCGACCACCAAACCACACGAGCTCGGTCAAATCGAGGAGTCGAGCGAGCTCGGCGTGCCCAACACGCTCCGCTGGCAACATCGAAACGAGCTCGCGTGCCGTGCGCGCGCGATGAGTCCCTCGAAGCCCTCCCACGTTCCGCAGAGCATCAATGAAAAGCTCGTGAATCGCCTCTCGATAACGCCCCTCGGCCGCGAGATCTTCCGCGCGCATTCCACTCGTTTGGAGCAAAGGATCGAGCGGGCTCGTCACGGAAGACTCGTGCGAAGACGCCACCTTCCCTGGATTCGACAGGCGAATCCGCGCGATGAAGAGCCCCGTCAACACGAGCATCGCGATCGCCAACGCCGCGAGCAATCCCCAGCCGAGCGGCTGCGCTGCGAGGCTCAAAAGCGCATCGAGCCACGCAATCCAATCGCGCACCCAAGATGGGCTCTCTCTGTTTGCGCCTGGATCCTCCGTGCGCTCTTGCGAACCCGAAGTATGCGCGCGCGGACCACGCCCTTCCCCAGACAGCTCGTCTTCGCACATTCCGCCGTCGGAATCACAGCGCCTCATCTCCGGCACGAGCACTGTGATGTCGCTCGAATATCCGCCCTCACCGTGAACACGCGACGCGATCTCGCGCTCGTTCTCTTGTGCGTACGCTCGCGTGCCGACGAGCGTCAGCACGAAGGCGAACATGAACACGCGCAGGTTCCAGGCCAACACGGCCGGAGCCTACGCGAAAATCGGACGGGATGCTGCGAGAAGCGTGCATTCCGCAACGCTCGAGTCCGATCGGTTGAAGCGCGAATTCATTTCGGTTACACCCGCCCTGTGCGAGCACAACGTGCGTTTGGCCCCATCTCGATGAGCCTCGCGCTGATCGTATTTTCTGCCGGCTGCGGAGGTTCGCTCTCCACGTCGACACGGCTCCGCCACGCACGGAGCGCATCCGAATGCACCCGTGTCCCAGAAGAAGTTCGAGCGGCGCGCGGACGTGCGGACGAATTCTCCGGCGAGCTCTCGACCGAAATGCCCGATGCGGTTCGACGGATCGCAGAGGCCGCGCGGCTCGATGACGCTCAGCTCCAGGACCGCGCACACATGCTGGAGCGCGTGTTGCTCCTCCAAACAGAGGTCGGCGCGGCCGAGGCCGAGCTGAGCTGCCTCGACGATCAACTCGAGACGCTCCAAGAAGAGCTCGATCGACGCCGCGAAGACTTCGAGCTCACGTTCACGCTCGCCTCGATCGCCGTCGGCGCGCTCGGGGCCGTGGCTTCGGGCGTGCTCGAGCTGACCCTGCCCGACTCGGGCGCCGCACCCACCGCTGGAATCGTCAGCGGCGTGGCCTCGGCCACACTGGGCATGGCCGCGTTCTGGGCGCCGCGCGAAGACGTCGAGCTCGAACACGAACGCAACCTCCTCGCCGCGCTCTACAATCGAGCGCCCGTCGAAGAAGGGTTGCTCTCTGGCTTCCTCGTGCGGGCACTCGATGCCCCCCGAGGTGATGCGCCCAGCCCGCGTGAAACGCTGCGGTTGGAATGGGACGAAACGCTGTCCGAGCTCGACCCTCGTGCCCCCGAGATCCTCTTCGGGTTGGGAGGCCGCTACGACGCCGCCATGCTCGCAGGACGTGAGATCTTGATCGAACGACTCGAGACCGAAATCTTGCAAATCCGACAAGACCTCGAGCTCCTGCTGCGCTTCCTCTATCGAATGCCCCCCGAGTAAGAACACAGTCGATTGAACGAACATGTCGTGCGAAGATGCGCGCATGCGTCTCACCTTCCTCGGTGCAGCAGAAACAGTCACGGGTTCTCGCTTCCTCCTCGAACACGAAAACACGAAAATTCTCGTCGATTGCGGCCTCTTCCAAGGCATCAAGAACGAACGCCTCAAGAATCGCGAGCCGCTTCCATTCGACCCCGAGTCGATCGACGCCGTCCTCCTGACGCACGCGCACATCGATCATTCCGGGCTCGTGCCGCTCCTCGTCAAACGCGGATTCAAAGGCCCCGTGTACTGTACGAAGGGGACGCAAGATCTTCTCGAGATCCTCTGGCCCGATGCCGCGCGGCTCCAGGAAGAAGAAGCGCACGATGCGAATGCACAGGGTTGGTCGAAGCACCGCCCCGCCGAGCCGCTCTATACCGGATCGGACGCCGCAGCTGCGCTCGAACAGATTCACGCGTGCAACGTGAATGAAGCGCTCCCCGTCGGCGCCTTCGAGGCGCGCTTCACGCCGGCAGGCCACATCGTAGGCGCATCGAGCATTCATCTGCGCGCAGGAGAAGAATCCATTCTCTTTTCAGGAGATGTCGGACGTCCGAACGATCCGATCATGCTTGCCCCACGAACTCCACCTGCGGCCGATTGGCTCGTCGTCGAGTCGACCTATGGTGGACGAGAGCATCGCAAGGCCGATCACGAATCCGAGCTCGCAGACATCATCACGCGAACGACACGTCACGGCGGCATCGTGCTCATTCCGGCGTTCGCCGTGGGCCGTGCCCAAACGATGCTTCACCTCATCGCCAAGCTCCGCGCACACAACCGCATCCCCGATGTCCCGGTCTTCCTCGACAGCCCCATGGCGATTCGAGCGACCCATGTCTATTTCAACCGCGACCATGAGCATCGGCTGAGTCCAAGCGAGTGCGAAGCCATCGAGAAGATGGTGCAACCCATCGTGAGCGCGAACGAATCGCGCGAGCTCGTGGCGAGTCGCGGCCCGCGCATCATTCTCTCCGCGAGCGGCATGGCCACCGGCGGACGCGTCCTGCACCACCTCGTATCGCTCTTGCCCGAATCTCAACACACGATTCTCCTCGTCGGCTTTCAAACGGCGGGAACGCGAGGCCAGGCACTCGCATCGGGCGCCAAGAGCGTGAGAATCCATGGCCAGTACGTCTCGGTGCGCGCCCACATCGCCTGTCTCGATGCGCTGAGCGCCCATGCGGATGGCCAAGAGCTCCTCGCATGGCTCGCCACCCTCGAGCGCGCCCCCGAGCGCGCGTTCGTCGTGCACGGTGAGCCCGCGCGCGCCGACGCCATGCGCCTTGCTCTCCGGGATGAGCTCGGCTGCCAAGCGCTCGTCCCGCGTTACGGTCAGAGCTTCGAACTCAAACGCTCCTCACACTCCACCTCTTCATCTCTCCCATGAAGAAAGCGCGCAAGATCACCGCGATCGCTTCGAAGTATGGTGTTCGCTCCAAGTCTCAGCGGTTCTCGTAGAGCCGCACCGCCCACATCGCGCCGAGCATCGAAAGGACGAACGCCACGACGGCCACCTGACCACTCACGAGCGAGGTCACGGCCGGCCCCGGGCAATAGCCGCCGATCCCCCAACCCACTCCGAAGATCGCCGCCCCGAGCACCAAGCGCACATCGATCTCTTTGCGGGTCGGCAAACGAAAGCGATCCGAAAAAACCGGCGTGGCCCGCTTGCGCAGCCACCGATACGCCACCGCATGCACCCCGACGGCTCCGCCCATCACGAAGATCAGCGTCGGATCCCACGCGCCGCCGAAATCGAGAAAGCCCTTCACCTTCTCGGGAAGCGTCATCCCACCGAGCACGAGCCCCACACCGAAAAGCACGCCGCTCGCGAGCGCGACCAGATTCATCCACTTCGTCTTCATGACATCCCCATTGCGCGCATCACGGCGACGGTGATCGCGCCGGTCGCGATGAACGTCACCGTGGCCACCACGCTCCTCACGGAGAAGCGACTGATCCCACAAACCCCGTGACCGCTCGTGCACCCGTTCCCGATGTGGGTGCCGATCCCAACGAGCACTCCGGCGAGCACCGCGATGCCAATGGCAGGCGGCTCACCGTCAAGCGATGCACCCGGCAACACCACGAGCGCGATCACTCCACCCAGCATCAGCCCCGCGAGAAAGAGGCCGCGCCAAACACGCTCGCCCTCTCCTTCTCCTCCCAACAATCCTTGAAGCATCCCGCTGATCCCTGCGACACGCCCATTCATCGCGAGGAGAAGCGAGGCGGAGAGGCCGATCAGTGCTCCACCCAGAAGCCCCCGCAAGGCCCATACTGCATCCAACGTCGTTGCGCTCTGCATGAGCCCATCCATAGCACCGCGCACGCCAACCGGGAGCCGCCGCACTTCAAACGGAAACACAGTCAGGTCGTGTTTCATTTTTGTTTCATGTGTTTCACCAGATGAAACACCCATCTCCCTCTCACTCATGAATTCGCAATAGAAACGCCTTCTTCGCCCCGGCACGCTCTTCGCTCTAGTCAGTGGTTCATGTCTGCCCTCATCGTCGGCACCGCGCTCGCTGTCCTGATCGGGCTCTCGCTCGGGCTGCTCGGCGGAGGAGGATCCATCCTCACGGTGCCACTCCTCGTCTACGTGATCGGCGTTCCGGCGCACGAAGCCATCGCGCTCTCTTTGCTCGTGGTCGGCACCACCAGCATCTCAGCCTTGATTCCCCATGCGCGCCAGGGACGCGTTCGATGGAAGACGGGAGCGCTCTTCGGAGTTGCGAGCATGACCGGAGCCTATGCTGGAGGACGCCTCGCTCATTTCATCCCGGCCACCGCGCTCCTCTTGGGCTTTGGGGCCATGATGCTCATCACGGCCTTCGCCATGATGCGCCCTCGCCACGCCGCGAGCTGCGAGAGCTCCACGTCGGACACGAACACGACTGAGCCCGAGCTGTCTCTCCTGCGCATCGGCGCGATCGGATGTTTGGTCGGCAGCATCACCGGACTCATCGGCGCCGGCGGCGGCTTCGTCGTCGTTCCTGCGCTCGTCCTCCTTGCGCGCTTGCCCATGCGAACGGCCGTCGGCACCTCGCTCTTGGTCATCACGCTGAATTCGTACGCCGCGCTCGCGGGTCATCTCGGGGCGGTCACCATCGACGGGACACTCGCCGTCCTCATCACCTCGGCTGCGATCCTCGGAAGCATCCTCGGCAGCGCGCTCTCCGCGCGGGTGCCGCAAGCCATCTTACGTCGCGGCTTTGCGTGGTTCGTCATCGTGATGGCGGTGATCATCCTCTTTCAGGAGATCCCTCGTGCGTTCGGCACCCCGCTCGACCTCAGCACGACTTGGCCCATTTCGTTCGGTGTGAGCGCGCTCGCCGTGCTCATTGCTATTTTCGACCTGGTCCGTCGTGCGCGCACCGCGGAACCTGCACCCTGATGTGGTGGCACTGCCCTTGCTGAAAGGATTCTCTATGCTCTTTCGCCAACTCTTCGACCTCGAATCATCGACCTACACATACCTGCTCGCCGATGAAAAAACGCGCGAAGCCGTCTTGATCGATCCCGTGATCGAGCAGGTCGAGCGCGACCTCAGCCTTCTCGCAGAGCTCGAGTTGCGTCTCGTCTATGTCATGGACACGCATGTTCATGCAGACCACGTCACAGGAGCGGGCGCCATCCGCGAGCGAACGGGGGCCAAGAACGTGCTCTCCGAGCGGACCGGAGCAGGTTGCGCCGATCTCTACGTCAAAGAAGGCGATCGGATTCGTTTTGGCTCCTATGAGCTCGAAGTGCGAGAAACGCCGGGCCATACGAATGGCTGCGTGACGTACGTGCTCGGCGATCGATCGACGGCGTTCACAGGGGACGCCATGCTGATTCGTGGCTCGGGACGCACGGATTTCCAGCAAGGAAGCGCCGCTTCGCTCTATCGCTCGGTGCACGAGAAGATCTACTCGCTCCCGGATCATTGCCTGCTCTATCCAGGCCACGACTACAAAGGTCGAACCGTGACCAGCGTCGCTGAAGAGAAGAAGCACAACCCTCGTTTGAACGAGTCGCGCTCCGTGGCTGAGTTCACCGAGATCATGGCGAAGCTGGAGCTTCCCTATCCCAAAAAGATCGACATCGCGGTGCCGGCCAACTTGCATTGTGGATTGCCGCGCGGAGAGAAGGGGCCCGAAAGCATGCAACGCGATTGGGCGCCCATCGAAATGTCTGCGGGAGGCATCCCCGAGCTCAGCCCCGAATGGGTCGCTTCTCACGTCGGCGTCGCGCGGCTCGTCGATGTGCGCGAGCCGCACGAGCTCACGGGAGAGCTCGGTCATGTGCCTGGTGTCGAGCTCGTCCCGCTCGCCACGGTCGAAAGCGCTGCCAAGAGTTGGGATAAAGAAACACCGGTCATCGCCATTTGTCGCTCGGGAGGGCGTTCGGGAAAAGCGGCGCTCCAGCTTCACGCGCTCGGCATCGATCGCGTGGCGTCGATGCGCGGCGGGATGATCGCTTGGAATCAAGCGGAGCTGCCCGTCGCTGGAGCCTCGGTCCAAAGGAGCGATTCTCTTCAAGGCTAGGCACATGGTTCACGCTACGATCAACGCGTGAAACATATGAAACGTGAGAAGCAGGAGCACACTCGGCTCCTCGAACTCGCCATCGAGGGCGTCGCAGGGCCAGCGCTCGTCCTCGATTCGAAGCTCTCGATCGTCCTCGCCACGGACCACGCAGAGAAGCTCCTGGGCGAGGACATTCCGCCTGGAACGAACGCCGCAACGCTGTTCTCCAAGGATTCATCCAATATATCGGCTTTTGGGAAGAAGAATCCCATCACGCTGACGATTCTCAGGAAGGCTGCGAGAGGTCGCGAACGGCGTATCACAATCCGCGCAACGCCCCTCGAGCACCGAAGTCGGCATCTCGGATGGGTACTCCTGCTCGATCCCGAGCCCACGGAAGAGAGCGGCGCCCCTCTTCTCTTTCATGGTCTATGGACGCGCGATTCAGGGATGAAACGTGCGTTTCACATCGTGGAACGTGCGGCGAGGCGAGACGCGAGTGTGCTCCTTCGAGGTGAAACAGGCACCGGCAAAGAATTGTTCGCTCGCGCCATTCATGCGCTCTCGCCCCGCGCCAAAGGTCCGTTCGCGGCGATCAACTGCGCCGCGCTTCCCGCCACATTGCTCGAGAGCGAGCTCTTTGGACATGTGCGCGGAGCGTTCACCGGCGCCGTGCGAGACCAACCTGGCTTCTTCAAGAGCGCCGATCGAGGCACGGCCTTTCTCGACGAAGTCGCAGAGATGCCGCTCGATTTACAAGCAAAGCTCTTGCGTGTGCTCGAGACGAAATCTGTCATTCCAGTGGGGGGTCGGGTGCCGGTCCCCATCGACGTGCGGATCGTCGCCGCCACCCATCAATCGCTGCGCGCAGCGGTGAGCGCCGGTCGCTTCCGAGCCGACTTGATGTATCGACTCCGCGTGATCCCGATTTTTCTTCCGCCCCTGCGCGCCAGGCCTCTCGATGTCGGACTGCTCATGCAGAAACTCATCGAAGAGCTCAATGACAAAGGCGGAAGGCACATCACGACCATCTCCCCTGCCGCGCTCGCTCGACTCGAGGCGTATCCGTGGCCAGGCAATGTGCGAGAGCTCCGAAACGCGCTCGAATACGCCTACGTCATTGGCGAAGGTCCTGTGCTCGTGCCAGGCGATTTGCCTGCGGAGGTCACCGAACCGGAGACTTCTCTCGATCCGATCGATACGCCGGCCACTCCTTCTCTGAGCGAAGCCGAGAAAGCCGAAATCCATCGTGCCCTCGAACGCGTCGATGGCCATCGAGAGCGCGCCGCGGAGATACTCGGTATCAGCCGAGTGACGCTCTGGCGGCGGATGCGTGCATTGGGGATGCAAATCGACGCGTGATGAGCGGATTGACACCCGCGACAGCTCTCGTTGTCATTCACCGGCTGTCATATTTCTTTCCCGCTGAAGACATCGCGTTGAACACTTGATCCTGAACAAAAATCTTAAGAAAAGTCGTGCATTCAGATGTGAGAAAAAACCCGAGGAAAATCTCTGCCAACAGCGGGGTATTCAGTTTCCTCGCATCTGAAAGTAGGCTTTTAGGAATGTCCTCAAGTCGAGCAATAGAGTGCCGCTTGTCTTCCGGCAATTTGTAGCCAATATCATTCTCAACAATTGTCAACAATTCCTTCATATTCATATCAATATAGAGTCCTCTCTCGGGGATAAAACCCCTTCAGGAAGCTGCTCATCCATCGCTTTTCTCCTGCCCTATCCTGCCGCCAATCTCAGATCTACGGGAGAGGACGATTGAGTGGTCGCCACCATGGTGCGTCGTCCTCCAACGCAGCCATGAGAACCAGCCATTCCACTGGCTTTGGGACGTCGAAGTCGAGCCAAACCGGTCTGTATTCACATTGCCCGGCGTGAGGGCGATTGTCCGACGCGTCGCGCCCGGCCACTGGCCCTGCTCGGTGCTTCTTCAGCAACAGGTTGAGCATGGTGCCGGCCTTGTCTGCCTCGCGGACAGCGGGAAGCCTTACCACCGGTCCCGCTGCCTGCGCGACCTGCCAACCATGTGCACCACCTTGGTCGAGAACTTGTGCGAGTAACTCCGGTAGATCGTTGCGCAGACAGAACTCAATCAGGTAACCAAACAGGATGTGCGGCGCATATCCGTTCTTGTCGAGCTCACCGAGGAACGCATTCATCGCGTCAGGGATGATCACGCCACCCAGCGCACATCCAATCACTCGCGGGAGCGCGATTGCTCCCGGAGGTCCGGCACGGAGCCCGACGACCAATGCCGACTTGCCTTCTTGTCTTGCGAGACGCGAGAAAAAAGCAAGCGCTGCATCGAACTCCTCGTTGTGCAGGGTGAGAACTTCCTCCCGAAAAGACGATGCAGCTGCGAGATCCACCCTCGACAGCCGCCGAATCTCGCCATTGGCCCAAGTCGCATCTTCTTCAAGATTGGCTGGTCGCAATGAAGTCCAAAGACGCTCCAGCTGAGCGGTGTCCGCTCCGTAGTCCATCGCGGCGAGCAACGCAGGTAGAGTCAATGCGACCTGGTTACGCCGTTCGTCGAGGCTCAGAAGCAGCTCGTGGCTCAGCTCCGACGACTTGGCCCCGAGAGCTTCCATGTGTGCAACGTTTGCCGTGACACCGTATTGCAGGCAGAACTCTGCTAGCTCGACGGGAAAGTGCCGACCGACGAGACCATCGACATGGTTCCACAGCCAAGCTTGCCACTTTTTGTCTCTTGATTTTTCCAGGATCTCCAACATGGCCGAGCTGTCTCGTGCATGGGTGGCCTGGGTAAGCTCTGCCAGAGTGTGGGTCCTCTGCTGGCGCAGCTCAGGCAACGTTGCGCCAGATTGCAGCAGGAACCAAA
This sequence comes from uncultured Sandaracinus sp., assembly GCA_964481145.1. Lineage (GTDB taxonomy): Bacteria > Myxococcota_A > Polyangia > Polyangiales > Sandaracinaceae > Sandaracinus. The sequence goes on from CAYZTA010000069.1 coordinate 26,080, forward strand.
CGGCCTCGACAAAGGCAAAGGCCGGTTGTCCCGCTGAGTCCCCAGAACGATCGTCAAACGTCCTGATCAGGTGCTCCGCCACGACGCGAGGGTCACGCTCGCGTTTACCTTCGTCCTCTTCTTCGATGGGCTGGTTGATGATTTGTTTTGCCCTCGCGACGAGGTCCATGCGCGCCGCGAGTTGTTCTGCTTCTTGAGCCGCAGCGATGGCGTCTGTCTCATCGATCGAGCCAGGAATCTCCGCAGATCTGCCGAAAGTGCGCTTGAGCCAGCCAGACTTGGACATGGCTGCGATCCCTTCGCGTGAGATCTTGAGGTTGCTTTCGATGGCCGTGCGCTCGTTGTCCTTGGACTCGTGTTCCAGCGCCTTCTCATAGGCGGCGCTCGCGCCTTGATACCAACGCAGTCGCTTACCAACTGTCATGGTTGTCATCGATGCCAACAGCAAACCGGCGAGTCCTCGTTGCGACCACGCGGCGCTGTCTGTCGGATCAAGCTCGGTCGCAGTGGCCAGGTCCTTCTCAGCTTCGACAAGCTGTTTCACGACATGGCGAGCGGGCGCATCGCCCAATCGAGGATCCGATTCGCGCATTCCCATCTGCAATCGGGAGTATCCCCGGTTGTAGTGGGCGTACTGTCGGATGCTGGCTCGTTTGGTGAGCCGCAGCGCCGTACCGAATAGATCCATGGCAGTCGCCAGCTCACCCTGACGACGGTAGCATGCGCCCCAAAGATTGACGATCTCTGCCAATGCTTCAGCGGCCAGAGGCATGAGTCTGGAAATGCTGAAATCGTTGGGGAAGGTTCTTTCGAGATAGAGCAGCGCATCCTTGGCGCCGCGGTCTTCGAACAAGTGGCTCGCATGGATCAGGGCATGTGTGAGTGTGCGCCACTCCCACTCCTCGTCGGCCTTCAGCCGCTTCGGCGGCTCGATGAGGAACTCCGGTGGCACCCGATATGGAAAGCCTGAATCAAATCCCGATTCCTTCAATAGAAGGGCGATTGGGGCACCCTCTTTCTTCTTGTCACCAATATCCACGGCGCCGAACCTACTTGAAAAGTCCGCATGGATCACCTCGAAATCGACGCGTGATGAAGCCGCTATTCTCGATATCGATAGGCCCAGACATCGGTACCCAGGGCCAAAAAGACAGCGTTGT
>CAYZTA010000070.1:0-27230 GCA_964481145.1 uncultured Sandaracinus sp.
TTCAGCCTGACAAACAGCCCTGTTCATGGACCGTGGCCGTAAGTTTCAGGTCAGAACACGTTCTGCACTTGCTCGCGCATGCGCTCGATTTCGGTCTTCAATTCCACGACGAGTCGTCCGATGTCAGCGCTCGCACTTTTGGCGCCTATCGTGTTCGCCTCACGCGCCATCTCTTGAAGCAGAAAATCGAAGCGTCGTCCCAATGCGTCGTTCGTGCCTGAGGTGAGCAGCGTCCGGAATTGCGCCGAATGGCTTCGGAGCCGCGTGCATTCCTCGGTCACGTCCGACCGATCCGCAAAGAGTGTAATCTCCTGCTCGAGTCTTCCTTCTTCGACGGGAATCGCCCCGAGCAGTTTCTCAATCCGCTCACGAAGCTTTTTTCGAGCAAGCTCGACGAGCTCGGGCACGCGCGCTTCGACCTGATCGACGTATTCGATCAAGCGCGTGATTCGGAGGCGAAGGTCGGCCGCGAGTGACGTCCCTTCGAGCACGCGCATCTCAGTGACAGCTCGACAGGCTTGTTCGGTCGCAAGCGCAAGCGCCTCACGTGATGCACGCACATCGGAAAACCCTCGTGCGACGAAGAGATCTGGAACCGAAGCCAAAAGAGAGAGAGGCAACGGCTCCCGCGGCGAGAGCGCATCTCGCAACGCAAGAAGCTGCTCGTATGCAGCACGTGCCCGGGCCACATCCAGCACGGGTGCGCTCAGTGCGTCCCCCGACAGTCGCCCTGTGACTTCAATGCGACCGCGTCCGAGGTGATTGCGCGCTTGCTCTTCGACGAACCCCGAATGTTCGAGCAGCTCAGTCGGAAGACGCACTCGAACTTCGAGATATCGGTGATTGACAGACCGAACCTCGATTTGAACACGACTGGACCCCAGCGCGACCTCGCCCACTCCGTGACCGGTCATGCTCCGCAAACCAGTCCGTCTGCTCTCGCGCATTTTCCTCCCGGTGTGGGCTCTCTGCTTCGATCAGCTGAGCCTTTTGTTACGTTTGATTTGCTCCATCACGCGGCTGTATTCCGTTTCGAATGCCGCCGTCCCCTCTTCCAGGTTCTTGATCTTCCCTCGAACCTCTTTGTCGAGTTCCTGCTCGACATCCATGTGCTTGCGAAAAATCGTCGTGATCTTTTTTCTCAGTACGGGATCATCAGCAAAGATCTCATCGACATTCGCACTGTGAAAGAGGATTTCGAGGGTCTGTTCGAGCAGATAAGGCAGCGTGTCCTCCCCCGTCGCGAGCCGAAGATCTTTGGCGACCTGGCCCTTCATCCGACCGAGCTCGCCATAGGTCATCCCACGAGCCTCCATCCGGTGCTTCGCTTCGTCGGTGACCTTGCGCTCTTGTCGAAGATATTCCTTCAAGATTGCTTCGATATCGGACTGCACTTCATTCGGTGCGGCCGTCTCGATATCCCCCCCGTCGACCAGCGTCCGGACGATTTCCTGGGCGATGACCGGAATTTTCCCGCTGAAAAGTCGCATTCTTGCGCACCCTAGTTCCGAGGAACGACCACGTCAACTCACTCCGAAGCCCCCGACTCGAGGCGCTGCTGCATCCGCCGAATCAATTCGTCCCAGCCGTTCTGCGTGATGATCCTATTGAATTGCCTTTGGTAGTTGCCCACCAAGCTCACGCCATCCGTCGTGACATCGAACACACGCCACGCCCCTCCCGTCTGATGCATCGAATACGCGATCTCGACAGGAGGCTGCCTCCTCTCGGAGCGTGAACGCGCCTCGGTACGCACGAGCATGCCACCCCCCACCGGCTCTTCACTCGCATAGCGCACTTCGAACTCTTGAATTCTCTCGAGATTTGCTTGGTAATTGCGCTCGACGAGCTGACGGAGGAGCGACACGAACTGCTCGCGTTGTTCGGGTGTGGAGCTTTCCCAATGCGAGCCGAGCGAACGCCGAGAGAGCTCTTGATAATCGAGCAGTTCACTCAGAATCCGGGTCACCTCCTGGCTTCGACGCTCTCGATCCGCATCGGTGCTCGCCGCGCGTCGCATGAGGCGGCTCACTTCATCATGACGCTGACGCAAAAAACGGGAAGCCGTGCCTTCTTGCGCGAGAGCGCTCGAAGAAAATGAAATCACTGCGCCAAGCGCGATGGCCCAAAGGGCGAAGAATTTAGAGAAATCTCGCAGTAAAGACATAGGGTTGCCTCTTGGGACGGTGGTTGGTTTCGTAGGATTCACTGGGCTCCCCTCAATCACACGCCTCCTCCCATCGATCGGTCACCGGCATCGCGGATGTCCGTTCGAGGTTGGCCAGCGCTGCATTGAAATCATGGATCGCTTGCAAGTGCGAGTAACGCGCCATGAAATACGCACGCACTGCGTCCACCAAATCGCTCGTTTCGGCGGTGCCCAGCTCGACGGACTGTGCCGCCGTGATGAACCACGACCGAGTCGCGCGCCGACCGCGATCGAAGGCTTCTTCTCGTGCGCGCGCTTCGACCACGGTTTGATAGGCATCCGTGATCTCGATTTCCATTCCACGGCGCGCTTCATCGAAGCGAGCCCGCACATCGTCGAGCAACGCGCTTTCGCGATCCACCCGGTAGGCATTTCCCCAAAAATCGAGCGACCACCGGAGTGCGATCCCTGCGCCGATATTCATGTAGTTGGCGGGATCGATGATGAACGGATTGGTCTGGTCGGTGATGCCCGGGGCGTAGCTGATCGCAAAGCGATAGGTCAGCGCGAGATCAGGCCAAAATCCTGCACGCGCCACGTCGAGGCTCGCCTCTCGCGCCCGCTGCGCGGCTTCGAGCATGCGCACCTCGGGCCGATCGCTCATCGCGTTGCTGACGTAATGCGCGAGCGGACGCAACCGCGCGGACACCACTTGAATCGGACAATCAGGCACACGGAACTCACGAACCCCACTCAGGATTCGAAGTGCTGCGCGCGAGCTCGCTTCGAGATGCTCGGCCTGCGCTTGTCTTGCACGCACCTCGGCAAGCGCGCCTTGCAGGCGGTAGCGATCCATCTCGTCGACTTCGGAATCACCCTCCGCCAACCGATCCTCGGTGCGCACGATCGCTTCTTCGAGCCGAGGGATCCCTTCGTGAAGCATCTGCTCGATATCGAGCGCGAGTTGCAAAGCAAAATACGCTCGTCGCACATCGTAGAGGAGCTGTGCTCGAACCCGCGATCGATCCGATTCGGCCGCACGAATCCCTGCACGCGCAGCGTCACGCGCTGCGCCGAGCTTGCCGAACGTCCAAAGAGGCACGGCACCTTCGAAATTGAAGCCGAGCACGGGTTGCCACGGATTCGAGATCGGCACCTGCGCATCTGGGGAGAAGATCGGACTTCCACGGGCTTCGGGGGCGAGCGTGAAGCCTGCAGTGATCCATGACTGAAAATACGGCGTCACCCACACTTCATCGAGCTGCGCACGGGCCGCACGGATTCGCGCCTCTGCGGCGCGTACGCCTGGGTAGGCGCGCTCAGCCGAATGCAAGAGCTTCGCGAGATCATACACAGGAGGTCCCGAAGAAGTTTCGGGCGCTTCGCTTTCCTCCGACGCGGATTGCTCCTGTGCGATGGCCGCCAGCGGCAACGCCACGAGAGCTGCGATCACGCTCAACGCAAGGAGTCGAGAGGGCCTGCGCACGCGGCCCCTTTGTAAAAGGAAACCCAGAATTGAGCAATCGAGCATCGTTCACTGATGCGGAAGCTCGCCGCGATCCGTCAGCGCTGCGAGCAAATCCGCTCGAGCACACAAGTTGTCATCCACAGTGGCAATCGCGTGCGCTCTCCAAATATTGGATCTGCGTTGTGTGATCTCGAGATCGATGATCAAGCGATCGCCTGGGGTGACGGGACGACGGAATTTCGCTCCATCGAAACCCAAAAGAAACAGGAATTTCTGGTTCGGATCGAAGGGCTCCGAAGCATATGCGAGCACCGAAAAGAGCTGGGACATCGCCTCGATGATCAACACCCCTGGAAACACCAAAGGGCTCTCTTGGCCATGAAAACATGGCTCGTTGGCCGTCACGCACTTCACCCCACGGGCCGACTTCCGTGGGGCGAGGTCGATCACCCGATCGAGAAACAAAAAAGGGGGCTTCTGCGACAGAATTCGAAGCAACCGCTCGGTGTCGAGCTCCATCGCCATCGCGCTCCCTCACCACTATTCGCTCGGGGCCGCTCGTTTGCTCGGTCTACGCGGTCGAGTTGCGCTGTCTCCCGTACTTCCGCCGCCACCCGAAGCTGCTCTCTCACCGTCGCGGCCTTCGCCCGAGTTGTAACGCTGAATCACATCATCGGTCAGGTCGAGGTTGCTCGGCACCCATACGACGCCGCCTTCATTTCGTTCGACGATCAACGTGTAGCCTTCAGCTTGGCCGATTCGCCTGAGAATTTGCTCCATCCGCGCGATGATCACCTGCGTCATCTCGGCTTCTTTTTCTGCGAGTTCACGCTGGAATTCCACGTATTGCTGCTGAAGCTCGATATACGCCTTCTGGTATTCCTCGGCGCGCTTCTGAAGCACGTCACGCGCCCATACCTCAGCGTTCTTTTCGATATTCTCTTTGAGCGTCTTGAGCTCGCCTTGGCGTCGGTCGAGCTCTTGTTGACGCTGCTTGAAGAGACGCTTCAGACGGGCTTTGGCCTGCCTTCCGTCTTCTGTCTCATTCATTGCGCGTTGCAGATCGACGACCGCGATGCGGACCTGCGCGTAGAGGCGCGGAGCCACAGACGAAATCATCAGGGCCGCAACGAGGGTGATGGCGTGCCTTTGGAGCTGAAACAAGACTATCGTCTCCTGATGCGGATTGGCTACTTGCTGGGGAATGACGGGTCAAGCCAGGAAAATCATCAACCAGACGATCATTTTCTGAACTTCAGAAGAAATTACCGATCGTGAACTGGAAATCGATCTCCCCCTCGCGGCCCGGGATACGGTTGAAAGGAAGGCCCCACTCGAACCGAAGCGGCCCCAAAGGTGAAATCCAACGAACGCCAAATCCCCAGGACGTGCGCAGATTGAACAGGTTGATCTGACACGGGTCCGAAGACGAAGGCGAAAGTGCTGGCTGGCCCGCTTCGCAGAGGTAGCGATCGAGATTCCAAGCATTTCCGCCATCGGTGAAGATGACGCCCCGGATCCCGACCTGCTCCACGATGGGGAACTCGAACTCGAGGTTGTAATAGAACTGCATGTTCCCGCCCACGGGTTCACCGTAGGGTGGAACGATGCCGCCGTCAGGCGGATCGAAGCTGCGCGGAACGCCGATGCGCGGCCCCAAACTGTTGAGTGGGAAGCCACGGACGTTGAAGATGCCGCCCAGATAGAAGCGTTCGAACACGGGAGGCCCTGGCGCCTGACGCGAAGTGATGAGGCCCCATTCCGTATTCATCTTGAGCACGAAGCCCGAGAACATCTCCCAATACCATCGGAAAAACGCGCGGTGACGGATCCAACTCGCCGCCGAGCCGATCGCTTCATCCGCAGCCTCGCTCGACCACGACGCATAAAGGCCATTGCGCGGATAAATACGGTTGTCGCGAGAATCCCACGTCACCGTGAGGCGGAGCGAGCTCTGTAGACCATTTCGGAAGTTGTTATCGATGGGCAAAAGGTTCAGCTGGAATAAGCCCTGCCCGCTGCCGAACCCGCCGGTACGCGGCCCGATTTGAACATAATCTGCGCGGTATTGGAGGAAGAGAGAGAGCCTCCGATCGAAGATCGGGTGCCCAAAGCTCAGCGCGCCGCCCGTCGAATCGCGCGTGAACGAGGCGAACTGGCGAACGGTTTTGAAGACCTCGACCGCGAGCGTCCATTCGGTGTCGAGGAAGTAGGGCTCGACGAATTGCACCTGAACGAGCTGTCTTAGCCCTGAGAGCTGAAGTTGGAGGTTCAGTGATTGTCCGTTGCCGAACAGATTCTGTTGCTGGACCTGCGCCGTGAAAATGAACTGCTCGATCGACGAGAAGCCCGCGCCAACGTTGAAGGTTCCTGTCGGTCGCTCGGCAACTTCGAAGTTCACGATGATGCGATCGGGCGCGCTCCCGTCGCTCTCGCTCATCTCGACGCGCTCGAAATATCCGAGCGCTTGAACGAACATGCGCGAAGTCTCGAGCTGCGACTGATTGTAGAGATCGCCTTCAGAGATACGGATTTCACGGCGAATGACCGAGTCGCGGGTCTTCGTGTTGCCGCGGATTTGAATGCGCTCGATGCGCGTGAGAGGCCCGCGACGAACCGCCACCGAGAGATGGACGACGTTGCGCTCCATGTCGAGATCGGTCTCGGGCTGCACATCGACGTGCGCATAGCCCGCATCTCGATAATGACGGGTCACCGCGAGCAGTGATTGGCCGAGCGAGGTGCGGCTGAACCAATCGCCCGATTCCGCCGTGATCAATTCGCGAACGACACGTCGTCCGCCGAGCGGATCGATCTCTTCTCCTTCATCATCGGTTTCGATGACGCGAAGCCTCCCAATGCGGAAACGAGGACCCTCCGCCACTGGAATCGTGATGTCGATGAAACGTCGATCCGGGGTGAGCTCGATGCGCGGGGTGCCGACACGCATCGAGAGATAACCGCGATCGTAGTAGATCGCCTGAAGGCGCTGAACGTCTTCGTCGAAGCGCGCGTCTTGGTAATTGTCGTTGTTCGACAGGAAGGAGAAGAACCCCGTCTCGCCGGTTTGCATGATTCCGCGGAGCTCGTCCCCAGAAAGTTGGCGATTGCCCACGAAACGAATGCGGCGAACCGTGACCTCCTGACCTTCGTTGATCTGGAAGACGACCTCGACTTCGTTGTTCTCTTGGCGGACCAATCGAGGTTCGATGCGTGCGAGGAAGTAACCCTTTTCCGCGTACAAATCGCGGATTCGAGTCACTTGGCGGCGGACCTCCCGCATCGAGAGGATCGAGCCCGCGCGAAGCTGCACGACTTCGTCGATATCACTATTCGAGATGGACGAGTTCCCCTCGTAACGCACGACCGACATCGCGGGTCGCTCACGCACGCGGAAGATCAGATCGACGCGGCCTTCCGGCGCAGGCTCGGCTTCGATGCGGATATCATCGAAGAACGAGAGATCCCACAACGCACGTGCATCCTCGGCCACGCGCTCGTCGGTACAAACCTGCCCTGCCCGCGATCGCACTGAAGCGAGCACATCCTCGTCACCCACACGGCGATTTCCGAGCACGCGAACCCGTCGCACGCGGCGGCCATGGCAAAGCGTCCGAGGCACGTTGACGCCCTCCTCGGCCTCTTCAACGGGCTCGTACGGCTCCTCTTCTTCGCCCTCCGCATCGATATCGGCGCGACGCCGAGATGGCGGTGGATTCTCGTCCGTCGCGTTCCCAGCCTCGTCTTCGTAGCCCGCTTCTTCGGAGTCATCCGCGATCTGCGCATCAACTGGAATCCCCACAAACAAAAGCGACGCAATCGCGAGCAGGGTGGCGTGGATGGCGCGTCGCATGGTGGAGGCGATAAGGCGATCGGAAACGGCAGATTCTGGGAAGAAACCCGCGGCGTTCTAGCCGTCCACCGGTGCCGGGTCAAGCAAGGGTGCACTGGGTGGACAAAGCACCCACTTGTGGACCTTGTTCTCGACAGCCCTTCCAACTTCGGCTATCGCTTTGGCGTTCTCTTCGGACTCCTTAGTTCAACAACCATCTACTACGAAAGACACTTCATGCATTACTCAAATAAACTCCGCCTTTTCGTAATGTCCGTCATGACCGCTTTCAGCGTTGCATCGTTCGCTGGCTGTGCAGCCCAGGTCGAAGATGAAGTCCAAGACGAGGAGTTCATCGAAGTCGATACCGAGGACTATGTCGCGACCTATCAAGCTTGTGAAAGCGGAGTGATCGGGGGGGTGTGGGGGATTCGTTACGTCGGCGGATCTGTTTACAATTACGGTACTCCGCCGGCCGCCAGTGAATGCGCGGGTTGGTGCGCGTCGTGCGGCAAGACGTCGTCGCATCTCCAGCTCCACTCCGGTCAGCCCTACGCTCCGAGTCTCTTTTATTGTAGCTGCTGGTGAGATGTTTTCGATCGAGCTCGAATAGTGAACGTGCTCATTCGGATTCAGAGCCGACGGCAGGTGTCGGCTCTGAATCACCGCGTCGTTCGTCGAGCTCGATCATCCCGTCACGCATGTGCACGACGCGCGGCATGAGCGCCGCGAGCGTCGTGCTGTGCGTCACGATGAGGAAACTGACGCCGCGCATACGGTTCAGCTCGAAGAAGAGCTCGTGCATCGCCTCGCTCGTCTTGCTGTCGAGGTTGCCCGTGGGCTCATCGGCGAGCACGAGCTTGGGCTCCATCACGAGCGCACGTGCGAGCGCCACACGCTGTTGTTCACCGCCTGATAGTTCCCCAGGGCGGTGCGAGAGACGATGCGAAAGGCCCACTTCGCCAAGCAAGCGCGCCGCACGGGAGTGCATCTCGCTGCGCGCGATGCCACGAATGAGGCCGGGCATCATCACGTTCTCGAGGGCGTTGAACTCGGGCAACAAGTGATGGAACTGGAAGACGAAGCCGATCGCACGATTACGAAAATCGGCCAGGCGGGAGCTCTGGAAATTCGTGATGTCGACCCCCTCGTACGAGATTCTCCCCGACGTCGGCAGATCGAGCGTGCCAAGGATGTGTAAGAGCGTGCTCTTTCCGGCGCCCGATGCGCCGACGATCGAGAGCATCTCACCCGGCTCGATTTCGAGATCGATCCCGCGGAGGATTTCGATTTCACGACCTTCGTGAAGGAACTTTTTCGTGACGCGTTCAGCGCGAACGAGGTGGGGCATGGCTTCCATGACTCGAGTATTAAGCGTCGCGCAGCGCATCGACGGGTTTGAGACGGCTACCAAGGAACGCGGGATAGATCGTCGCGAGCAAACAGACCAACACGGCAGAGAGGCCGACCGCCACGAACTCGCTCGGGTCCGTATGAATCGGCAAACGGTCGATGTAATACACCTCCGGGTTCAAGGGCACGATCCCGAGGTGCTCGGCGGCAAAGCACACCACCCACCCGAGCCCGAGCCCCGTGATCGCACCGACCACGCCGGTAAAGAGCCCTTGGAGCATGAAGATCATGATGATGTGGCGATCTTCGGCGCCCATGGCTTTCAGAATGCCGACCTCGCGTCCTTTCTCCTGCACCATGAGGACGAGCGCGCCCACGATGCAAAAGCTCGCCACGAGGATCGCGATGCCAAGGGTGATGAACATCACGATCTTCTCGTTCGCAAGCGCGATGAAGAGGTTGCGGTTGATCTCCTGCCACGAACGCACGCGGAGGTCCGCCCGTGTGATGGCGCTCGCGACCGTGCCCGCGACGCGATCCGCGCGCTCCCAATCATCGACCCGGATCTCGATCCCGCTGATCGCATCTCCCGTCGACAGGAATCGCTGCGCCGTCTCGAGGTCGGTATACGCCACCTTCATGTCGTATTCGTACATCCCGCTATAGAAGATGCCCGCGACACGGAAGGGACGCGATTTCGGAATGGGCCCTGCGGGTCCCAAATCACCGAGCGGCGAGACGACGTTCACTTCGTCTCCGACGTGCAGACGCAACGACCGCGCGAGCTCTTGACCGACGATGATCCCTGGGAGCACCTCACGCGGTCGATGAAGAGGCGGCGGCATCCGCCCGAAGGCATCTTGTGGAGGCTCCAGTGCAGCGTCCTCCTCTTCTTCTGGAAGTTGCGCCAGCAAACGATCGATATCGCGAAGGAGGCTCGAGTGATCGGAATCGTCCGTCGGCACGTCGGAATCGCCCTCGATGTCACTTGGCGAAGGCAAACGTCGACCGAGCAGGCTGCCCGACATCTCGGCGGCCGAGAGATGGAGGAGGCGCTCGGGATCGAGCAGGTATTCGATCCGCCCATGCCGCATATTGCTTGGTAAATCAGTGACTTCACCGATCGTATTCGGGTCGATGCCGCGCAACACGACACCTCCCAAGTTCGACGCGCTCGTCACCATCACTTCGCCAGAGACGTACGGACTCACGCCGCGGACACCTTCGATCTCACGCACGCGGCCGAGCACGGGATCCCAACCTTCGAAGGTGCCGTACTCGCGATCGATCACGATATGCGCGTTGTTCCCAAGGATCTTTCGCTGCAAATCATCGCGAAAACCGCCCATCACCGAGAGCGTGGTGCTGAGCGTGCACGATGAGAAACTCACAGCGAGCACGGAGAGGAGGCCAATGATCGTCAGAAATCCGCTCTTTCGTGCCCGCAGCATGCGCGCCGCGACGAGCGCCTGAAAGCCGACCCGCTCGACGAGATCGAGGGTGGGCGGCAAGAGACGCGCGAATGCGCGAAGAGCAAAGAGCGTGGTGATGGCGAGCGCGATCGAGGACTCGGTGATCTCGCCGTCGGTGCGCGGCATGAAGTGCATCGTCCAAAGCGCGAAGATGAAGGCGAGAAGAAGAGGACTATCGAAGAGGATCCAGAGGACCCGGCGAGCGCGCAGCGGAATCAGAAACCACGTCGAGATCCCTGCAAAAAACTGAAGGAGTGTCGCGATCGCGAGCACCCAAAAGGCGGCAACGAACAGTTCCCAGATGCCAAGAGACAGCGCGACGCTTTCAATCGCATTGATCATTGAATCGATCGGGTTCAATGCGTCGCCGAATCGCTGGAACGCCCCTGAAGCAAACCCAGGATCGTTGAAGATGGCGAGGAGAAATCCCCCGATTGTGATGTTCGCAATCCCCGTCACCAGCATCGCCGAAGAACCAAAAAAGAGACGAGCACGGCCCTTCACACCCGCGTCGACGAAGCGAATTCGTGCAAGCGTGAGCCCCGGGATCACGAGCGAAACCACACCGATGACGAGAAGTAAATAAGGGGCGTATGCCGTGTGCTGAGGAAACGCGAGGAGCGGTACCCACACCGCCGACAAGACCGCCCAGATGCCGAAGACGCCCGCGATGGGGCCAAGGCGGAGCGCCTTCTCTTTCATTCTGGCTCCATTGGGCGCTCGGGACGCATCGCCGGGAACAGCAACACATCGCGGATCGACGCTTGACCGCATAGCATCATCACCAAACGATCGACGCCCAGACCAAAGCCCGCGGCGTTCGGCATTCCATGCCGTAACGCGCGGATGTAGTCGGCGTCGAAGTCCATCGCTTCTTCGTCGCCCTTCTCACGTCGATCGAGCTGCGCCGTGAAACGCGACTCCTGATCGTCCGGATCATTCAGCTCCGAAAACGCGTTCGCGACCTCGCGGCCTTCGACGAAGAGCTCGAATCGATCCGTGATGAACGGATCGCGATCGCTTCGCCGCGCGAGCGGAGAGACATCGAAGGGATGATGCATCACGAAGACAGGAACGGACTTGGTGCCATCGTGATTCCGATAGAGCTTCGCGAGATCGGGCTCGACCAGCACTTCGTAGAGCACGAAGACGCGTTCCCCGTGCGTATGGCATTTCGCGAGGAGTTTCCGTGCTTCGCGCCAATAATGAACGCGCTCCGCGCCGCCGAGCCGCTCGACAGCATCTTGTCGCGAGTCATTCGGCAAATGAAGCGCGCGTTCGATCGTCGCAGCGAGCTCAGTCGGGTCATCCAGGAGCGCGCGCGTGAGCAAGTCGTCGAAGGGTGTCGCGAGCAGATCCGGGCGCTCGTGACTGCACGTCACACGACGGGCGATCGCATCGCGCATGTCGACACGCGCGAAGGGCTCACTCAACGCATACGCGCGCTCGCTCCACCACGTCGGCACCTTGTCACCGAGCTCGGCGTAGAGCTCGGCATCGACGAAACGGAACATGGCCTCCGTGAGATCCATGAGGTCTTCGTAGGTGGCGTACGCCATATAGAATTCGAGGATCGTGAACTCGGGATTGTGCCGAGTGCTCACGCCCTCATTGCGGAACGCGCGCCCGATCTCGTAGACGCGATCGAAGCCGCCCACGAGAAGGCGCTTCAAATAAAGCTCTGGAGCGATCCGGAGATAGAGCTTCATATCGAGCTCGTTGTGATGCGTCTCGAATGGCTTTGCGACGGCGCCTCCGCGGAGTGGATGAAGAAGAGGCGTTTCGACCTCCAGAAAATTCCGCGCGTCGAGAAACGAGCGGAGCGCACGCACGATGCGTGAGCGCGCGTAGAACACGCGCGCGACCTCGGGATTCGCGAAGAGATCGACATAGCGCTCGCGATAGCGCTTTTCGACGTCGCTCAGACCATGCCATTTGTCTGGCGGCGGCATGATCGCTTTGCTGACGTGCTGAAACCGATCGGCCCGAATCGCACCATCTCCCGTGCGCGTACGGATCATCGGGCCGCTCACGGCCACGTGATCGGCGAGATCGAGCACATCGAGCTGTTTCGCGTCGCTTTCGGGCAGCGCGGGCTCACCGTTCTTGCCTGGCTTGGTGCGGGCGAGGGCCTGCGCGTCGCCGTGCGGCGTACGAATGACGAGGAAGGGACCTCGCTTGCCGACGACCCGCCCGAAGAGGTGGTGGATCATCTCGTCGCCGCGGAGATCTTTCTCTTCTGGCAACGTCGCCCGCCTCTCGGGGTTCGTCAGAATCGCCACGGCGTGGGCGCGCGAGGCATTCTTGTCGCCCTGATGGGCATCGTTCCGATCCGCAAGCTCGGTCTTGTTGGCCCGGAAATCATTGGGCCACGCCTGCGTTCCTGCCTCGCGCAATGCGGCAGCGTGGGCGCGGCGTGCCTCGATCAGTTCGTCTTCGCTCGCCATGGGCTCGGTTCTCTTTTGGGGGCGCGAACGTTGCCATGCGGATGGGGGCATGCGCCAGTGAAAGGGCATGTTTCTGCGGGAAGAGAGAATCGCACCGCCAAGCCCTGCTTCAAGGTTTCGTTGGTCAACCACCCGCGTTCGGCAGGTCGGACTCGGATTCGGGCTCGACTCCGACCTGCTTGACGCGATCAATCAGCGTGCCTCTGTATCACACGCCCATCTTCCGCAATGTCCAGCTCGTAGCGACGCCCGTTCTCGGTGAACTCGACTTCGTAATACGTTCTGCCGCCCTCTCGGTCTCGCTCGATCTCGCCGATCTGAGCGCTGCCGATTTCCTGCTGGATCGTCTGACGAACGGCTTCGGGGAGCTGATCCATCGTGACGTCGTCCGCAAGCGCAATCGGCGTGGCAAGCCCGAACCCAGTCAGCACCGCCACCGAATAGATCCACTTCTTCATCGGCTTCTCCTTCCACCCCTCGGCACTGCAAGCACAATACCCGAGTACACGGAGCACGCCTTATTGCGCTGCGGCTTGGGCCTCTTCGCGCTTCTTCCGCTGATCGGCGGTCTTTAACAAGAAGGCTTCGATCAAGTCGTCGAGATCGCCATCGAGCACCGCGTCGATCGCCGCGGTCTTGAGCTCCGTCCGCTCGTCTTTGACCAAGCGATAGGGCGCCATCGTGTACGTGCGCACCTGCGAGCCGAAGCCGCTCTCCATCTTCTCGACGCCGTAGTTCTTCTCGAACTCGGCTTCGCGCTTTTGACGCGCGAGCTCGTAGAGTTTGCCGCGCAACATCTTCATTGCAGTCGCGCGGTTCTTGTGCTGGCTGCGCTCGGCCTGGCACGCGACGATGACACCGCTCGGCAAATGCGTGATGCGGATCGCAGACTCGGTCTTATTGACGTGCTGGCCGCCTTTGCCGCCCGCACGGAACGTATCGACCTGAAGTTCTTCGGGCTTGATCTCGATGTCGCCGACGTCCTCATCGAGATCAGGCACGACTTCGACCGACGCAAAGGCCGTTTGCCGTCGCGCGTTCGCATCGAAAGGTGAGATTCGAATCAAGCGATGCACGCCGTTTTCTGCGCGTAAATAACCATACGCGAAAGGTCCGCGCACGAGCACCGTGGCGCTCTTGATGCCGGCTTGCTCACCCGCTTGCTGATCGACGATTTCGGTCTTGTATCCCTTCTTCTCACACCAGCGGAGATACATCCGAAGCAGCATCTCGGCCCAATCCTGCGAGTCGACCCCACCGACACCGGGATGAATCGACACGAGCGCATCACTCCGGTCTTCTTTTCCGGCGAGCATGCGGCTCACTTCCATTTGGCGAACACCGCGCTCGATCTCAGGAATCTGCGCGATTACCTCGTCGAGTACGGACTCATCTCCCTCGGCCATGTCCAAGAGCTCACCGAGGTCCTTCGCCTCGCGCGAGAATTTGGCGTGTCGATCCACCACGGCCTCGATGGCCGCTTTCTCTTGGACCACTTTCTGCGCAGCTTCGGCATCATCCCAAAAGCCAGGGCGCAGCGTGTGATCGTTCAGGCGTTCAATCTGAAGACGGAGGCCTTCGACGTCAAAGATACCTCCCCAGCGCCACCAGGCGCTGAGCGAGCTCGGACAATCGGTCGCGGGCTTCGCCGACGGGCATCGACATGGTTCATTCTCCCAAATCGTCTCTCGCGCAAAAAGCGCTCCACTCGAAAGAGACGAACGCGTGTCCTACGGCCGGGAGCGCCTCGGGTCAAATTGGAGTCATGCGCCCATGGCGAAACCGCCCGCCGATACGACCCGCACCTCGCTTTCGGCGTGACCTCGAGGATGGACTTCGACCCGGGCCGCAAAGCGCTCGGAGAGCGCGGCGACATGGGAGACCACGCCCACGTGCCGACCGCTCTCATGCAGGCTCTCGAGCGCGGCGAGCGCGATCTCGAGGCTCTCCCCGTCGAGCCCCCCAAACCCTTCGTCGATGAAGAGCGAATACACCGGAACTCGCCGCGCCGTGATCGAACCCAGCGCCAGCGCCAACGCAAGGGACACGAGAAACGTCTCACCCCCGGAGAGACTCTTGATTCCTCTGACTTCATCGCCCATGTAGCGATCGATCACGATGATGGCGAGCTCTTTGCCAGGGACCCGACGAAGCTCGTATCGAGGCGCCAGCGATTCGAGTTGAACGTTCGCATGGTCGAGCAAGAGCTCCAACGTCAATCCTTGCGCAAAGACTCGAAAGCGCTTGCCATCTGAAGATCCAATCAGCGACTCGAGCGCCCCCCACGTCCGCACATGCTCCCGTTGTGAGTCAATTTCCGTTTCGGTGAGCGCACGCTCAGCACGAATGCGTTCGTCCCCCAGAAGGCGCTCTTCGATGCGAGCGAGCCGCGAGTGTTCGACGGAGAGCGCTGCCTTGGCTTGGATCTGCTCGCGAGCGAGCGCCTCTCGCTCGAACAACCCTTCGGGCGGATGCGCCTCGTGCTCGACACGACGACGAGCGCGCTCCATGGCGATCGCACGTTGATTGGCGCGCTGCTCATCGAGGCGTGCGAGCTCCTGACGATAGGCTTCGATCTCGGCCCACGTGCGCGCGAGCACCCGACGCGCGCGTCCTTCATCCGCACACGCATGCTCGAGCACCTCTGTAAGGCGAGCGAGCGCCTGTGTTTCGCGTTCGGATGCGAGCTCGAGCAGACGATTCGCATCGCTCAACACCTTCCGCTGGGCAGCCACCTCAGTCTCTGTCGACGAAAGAACGCGCGCCGCTTCTGCGCGAGCATTCTTCGCTTCTTCGAGCTCGCGCAGCGCTTCTGACTCGACTTCATCCACCTCTCCGCTCAGGAGCGCGGCGCGGCGTGCATTCAAGGTTTCGAGCTCGGCACGGACCTTTCCGCCAGCCTCTTGGGCGCGCTTCACGTCCTCCTGGACGGCTCCGAGCTCCTCAATCACCCGATCGCGCTCGAGGCGACACGATACGATCCGTGCGTTGGCCTCCTCCTCGTCGCGACGTGCGTGCTCATACGCTTGGAGAGCATGAAGGATCACTTCGAGACGAGCCCCATCGAGCGACTCGAGCGCGCCAACGCACGACTCGAGCGCGCCACGAAATGGTTCGAGACGCTCGCAGGCGACACGCTGCTCTGCGTCGTATCGCTCGAGCTCCTGCACATCACTGTCGAGACGCGTCCGAAGCACGTCGAGCGACGTGCTTTCATGACGTTCTGCTTCGCGCATGTCGAATAGCTTCGTCCGAGCTTCATCGCGCACCTCGATCGCGTCTTCGAGTGCACGCTCCGCGGCGTCGCGCTCCTTCGCCATCGCCAACATCCTCGATTTTGCTTCATCGATCTGCGCGATCGTGCGCTCGAACGATTCGGTACGACCGATGTCATGAAGTTCGGAGAACTCCATCGCCGGAAGACTCGAGAGCTGCGAGAACTGCTCTTTCGCGCGCCCCCAAGAGCTCGAAGAATGCTCTGCATGCCTTGCCCTGTCTTCGAGTGCACGCGTCCGCGTGTTGGACGCATCTTCGGAGGCCCGGCGCTCGGCCAGCGCTTCTGCATCGGCACGCGCCACCTCGGCATCGATCTCTGTCATGGTCGCTCGCAATTCGCGAACCCGCGCGTCCAGTTCATCCACGAGTCGCGCTGGAATCTCATGCGCGAAAGGATGCTCACGAGCACCACAGAGGGGGCACGGCTCTCCTTCGACCAAATTTCTCCTCAAATCCAAAAGATCGAGCGTCGCCCTGGCAAGATCGCGAGCGCGCTCGGCTTCGAGCAATGCCACCCGCGTTCGCTCTCCGTGAGCTCGCGATTCGCGCGCGCGCAGCTCGGCGGCCTCGACCGCAATCCGACTCCGCTCCATGAGCGCGCTCGCCTCGGAGATCACCTGTTCTGCCGAGCGAACCGCCAAAGTCGCCTGCATCCCAAGAGAGAATATCTCACGGGCTTGATTCAACCGCTCGAGCGCACCGCGAAGCACATCGGCGGGCGGCATATCGGCCAGCACGCGACGCCGTGCTTGCACTTCACCTTCGCCATGGGCGAAGAGCTCTTGCTGAGCATCGATTCTTTCTCGAGCGACGGCAGCGCGGTGGCTTGCCTCTTCGAGCCGAGCCCTCGACGCCACGCTCCGATGCCGCGCCGCACTTCGCGCTTCGTTCACTGTCACGAGGTGCCCGAGACGCTCGCTCACCCGTGCGATATCGTCTTTGCCGATGACATCGAATGCCACAAAAGGCGCACGCCTCCCCTGAGCATCCACGAGCCGCTGCTCGAGCGCCGCGAGCTGCGTCGTCCACTTCGTGTGTTCGCCCTCGATCTGCATGAGCGCGATGCTCGTATCGTGAGCCTCGCGCTCTCTTGTTTTGGAGCGCTCTGCCACCACCGCGATCTCTCGCTCGAGTGCACGCGCCTCTCGCAAGATGGGTTCGAGCGCGGCGAAAGAGCGTGTGACATCGGCTCCTCGTGCGCTCACGGAGTCGTGGTTTTCCTGTGCATCTGACAATGCCTCGAGCTTCCGTGTGAGCTCCACGAGAGCCTGCGCGTGCTCGGCTTGCCTCATGCATCGCGCTTCACGCGCGGCGTCGTATCTTTCGAGCGGAGCTCGCACAGGTTCGATCGACGCAGCCTCTTCGACCTCCTGGCGCTTGGGCTCTGCGAGGCTGAGCTGACGTTCGAGTTCGTCGAGCACGCGCTCGGCTTCCGCCTGCTCGCGCGTATTGACTTCGAGCTCGGCATACCACCGCATCTGTGCCTCGAGCGCGCTGATCCGCTCCCCTGCGCGTGCAGCTTCCAAGCGACGCACAGGAATCTCATCCTCACATGCACGTCGCTCGGCCTCACTCAGGACGACGAGCGACGCGAGTCGTTCGTCCAATCGCTCGAGGGCTCGACGCTCTTCTTTCGCTCGCCGCGCCACTTCCATCGAGATATGGCCGTAAATCTCGGTCCCCGTCATGCGTTCGAGGAGTTCGGCCCGCTCTTTGTCATCGGCTTCGAGAAAGGCCGCGAAACGCCCCTGCGCGAGAAGCACCGCGCGCTGGAATTGCGGAAATGTAAGGCCCAAGCGAGCCTCGATCTCCGCGAGCACCTCGCTCTTGCGATGCCCGCCCTCGAGCATTCCCGTCTCACAATCCAGAAGCGTGATGACCGCATCTTTGAGACGCCCACCGCGCGCACGCCGCACCTCCCATCGTGCGCGCCATGTTTTGCCGTCGATGCCTCGAAAGTCGACCTCGGCCCACCCGCGGTTCGCCCCCTTTCGCAGCATGTTTCGGGGATCTCCAGACGCCATCGTCTCGCCGTCGTCGCTCCCAGTTTCAATCCGTACGCCTCGCCCCAAAAGCCGTGGTGTCCGATCGTAAAGCGCCAAACACAGAGCATCGAGCAAAGTGCTCTTGCCCGCTCCCGTCGGGCCCACGATCGCAAACACACCGACGTCGCCGAGCGGTGGCGCTTCGAGCAAAATCTCGAAGCGCTTCGACAGGCTCGCGAGCCCCTCGCCACGGATGGCGAGAATCTTCATGAGGCATCCTCGAGCTGAACCGCTGCGCATGCCTCATCGAACGCAGCGAGCAATTTCTCGTCTGGAACACCTCCATGTTCCAACGCCCAACGTCTCAAGAACACCTCCCTCACATCGAGCTCCGCAAGCTCCCGTCGCTCGTGGGAAGGAACGCCTCCGTGGGTGCTGCGGCCCGTCACCGTAAATTTCACGAGCCGGACCGGGCGACCGGAAATCGCCTCTTCGATGCGCGCTCTCAGCGCAGGCTCTGCGCGGTCCTCGAGGACCCGCACTTCGAGCCAGGGCCACTCTTCGGGCACTCGATCCTCCTCGAGCTCGAGCGATTGCAACGCCGAAAGCACATCTGGCAGCGGCAACGGTCGCTCACGAGGCACGCGCAACATCGGCACCGTGCGCGGGACGTAATGTGGTTCTTGCGAAACGAGACGAGATCCCTCGAATGTCACGATGCGGACTTCGTGCTCATACGACTCTTCACCGAACGCGAGAGGAATGGGGGAGCCCGAATAGCGAACGTGAGAAGCGCCCGAAACTTCTTGTGCGAGATGCAAATGACCAAGCGCCACGTAACTCGCCTCGATGGGAAACACCCCGATCGGCAAAGCGCCCGCAAGCTCGCCCAGCACGGCGCGCTCACTCCCCTTGGAAACCACCGCACCCGCCAAATGGCAATGCCCCGTCACGACCAGCGCTTGATCTTCACGTCGAACCGTATTCGCGTGACGCATCACTTCGCCGTAAACCCATCGAGTTCCACGCGCGATCCGGCTCGCTGCATCGCGTTGATCGTCCTCTTCTGGCGGAAGATCGCTCGCTCGCAAATAGGGCACCGCCGCGATCCATCCGACGATCTCACCTTCCGCCGTGACCGGAACGAGCAGTGAGCTCGCGTCGATCTCCTTTTCTTTCCATGGAATCCCACCCACGAGTCGAACTCCAAGCGTTCTCAGAATCGGCTCGGGCGCGGTGAGCCGCGCGGGTGAATCGTGGTTCCCTGCGACGATCACCACATCGATGTCCGCGAGCTGCGCGCGCAAATTCGCGAGAAATTTAAAGAAAAGGCCCTGAGCTGTGCCCGATGGGCTCACCGAGTCGAAGACATCGCCCGAGATGACGAGCGCATCGACTTCTTCCTCTACGAGCTTCGCAACGAGCCACCTGAGGAACGCCGCGTGCTCATGCTCGCGAGGACGTCCAAACAAACTGTGCCCAAGATGCCAATCGGCCGTATGACAAAGCTTCCAGTGTCGCATCGCATCCTTCAAGACGCGTAGGCTCCCGCGCGACTGACACACTCTCGAACAACTTTCAGCCCAATTGAATCACCGCGCGACCCATCCACTTCGAAGCAGACGAATCGCGCGGCTTCTTCAGAGATCCGCCTCTCAAATCAGATGCAGGTCGGGTTGACGCAGAAGTTGTGCGGCATGTCTTCCATCCCCGCCGGGATGGCGCTCATCCGGCGAGCACGCTCTTCCTCGCTGATATTTTGGTCATCGAGCCCAACGACCTCGCGCCAAGAGCGAGTATCGCAGACATCTCCGAGCAGGCCTGCTGAGGTGCACCTGGTGGTATCGCCTGGCAACATCGAATTCTCTGTATTTCCACAAGGAACTGCGCAGGTACGTTCCGCAGCGTCACAAGCGAGCGGAACCGTGCGGTTCGGGGAACTCCCCGAGGCACACGTGTCCGTTGCAGCAACAGGATCGCAGAACGCGCCAATGGTGATGTCCGTCGCGCTGCCCGGAAGGATCGTCTGCAAACACTCCAAACGAATCTCCGAGTTGGTGATGGGATTGATGCCAGCAAATGCGATGCGTCGTGGGCCGTTCGGGCATACCATCGTCAAGTTGCTGTCTTCCATCGCGTTCTCGGCAGTTTCATACCACCACCCAGACATTCCGGCGGCCGCCCCGCTGGGACCGACCTGCGTGACTTTGCAGCGCTGGCGTACGGCTCCGTTGACGTCGAGCGTGCCATCTGCGGTTCGCCCGTCGAGCCCTTCACAAGACATTCCATCTGGAAGGATCTCGAACACGTCGCATTGCACTCGCCCTTGTGCATCCGTATTCAGTTCACGCGGTAGACAAGCTCCACCGAGTGCAGAAGCGATCTTGCTGATGATCGCATCGAGCGCACCCGTGAAGCTATCCTGGCAAATCGACTGAATCGTCGCGCTTCCGCCCGCAGCTTCGATGCCCCGCGCGACACTCACGATACGTCGTGGCGGGAACGCCGTGCCGAGACCGGGGACATTGCACGAAGGGACGAGCCGGCCCGGCGTGGTGGGATCCTCCATTTCCTGCATCAGGGGGTGTGCGAGGATGGCGTCGTAATCGATCGCACTCGGTTCTGGCACCGACTCCACTGGTACACCCACGATACCCGCAAAGATGAGGAGGTTTGGGTTCTGGCGTAGCCCGAGCAAACCACTCTGACCATCGACACCGTCGATGTACCGCTCGATGGGATGAATGGGTGAAGGATCCATTCTGCCGAACACGGAGCAGCGCAGGTTCAAATCCACGCCACCATAGGTGGTGCTGTCTTGGTTGAAGATTTCGACATCCGAAGCCGAGCAATCTTCTTCGTCCGTGACCATGATGATGGCCAACGCCGAATTCGGCCGAATGAAGCCTGCGTTCGCGCCATCGGCGTGGCCCGAGGTGCGATTGACGAAGAGCGGCGGCACGTAGTTGGGAATCGTCCATTCCTGAGGCTGGGAGGGCGAGGACGCCTTCAACACGGCTTCGAGCTGCTGCTCGAAACCACAACCGCCGATCCCGGTCCGAGCCACACATCCAACCTGTTGGGCGAAGGCCATGGCATCGCCCATCCCACGCTGGAACTCGAAGATCGTCGGATACGACCCAGTGCACGCGGCATCCGAAGTTCGAGCCGTGTTGATGAGCCGCCCATCATCACCCATGGGAACTTCACACGAAGATACGGTGAAACCACCACCCACACCCATATCGCTCGTGATGACGCCGATATGAAGGGAGCGAACGGGCTGGAAATCTTGGCTTCCATCATCGTCCAGATCACCGGAAGCCAGCACCTGAACGAGCCGGGGAAGCTCCACTGCAAGCGATGCTTGCTCCTCCGCCATGGAGTTGGAGTTGTCGACCATGAAGAGGAGATCGACTTCATCCACGCTCGTCACACGGATGTTGTTGCCCGTACGCGAGCGCGTGCACGGATTCACCGGCTGCAGCGTCCGCTCGAAGCAGCCCACGACCAACACCCCAGTCGACGCAAGGATGAGCGCTGTTCCCAGACGCGATAAGGCCATTTTCCTCCGACGCGACTCCATGAATTCCTCCAAAGCTCCCTCGTCCGATCGGGCCCCATGGAACCCGGTCGAAACGAGCGCCGCAACGATACAGTCCCCGGGTCGCTCCGATCAACCGGTGGGCCACCCCGAGTCTTTCCGCTGCATCCGGCCCAGCAATCGCCACGCCAACGGCGAAGTGCCATAAAACAAGGGAAAGATAAAGGTTCAAGCACTTGCCCGAATGCCAACTCAGTTGGCAGCCTCCCCTTCCTTTCGTGCCATCTCGCACGCTTCGCCGGAATTTCTCTCAAATACACGTCGGGTTCACACAGAAATTATGCGGGGCGGCCGCCATCCCCGCCGGAATCGCCGCCATGCGCCGGGCTCTCTCTTCTTCAGAGATCCCAGGTTCAGTCGCGCCAACGGCTTCGAGCCATGTCCGAGTATCACACACATCACCAAGCAGCCCTGCCGCGATACACCTCGTCGTCTCTCCTGGCAAAGTCGGCGCTTCGGGGTTGGCGCAAGACACTGCGCACGTTCGCTCTGCGGCATCGCACGAAAGGGGCGCCGTCTCGTTCGGAGAGCGACCGGTCACGCACACATCCGCGCTCGCCACAGGATCACAGAAGGTGCCGATGCCCACCGCCTCGTGGCTGCTCTGAGCAATCGTTTGCAGACACTCGAGACGAATTTCGGAGTTCGTGATCGGCTCGATACCCGCGAATGCGATCCGCCTTCGATCTTCCGGGCACGACCTCGCAAGCGTGCTTCCTGACGGAGCATTCGCAGCCGTTTCATACCACCATCCTTGCATTCCCGAGCGCGCCCCTTCCGGACCGACTTGCGTCACCTCGCAGCGCTCGCGCACGACGTCGTTGCTCTGCACCGAACCTCGTGCCTCACGCCCGGGCAGTCCGTCGCACGACATCGCCGGCGGCAACACTTCGAACACACGGCATTGAACGAAGCCTTGCGCATCGGAATTCAGCTCACGCGGCAGGCACGCGCCACCGAGCACATCGGTGATTTTACCGAGGATTGCATCGAGCGCGTCCGTGAAGCTCTCCTGGCAAATCGATTGAATCGTCGCGCTTCCTCGAGCCGCTTCGATGCGTTGAGCCACCTGCACGATCCGTCTTGGCGGAAAGGCCTCCCCGCGATCGACCACATTGCATGAAGGGATGAGTCGCTCGGCCCTCCTTGGATCTGGATCGGGCCTCTCTTGCATGTCCTCGTGTGCGAGGATGGCGGCGTAATCAATCTCTCTCGGGTTGGGCACCGAATCGACCGGAACGCCCACGATACCAGCGAAGACGAGGAGGTTTGGGTCGCGTCGCAACCCGAGCAAACCACTCTTGCCATCCTCTCCAAAAACATAGCGCTCGATCGGATGCCTCGCTTGGGGATGATCGAAACAACGCAGATTCAAAGATCCTGGATAGACGGCATTGTTGACAGCGGGATCGAAAAGTCGAGGGTCAGCGACCGAGCAATCTTCTTCATCGGTCACCATGATGATCGCCAACACCGAGTCCTCTCGGACGAACCCCGCGTTGGCACCATCCGCATGTCCTCGAGTGCCTCCACGAAACATCGGGGGCACATAATCCGGAATCGTCCAGGGCTGCGGCGTGGACGGCGAAAGCGCCTTCAACACGGCCTCGAGCTGTTGCTCGAAGGCGCAGCCTCCCGTGCCCGCCACGGCCACACACCCGACGTGAGCCGCAAACGTCGCGGGGTCATCGACACCCGACTGAAACTGGAACACCGCCGGATATTCACCTGAGCAAGACGCGCCTCCATTGGCCATGCGGAGCAACCGACCATCGTCCCCATTCCCCTCGCAGTCCCGCACCACATAGTCCTCTCCCACCCCCAAATCGCTCGTGATGACACCGATATGCAGCGAGCGAACAGGCTGAAAATCTTCTTCACCATCGCCATCTGCATCCCCGGAAGTGAGCACTCGAACGAGGCGCGGCAGCTCCACACGAAGAGATTCTTGCTCCTGGCTCATCGAGTTCGAGTTGTCGATCATGAAGAGCAAATCGACCTTGTCTACGCTCGTGACGCGAATGTTGTTGCCCGACCGTGATCGCGTGCATGGATTCACGGGGCTCAAATTCCGTTCGAAGCAGCCCGTGGCAACCACTGCGATGAGGGCCACACACCACCTTACGGCGTGACGTCGCAATTCCATGCCTTCCTCCCGGAGTCGATAGACATGGGGAGTCGCCCGTCATTCGAGCGAATTCCAATCCGTTCGATCTGCCAACTGCAATACACTGCTGGAAGCGATGGCTCGTATCTTGGTAGTCGATGACGAAGAAAACCTGCGGCTCGTGCTGCGCACCTTCCTGCGCAAACACGGCTACGAGGTCGAAGCCTGCGCGTCGGCAGAGGCCGCCCTCGAAAAGCTTCCGCAGTTCGCCCCTGACTTCGTGATCTCCGATGTGCGGATGGGAGCCATGAGTGGAATCGAGCTCACCCACGAAATCAAAAAGAGCGGCTCCGACGCCGTCGTGATCGTGATGAGCGCGTACGGTTCGATCGATCTTGCGCTCGAAGCGATCCAAGCCGGTGCCTACGATTACGTCAGCAAGCCTTTCAAACAGGACGAGATGCTCCTCGCGTTGCGCAAGGCCGAAGAGCGCGAACATCTCAAGCGAGAGAACAAAGCACTTCGCGAAGAGATGGAGCGCGTCTCGCGCTTCGAATCGATGCTCGGCCAGAGCGAAGCCATGCAGCGCGTCTTCCGCATCATCGAACGCGCGGCCGAGTTCGGCACGACGGTGCTGATCCAAGGTGAGAGCGGCACCGGCAAAGAGCTCGTCGCGCGCGCGTTGCACGATCGAGGTCCACGCAAGAAGGCGGCGTTCGTGGCGGTGAACTGCGGCGCCATTCCGGCGCCGCTCCTCGAGAGCGAGCTCTTCGGCCACAAGCGCGGCGCCTTCACGAATGCGACGAACGACAAAGCTGGGCTCTTCGAGGTCGCCCATGGCGGCACACTTTTCCTCGACGAGATCGGCGAAATGCCCCTGGCTCTCCAGGTGAAGCTCCTGCGCGCGCTCCAGGAAGGAACCATTCGACGGGTGGGCGAAACCCGCGACACGAAAGTCGATGTGCGCGTGGTCGCCGCCACCGTGCGCGATCTCGAACTCGAAGTGCGCGAGGGTGCGTTTCGAGAAGATCTCTTTTATCGACTCAACGTCCTGCCCCTCGCCGTACCGCCTTTGCGCGATCGCAAGGACGATGTGCTCATGCTCGCGCAGCATTTCATCTCACGCTGCAATGCCCGACTTGGGACCAAGTTGAAAGGCATCGACGCGTCAGCGCGCAAGCTCATCTTGGCATACCATTGGCCGGGCAATGTGCGCGAGCTGGAGAATGTGATTGAGCGCGCCGCCGTGCTCGCCGAAACCGACGTCATCGGCGAGCCCGATTTGCCAGATCGCGTCAAGCAACGAGACGCCGCAGCCCAGTTCGCACTGTCCGTGGACGAGCTCTCCATCAAAAAGACGACGCGGTGGATGGAGGAAACACTGATCCGGCGCGCACTCGAAAAAACGGGTGGCAACCGCACCGCGGCCGCCCGCCTCCTCGAGATCAGTCACCGCGCGCTGCTCTATAAAATCAAAGAATACGGCCTGCGTTGAGCGGCTGCCGATCACGCGACCCTGCAGCGCGCGTCCTCCGATGAGGCGCGCCATGAATGACGGGCCATGCGAATCGCCCTTACGCTCACCCTCGTTTCGGCTGGCCGCACCAAACCCGATGACACTTCGGGGCTCCCAAACGCTGGTGAGACGGCATGTGAGCTTGTGAGTTCGACAGCACTGAACCCGTGAACGACGTTCGTCTTGAAAGGAGCATGCACTCCGCTGCACAGCCCGTGCACTCCGCTGCACAGCCCGTGCACGGCCTTTCTACAAACTCTTCCGGTCATAGACCGGAACATCCACGAAACGCCAACGGCATGCCTTCTGCTATCGCGGGCATGCGAGGAGCTCGTCACGTCGAAAGGAAGCTCAGTCATGCGATGGATACACGTCGAAGTCACAGAAAGATCAAGACCCATGGCAACAGCCCGCGCGCTGATGCTCTTGATGCTTGCTTGTTCGGTTCCATGGATTTCGGGCTGTGGCGCGCCTGATGACAGTGGTGAGGCGGCAGGATGGCTGAACGAGACGGAGGGCTATGTCCTCGTGTTCTCTCCCCCTGAGCCCGATGGCTTCACGGCGGCTTTCTCCGATCATCCGGTGCTCCCTGCGAGCACGACGAGAGAGAGAATCGGCGCGTGCGAGGTGATCCGTTACCCGTCCACATCCTCCGACCCTGCCCAACTCATCTCTGCAGGAACCGTCCGTGTGGTCAGTCCGAGAGGCGAGTGCGCCTCCGAACGGAGCGATGATGGAAGCTACGATTGCACTGCGACGTCGCTCTTCGAGTCTGGCGACTCGATCCGCGTCGAGGCGAGCGGCGGTGACGTCCCCCCCTTCGCCGTGGAGCTGACCGTGCCCGAGCTGCCGAGCGACATCAGAACCATGGAGGCGGCCAACGGGGATCTCGTGCTGAGCTGGTCGGGAGGAAGCGGCTGGGCCAGTGCGAGCGCAGGCAACATGGAGGGGACCGACATGGTGCTCGTCGAGTGCAGGGTGGAGGCGTCGGCGGGGACGCTCACCGTCCCTTCCTCGGTGCGAACGATGCTCGGCGGCTTCCCGGTGAGCCTCGTCTTCCAAGAGCGCCGCATCGTGAATGCCGGCGGGCGCCGTGTGCACGTGGACGTCAGCGCCTACAACGTCCAGCGATCGGACGGATAGGACTTCCGAGAAGAGGCGGACCGAGCACACGACCCAGCATGCCCGCGGCGTGTTCGGCCACACCGGTGTGCACCGTCCCGCGCGGCTCGGTGCACGCCTTCACCGAGCGCACGCTGCGCGCGACGGTCTTCGAGCGCACCGCCCAGGGCGAGACGCGCGTGCACCAGATCACCGACGTCACGTGCGACCTTCGACGTGTGGACGTATACGCTCGACGGGTGAGTGGAGATCGAGGGGTATGAACGCATCTCGACGGATCGTGCTCGTCGGTGTCGACGCGGACGCACCGCGCGCGGTGAACGACTCCCAGCGATGTTCCGTTTTGGCGGAGATCGACCCGTGACCGAGTCATCGATCCCACGCGGCTCTGGCTCTGCGACGGCAAACATGCCTGACATCTCGACAGAGCGGCTTCTTCGAAATCACTCGTCACGAGCGTGATCCGCGTATCGCCGTGTCGAAGCTTCTGCGTATGAAACCGGCCCGCGACGTACATCGCATCGGCCAATCGCATCTCCATCGGAGATGATCGAGAGCTCGACGGGCGTTTCGATCGTGCGTCCGTCCCAAAGCCGCATGGCCCGTGGAACGAACGCTCGGCCGATGAGGACCCAACCGCCTCTCGTGGGATGCGGCATATCATCGAGTCCGTAAACGGGCCCGTGCGTATGATGCTCGAGTCTCACTTCCCAGCGGGCCCTCACGATGCCGTCGCGGCTGGCAAGTCGTCCAGTCCATGGTGTTCGTTCTGCGCATCGAGCTCGTATAGGAATTCAGAGAACCCGTGCGGTGCACGTTCGAACATCGTCTGGTTTTCGAAGAGTAACCAGCTTCGCATGGACTGGCGATCAAATGAATCGCGCGACATGACCAGCCAA
>CAYZTA010000071.1:0-26094 GCA_964481145.1 uncultured Sandaracinus sp.
TGTTCCACGCCAGCACAAAGGATGCGGCGAACCAGCCGCGGAGCGCGAGGAAAGCAACGGAGGTACGCTGGAGCACGCGGCGCAGGTGTTGGTCGGATCGCAGCGGTCGCGCATTGTGTCGCCACATGCAAGTGACGCCCATTGTCCGTGATGCAGGTGTAGGCCATGGAGCACCGCGATGGAGTGCACACCAGAGGTCAGTCACGACCAGGTCTTGGATGCACAAGTGCACACCAAGGGTCGGTCGCGACCAGGTTTTGGATGCACAAGTGCACACGGGAGCCGGTCGCGACCGGTTTTTGGATGCACAAGTGCACACCAGTGCAGGTCGTCGGCCGATTACTCGATCAGTGGCATCGGTTCCGGGGACGAAATCGGTTCGGTTGGTTCGGTCGGCGTTTTCTTTCCACGGAGCGAGGCCCGAAGCGCCGCAAGTGGAGCGAGCATCGGCACGGCCGACGCCTCGTCGAAGTCGCCGTTTTCTACCGCAGCGATGAGGACGCGCACATACGTCCCGAGCGCTGTGCGCGCCTCACGGAGCGGCTCGATGAGGTTTGTCGCTTCCGGCGCCTCGGTCTTCGCTTTCGTGATGCCGAGCACTTCACCATAGGCCGCTTGCCGGGCGCGGAACTCACGGAGGAACGGCGCACCAACGAGGTGATCGAGCGAGGTCTCGAGGCCCTCCGATTGGATGCGGCCGAGGATGGCCTCGCCCTCGGCCCACTGCTCAGGATAGCGGAGCCTCAGGAAGGTGAGCCCTTTCGTGAAGAGCAGTGCATAGAGGCGTTCGGCCTCGGCGCCGTCCGTGCCGCCGAGTTCGATGTTCGCAGCCAGGCGCTGGGCGAACGCGCTCCAGATTCGATCGAGCGCCGAGTCGGTGGCGCGCGTCATACTCTCCATCTTCGTGGGTAGGACCGCCTGGTGCTGCCTGCGCAACACCTCGCCGGTGTCGCGGAGACGGCGAAGCGCCTTCTTTGCAGCGGGCAGTGTGACCCCCTTGCCGGCCGTCAACATCGCGCGAATGAGCGCGATGGTTCCCGCGATGTTGGTCTGAGGGATCGTCTCGTAGAGCGAAGCGTCGAATGCCATTCTTTCCCTTCCCTTTCGTTCGATGAGAGGTGAGGGCATGAGACGTACGTACGCGAGCGCCCCTCCCCCCGCGCGGAGCATAGATGCGACCGAAGAGAGGCGACAAGCAGAGACCCTAACCGAGGCGGATCCAGGAGGGCATGAAGAGAAGGACGAAGAGCGCGAGGGTGGCGATGGCGATGATGCGACGCCCTGGGCCGGGGGGGGCCTCTCCCGCCGGAGGACGATCGGGCATTCACGTCATTCGCGCTGGCAGGTTCGAGACGACGCTCATGATTCCTTGAGCTTACGAGGCGGAAACCGAGGCCGAGGCCGAAGCGGCCCAGAGCGCTTCGACGTCGACGCGATCGCGACGGCATGGAAGGCGCTGACCAAGGGTCGCTTCTCGATTCATCCGGCGCGCGCTCGCGTGATCGCTCCGCGCGACCTCGCGACGTACGCGACGAAGCCGGAGACGTGGTCGCCTTCGGCGGGGACCAGCCTCGACGTTCGACGATCAATGGCGCGCAGAGCTCGCAGATGCGCAGCGCGAGGCGACCACCGTCGAGCCCCCAATCAGCTCGAGGAGTATCCGGACGAGGTGATCGCAGAAGCGCGCGTGGTCGCCGTGCGCCCGCACAGCGCGGTGCTCCTCAGCACACGCGCGACGCAGCCGATTGCCATCGGAGATCGCGCTCAACTTCGCAATGGATATTGAGAACGAGGCAGCTCAGCTGCTGAAAATACTTACCATTCGTTCGATCGAGATCGCTGTGTAGAACAGTCCGAAGACGACGAGGAGCGCAGGGACCATTCGTTCATCGGGCTGCGGCCAATGGTGCGCTCGGTATCGTGCATGCGCTTTTCGGCCAACGCGCGCGGCGAAGTCCGGATCGATCGGCGGCGCCGGCATGTCGATCCGGTCTCGCAAGGATTCCTCTTCTCGATGGGTCATGCGTTGATTCCTCGCCGAAGGTGTGAGCGTACCTCGTCATCGAAGATGCGATTCGAGCGCTGCGCGAGCGCGAGACATGCGTTTGCGAACAGCATCTTCCCGCAAACCGAGCACCTGCGCGACCTGACGCGTATCGAGGCCCTCGACCATCGAGAGCAAGAGTACTTCACGATGGATTGCGTCCAAAGACTCGAATGCTTTTTGAAGTTCCTCGGCTCGGGCGCGAAGATGCACGGTCTCGTCGGGCGCGAGGGACGCAGGCTGCGGCTCTCGTGCAAGGCGCTCTTTTCGTCGGAGATCGAGCAATAGATAACGACGTGAGTTGCGGAACTTGTTGCGGGCGATCGAGAAGAGCCAAGGGACGATTTCGCTCTCTGGATGAAGCCGATGGGCGTGGCGAGCCGCTGCGAGCCAGGTCTCTTGAAAGAGGTCCTCGGCTTCGCCGCGATGACCCGTGAGGCGCACGAGGAAGGCCCAAATGCGTGGGTGATGGCGCTTGTAGATCGAGTCGAATGCGTATGGATCACGGCGGCGCAAGGCCGAAATCAATGCTCGTTCGTCGTCGTCTTCGAGGGCCACGTGAGGAGAATGCACGAGAGGACGAAGTGTGACCGCTCGCTCAGTACGAGTGAAAGTGAGTCACACACGTCGACCTCGCGCATTCTTGAACATGACCGCGGATGATGCGGTGGAACGAGAGGTGAGTGATGCTCGAGTTTTTCATGGAGGGTGGGTGGGGAATGTGGCCGGTCTCGGTGTTCGGCCTCGTGATGTTGGGGTCGGCCGCGAGATATGCCTGGGATATCGAACCGACACGTCTACGTTTCGTGATCGCGATGGGAGTCTTGCTCGTTTGTACGATGACGCATGCGACGCTGACGGATCTCGCGGCGGTGTTTTCGTGTGTCTCGGATCCGGCGAGGGCACCTTCGGACGAAGTCGGAAGAATCCTGTTCATCGGGCTCAAGGAATCCACGCGTCCAGGTGTGCTGGGAGGCGCGTTCCTGACGCTCTCACTCGTGATGGTCGCCGTGGGCGTGTACCGCGATGGAAGGCGTGAGCTGAGCCAGGTTTGACGCCGTTGTGGGCCTGCCCTGCTCGTGGCTGAGCGCGCTCTGCGGAGGAGCTCCTTCACCCCGATTCCAAGTTGACATTGCGATTGCCCACATGTGTCGGATGGGCTTGTCTTTGAACAAAAACGGCCGAAAATCGAGAGGTTACGACGGTTTCGAGGTCGGCCGGCGGTACCATGCCAACAGCGTTGAAAGGCGTCCCGAATCCGTGGGAATCTTGCTCGAATGCGCGATGCGAACGGCCATTCTTTCCCTTCCCTTTCGTTCGATGAGAGAGGAGGGCATGAGACGTACGTACGCGAGCGCCCCTCCCCCTGCGCGGAGCATAGAAGCAGAGACCCTAACCGAGGCGGATCCAAGAGGGCATGAAGAGAAGGACGAAGAGCGCGAGGGTGGCGATGGCGATGATGCGGCGCCCTGGGCCGAGGGGGGCCTCTCCCGCCGGAGGATGATCGATGCCGCCTATCTTCGACATGATTCCGAGGACGACGAACCAGATCATCCAATGCATGCCCGCGAGGGCTTCGCCAAGGAGCGCGTCATCGCGCAGGCCTGCTCGATAGGCAGACCATCCATACGCAAGGCACGTTGCGAGGGAGACGAGCGGCAATGCAAAAAGTACGAGGCGCGCGATTCGATTTTGTGTCTCACCAAGAAGCGCATAGGCGACGTGACCGCCGTCGAGCTGGCCAAATGGCAAGAGGTTCATCATCGTGACGAGCAAGCCCGCCCATCCCGCGAACGCCATCGGCGAGAGCATGATGTCGTGACCTGCAGGAATCGGCCCCTTGAGGGCATAAAGCAGTGCCGTGTAGAGCAGCGAACGGCCTTCGATGATGAAGGTACCGGCGGACAGGAGCGGTTCGATCGGTGAGGTCGCGATGCCGAACACGAGCACAGGCAGCGCGACGGCCATGCCCGCGAGCGGGCCCGATGCGCCGATATCGAGGAGCGCATTGCGGCTGCGAATCTCTCCACGCATGCCGATGACGGCTCCCATGGTGCCGAGTAGGTGTGGCATCGGGATGAAGTACGGCGGCGAGATGTCGACGCCGTGGATGCGCCCCGCGATGTAATGGCCGAACTCGTGCGCGAGCAGGATCGCCATGAGCGGCAACGCGAAATCCCAACCGGACAAGAGCGTGAGCGGGTGCTCGCTCGGGGCCTGCCCGTGCATCTTCGCCCCAGCCCAGAATGTCGTCACGAAGGTGAGCGCAATGAGGATGAGAGGGATGCGCCAACGGGTCGACGTCACGGCGTCTCACCAGCGAGCCAATGTGCGATGGCGTCGAGGCGGACTTCGACACGTGCGTCGATGGTTCCGAGCGGATTGCGAACGATGCAGCCGCCGCGTGCGATCGACGCATCGGATACGATCTGCACGGAAGGCTCGAGCCTCGCTCGTTCGAGCGCCGCGACATCGTCCGGATGAACGTGCACTTCGCAAGGATGCGTTCGTCTCGCGCGCAAGAGCGCACTCCGAACGATCGCCTCCACGCGATCGGGCTCGAGCGCGATGGCTTCTCCGACGATGTGTCGAGCCGCCTCGAGAGCGAGCGCCTGAGCGTCGCGCTCGACCGAGATCAACGCCATGTCGCGGGCGCGAGAGGCCTCCATGAGCAAGCGCGCCGCGTCGGCTTTGGCGTCCTCGATGATGCGCGTCGCTTCTTGGCGAGCGCGCGTGATTGCGCGATCGGGTTCGCCGCGGTTCGCCGCATCGGCTCGGATCACTCTCGACATGACCGCTCCCAAATCACGTTCATTTCTCGGCCTGCGCGTGCCCACGCATCGTGGCTTTCGCCGCGCGCGCCGCGCTCTGCGGCGCCCACGATGCGGCAAAGTTCTTGTGCTGGGCTCGTTCGAATGAGCGCTCGCACGAACGCGATGCGACGCGGACGATGATTCTCTGATGGCTCGACTGAATCGGTGCGACCCGGGCCGAGCGCTTCGAGCAGCGTGTCACGAAACGCGACAGGAACGTGGTGAACGAGCTCTTGCAAGATGACGCGCCCCTCGGCTTCGTCACGCGCAGCGAGCTCTGCGCCCATGTCGCTCTCGGAGCTCGCGATGCGACGAAGGCTCGCGCGCAAGGCCGCACTCGTTCGAAAGCCACGACGCGGCAAAGGAGCGCTCGCCATCCAACGGGCGCCGAGGCTTCGATGAACTTCGGTGGCCAACATCGCGAGCGCACGCGCAGGAAGCGGCGGCGCTTCTGGCACCGAGGGGCGCAGCGACGCGATGACGGAAGCGAGCGTTCGTTCGCGTTCGTGGCTCGAGAGCCCACGGAGGCTCGCCACGTGTTGCTCGAGCGACGACGCGAGATCATCGCTGAGGGCGTGGCGTATGGCGGCACCGTTGCGATCGGATTTCAGCGTCGCAGCGAGTGCCAATCCATCGATGAGGGTGGCCGCAATCACGGGGTCCACGATTAGCATGAACGTGTGAAGAATGCTGAGGTTTCATGAGGGCACTCTGCGGGTTTGGACCGAGAGAAAGACGAGGAAGCGGAACGTGCACGATTTGCTAAGCTCCCCGCGTGAAACTCAACGTGACTTTCGCAGGGCTCACGTGCCTTTGGGGTTGTGCGTGGCTCGTGACGCCGATGGTGCGTGCGCAGGACACGGCGTGCGACGAGACGCCCACTGCGCGTAAGCCAATCGAGGTCACGCCAGCATCGGGTGCGGTCAGCGTGACGATCGATGCGCCGGTCAACGTGCGTTATTCTCGAGGCTATTTTGGCCCAGAAGGGCCGAGTGATCCTCCCGAGACGCTCCTTCGTGTGGTGCGCTGTCCGGCCGATACGTTGTGTGGTCTTGGGTGCATGGCAGAGGATGGAGTCGATGTGCCGGGGACGGTGCAGGTGATCGGCGACAATCTCTTCTTTTTGCCGGATGGTGGGTTCGAACCAGAACAGACGTATGTTGGGCGCGCGACAGGTGTGGACGATGTGCTCGATTTTCGGTTCTGCACTGGGATTTCTCCGGATCTCGAACCACCTCGACTCGGCTCGTTTTTAGATGCGGAACCAGCGGAGACAGCGGCGCTCTGCGTGCTGCCTGAAGGCGGGCGGTTGGTGGGGTTGCGTTGGGAGCAAGCGAGCGACGACGGTCCGGCTGGATCGATCGAATATCTTCTCTATTTGACTCGCGCCAAGGGCGTCGGAGCGCCTGAGCTGCGCGACCGATTGCGCAACTACGCGAGCCCCGAGGTGACGCTGAATCTGCGGCTCGATGCGGATGAGGCATCCGAGCCGGTGTGCATTCGTATGATCGCGATCGATGGTGTGGGCCAGAGCTCGGAGAGCTCTCCCGAGCACTGTTTCGATCCGATCACTTCCGCGGCGTTCCAGCCCTTGTGCTCGGCGCGGGGGGGGGCTCGTGGAAGCGGTTCTGTGTTGTTGGTGATCGTTGCGTTCGGCGGGCTGTTTTGGGTGCGTCGCTCGACACGAGCGCAGATGTGATTTGCCGAAATTGATGAAGGAAAATGCGCGGAAATTATGAATTACTTGAAGGTCGCGGTCAGCGTGTCGAGCCTCTTGCTCGCGGTGGGTTGTGGTGAGTCGCATCGAATCGAGGAGGACACGGGCATCATTTTGCCAGACAGCGGTCCGATGGATGGCGGTCAGGATGCGGGTGCAAACCCACCAGGAAGCATCGGTGCTGAGTGCAGTTCCGACGTCGATTGCACGGACGAGGGGGCGTTCTGTTTGAGCGACCCGGGTCTTTTGCCGAACGGATATTGTTCGATGACATGTCTCAGCGGCGAAGGATGCCCGGCAGGTTCGACGTGTCTTCAGCTCAGCCGAACAGAGGCGTATTGCTTCGATGACTGCGATCCAGATGCGGAGTCGCGTCAGTGTCGTTCAGGATACGGTTGCACACGCCCCGGCCCGAGCTTTCCCGCGGCGGTATGCATCGGCGGCTGCACCGATGACAGCGATTGCAGTACCGGTTTGCGTTGTGATTCCGAAGGAGTCGTCGGAGGCGCATGCTATTCGCCGGAGGCCCATCTCGGCGATGCGTGCACAGAGGACGAAACCTGTCCGATGGGCGGTTTTTGCTATGCGGAGGCGTTCAGTGGGTGGCCGACGGGGGCGTGCATCGCGTTGGGCTGTGATCTCGCATCGAACGCAGGATGCTCCGGAGATGCGCAGTGTTTGCCGAGTCCGTTCGGAGGCGGCGGCGGGATGTGCGTCGATGGGTGTTCGAGTGACGCCGATTGCCGCATGGAGGAGGGATACGCGTGTCGCCCTTCGACCACGCACCCCGAACGCATGGCGTGTCAGCCGGCGTGCACCCGCGATCCGCAATGCGCGACCGGCACTGTATGCAATCCCGCACTCGGCACGTGTGCTCGTCCTTTCGACTCCGAGCAAATGGGTGGGATGTGCAGCCGTCGAGAAGGTGGCTGTACGGGCGGATCGTGTTTGACCGAAAGCAGCACAGGGTTCCCCGGTGCCTATTGCGGATACGTCGGTTGCACTCTCGGCGATGACTCATCGTGTCCATCAGGGGGTGCATGCGCACCGGGGGCGAGCGGAGTCAACATCTGCCTTCGCGCATGCGCGACGAGCGCCGATTGTCCGCGAGCGGGTTATCGTTGCGACGCGATGGACCCGAGCGGCGCCACGACGAGCTCACTTGCCTGTGTCCCCGCTTGCCAATCGGACGCGGATTGCGTGAACGAGGGCTTCGTCTGCAATCTGGGCACGGGCTTCTGCACGACCGCATTCGTGCCGAACAATCTCGGCGCCGCGTGCACCGGCGTGGCGGAGTGTCCTGGTGGTCGCTGTTTGACCGATTGGCCCGCAGGGACCTGCGCATATCCGGGATGTCGATTGAGCGGCGAGGGAACGAGCGCCGTGTGCCCGGCGGGCAGTGTGTGCATCGATGATGAACGTGGCGACCCCGAGCTCGGTCATTGTCTGGATGGGTGCATGGTGGGCACAAGCGACTGTCGAGCTGGATATGAGTGCGTGGCGGTTCCAGGAGCGAGCGACGCCGCTGGGTATTGTCGACCCGCGACGCCGTGATGTGATCGAGCGTTCAGGGAACAATCCGAGCTCGTCAGGTGTCGGAGCGCAATCCTCCGATGCGTGGTACGCTTGACGAGCTCATGGCCGCGGAAACAACCAAGGCCTTTCGGCTGCTTCCTCACGAGCAGGTGCTCTGGACCGGCGCTCCAGTCACCCATGTTTCTCGCGATCGCTTCTGGATGCTCGCTCCAGCCGCTGCGTTCGTGATGAGCGCGATCGGGTGGCTATTTTCGGGGCTGATGTTCATGGCCGAGCTCTCGCGTTGGCAAGAGAGCGCGATCGTCGGGTGCTACCTCGCTGTCTTTGGGATATCCGCCCTCCTTGCGCCCCGGTATCTCTTCGATCGTTGCGAGTTTGCGATCACCGATCGACGGGTGCTTTGGCGACGAGGGCGGCAAGTGCGCTCGATCGAACGGCATGCGATGACGTACGCGCGGGTTCGTTGGCATCGCGCGACTCCTGGAGTGGGTCACCTCGAGCTCGTTCGCGCAGTTCCCTTTGGTCCGCTGTCGCGCGGACAACGCCTCGTGTTTCATGACCTGCGTGGTCCCGATCGCGTTCTGGCCATCGTGCGAGGTGTCGATCCCGCACCGAATGCGGGTGACGATCAAACTGCGATCACCGATCGGCTCGATCCCGGTGAGCAGGTTCTTTGGGGGGCTGGGCCCGAGGGATTTCTGCTCGGATGGCGCGATGTCCTGATCGCAGCATTGGGGTCGATCGTCGTTTGGCTCGGGCTTCGATATGGCGTGATCACGGCGTCGATTTTGTCGGAGCTCGAGGAAGGCGGCCTGCCGCTCGACTCGATGACGTGGATTTTCTTCTTTACGGCGACCTTGCTCACCTTCGCGATGATCGTGGGGGTGGGCGGAGGGCTCGTGTGGTACGGGCTCGTTCGTGCACGCAGAGAGGGGCGCGAGACGGAATATGTCGTCACCGATCGCCGACTTTTGATTCGTCGTGGGCGCACCGAGCTTTCGCTCGATCGGAAGCGTATTTTCGATATCGCGGAGGCGCCCTCGTGGCGGGGTGTGTGCAATGTGTTCTTGATTCTCGACGGACCTGGTGGGCGTGCCCTCGAGGGGAGCGGCGCGTTTTCGGGGCTCACTCCGTCGCGCGATCTCGTCCCGCCGATTCTTTACGAGTTACGCGATACCGAGCGTTTGCGAGATTTGCTTTTGGCGCGGACTTCACATCCGCCCCTCGCCGATGCGGCATGACTTTCCGGACGTGAATCGATCGCATTCGAGGCTCGTCGTTTCGTGTCGAGAGACATCGCCGTGATGGGGTACCATCCGCAATGTCATCCTCGGAGGTTTTTGCATGCGCGCTACGGGCTCTGTTCTATTTGCTTTGGGCGTTGTCCTTTCGCTTATCGGAAGTGGTTGCGGTGCCCGTGCGCGCGTTCGAGCAGCGCCGGCTGTTGTTCAGGTCGAAGCCCCCCCGCCATCCGCTTCGGCGACGATCAGTGTGCAAGTCGCTCCACCTCAGGCGGGTGTCACTGTGGTTCAGGTGCAATGCGCTCCAGGCGCGCAAGAGCAGTGCAACGGCCTCGATGACAACTGCGATGGCCGCATCGATGAGGGGTGTGGTTGGCAGAGCGGGCAGATTCAAATCACGCTCGCATGGGGGACCGGCGCGGATATCGATCTTTACGTGACCGATCCTTATGGCGAGACCGTCAGCTATCAACACACCCAATCGTCGTCGGGTGGTGTGCTCGACCGCGACGCTCGCGGCGCCTGTCTGCCGGGAGGCTACACGATTGAAAACGTGTTCTGGAGTACGCCCCAACCTCCGTCCGGAACGTATCAGGTAGAGCTTCATTATTACGGTTCTTGCAATGCAGCCGGCCCCACTCCGACCCAAGTTTCCATTTCAGTGGGTGGTCAGGTGATCGGTGTCTACAACGTCACACTCTACGAACAACAGCGCATTCCCGTCGCTGTCTTCACGATTTGACGCGTGAAAGCCCCGCTTTTCTCGAGAGAGAAGTGGGGCTTCTGGAGTAAAATCGACGGATGGAAGCAGGCTCATGTAGCGCCGAGTTCCGCCCGTGATATACCCGCGACCTCGATGTCGAACCGAACATTCTCGTCGGTCG
Organism: uncultured Sandaracinus sp.; assembly: GCA_964481145.1. GTDB lineage: Bacteria > Myxococcota_A > Polyangia > Polyangiales > Sandaracinaceae > Sandaracinus. The sequence continues at coordinate 10,236 of CAYZTA010000071.1, forward strand.
AGGCCGTGACCGAGCAGCCGTCTGAACGCAGCCACCGTCACACCACCTCGGAGCTTGCGATCGAAAAACCAGCGCGTGCTCTTGGCGAACGCCGGGCTATGATTCACCCCAAGGCGACGATGGCTTCGAAGACGACGGTAGCCTCGAAGATGATGGTATCGAAGACGACCGTAGCACCCAAGGTGGCTTCACAGGCGGCGGTGTCGAAATCGCATCCTTACGAGGAATCACGCGACAGACAATCTGCGGTCCATGAGATCCGCCACCCGACCGAAGCCAATGGCACACGTGAGCCGGGGTACCGCGACAGCGGCATCATGCTTCGTGGAGACGTGCTCGAAGGGCTGGCCGAGGCCGAGCGGATGGCTTCTGATACGAACCAGGTGCCATCGGCGTTTCTCCGGGCGCGAGAGCTCGAAGACGCAAACTATTTTTCCGCCGACCCTCTGCGGATGTATCTCCGGAGAATGGGCCACGTCTCGCTTCTCACCCGAGAGGGTGAGGTCGAGATGGCTCGCCGTATCGAACGCGGTGAGCGGCGGATCGTGGTCTCGCTCCGTGAGCCTGGTCTTCGTGTCGAGGAGCTCGATTCGCTCATCACGACCGAGGAAGTCGATGGAGCTCCGGGAGGGGTGCGCTCCGAGCTGGATCGAAAGGTGCTCGGTCGGGTGATCGCCCGGCTGCAAGCCAACCTTCGTCGGTTCGAGCGTGCTGAACAGGCGCTCGCGGCAGCCCGCGAACGTGCAGGAGGACTCTCCCCCGAAGAGCTCAAGAAGACCATCGCTGACATGCGGCAGAAAGGTGTTCGCAAGCGACGCGTGTCTGCGGGTCGCGGCGAAGCCAAACGCTTCGTCGCATTGGAGGAGCTCGAGGCTGCCCTCGAAGCGATCCCCGAGGCGATGGCAGCCATTGGCGCCGTGGAGGAAGAGGTCGGACTCGAGCGCGAGACGCTGCGAAGGATCCTCCACGAAGTGCGGAACGCGCAGGACGAGGCTGATCACGCGAAGGCTGAGATCGTCGAGGCAAATCTTCGTTTGGTCGTCTCCATCGCGAAGAAATATACGAATCGAGGGCTCGCCTTCTTGGATCTGATCCAAGAAGGAAATATCGGGCTCATGCGCGCGGTCGATAAGTTCGATTATCGACGTGGCTATAAGTTCAGCACGTACGCGACCTGGTGGATTCGTCAGGCGATCACCCGTGCCACCGCAGATCAGGCGCGAACGATTCGCGTGCCGGTTCACATGGTCGACGCGCTCCATCGGACGATCCGGGCGAGCCGGCTCTTGGTTCAAGAGCTCGGTCGCGATCCCACGCCAGAAGAGATCGCGGTGCGGCTTGGCGTGCCGGTGGAGCGAGTTCTCGAGGTGCTTTCCATCGCCCGTGACACGATCTCTCTCGAGACCCCGGTCGGCGAAGATGACGATCATCATTTGGGTGATCTTCTCGAGGACAAGACGACGAGCTCGCCGCTCGAATCCGTTTCGGGGGCAGATCTCGAAGAGCACATGCAGAAGGCACTCGAGACGCTCTCCGAGCGTGAGCAAGCGATCCTCAAGCTGCGTTTCGGAATCGGCACGGAGGCTCCGCGCACACTCGAGGAAGTGGGCCAGGAGTTCGGCGTGACTCGAGAGCGCATTCGTCAAATCGAGGCAAAGGCGCTTGCAAAGCTGCGCAACCCAAATCGGAATTCGCAGTTGCGTGGCTTCCTCGACCACTGATATTGACAGCGCCAGCCAACGCACCAACACTCGCAACATCGAGGCTTTCGGAGGCTCTTCCGTGAACGACGCACAAATCGAAGCACGCCGTATTCAACAGGACGCGTATTGGAATGGCCCGCGTCTGCACATGCTCCTTGGGGTGACGCTCACCATCGCGATCGCTTTCATTTATTTCATCGCTTCAGTACGCCATGGTGATTTCAGTTGGGATCCGACCGCGCACGATCCTGCGACCGAGATCATGCCTTCTGGTTGGTGATCAGAACGGCTCTCCATCGACGTTGAGAACGCACGCCTGAGTGCTTGGGCCAAACATGCTATGGTCAACCCATGGCCATGCTCGCCCGCGAGTACCAACGGATGAGTTACGAGGAATACCTCGCGCTCGAACGTGCCAGCGAGACCAAACATGAGTTCGTCAATGGCGAGGTCTACGCCATGGCGGGAGGCACTCCGGAGCACGCCCGTTTGCAGGCTCGTTTTGGGCACTTGCTTTCGGTCGCACTCGCGGGTCGACGTTGTGAGCCCTTCAGTAGCGACCTTCGAGTGCGCATCGAGGCGACCGGACGTTCCACGTACCCCGACATCACCGTGGTCTGCGAGCGTATCGAACGAGCCCGCGACGACGCTGATGCTGTGATCAACCCGACGGTTCTCGTCGAAGTGCTATCCGATACGAGCGAGCGCGATGATCGCGGCGATAAGTGGGCCCACTATCAGAGAATCCCGTCGCTCAAGCACTATGTGCTGGTGTCTCAGAAGGAGGCTCGCGTCGAAATCTACACGCGCGAATCTACGGGATGGCATTACGAGGACGTTTGCCTTGGAGGTCATGTCGTCCTCAGAGCGCTCGAGGTTTCGTTCGATGTCGATGCGCTCTATGCCTGTGCGCTGGAGACTATTCCCGAGCGAGGTTGAGGATTCGCAGCTCAGCGATGTTCACGCGTTGAAACGCGCCATTTCGGCCGCCCGTCCCCGCCGTGTAATCCGAGAAGTGTTGGAAGGCGCTCATGTTCACCGTGTCGTCGTCGCCTTGAATGATGAAACGATACGAACGCCCGCGGTCCAGATGGACGTGGGCGAGCGAGCTTTCGCCCCAGCGTTCCCATGAGCCCATGTGGGGCATCACGAGCACGCCTTCGGCGGTGATTTCGTGGGTTGCCATGTCCTCGACGAGGACGCGTTGGATGGCGGCGGTGATGCCGGTATCGGTGGGTCCGCCGTTGCCGTATTGCGCTTGCAGAAGATATTCGCCGCTCGTGGGCGCGGTGAAGACGGGTGTCTCGAAGCGATGACCGGGATCGCCCCATGCTTGATAATGAAAACGACCGTACTCCGTCACGGCGGCACCTCCTGTGGCTTGGAAGGTCGCCGCGTCGAAGACCTGAACGCGCTCGGTGTTGGGCCCCCAGTTGCACATTGGCGCGGAGTGCTGAGAGCATGTGCGGGTGCTGACGAAACATGATTCGATCGCCCAACAATGAGTGATCGAGTCGGCGTCGGTCGCTTCGTCGAGATAATTCGTCGTGGTGCCTGGCAAATCAGAAGCGACCCGGATGCCATCGCGGTAGACCGACAGCTCGACGTCATCGGGCGATTCGGGGTGTGCGAATGAGATCCTGACGCGTGAGGCTTCCGTCGCAATCGTATGGAGGGTCGGTGCCCTCGGCCCATACACCGCGCGCCAATCGCTCGCGTCGAGCATCGTGAGGGTGGTCTCGCCAGCGTCGCTCGGGCCCAACTCGACATCGATTCTCGAGTGCGGGAGGAGATCCGCGGCGGTGATTGCGCGATCGCCGACATCTCGGCCATCGACTTCGATCCTGGTCACTTGGAATCCAGCCGCTTCGGCTTCTGGAAGATGCACGACGAGATCGAATGAATGTCCGCGCCACTCGAAGTTCCGAAGGATGATCTCGTCGGTGCTTCCGAAGATTTCGCGCCGCGTCGTGGCCGTGATCCACGGACGAAGATGGAGCTCATCGCGTTCCGCTTCGATTCCGAAGATCACGTGATGGACCATCGCGAGGTATCCGGCGACGGACCAGAGCTGTCGCTCGGAGTTGACCACGGGCCCGCTCGCGTCTCCGTCGTTGAGCCAAGGCCTGCCCGAGGCGATTTCGAGATTTTCCATGTTCGACAAATTGAGCGCGGCCCCTCGCATGAGTGAGTGCACGGCGCGATCGCCCGCCGCGTCGTGGCGTGCATGTCGTGCCGCTCGAAGTAGATATGCAGTCACGAACGGCCATTCCGCACGATTGTGATAGATGCGCACGTGTTGCTGTTGCGGATGGACGACGGGCGCTGCCCCTGGACCCAGATGAGGGTAGGTCGAAAGAATGCGCTTGGCTTCGTCTTCGCTCGCGACGTTCATGAGGATGGCGAGAGACTCGCCAAGAAGATCGAAGTGTCGAACAGGGGTTGGATCGAGGTCGGTCGTGATGAACGTCGAAAAGAGGCTTTCCTCTTCGAGCCAAAAATGCGTGTGAATCGCGGTTCGAAGCGCATCGGCCCATGCGCGGTACCGCGACGCGTTGGCCGAATCGCCTTGTGTGTTCGCGAGATCCGACGCGATTTCAATCGCGCGCAAATGAAGGAGATTCGTCGAGAGCGTCTTGCTCATCGCGATATGCGCGAGCTCGCCGCTGACCCAGCTTGGATAAGTCTGTTCACGCCAATCGAGGAAGGATTGCTCGCCTCGGTAAAGACCGTCGCGAGGATCGAAGATCGTCCGGCGGTCGCGTTCGATCGTGCCGTGGATGGCGAGCCACGCTCTCGTTTGAAATGCGGAGCGGTTGGGCTCGGAGAGCCACGGCAAAAGCTCCGCGGCGCCGAGCGCCCACGCGACACGATCGGTGGACACCGGCCACGAACCACCGGTGCCCGTGTCCTGGACGATTTCGAGCCCGCCCCCGCCGCGCCGCTCCGACGTTTTGAAATCGAGCGAGCCCATCGACCTCCGCGGGTCGAGCGCGGCAAGCCCGAGATCGACCGAGTACGCGATATCGCGCGTCCACACGTAGTTCCAAAGACGACCCGTCTCGAAACAACCGTGATCGCCGCCGCAGGGAAGGGGACGGCCTTCATCAAATGCATAATCGCGCACAACGCCGACGCTGTTCTCGTGCGCTTCTTCGATCGCGAGCGCGTGGAGCGCATCGAAGAGATGATTGCCCGTGCGCACCGAGGGCGCATCTTCGTGCTCCACGATGATGCGAGGATTGGCGAGCTCTTCGGTGCGTCGCGCGGCCGTCGAGCTGAGCTCGTAGCGACGTCTGCACGCATCGGGATCTTCGATCACGACAGTGGCCGTGCCGATGGCATCTTCGAGTCGATCGATGGGTGCACCTCGCGTGGAGGTCGGCTCGAGGCAGCCGAGAGGGCCCGCATCGTATTCGAAGCTCGCATCCGCACCTGAATCACCTTCGAGCATCGCATCTCCGAGCGTTGCATCGAGTGCGCTGTCATAAAGGGTACTTCCATCGATCAAATAAGCACCATCTTCACGACCGGCATCGCTCGCGGCAGGTGGAGATTCTGTGCATGCCACGAGTGACAGAACCGCGAGCGCAGCAAGCCAACTGCGTGTGCCCTGCGCATTCGATACCGTCATCGATTCATCCTCGAGAAGTGGCCAGATCATATCCACTCAGATATGCGTTACGTCTTCCATCCTGGCTGTCTCGGACGCATATGCAACCCAAATGCATCGACGGAGCCGTCTCGTGGAGTTCGTGCTATCCCTTCTTCGACGCCCATGGGGAACCTACGTCGTCCATCCATCAATGGAACGAAGAGCCTTCGTTTCCAAATCGAAGAACCGGCGCCGACCGGATGGGAGCGCCCCATGCTGTTCGGTAGCGTCGTGCTGGTTGCCGTGGCCCTCGCCTATGCCGAGCCCTATGGGCTCGGCGTGGGGTTTGTTTTGCCGCTGCTCTTCGTGGCTTTGGGGATGAGATGGTCATCGACTCGTTGGAAGGCGAATGTGCGGTTCTTGAGAGACGAGCTCGAGATCGAAGAGGTTTCGCAAGTGGTTCGCGTCGAATGGCGCACCATCCAAGTCATGACCAATCAGGTTGGATGCTTTGTTCTATTGCGCAACGGAGCTCCGCTTTTGACCTTGCCACGGACCTTCTCACAGCGACCCGAGGTGCGCCGCGCGCTTCTCGCAACCTCGTTCTGACTGAGTCGGATCATGCTCACCCCAATCGGTCCTGACTTCCCCCAAAATCCTGACGAGGGATTGATTGTCGAAGTACCGGCGACCGTTGCTGCCGTCGTTCCACGCGCCCAAAGAGGTCCGTTCGTGCTCTTCTTGTCTGCGGTGGGCGGCATCAGTCTCGCGCTCGCAATTCCTTTGTGGCCACACGCGAAGGTGTTGATCGTCAGCGGTCTCTTCGTGCTCGCGCGCGCCGGCCATCTGTTTTGGGTGCAGTATCGAGCAGAACGTACGCGCAAAGATAGTCGCGTTTACATACGCAACGATGGTGTTCTGCTCGAGCAGGAAGGGGCTCGTACATATTGGCCAAACGAAACAATTGCTGGTCTGGCGCAGGAAGACCCGCTAATTCTTCTCGAACACGTGAGCGGTGCCGTCGTGGCGATACCGTGTCTTGGACCGCGAGCAGATGAGGTGCGTGCTGTGCTCATCGAGAGTGTGCCGCGTTCTGCACCGATGCTCGTGCGACGTCGCTTCCTTCTCTTGTTGGTAATTCTCTACGTGCTTGTCGCTCTTGCTGCCGCAGTGTGGCTACCCACAGTCTTTCCGCCGTCGTGAGCCGCCATGGAGAAACGCTGCATTTTCAGGGTGCGTAACGACTCGTGTAACGCTGGGGGTGTTTGTCTGCTCTTTCGGTCACAGCATGCCATCTAGAGAGCTCGATTCCTTCGGCGTCAGCGCGGTGCGTGCGCGCCGCTTACCCGACTCTGCGCTCACCGCGAGCGAAGTCACGCGCTTCGATGCGTTCAGTCGAGCTGTGCGCGTGTTTGCCGTTACAGTGCTCGTGTTCGCGCTGATGGGAATTCCAAAGAGCCCCCTCGTTTCGTTGGTGATCGTGGGATTCACGTTCGTTCGGCTCGCGTCGTCGCCGACGCAATGTTGTCTCGGCTGGTTGATCGGACTCTCGACGGTCCTCGGTCTTTTGCACATGGGGGCAGGGGGTGGGCCGATCATTCTTTCTATTTCGGGGATCGCTGCGCTCGCGATCTCGCGGCTGAGTCCGGATATGGTGCCCATTCGATGGATGGATCGGGCGCTCGTGGCGCAGTCGTATCCCGGTCGATCGATGACCACCCATCACGTGCTCGAGACGCGTGCTCCCTTCGAACGTCTCGCGCTGACGCGTGCGCTTGCGATGCTCCAAGCCGAAGTTCCAGTGCTTCGCACGTTGGTGCGTGAAGCCCCGCTCGGAATGGCTCGTTTCGTCGCGGCGCCCGCCGCGACGGTGCAGTGGCTACGAGAGCCCATCGAGCTCGGCGAGTTTGGTTGGTATCAGCGTCCTTTCGACCTCGCGAGAGAAGCGCCGATCCGAGTGCTTCATGCACCGCGGATCGGTGGAGGGTATCAGCTCGTGATGACGCTGCATCACAGCGCCACCGATGGAATGGGCGCGATGATCTTGCTCGATGCGCTCATGCGTCACTACGATCGTGCGCGCGGCATTGGCATTCCGTCTCCTGAGCCCATCGAGTCTCGCGATCCAGGGTTTGCGTCGTTGCTTTTTCATCGTGGTCCTCTCTTCGCCATGAAGCTCGCGATCCGAAGCGCATGGCGCGCGCCGCGTTTTGGAACACGTTCGGCCAGTTTGCTCGAGCGACGTGAGGCGGTGGCCACGGAGACCCATGCGCTCGTGACGCGGGTCTCGCGTGAGCGATGGTCTCTGCTCGGGGTGCAGGCGCGCGGGATTGGCTGCACGCGAAACGATCTCGTACTCAGCGCTTGGCTCCGTGCAGCGGCAGATTGGCGCACGCTGCGTGGGATGCCCGAAGAGCCTTTTACGGCGCTCGTTCCGATGGATTTGCGCAGTCACGTCGGTGCGGGTGGGGCGATGCACAATTATTTCGGTGCGCTCGAGACTGAGTACGACCGAGACGATATCGATTCACCCGAGCTCGCCTTACGGGTGAGTGCACGTTCGAAGAAAGAGCGCGAGTTGAATCGCGTGCTCACGACTCCATTGATGCTCGCGGTGCTCGGACGCGCACTCCCGCCCGCCGCATTTCGTGCGCTGTTTCGCGCGGTCGATCAGAGCCGCAATGCATTCCGCTATTCGTTTTTGTTTAGCCATATCCGAGTGGCCGATGGAATTCATCTGCCAGAGTCGACTCTTCCGGAGCAGCTTTATTGTTTGAGCGCATTGCCGCGTCAGCCCGGCATCGGATTGACCATCACCGCGTTGCCACTCTCGGTGACATTCACGCTTGCATATACGCCGCCGCGATTGTCGCACGAAGGTGCACGCGAGCTGATGTCGTGCTTCATGTCGCGCATCGGGGAGCTTTGATCATCGGGTGCGGCGCTCGCCTTTCTTTCCGCGGCCCGTGCCCTCGCGAATCCGGCTCGGATCGCGTGGTGGTTTCGCCGAGGAGGCGAGCGCTTGTCGCAGCTGATCGATGCTCGAGCTCGGAAGTCCGGTGTCGCCCCCGCGCAAACGATCGATCGCCTTGTCGAAGACGGCTCGTAGATCAGGGTGCTTCGCTTCTTTGCAGCGCTCGATCAACCACTCGAATCCATCCGGAGTGCCACGAAATGCGATTCCGATCGCTGAGAGCGCACCCGGCAATGCCCCGAGCGCCACGCGCCTCGCAGGTGAGCGTTCGGCTGCACGTGGCGCATCCGCGAGTCGTACGAGCGCCTCGTTCATCCACGAGAGCAGCCGAGGTCGATCGTCTGAAGCCGTGAGGGCTTGTTTCTCGGAAAGTACGTCGAAGGTGATCGCGATCGCCGCGTCGCGATGTTCACGATCGCGTTCGTCCCGCCACTCCTCCGCGTGAGTGATGAGCGCATCGAGGTGTCCAGGGCTATGTGCCCAGGCCGTCAAGGCTGCAATCAATGCTGAGCGTACGGGGGTACGATCATCGGCGCAGAGCTCGAACACGCCGTTCCAAGCATCGCCCGCATCGCTTTCGAGCCGCGCGACGTAGCCATACGCCGCGGCCATCGGAAGAAATGCGCGTGGAGAATCGACTTTGGCCGGATCGTTCGCCAGGCGTTCGAGCAACGCCCGTGCGCTCTTTCCTTCTTGCGAAAGCGAATCTCCGATCGCAGCGCCAAGCGTGAGATTCGGGCGCGGGCCCGGCAGTCCACCGTGGCGCGCGAGCAAGTCGCAGAAGCGCGCATCGCTTCCCTTGAGCGCATCACGAAGTGCAGTCCGCAGCTCCTCGCTCTCGAGCCCGAGCCCCGTATTCCGCGCTTTCTGCACTTTGTCTCCTCGTATCCCCGAAAAATGCCGGTGGCGCATCCTACACGACGGCCATTGTCTGTCACCCGTGGTATGTCTCGCGCGCCATGCTCGATCTTCGTTGGGTCACAGAACATCTCGATGAAACCCGCGCCATGCTCGCCCGTCGCGGTAGGGCAGCCGCTGCGTCGCTCGATCGCATCGCGGAGCTCGCGCCCGAACGCCTTCGCACGATCACCGAGATCGAGCGCCTGCGCGCCGAGCGCAACGAGGCCAGCGCGGCGATGGCCAAGGTCGCCGACAAGAAGAGCGCCGAATTTGCCGAGCGTCGCGAGTCGCTCAGGACGCTCGGGGATCGCATCAAAGAGCTCGAGGTCGTTCAGGATCGCGTTGCCGCCGAGCTCGAGAATGTTCTCCTTGGCGTGCCCAATCTGCCGCACGAGTCCATTCCCGATGGCCAAGACGAGAGCGGCAATGTCGTTCGCAAAGTCTGGGGCGACAAGCCCACGTTCTCGTTCACTCCGAAGGATCACCATGATCTCGGGAGCGCGCTCGGCGTCCTCGACTTCGAGCGCGCTGCGAAGATCAGCGGCGCGCGTTTCACGGTGCTCGTGGGCGCCGCGGCGCGGCTCGAACGCGCTCTCTTGCAGTTCATGATGGATCTGCACTCGAACGAGCACGGATACACCGAGATTTGGCCGCCCGCGTTGGTGCTCGCATCGGCGATGCGCGGCACGGGGCAGCTACCGAAATTCGCGGCCGACATGTTTCGTACGCAGCGGACGGAGAAGCTTGCGGACGACGCGAGCGAAGAGGAGAGAGCCGCCAACGTTCTTTATCTCGCGCCGACCGCCGAGGTGCCGGTCACGAACTATCACGGCGACGAGATCTTCGAGCCGGGCGCGCTCCCGAAGGCGTATTGCGCTTATACAGCGTGTTTCCGCGCGGAAGCGGGCACGTACGGCAAAGACACGCGCGGCCTCATCCGCCAACACCAGTTCGACAAGATCGAGCTCGTGCGTTTCTGTAAGGCGGATCAAGGGCTCGAGCAGCTCGAGCTCCTTCGTACTCATGCGGAGCGTGTGCTGGAAGCGCTCGGTCTTCATTACCGCACCGTCGAGCTCTGTGCGGGCGACCTCAGCGCCAATGCGCGCAAGTGTTACGACCTCGAGGTGTGGTTGCCTGGACAGAGCGCGTATCGCGAGATCTCGAGCTGCTCTTGGTTTGGCGATTATCAAGCGCGCCGTGCGAAGATTCGGTATCGCGAAGAGGCGAAAGGAAAGCCCATCCTCGCGCATACGTTGAACGGCTCCGGCCTCGCGATCGGGCGGACGCTCGTCGCGATCTTCGAGCAGAACCAGCAGGCCGACGGCAGCATCACCGTGCCCGAAGCATTGCGCCCGTACATGGGCGGGATGGAGCGCATCGAGAGGCGTTCGTGAGCGAAGCCGCGCTCGGCCAGGCTCTTGTGGGCGAGCCGCTCTCGAGGCACACATCCCTCGAGCTTGGTGGCCCTGCGCGGCTCTTCGTTCACGTAGAAGATTTGGAGCTTCTTGCGCCGCTTCTTTTGGAGGCGCGTCACCAGGAGCTGCGAGTTGCGATTCTCGGTGGCGGCTCGAACCTCGTCGTCTCCGATCGAGGCTTCGACGGGCTCGTCATCGCGATTCGAAATCGCGGTGTGACGCTCGTTCGCGAGGGTGATCGTGTGCTCGTAGAGGCCGCGGCAGGTGAGCCATGGGATCCCTTCGTGGGGCGGATGGTGGCCGCCAATCTGGCGGGCCTCGAGTGCTTGAGCGGCATTCCGGGACTTGTCGGCGGCGCGCCGATTCAAAACATCGGCGCCTATGGGCAGGACGTCTCGGAGACCATCACGAAGGTGCGGGCGCTCGATCGCCAAACGCTCGAAATGGTCGAAATTTCACATGAATTTTGCCGTTTTGAATACCGTGACTCCGCGTTCAAGCGCGAGCCCGAGCGCTACATCGTGCTTTCGGTCATGTTCGCGCTCCGTGAAGGCGCGGCGCCCAAAGTGTCCTACGCCGAGCTCGAACGCGCGCTCGAAGATGGACCAAGGACTCTCGCGTCCGTTCGTGATGCTGTGATCGCGTTGCGACGTCGAAAGTCGATGGTGATCGATCCGGATGATCCCAATCGTCGCAGTGCGGGTTCGTTCTTTACGAATCCGATCGTGGAACGCGAGGTGGCTGACGCGCTTGCTGGCAAGCACCCCGCGATGCCGCGGTGGGAACAACGCGATGGCCGCACCAAGCTCGCGGCCGGATGGCTCATCGAGCAGTCTGGGATGAAGAAGGGCACGAAGCGCGGTCCGGTGGGCATCTCGACCGTGCATGCGCTCGCGCTCGTTCACCATGGAGGTGGCACGACGCGTGAGCTGCTCGCGTTGGCAGAGGAGGTGCGGGCGCAGGTGCGAGCGCGCTTCGACGTCGAGCTCGAACTCGAGCCGATGCTCTGGTCTTGAGGGGTGTGCGTGCTGCTCATGATCGGGGGCGATCATGCGGATCGATGTCCATCCATACGCGTTGAACGGCCAAAGCCGCTCGCTGCCGCCCAAGCTCGGAATCAACGCCCGAGCGCCCCCGCCGAGGTCGGCCCGCGCCGTTTCGATCCCCGACAACTCTCGTTCCCCGCCGAAACGATCTGGCCCGCAGCGCTCAGAAGTCGTGCGCATCGAGGGTGACTCCGTCCTCGGCGAGGCGGCGCACGATGACGCGTTCGTAGAAGCGGCTCGCGTTGGAGCGAGCAGCGCGCAAGATCTCGTCGTCGTCCGCGTATCGGCGAACGTATAAGAATGCGGTGCTCGGCGCCGCGAGGCGGAAGGTGAGGCCGCCAAGCGGCTCAGCGCCCGCGAGGCGGAAGAGCCAGAGGGCGCCCTCAATCTCGCCGGGATGGAGGCCCGTACGGTCGCGCACGCCGCTCTCGCGCTCGTGGTCGACGCGCGTGACGAGAAGGTAGCGTGTGCGCCGGAGCACCTTGATCGCCATCATGACGCCGTCCACCTCGTAGCCCGCAATCCCCGATCCAGGGTCGACGTAGAGTTCGTCGATTACCGAGGAGAATAGCCGTGTCCTGCTTCCATGAGGGTATCCGCTTTCGCAGATCTCACGGAGAACCGCGAGATCCACCACTTCGGTGTTCGAGTGCTCACGGGGCTGCGAGAAGTGCGCGTCGGTGAGATAGACGCGGCCTGGGAGGACGAGCGGCTCGCCGGGGCTTCGGAGCCGGGGTGGGCTTGCGCCGATCGCGTCGTGCACGCTGCAAAGCAGCGTGCGGATGGTCGCCAGCTCCTCTTGTGCATCGACAAGCGTGCTCCGGCCAGTCGGTCGAAGGAAGAACACGAGGCCGATGATCGCTAGCGCGAAGCCGCCGATCAGGTATGGAACGAGCGCCAGACCGGCTTGACCGGATTGCGGAAGGAGTCGAACTCGACACTCATCGCCGTCTGCTTAATCTGCACGAGTCTCGCGAGCAAGCGATCGAGCTCGTCGTAGCTCGTGTAGTCGATCGCGATGTGGCCCTTTGTGGATAGGACATGCCCAAGTCGTGGATAACATGCCTCAGTTCCGCTCTTGCTCGCTTCGGGCGCGTGGGTGAAGGCGAATAACGTAAAGCCTTTGGCGCGTATCATCGCGAGCGCGAGTGCGGGAGTGCATCCGAACGTGATGGGCATCGGACCGATCCCCGCCGTGCGCAAAGTGCTCGCACGCGCCGGTTTGCGCGCCGATCAAATCGATTTGATCGAGCTCAATGAAGCCTTCGCCGCGCAATCGCTCGCGTGCATTCGTGAGCTCGGCCTCTATCCTGCAAAGGTCAACGTGAATGGCGGCGCCATCGCATTGGGCCACCCCATTGGCAGCAGCGGCGCGCGCATCGTCGTCACGCTCGCGCATGAAATGCAGAAGCGCGGGGCGCGCTATGGCCTTGCCACTCTTTGCGTCGACGTCGGCCAAGGCGTCGCCGTGCTGCTCGAGGGAACGGGGACCAAGTAGACGAATGCGAGAACGCATCGAACAAGAGCTCGGAAACCTGATCGGAAACCCGCTCCGCACGATGGGGCGGGCCGCTGACATCGCTGCGCTCGAGGCTGCACCGCGCGGCGTATGTCCGATGTGGCGACGCATCTTGTGGACGATGTGCTTCCGGAGGTTCCGGTCCGGCAGTGGGTATGCAGCCTTCCATGGCGCCTGCGCACGGCTCTCGCCTATGACAGCCGTCTGTGCGCAGACGTGCTCGAAGCATTCGTCTCTTCACTGATGCGCTCGCTGCGTCGCCGCGCGAAGAAACTTCTTGGTCTTCGCAGCATGGAAGACGCGTTCACCGGCGCAGTGACGTTCATCCAGCGAAGCGATTCGGCCCTCCGTCTCAACGTCCATGCTCATACTCTCGCGATCGACGGAGTGTACGTGCGCGATGCGGCAGGAGGACTCGTCTTTCACGCGCTTCCGACGCCAAATGCCGAAGATATCCAAGATGTCGTTCGCCTTACTCATGCAGGTCTCCTCGCCGTCCTTGCACGTCACGGGCGCTCATTCGATGGCGCGGATGAAGACGTGTTCGCGAATGAAGAGCCGGTGCTTGCCTCGTGCGCGGGTGCATCCGCCGCAGACCTCGTGCTCATCGGTGAGCGTGCTGGGCAGCGTACGAGCAAACTCGGTCGCACACTCCATCTCGTCTCTTCCGACTCGAATGGTTCCCATGTCGAATTCGACGGCGTAAATATCCACGCTGGAGTCGCCATCGATGGTCGCGATCGAAATCGACTCGAGCGCGTTTGCCGTTACATCGCTCGTCCCCCGCTCGCGCTCGAGCGCCTCGAAGAGCATGGCGATAGTCGTCTGCGATACCGCTTCAAGAAGCGGTGGAAAGACGGCACCGAAACCGTCTTGCTCGAGCCCTTGGACTTCATCGCTCGTCTCGCCGCGCTCGTCCCGCCGCCTCGATTTCACATGTTGAGGTATCACGGCGTCTTCGCCGCCAACGCCAAAGTCCGCGCCGAGGTCGTTCCCCAAAAGCCCATCAAGAAAGGGACTCAACTGCCACTCTTCAGGCCGGATGAAGCGGGATATCTCGCTCCACCGCCCGAGCCCTCGAGACATCCGTGGTCCTGGCTCCTCAAGCGCGTTTTCGCACTCGACGTCATGGTTTGTCCGAAGTGCACCGGGCGAATGCGCATCATCGAAGTCGCAAAAGACGAAGACCACGCCGCTCGTGTTCTTTCCGAGTTCGGAATCGCCAGAGCGCCTCCGCCCAAGCCGGCCCCGCTCCGCATCGACCCGCGACAACTCTCGTTGCCCTTCGCCGGCTGAGCAAACCCTCGCGCCCGGCTGAGCTGAGCCGCTCGCGCTGAGCCAGGGGACATCTCCGTCAAGAATCTCAATGTCGAGGCACCAATGCTCACGTTCCTTCCGCCGATCGTCCCTTCGACCTTGAGTGAAGCTCGAAATAGCGGCGCCGCTTGCGATTGTGCCTGCCGCCCTTGATGGTCACTTCAGCCTCGGCTGCCATTTTTCCCAATTGGGATGTCCTGTCCGCTGAATGCGTTTTCTCACGACGGATCTCACCTGTCTCCACAAACGAAAGGTAGGCCCGTCGCACAATGTGTGTCGCTGGGTCCCAAAAGGGGTAGGTATGAGGGTTTTCGATTCGATCAAAATGGCGAGTCAGCCGCTGGTCTTCACTCTTGGCTTGGCGTCATTCGCTGGATGCGCGGGTGTGGACCCGGACCTCGTCGACGGTGAACACGACTCGTTCGTCGCTGGGGGCAAAGAAGACGGCAATGGTATCGAAGATGGCAGCCCGGAGGCGCGGGGTGTTCTTCGGGTGGCCAACGAGACGAGTTTGGATGTTCTCGACGACTCGACGCGGCAAGGAGGCGTGGGGCTCGACCGCCGAGCGGCTCAGAATATCGTGGCCTATCGTCTTGGCGATGATGGGATCGCAGGGACGTCGGATGACGAGCGCTTCGATACGCTCGCCGAGTTGGACGCGGTGCCGTATGTCGGCCCGGTCGTGTTTGCCAAGCTTCTCGCGTATGCGGATGCCAATGGCTATTCCGAGGAGGAAGAAGAGCCGGTCGTGACGAACGATCCTTTCGACCCAAACAGCTGCACGGGCGCGTCGATGACGAAAGAAGAAGCGCTGGCGTTCTTCGAGCCGGGGGCGAGGGAGGTAGTGATTGGAGAATACATGATGCAGAGACGTTCGCGACCTTGCAACGATGTGACTGGTTGCGGAGCCTGGGGCGAACCTATTACGATTGGGCGCGGAAATATCCTACTCGCAGTTCATGGAGACGATATCGTGCTCGAGCTGGAGGATTCGAGAAGAAGTTGGGATAGTCGTCGTAGAAGCGTTCGAATCGACTGCTCGACGGTGTCTGAGGCCCAGATGTGTAGCGGTTATCGTTATGCGAACAATCCGGATGCTTGGAATCCGATTTCTTTTGTTAACAAAATAGACGGTAGTCAATTGGAGCTCAGCGGATCATTGACTTCGTCCTGTATTCGTTTGGCGGACAAAGCGACAATGCCATCGGGAGAATATGAATATGTTCTCCTTACGCGGTTCAATGAGTAACCTCTGATCAAGCTCTGATTTGAATCACGAGACCTCGGAATGCGTGTCATACGCATTCCGAGGTTTTCTTTTGAAGGCTCTCGAGCTCACGAAAATCCAAGTCTCGCTGGAGTCGTGAAGGTGGCGACTTCACCGGGCATG
>CAYZTA010000072.1:0-25666 GCA_964481145.1 uncultured Sandaracinus sp.
GGTGAGGAAGATGCCGAGGATGGTGCCGTAGAAGACCGAACCGAGGATGTTCACCGCCTCGATCAGGTTGTCGAAGAGCGACGCCCAGCTCGCGAACGCGAGCGCGATGAGCCCCCAGAGCGCGGTGAAGATCCGCGACGCGCGGAGGGCCTCGGCGTCGGTCGCGTCGGGCTTCACGAGGCGCTTGTAGAAGTCGATCGTGGTCGTGGTGCCGAGCGCGCTGAGCTCGCTCGAGGTCGATGACATCGCGGCCGAGAGCAGGACCGCGATGAGGAGCCCCACGAGGCCCGCCGGCAGGTGGTGCAGGATGAAGTGGAGGAACACGAAGTCGGTGTCCTCGCGCGCGTCCGGCTGGGTGCGCTGGGCCAGCCGGAGCGCGTCGGCACGCAGGGCGTCGGTGCGGTCGACGGCGGCCACGAGCGCCGCGCGTCGTGTGGGTTCGTCCTCCGTGCCGCGCGCCGCGACGAAGTGCTCGGCCGCGTCGCGCCGCTCGGTCCACGCGCTCTGCCACGCCGCTTCGATCTCGCTGAGCTCGGTCGCCTCCTCGGCGCGGAGCCGGTCCATCATCGGCCCGTCGAAGAGTACGGGCGCGGGGCGGAAGGCGTAGAACGAGAAGAGCAGGATCCCCACGAAGAGGATCGCGACCTGCATCGGGATCTTGAGCACGCCGTTGAAGAGCAACCCCATGCGGCTCATGCCCATCGACGAGGCGCTGAGGTAGCGCTGCACCTGCGACTGATCGGTGCCGAAGTACGAGAGCGAGAGGAAGAACCCGCCGAGGAGCCCGGACCAGACGTTGTAGCGAGTCGTCGGATCGAACTCGAGGTCGAGCATCTGCATGCGGCCCGTCGCGCCCGCGACCGCCGCGACGTCTCCGAGTCCCAAAGACGAGGGCAGGCCCGCGTAGATGAGGTAGCCCGCGATGAGCATCCCGAGGAGGATCACCGCCATCTGCTGCTTGTGGGTCTGCCCGACGGCGCGCGAGCCGCCGGTCACCGTGTAGACGATCACGGTGAGGCCGATGGCGATGTTGGTCGCCGAGAGCGACCAGCCGAGCACCGAGGCCAGGAGGATGGCGGGCGCGTAGATGGTGATGCCGGCGGCCATCCCGCGCTGCACGAGGAAGAGCGCAGCGCCGAACAGGCGCATCCGTAGGTCGAATCGCTTCTCGAGGTACTCGTAGGCCGTGTAGACCTGGAGCTTGAAGTACGCCGGCACCATCAGCGCCGAGACGACGATCATCGCGAGCGGCAGCCCGAGGTAGATCTGGATGAACCCCATCCCGTCGTTGAACGCCTGACCCGGCCCCGAGAGGAACGTGATCGCGCTGGCCTGGGTCGCCATCACCGAGAGCCCGACGCCGACCCAGCCGAGCTCCCGATCGCGCAGGTGCGCCTCGGCGGTGCGGACCTCGCGGCTCTTGTAGACGCCCCACACGGCGATCACGCCGAGCGTGCCGCCGAGGACGAGCCAGTCGAGCGCGGTCATCCGAACCGACGACCGATCCAGAAGAAGAGCGCCATGAGCACGCCGAGCGTCGTGGCGACGCCGATGTAGAGGCGGGTCCACGTTCCGCCGAAGGGCGGCGGTTCGTCGGTGCTCGCGGTGGGGGCTTGTTCGTCGGGCGTGTGAGACATGGCATCCGAGGCCCCGGGCGTGCCGAGGGCGATGAGGTTTTCGAAGAGGCGATAGGCGCCGCTCGTGCCGGCAGGGAGCTGCCGGAAGAACGAGAGCCCGGTGTAGACGAAGTGTCCGGCGCCGTGGGCGGCGACGAGGAGGGCGCCGTCTTGCGGTGGCTCGCCGGGATCGCTCATGCGCAGGAGCGGCGTGTGCTCGCCACCCCAGCGCTCGCCGAAGTAGAGCCCGCGCTCCTGCACCCAGCCCTCGAAGTCGCTCGCCGTGATCGCGTGCGGCGTGCGCAGCGCGGGGTGCTCGGGGGCGAGCAGCTCGACGGTCGCGTTCTGGTCGGTGACGCGACCGCGGCCGATCGCGAGGGTGCCGGGGCCGATCGGGCCGCTCAACGTTTCGAGCCGGTTGGCGGTTTGGTACTGCACGATGACGGTGCCGCCTCGCTCGGCGTACGCGAGGAGCGCGGGCACGCGCGCGTGGAGCGCCGGATCGCGGTTGAACGCGCGCACGCCGAAGACGATCGCGTCGAAGCGCGCGAGGTCGCCCGCGAGCTGCGCGGGCGTGAGCAGGGCGACCTCGACGCCGGCTTCGGTGAGCGCAGCGGCGACGCCGTCCCCCGTGCCCTCGACGTAGCCGACGCGAAAGCGTTGGCCTTCGAGGGAGCGGAGCGCGACCTGGACGAGGCGGGTCCGCGCGGGGAGCAGCACGGCCCGCTCGGGGACGTGCGGATGATCGAGGAGGTGCGCTTCGAGCGCTGGCGCGAACGCGCCTTCACCGCTCAGTCTCCACGTGGGCTGCGCGACGCCTGCGCGCGCATCAGGGCTCGCGCGCAGCTCGAACGTGAGCTCGGCCTCGCCGGAAGCGCCGAGCTCGAGCGTCTGGGACGCCGGTCGTGTCCACCCTTCGGGCACTTCGAGCGCGACCTCGTAGCGCCCCGGCGCGCCGCGCGCGGTGAAGCGCGCCGTGGTCGCTCCGCCCGGCGCCGCGAGGGCGACCGGGCGCGCGGGCGTGAGCAGGAGCGCGGGGTGGATCTCGACCTCGCGCGCGCGCTCGCCGAGCACAGGATCGGCGCGCACGTGGCGCACCGCGCGCCTCACGGCGATGCGCTCGCCGTCGATCGTGAGCTCGAGCGTCGCGGCGAGCGGAGCCTCGGGCCACGCGGCGATCCGCGCCGGGCCATCGGTCATGTGTTGGCCGGGCAGCGGGTCGTGCCGCAGCCATGGCAGCACGCTCGGCGGCGCGTCGACCGGGAGCTCGATCGCGATCGCCCGTGTCGAGGGCGTGCCTTCGCGCAGCTCGATCGCGGCATCGCTCGCGTCGCGTGAGACGGTGCGCCTGCCCACATCGCTCGCGACGTCGACGTGGACGCCCTCGAGCCGGACCGGCAGAGGCGAGCGCGCGAGCACCTCGAGCGTGAGCTCGAGCGCGTCGCCAGGGCGCACGACGGCCTGCTCCGCGCGCACGTCGGCGAAGAGGCCTGCGCACCCGACGATGAGGCGATCGATCGCGCGCAGTCGGAGGTCTCGCGCGGGGCTCTCTGGTAGCGCGAGCAGCGCGCGCCGCACCCGCACGAGCGCCGGCACCGTGCGCTCGGGATGGCCTGGATCGAACACGTCGCGCGCGCTCACGATCGCTCGCTGAAGGCCCGCGCCGCCGGGCAGCTCGCTCCAGCCGCTCGGGATCCCCTCCAGCAGGTCGCGCTCGGCGCGCGCGCCCTCGAGGTGCATCATCCACACGACCGACGTGCCCCGCCGACCTTGGGTCCCGAAGCCCTGGCTGCGGTGCTGGCTCCGGCTCAGCGCGGCGATCTCGCCGTGCGAGAGACCACGTCGCGCGTGGAAGCCGTCCACGTCGACCCGGAGCGCGCCCTCGGGCGGCGGCGCGCCGGCGCTCATGAAGCGCGGGATGTCGTGCACGAGGCGGACGGCTTGCCAGGGGCTGACCTCGGTGAGCTGCGCGGGGAACGCGCTCGGATCGGCCGCCATCGAGAAGGCGCGGCGCGCGAGCCTCGCGGACGCGAGGTGATGACCGTGGGTGTCGCCGGTCTCGGGGAAGCGCGTGATGATGACGTGCGGGCGATAGGCACGGATCGCGTAGACGACGTCGTCGAGGATCGCGTCCTCGCCCCAGCTCGACAGCGCCTCCTCGGCCGATTTCGAGTAGCCGAAGTCGAGCGCGCGGGTGAAGAGCTGGTCGGCGCCATCGATCTCGCGCGCGGCGAGGAGCTCTTCGGTGCGCAGGACGCCGAGCGTCGGGCCCTGCTCGTCGCCGATGCGGTTCTGTCCGCCGCTGCCGCGCGTGAGCGAGAGGTAGACGACCTGCGCGTGACGACCGCCCGCGAGGTGCGCGAGGAGCTCGGTGTGCTCGTCGTCGGGATGAGCGGCGACGTACATGACGCGCACGTCGTTCGCGAGGCGCGAGAGCTCGTCGTGAAGGCGGGCGGCGTCAGGCGTCGACAGCACACCGGCCAGGCTCAAGAACCACACACTAGGCATCGTCCGCTCCTGCTTCGTCGTCGCGCGCCGCGGCGCCGCGCCATCGCGAGAGCGCGCGCCGGTACACGGCCTCGTACCCCTCGGTCGAGGCGTCGGTCGAGAACCTCCGGCGCGCGTCGGAGGCGGCTTCTCTGCGCATCGAGTCGAGCATCGCGGGCGCGCCGAGGAGCGCGCGCACCGCATCGGCGAGCGAGCGCGGCGGCGTGACGAGGAGCCCGGACACTCCGTCGCGGACCACCTCGGGCAGACCACCCACGTGGCGCGCCACGACGGGCACGCCACACGCGAGCGCCTCGAGCGCGGCGAGGCCGAAGCTCTCGTTCTCGCTCGGCAGCACGAACACGTCGCACGACGCGACCCACGCCGCGAGCGCGGCCGCGCTGGGCGGCGGCGCGACGAAGCGCACGCGCGGTCCGAGCCCTGCCGCGAGCACCTCGGCCTCGAGCCCGGCGCGCTCGGGACCCTCGCCGATGATCACGAGGCGCACGTCCTCGTCGCGGAGCGCGAGCATCATCGGCACGAGTTTGAGCGCGGCTTTCACCGGCCGGAGATTCGAGACGTGAACGAGTGTCGGAGTGTGGTTCGCAGCGCCGCCAAAGAGCGTTTGGACGAGCTCGGGACGCGTGGCCTCCGGGCAGAACACCGCGCCGTCGACCGAGTTCGCGACGACGTCCGCGCGGACGTCGAACGCGGCGTGTGCGCGCTCGGCGAGGTAGCGCGAGGGGGTCGTGATCGCATCGAGAGCGCGGAGCGACGCGCCGATGATGGCGCGGTGTCCCTCATCGGCGCCGAAGGTGATGACGTCGCTGCCGTGGAGCGTGACGACCATCGCGGGGCCGCTCGGGCCGAGCGCGTGACGCGCGAGGAGCGCGCTCGCGGCGTGCGGCACACCGTAGTGGACGTGGACGAGGTCGAACGCGTGCTCGCGGTGCGCGAGGGCGAGCGTGCTGGCGAGGGCGAGCGCGTAGGGCGAGTCCGTGAAGAGCGGGTGCTCGATGGCGGGGATCGGCTGCAAGCGCATGTCGGCGCGCAGGCGCGGAGGACGCGCCGTGGACAGCACGGTGACGCGATGACCGCGCGCGTCGAGCGCGTGCGCGAGCTCGACACCTACGGTGCCGCTGCCACCCACCGACGCGAAGCACACCACGCCGATCGAGAGTCTCACAGACGTAACTCCACCTCGCCCGTGGCGAACGATGCGGCGCCGCCCGTGGAGACCTCCATCGCGGCCTCGACGGCCGCGTCGACCACGCGCCGAACACCGAGCGACGCGACCGAGGCCACGCCGAGCACGCGCTCCTGCGGCGCGCCTCCTGGGCGGAGCTGGGCGCGCACGTGCCGCAGCGTGGCGAGACGCTCGGGCGAGCGGGACGCCGCCGCGCGCTCGACCCGCCCCTTGAGCTTGGAGAGCGCTTGCTCGATGGCCGAATCGGTCTTGTCGACGCTCTTGCCGAGGCCAGGATCGAGCTCCTCGAGCCCTGGACCCAGCGCCGCGAGTTGGGCGCGCGTGGCCTGTGCGAGCTGCTCGAGGCGCTCGCCGAGCGCGCACTTGCCGAGGCGCTGCGTGAGCGTCGCTTCGTCGGCCCCGAGCTCAGCGCGCTCGAGCCCGAGCTCCTCGAGCGTGCGGCGATCCTCGGGCCCGGTCACGACGAAGCTGGCGCGCCGGACGAAGGGCGCCATCTCGGCGTCGAAGTGGCGGTAGAGCGGCGCGAGCTGCGCGGCGTACGCCACCTCGGTGGGGCCGCCCACGTAGGCCGCGGTCGGCAGCAGATGATCCTGGAGCAGCGGGCGCAAGAGGCCCGATGTGCTCATCACGAGCGGGTCGGCCTCGAGGCGTCCGAGCACCTCGGCGCGCGTGAACGTCTCGGGTGAGCCTGAGAGCGCGAGCTCGTCGCCGCGCGGGACGATGCGGAAGCGTCCGCCGCGGGGCCCGTGGGGATGGAAGAACGAGAGCGCGCAGTCGGGACGCGGAGCGATCGGCGCGCGACCGCCGGCGGCCTCGATCCGCTGGGCCTCGGCGACGAGCGCTCGCGCGAGCGAGGCATGGTCCTCGAGCGCGCGGCGATGGAGCGGCGCGGCGAGCGTGGCGAGCGCCGGATCGCGCGGCTCTAGCGTGAGCAGGCCGTGCGGCTCGAAGAGCTCGGCGAGCAGACCGCCGAACGCGTCGACCATCGTCGCCTCGGGGCGGTAGTGTGACGAGAGCCGCGCGAAGAACGCGGCGCCTTCGGAGCTCGCAGAGATCGAGGGCTCGAGCGCAGCGAGGACATCGCGGATGCCTGCGCCGACCAGCTCGTGTGCGATCGAGGCGCGCGCGCGCTCGGCAGGCCGCTCGGGGAGCGACGCCGCCACGAGCGCGTCGTTCGCCACGAAGTGTGTGGTGCGGATCTCCTCGAAGTCGTGATCTTCGGCTTGGAGCCAGAAGAGCGGCACCGCTGGGATGCCCATGCGGCCGAGCTCACGCGCGAGGCGGATCGCCGAGGCGGCCTTGTAGATCGTATAGAGAGGACCGAGGCAGACGCCGAGCTGCTGGCCGGTCGCGATCACGACCGCGCCAGCGGCGAGCGCGTCGAGGTGCGCGCGTCGCGCGGCGCTCGGGCCCCAGCGGGCGTTCTGCGCTTCGAGGACGTCGAGGACCGGAGGCGCGATCGGCGCGCGCCTCCGGGCGAGAGTCGCGATGGCGTCGAGCGTGACGCTCAACGCCACTCCTCGAGCGCGGCCTGCACCTGCGGTGCGTAGAACTGGGTGAAGATGCTGTCCGTCGCGCCGAGCTCGAGGGCGCGTGTGGCGTGCGCGCGGGCCTCATCCTGGCGCCCCACCGCCGCGAGGGCGCGCGCGAGGAACCACTCGTTCCACGCCGTCGCCTCGATCTGCTGAGAGCGCTGGAGCAGCTCGAGGGCGCGCTGCTGCTGCCCCTCCTGCTCGAGCAGATAGCGGCCCGCGTTGTAGTGCAGGCGCCACGCCTGCGAGACCGTTGCCGCGATGCGTGCGTCGACGAGCGCCGCCGTGTCGAACGTGATCGGGATCGCGACGCGCTTGCCGGCCCAGTCGAGGACGAGGTTCGTCGAGGTGTCGGTGGTGTCATCGAAGGCGTAGGTCAGGCGCTCGCGCGCCGGCACGTCGCTCACGCGCACCGTGCCGCGGGCCACGTCCTCCGCCGCGTCGTGGGCCTGGAAGCCGCGTCCAGAGCTATCGCTGTTGAAGATGACGGTCCACTCGGCGCCGCCGGGGATCACGAGAATCGTGTAGACGCCAGCGGGGACCGCGGAGCCGAAGATCGTCGAGGGCTCGCTCAGCTCGATCCGCGTCGGCGCGTTTGCGCCCGCGCGCCACACCTGCCCATCGGGCACGACCTCACCCCAGACTTGGCGGCCGCGGGCCGCGGGGCTGCTGTAGTCGACGCGCAGGTTCGCGATGCCGACCGTCTGCTCGAGCGCGGCGCGCAGGCTTGGCTGGGGCATCACTGGCTGCTGCTGGATCGGCGGTGTCGCGCTGGGGAGGCGCGCGTAGACGACCGTTGGGGCCGGAGCGCTGTCAGCGGCCCTCGGCGGAGCGCTCGACGCACAGGGCGCGGCGCATGCAGTGCCGAGACCAAGGAGAGCGAGGATCATGGAGAGACGGATTGCGCGCACGAGACTCCTTCCGGTCGAAGTGTCAGAAAGCGAGTGGGGTGGTCCACAAGCGCGGAGGGATGTAGGCGAAATGAACGCGAGCCGCAAGTTGGTCCCTCGTCCTCCGAACGCGACGTTCCGCGCTATCGCAGACCGAGCGCGTGGAGTTTGGGCGCGAGCACCTCTTCTCGGCAGCGCGCATAGATGAGGGCTTGCCGTGCTGGGCTGAACAAGCCCAAGGCCGCGAGCTCGGGTTCTTCATGAGCGTCGAGATGACGCGACGTGGGCGGTACGTGATGGAGGGCTCGAGCCGCGGCGTCATCGTGCGGTGCAAGGGTGGTCTCTACGAGTCTCCGGAAATCACCGAGTGTCGATATCGGAAAGCGTGAGAGG
This sequence comes from uncultured Sandaracinus sp., assembly GCA_964481145.1. Taxonomy (GTDB): domain Bacteria; phylum Myxococcota_A; class Polyangia; order Polyangiales; family Sandaracinaceae; genus Sandaracinus. The sequence goes on from CAYZTA010000072.1 coordinate 8,126, forward strand.
CTGCGCTGCACATAGGACCAGCCGAAGTCTTGATGACCTTCTTCGTCCGAGACGGTCGCGTCGAGGACACGGCGGACGGCCGGCTCGGAGCAGCGAACGCGGAGGTCTTCGATGAACGAGACACTGATCGTCTCGTTGATGGCGAGCATGGTGATCGCAGTTGCGATCGCGCGCTGCGCCATCGGCGCATCGAGGTAGGGCGCGGGGTCACGCAGCTCGATTGGATCCGGGAAGCGTGGTGTGCCGCCAAGCGCGCGGGTGAGAGAAGCACAGAGCGCAGTGTGACGAACTTCGTCGAGGACGAGATCGACCGCTGGTGCCCAGACCTCGAGCGGATCTCCTGCACCGAGGACCTCGGTGACGAATCGATTCATGATTTGGATCGAGCGAAACTCGGTGACGACACGGCTCTCCCACGTTTGCCGAGCGCGCTCGATCAGCGCGGGCGAATGACGCGTGAGGTCGAGATCGGAGACGTCGATCGGATCACCGGTGATGGCTTCGTGAAGCGCGCGGAAGATGCCGCCTTCGTGAGTGATGGCTCGCATTGCGTCTCAGCAGGAGCCGCCGGGAGCTGCGACGCAGCTTCCGTCACTACAAGGGGTAAACCAGCCAAAGTTACAGACGGCACCTGCAGGGCAAAGGCAGGTGGTCACACGTTCTTCGACGCAACAGGGCTCCCAGGTCCCGTCAGGTTCGATCGAACCTGCGTCAATACCTGCGTCGAGGTCTGAGGGACATTGCTCACCAGGAGATACGCACGTGGACTCGCTGCATCTCTCGAACCATCCGTAGTTGCAAGCGAAGCCGGCGGGACACTCGCAGAGGGTGATCATTCCGCCAGAGCAGCAGGGCTCCCAAGTCGACATTCCCGCGTCTTCGGTGGGCGGCGCACCAGCGTCGCAGCCATTCATCCCGCAGGTCCCATCGCCGCATCTCTCGAACCATCCGTAGTTGCAAATAGCGCCTGCGGGACAAAAACAAGTCGTGATCGCGCCGTCAACGCAGCATGATTCCCAGACTCCACCCGCGTCTTGACCGCCATCGATTCGAGCGCTGCCATCGACGTTCGAATGCGAGCTGGCGCACGCGCTGAGCCCGGCGGAACCGAGCGCGAGGACCGCGGCAAGCACGAGCGATGAAACGCTACCGGCCGTGCAACCAGTCAGCGCAACGAGAAACGCGAGCCCACCGAGCACGCGTGCCACCTGGAAGATGAATGGATTTCGACGCATGGTGAACGACTCGAGCAAAGAGTATACCTGAGAAATGCCAAGGAATTACATGTTTGCTCGTGCCACCCTGTGCCGAGCAGACGATTGCCGTCATTGCTCCTGACAATGAAGCCGGTAGGGCACGAAACATCGAGAGCCAGTGGATGGCGGAACGCGTAGTCGTGTTGACGTGCGGCCAGATGTACGGCGGACAAGTTGCGCTCACCTGGCCGGGTCACGCCTCTTCGACGAACCGCGCCGCGATCGTGCGCTCCGTGCCGTCGAAGTCGATGACGAGCTTGGCGTTCGGGCCATCGCCAATGCGACGTAATAGGGAGCCTTGTCCAAACTTCGGATGGATGATCTTTGGGTGCTGCTCGCAGACTGAATCCGCAGCGATCAAGAACGGGATTCGCTCTGGCACGGCCACAGGAACGTTCGTTAGGATCTCCTCGCGGAGCTCGCGTTCGATCATCGTCACGAGGAGGCTCGAGAGCGTGAAGGGAGCACCTCGATCAGCATGCTCCTCAGTCTCGTTGGAGGTCCACCAGTGCCCCTCCTCGTGAACCCAGATTCGCGCCTCGTTTCGCGCGGGTCGACGCGTCGTGAAGAACTCGAGATAAGGCCCACCATGAAGTCCTTCTCGATACTCTCCGACGGGTTCGTGATAGACACGCGAAATTCCGACTCGCGCATGCAGCTCTCCGTCACTGAGTTCCTCGGCCGCTTGTGCGATGCCGTCGAGTGTGAGACCGGTGAACAGCTCGAGAACAGGATCGCGAAATGCGAGTAGAGCGACGATGTCGTCGTGGAGCTTCATACCAAACTCTGACTCGATCGCGACGAGGCCATTGAGGAAGAGATGCGCTGGCCCTGAAGGGCGTTCCATTCCCAATACCGCACGCGCTTGCTCGGTGACGACGAGAGCTCGTTGAAGAGCTGCACTTACCGCAATGGGACCAGGTAAACGCGTTGTCGAGGGCACGAAGGGCGAGATTAGGTCGTTTGAGGAGCCAGGCAAGCTCATTGCCGTCGACGCGGATTTTCGTAGACGCTGATGATCGGCACACCGTCGTACGTGAGAACGTGCACCGGATCGACGCGCCCGAAGGCCACCCAAATCTGGTAATCGACTTCGACGAAGTGATCCTCGTGATGCACGATCGCGTAGTCGGCGTTGGCCAGATCCCAGCTGACACGAATGTCATCGCGCAGCTTTCCGTCTCGTTGAAGCATGCGGAATGCGGTCGGCAGGGTGTCACAAATCCACACGCTGCCGTGCTCCGGGACGTGTTGATTGAGCCAGGGAGCCAAGCTGCCGGTCGTGAAGCCCCAAAATTGTCGCATCATTCCGAGGTCGGCGGCACCCGGGACTCCGCCTGAGGCAAATCCATAATAGGAAAGGCCAAACGGGTGGCTGTGCGCGGTCGCGATGCCCGAGGGGGCAAGCAGAGCCACGGCCGCGAGCGCAGGCACGAATCGCTCGAGCTTCCATCGGCGGTTCATCCATTCGTGTCGGAGCGCCTCCACGACACGCGCGAACGCGACCCCCGCGAACATCGCCATGAAGACCCAGCCGGCGATGAAATGTTTGGTGCCGCCGAAGATGGGCGTGCTCGGGAGCGCAATCACGAGGATGGGCGTCACCATGCAACCGAAGACGAGCACATCGGTGTGCTGACGATCGGCGAGGATGGGCGTCGGCGCCTGGACTGCCTTGAGGAACCAAGGTGGCAAGAGCGCACGGAATCGGAAGCCGATGCCCATGACGGCAAGAAGCACGGTCACCAGCGGCACGGTGAACAACGTCATGACGAACGGATACGAAATCGGTCCTGGAGGCCCGAAATAAGTCCGTCCGAGATACGCGATGTTGTAGTGGACGTGATGGACGTGGAACGCCACGTACTCTGAAAAACGCGGCCATGTGTCGTGCCAGAGCCAGGGCCAGAGCGCGACGAAAAGGACGGGGCCGATGAGGGCCATCCCGAAAAACCACCAAGGCACGAACGTGGTCACGACGCCTTTGCCCGCGGCGCGCGCCATGCGTTCCCTCGGCAGGACGAAACACAGCCAGTGCACGAGAAATATGAGCGGCAAGATCCACGCGTTATGCTTGGTTTCGAGCGCGAGTCCGTAAGCGATCCCAGCGACCAGAGCCCAACGTGGTTCGGAGAGTGAGCGCCAGTAACAATAGGTCACGAGCGTGAGCATCGTGACGACCGGCACATCGAACGCGTCGAGATGGGAATGGTAGAAGACGTTGGGCATCAACGCCCACGCGATCGCAGCAAAAGCGCCTGCGATGCGCCCATAGGCGCGCGCTCCGAAGATCCAGACGAGCCACACCAAAAGGGCGCTCATGCACATCGCTGGAAACCGGAACGCCATCGAGTCTTCAGGGAAGAGATGCCATTTTTGTTGCGCGAGCCACGAGAGCGCGAAGAGCGATTTCGGAAGGGATGGATGCTCGTGATTCGTCTCCCAGAAGCGATCGATGTGAGCGCGGTCGAAGGCGGCCTCGCGATTGTCTGCGAGCAATTCGAACCAACCTGCGTACCGCTCCGCGGCGTCGACGTAGAATCCCTCGTCCCGTCCCATCCCGAGATCGCGTGAGGTGACGAGCAAGAGCGCCAAATAGACGAACGCAAACGCGAAACCGACGAGGTGATCACGCCCTCCGATGGATCGCCCAGTCGTCATCGAGCCCTCTCGATCGTGCGGGCTGCCCAGCACAGAGAACGCAGGTGCGGGTTGGGCGCCGAGACCTCGATGTCGACCTGTCCGCGTCCACCTCGGATGGCTTCCGGCACCGCCGCTTCGATGCGTTTCCAGCCATCACCATCGCGATGAATCAGCCGCCCCGCCTCTTGGCCATCGATGCGCACGACGACGTCGACCTGTCCGCCCATCATCGTGCGTTCGTGCTCCCACCAAAGCCCGCCGTAAAGCACGATCGAATTGCCGAGAGGCACGTCCGAAAAACGGGCGCGGACAGGCTCTCTGCCATTGGGATGCTGCCAGACGCAATGGCGCGGCAACATCTCGAGATCTTCCTCCACCGTGGCTCCCACCCAGAGCCAAGGTCTGCGGGGATCGCAGACGTGGCGTTCTTTGGGGATGATAGGCCCGCTGCCGAGCCCTCCGCCGGTGGGGCGCGCTCCACGGCTGAACGAACAAACCCGAGCCTCTCCGTGTTCGATCAGGCTGACCTCGGCGTCTGCGATATGCGCGACGAAGTCGTAAAGAATCGATTCGTCTTCGGGCAGATTCCACCTCTCGACCCGCACGCGACCAAACGTCTGTACGTGGTCGGGGGCTTGGGGCGGCGCATCCGCGGCTCGGTGTCCTCGAATCGACAAAGACCAAAATCGCCGGTAAGGCGCGAGGTCGGCCCGCCCGGCGTGCGCGATGTCGATCGCATCTCCCATCGCGCGACGCATCAGCGGATCGGCCCAATGGGGCGCCACGCTGACCACGTCTCCCGAAACCCACTCGGCCCGGACATGTGCGGCGGCCGCGTCCCAATCGGATTCGGGCACGACGCGCGTTTGCACCACGAAATGTCCGCCAATTTCCGCGATCGCCACGGCAAACGGGAGAAGCCACCACCGGCAACTCGCCGATGCTTTTCGTTCGAACTTGGGACGCAGGTTCACAGGAGATCACACGAAAACGAGCGGCCAATCGAACCAGAGTCGCAATTGATCGGCGATCAAACCGACTCTGGTTCGACGCGGAGCGGAGTTGGGAGGGGGGTCCCCGAGCCGGCTTTGCCGGGCGGGGGGAGGGTCTGCATCAGACCCTCCGAAAAGAAACGACTATACAGGATCGCGCTCAACGCGAGACTGTATAGATGCAGGACACGCGATTGCCAAACGCTCACAGGTCGAGCTCGCGCGTGGCCTATCCCCGGCCCAAATAAATCTTCAGCGTCTCTCCAGCCCCGTGACGATCGAAAGGCACGCCCTTGAGCTCCGCTCGAGCCGATACGGTTTCCAAAAGAACGCCCAAGAATTCGAGCAAGAGACGGCACTCGCCGATCGCATCTTGCATGCGCCGCGCCTCGATCAAATCAACGTTTCGTAGGCGATCGAGCGATGCCATGAGGGGGGCGCGCCGCTCGTATTCGTGCGTTTGGACGAGCTCATGGCCGATGGCTCGGAAATGACCGAGGAAATCGGATATGAACTGGAAATTTGCCTGTTCTGACCAACGATCGTGGGAGGTATGGGTCATGAACCCCACCATCGCATCGGCTTTGGCGATGAATGCGCGAACAATCTGTTGAAACATCCATATTTCACGGCGCGTTCGAACACTCAGAGCCCGGTGGGTGATCGAGTCGCCATGGTGATGGAAGGACACTTTGTCCGGGTTGATTTCGTGACAGAGCGCCCGGATCGCATGATGAATCGAAGCCCGGATTTCCGTGGCAGCCAGATGTAACTTGGCCGCCACATCTGCGTTCGAAAGCTCGGCCTCGGGAGGAACGAGGTCGTGTTCGAACACCTTTTTGACGTCCATCCGCAGCGTGTTTGCGATGTGTTCGAGTCCCGCTCGAATGCGGATGAGAGAGCCAATCCCAGCGCGCAAAAGAGGGAACTGGACGGCCATGTCCGGGGCGCTCAGCTCGAAGAGCTCATGTTCGACCGCATCCGCCATGGCGTCGGCTCCGCGTCGCGCGAGATACCGAGTGAGTGCGCGCAAATCAGATCGCAGCGCCGCAAGCATGATGAATGCTCGCCTCGTCGTGAGGGGATCGCTGGCGTAGTTCTCGAGGGTGGAGAGATAGCCAAGGGCTCGGAACAGCGACAGGAACGTGAGAGCCGCGACTTGGTGCCCACCTTCGGAGGGAATCGATTCGAGTGTCTGGACGATCTCCGAATTGCCGATGCGATCGAATTCGGGACAAAATTCGAGTGCGATCAGGGGGCTGAAAAAATGGCTGTGGGCGATTTCACGCACGATCAGCCCATGAACCGCAAAATAGAGCCGATTCGATACATGACCGAGCCGGAGGAGGCCCTCGGCCAAATCGACGATTTGAGTCAATGCGTGACGTAGACCAACGAGCGCTGCGGTCGGGGAGGGCTGCGCCACTTGTTCATGGAATTCCCGTCTCCGCAGCGTATCTTCGGGCAACACGGATTCGAGGTACCGAGTCGGCAAAGGGGCGTGCTCTTCGTGCGCCAAGAGCTGCTCCGACAGGGCAATCACGCGCTCCATGGCGTCGCGCATGATGCGCAGCTTGCCGTGATAGTCTTGGGAATTCACCGGCACGGTGGTGGCTTGGCCGGGGAGATTTCGCGGGTCGCCAAAGCAAACGAGCCCTTTGAGCAGCATTTCGAGCTCGAAGAGCGCCTCTTCTTTGTCCGTGAAAGAAAGAGCGGCGAACCATGCACTCTTGGCGCTGGTCTGTTCGGGCGACAAACCTCGGGTATCACGAAGAAGATTCGCGTAGGTGGACATCAGAGCTCGCGGATGGCATCGAGCACAGCAAACGCCAACGCAGGATTGTGAACCCCGCGCGATCCGTCGTGTTCGAGTCGCGTCACGTCGAACGCAGCGTTCGCGACCCGCTCCGGCAACGTGTCGATCGTCACGGCGCTCTCGTTCTGTCCAAAGACGCCATCGGCATCACAATCACCGAGCATCACCATGCGAACATCGACGAGAACGAGACTTCCTTCGTGCTCTCGAAAACTCCACGCCGAGCTGCGTGTCGTACCACACCGGCGCGTGATACCCGCACGCCGCACATGCGCCTCGATGTGCTGCCGCGCTCTGGCGAGCGCGCGATCATGTTCCTCGCGAAGTGAGCCTCGGAGGCCATCGCCATCCCAATCGCCCATGCCGATCGTATCTGGCTGCACGGCTCCATGACAGGCGCGACACGCGTTGGGGGCGATCTGGCCGGTTGGATCGTGCGCCATGAATGTGTGCCCGAGACTCACGCCTTCGGGATCGGCATCATGTGCAGGCGCCGCGTGACAGGCGACACATGAATCGGCGATCGCTGCGTGAGGCGATGCGCGCTCTGAGAAACGCAGAGACCGAAATCCTCTCCCAAGCACGATATCAGCTTGGGGCGCGTGCGAGGAATCCCCCACGGCATGATGGCATTCGACGCACACCGCGCCCGAACCGAGCCCTTCCGCCGCGGCACCCGCGACCGCCTGGGCGTTCTCGTAGACACGCAATCCAACGCGAGGTCGATCGGAAAGGGAGGTATGGCAGGTTGAACATGGTGACCCCACAGGACCTCGCTCTCCATGGTTCGAGACGAACTCCGCGGCGTCGTGGCATCCCGAGCATTCCGGTCGAGCTTGGATTCTGTGCTCAGCGTCGAATTGCATGCCCCCGAGAGCCCACTGTTCGCTGGGTCCCCAGATCGCCTGCGACTCGTCATGTTCGTGATACCTGAGCTGACCTTCTGGTTCGCGCACACCGCGGACCAACCACTGGGCCAGATCGACATCACCGAGCTCGCCATCGAGTTGGCCCATCGTTGGATTCGACCCGTGTGAGAGCTCGATGACGATTGCCCCGCTCTCATCCACCCGAACATCGAGGTTCGCATGCCCATCGATTCGTCCCTTTGCGCTGACGCGAAGTTCGCGAGCGCTTCCGTTGAGGCTCAATGTGAAATGACCGTGTTCATCGGTTCTCGTCGTCGAACCGTCTTCTGCGACGACCCGTGCCCCGGCAATGGCATGGCCAGTTCGAGCATCGACCACCACACCGCTCACTTCGGTATGGGTCGAGCTGCCGCAGCCAGCGATGAGCGCGAACGTGCTGATCACGGCAGGCATCTTGCGGGTCTTGAGGACCACGAACCCACCCTAACACGCAGTGGACACGATGCCGAAAGAACGAAATGGTTTTGTATCGAATGTGATGATTGTATCGATTTTGAGATTTCTCATTCCGCCATCCATCCTTCCAATGAAAGGAGCAGGTCGCGTGGTCGAAATGGTTTGCGCAGCCAGACGGTGCGATCTGGCAGCTCCCATCCGAGCTCGGCCTGTGCAGCGGCGGACAGAAAGGCGACGGGGGTGCTCCTTCCATGTTCGGTCCCGCGCAGCGCGTGGACGAACTCGAGGCCCGTCATCGATGGCATCATGGCGTCGACGATCACGAGATCGAAGCGCTCGTGTTGGAGCTGGATGAGCGCGTCTCGGGGGTCGGCGAGCACCCGAGCGCTCCAGCCGCCCATGGCGCTGAGGGTCAGCTCCAGGAGCTTTCGCGTCGAAGGATCGTCGTCGATGGCGAGGGTCTTGCGGAGAGGTATCGGCCTTTGTGGCTCTTGGAGGGCAGGGGCGTCATCGGCTTTGGATCGACCAAGGGCAACGATGAGCTCACGCGTTGCGAGCACGAACTCGCTGGGATCGTCGCCTTTTCGTGCGAGGGCCTCCACGCGCTCGGCGTGCTCTCCAAGACGCACATGGCCGTACGAGCCCGCCGTCCCTCGAAGTCGGTGTGCGAGCCTGCGGATTCGGTCCTGCGCGTCGGGTTTTCCCTGATTGAACTCTTCGAGGGCCTCGTTGAGCTCGGTGGCCCGCCCAGGGAAGCCCTCTTCCATTTTTTTTCGAAGTCGCAAGAGGTGCTGCTCGAGCGATGCCACCTTGCTGTCGTCGGACACAAATCCATCTTGTAAGATTCGGCGTCTGTGAGCACGTCAACCTCGCCGTGGATCGAAAAGACCACGAAACGTAGGGCCAATCGATGAATTCATCGGGCAGAGGGCCCAGCGGACCCATGGAGACGAGCGGCCGTGCGTCTCGTCCGCCTCGCGTTCCGTTGTGGGTCGGTCGCCCCATGCCTGGCGTCCTGATCGCCGACACCTACCGGATCGTTCGTTCGCTAGGTGAGGGCGCGATGGGGATCGTGTTTCTCGCCCGTGATGAAAAACTCGAGCGCGATGTCGCCATCAAGTTCATTCATCCAGACTACGTGTCGAGCCGTGATGCGCATGACCGCTTCCTGGGGGAGGCGCGCACCATGGCTCGGGTTCGTCATGAAAATGTCGTCGAGATCTACGCCTTTGGCGAACATCGAGGGGCGCTCTATTTCGTGATGGAGTTCGTGCCTGGGATGACGGTGGACGCATGGCGCCGTCACCGTCCGGAGCTCTCGATCGATGAAGCGCTCGGGGTGCTCGAACAAGTGTGTCGGGGGCTGACTTCGATTCATCAGGCAGGCGCCGTGCATCGTGATTTGAAGCCCACGAACGTGCTGATCGGGCCGGCTTTTCGAGTGGCTGTGGCCGATCTCGGGTTGGCTCGGGTGCTCGACCGACCACGCTTCCCCGAAGGCGATACCATCTCGGGCACCCCGGCGTACATGGCGCCGGAGATCGTCTGCGGGACGCTGATTTCTCCTGATTTGCAACATCGTGCGGATGTGTACTCGCTCGGCGTGATGGCGTTCGAGCTTTTGACGGGGCGTCTCCCGTTCGAGTCGGATGACGCGATCGAAATGATGACGCGTCATGCGCAAGAAGAGCCACCCTTGCCGAGCGCATTGCGGGCTGATTTGCCGGCGGCGTTCGATGGGGTGCTCATGCGGGCCATGGAAAAGGATCCTGCGCTCCGAACACCGACCCCTTCCGCCTTGCGCAGGGAGCTCCTCGAAGCGCGAGAAACAGCGAGCGTTCATACCAGCGTGTTGCGATTGCTCGTGGCCGACGACGATGATGATTTTGCGGCCCTGGTGCGCGCCACGCTGGAGTTCGCGTTTCCATCGGCCGAGGTCGTGGTCGTCCGCGACGGTGAGGCGGCTCTTCACGCGCTCGATCGCCAACCGGCTGCGCTCGCGGTGATCGACCTCGACATGCCCGGGCTCAACGGGGTCGAGGTGACGGCGGCCATCCGTGCGACTCCGAAATCCGAGCGTATGCCCATTTTGGTCGTGACGGCGACCGGAGGGGCTCCGGATTGGCGCCTCCTTGCGTCGCTTGGCGCCGATGGATTTTTGATCAAGCCCATCGATCCGCTCGCACTCGTCGCGCTGGCCCGCCGTACGTTGCAGAAATATCGCGTCGAAGGCGTGTGAAAGCGTCGTCAGGGCGCTCTTCTCGTGCTCGAGAGGTGAGTGATCGCGATGGCAAGTGCGTCGGCAGCATCTGCCGGGGGCACGATGGCGAGGCCGAGCGTCGCGGCGACCACCCGACTGATTTGTGCTTTTCCCGCCGCGCCGCGTCCTGCCACGGTGCGCTTGACGAGCGCTGGGGGCCATTCGCTCACGGGGGTTTCGGCGCGGGCAGCTGCCAACAACACCACGCCACGGACATGTCCGAGCTTGATCGCTGCAGATGCAAAGCGTGCGTAGAAGATGTCCTCGACGGCGATGACGTCGGGCGCGTGATCTTCGATCATGCACTCGATCTGATCGAACGCGTGCGCGAGCCGATCCCGAAGCTCCATCTTGGGGTCGAGGGAGACCACGCCCGCGGCAATACCACGCAGCTTTGCGCCTTTGCGCTCGACGACGCCCCAACCAAGCTTGCGCGTGCCGGGATCGATACCGAGGACCTTCATGAATGACGGGCCGTCGTTGTACGGCTTCTGTGGGAACACCCGCAAGTCGAGGTGTTCGATTTGACGGGCCCATGTGTCTCGGCGATGGTCGGACCCATGAGACTGCCGTCTGCACCGCGCATTTCGGGTCGAGCCCTCCGAGCCCTCGTTCGAACGACCGAAGCCGATCCTGTCCGTCGCCTCGTGGGAGCGCTTCTACGCGCGGAGTTGGAGGTCGAGCGATTTCGGATGTTGCCAGCCCGGCTTCGAGGCTCTTTTCCATTGTCGGCGCGTCCTCTTCAATCGAGGCCTCTGTCCGCGCGTCCCAGTGACGATTTGCCGTTGCCGAGCACGAGTCGCGCACACATTCCAAGCGCCGCCAGGTTCACCGCGCTTTACGAGAGCGGCGTATTGACGCCCCTCGAAGTCACGCAACGCGCCTTCGATGCGTCGCGCGTGCTCGCGCAGCGAAAGCCATCCATGGATCCGTTCCTCTATCGCGACGAGAAGCGCGCGTTTCGCGACGCAGAGGCCTCGGCCCGTCGGTGGAAGGAAGGCAAACCCATAGGGCCCCTCGATGGGGTGCCGGTGCCAGTCAAAGAGGAGGTCGATCTCGACGGTCAAGGCGCCCGACTCGGAGCGGCCATTCCTGTGCGCTCCGAAGCGCGGGATGCGCAGGCGGTCCTTCGCTTGAGAAAAGCGGGCGCGATCATCCTCGGTCAAACCAGCATGACCGAATATGGAATGACGCCCCTCGGGGTGAGTGCGACTCGTGTGTTGCCGCGAAACCCTCAAAAACCAATGCACAGTGCAGGGGGCAGCTCGACCGGCTCCGCCGTGGCGGTGACCACGGGGATGGCTCCGGTGGCGCTTGGAACGGACGGCGGTGGTTCGATTCGCACGCCAGCTGCGTTTCAAGGGATCTGGGGGATCAAACCGACCTTTGGGCGCATTTCGCGGCATGGTGATCCGAACGACGGAACGATGGATCATTTGGGTCCAATCGGTGGTTCTGTGCTGGATCTCGTGCGCTTTCTCGACGCGGCGAGCGGTGAAGATCCGAATGACGAGCTCACGGTGGGGCAGCCTCGTTGGATGCCCGGTGAACTCGAAGCTGCGCTGAAACGTGGTGTGCGTGGATTGCGGATTGGCGTGCTCGAAGATGAAATCGATGCGGCAAGCTTCGAGGTGGCGCGGGCCTGTCGAGATGCGCTGACGGCGTTGGCGCACGAGGGAGCGGTGCTCGTGCCGGTGCGGCTCGAACTCGCAAAGTGGGCAAAAGCGCTTGGATATTTGACGCTTGGCCTCGAGATGTACGCGACTCTTTTGGATGTGCGTCGGGAGCGTTTCAGTGAACTTGGTCCCGATTTGCAGCTCCTTTGTCGTGTGTTCGGGACGTTCGAGTCCGACGATTACGTCGATGCGCAGCGTCTTCGGTCGGGGCTGCGCCTCGAGGTGGCGGCGCTTTTGCGCGACGTGGACGTGCTCGTGCTGCCGACGACCGAGAACACGGCGCCAGAGCTCAGCGACACGGATCTGCTCGATGGGATGGTCGACACCTCGGCTCTCGATGCGGCTTGTCGGTTTGCGTTCCTCGCGAATCTGACGGGGTTGCCTGCGGCGAGCGCGCCGATTGGACGAGACGGGCGAGGGTTGCCGATCGGCCTTCAGATTCTCGGGGATGCATGGGACGAGGCGACGGTCCTGCAAGTCTGTGCGCACCTCGAACGCTGCGATGTGGCCGAGGTGCCGCGCCCGGAGATTCACTTCGACGTTCTCGGGGCGGGTTGATCCATGCTTCCGCTCATTCAGATCAGCCGTGAGCTTTCGCGGAAGGTGTCGCGCCTCTCGTTCTCTTCACCGATCGCATATGTCTATAATCCGCTCGAATACGCTCGGGCGCCGCACGAAGCCTATCTCGAGCGATATGGGATGAAGACTCCACGAGACGTGCTGTTCGTCGGAATGAATCCGGGCCCTTTTGGCATGGCGCAAACCGGTGTGCCGTTCGGCGATGTCGCGATGGTGCGGGATTTTCTGGGGATCACAGGAAAGGTCGGTCATCCCCCGCGAGAGCACCCCAAGCGGCCCGTGCTGGGCTTCGAGTGCAAGCGCAGCGAGGTGAGCGGCACGAGGCTCTGGGGGCACGCCCGCGACCGATACGGAAGCGCAGAGCGCTATTTCGAGCGGTTCTTCGTGCACAATTGGTGTCCGTTGGTCTTCATGGAAGAATCCGGTCGCAATCTGACGCCCGATAAACTGCCGTCGAAAGAGCGTGAGGCGCTGTGTGCGGTATGTGACGAGGCGCTCGTGCGCGTGGCCGAGACGCTACGGCCGCGGATCGTGATCGGAGTGGGTGCGTTTGCAGAGCAGCGCGCCCGCAAAGCGCTCGACTCGAGCGAGTCGAATGCGCTCATCACGAGCATCCTTCATCCGAGCCCCGCGAGCCCCCTTGCCAATCGTGACTGGCCTGGTCAGGTGAATCGTCAGCTCGAGGCGTTGGGGCTTTGAGCCAAACCCGCATGGCGGTTCACGTGTCGAGGTGTGAACGCGAGTGCACTCATCCGATGGGCGCGCGGAAAGACTCTTTGTGATCTCGAGCGAATCATGAATAGAGCGCGTTGGCGCGGTTCTTGGTAAAAGGGAAACGACCCGACGCGGACTCTGCTCGGGGGAGGTGCACGTGGCGACCACTCGATCCGCGACGATCATGTTCGGCCTGACGATGGCCGTGTCGTTCCTTCTTGGGGGTTGTCCCCAAAATGACTACTACTGCGACGAGAGCGGTTGCTATTACTGCGACGGCCTCGGGTGCCGCGGGATTGACCCGCCGACTCGAACTCCATGTGCTTGCGACGCCGAGTGTGGTGCAGGCACGGAGTGCACGAGCCTCGGCTGTGCGATTGGATGCGATGTGAACTCCAATTGCGCCGCGGGGACGATTTGTTCAGGCGGCTATTGTGTCCATCCCACGGAAGACGCGGCGACTGCGAACCGCGTTTGCGCGTGTACCCGCAATGATGATTGCGATGCGTTCGAGGCTGGCAATGACCTCGTGTGTGTCGACGGCTCCTGCGTCCCCACGACCATGCCGACGTGCTCTGAGACCCGGCCTTGCCCGTCAGGTTCGAGCTGTGTGGATGGAGAGTGTCGGGTTCCCGATGATACGTGCCGCTTCTCCTCCCAGTGCGGAGTGGGCTCGGGTCGTGTCTGTGTGAATCAGCGTTGCACGACGGCATGCGGACCGGCGAATCCGTGCCCCACGGGATCGATGTGTGGTTCGGATGGGTATTGCCGCGAAAATCCGGGCGGTGGGTCGTGTTCGAATGACGCGAGCTGCGGTGGAGGCAAGATCTGCATCGATGGTGCCTGCTGGGATGGTTGCACTGCGGATGCACAGTGCGGTGAGGGCCGTTATTGCGGCGCAGATGGTCGTTGCCGATTCGATGATCGACCGCGTCCCTTCTGCCCGACGAACGCATGTGCTCCTGGTTCGGTGTGCGTCAACGGGCTCTGCCGCTCGCCGTGTGAGACCGTGACGGACTGCCGGATGTCCGACGAACAACTCACATTCTGTATCGAGAGCCTCTGCTACACGACGAACGAAGGCACGAGCGACTGCACTGCACAAAGTGACTGCAATCGCGGCCAAGCGTGCATCGACGGTCGCTGTCGCTGAAAAGTTCTAAAGTTCCTCTCGAGGTCGCGATCTGTCTCCGGGATCGCGGCCTCATTTTTTTGAGGAAAAGTGTGGGAGCTGATGCATATCACTCGACATTGACGCGGAGGTGTCCACCTTCAGTGAGAATGATTCGCAGTTTGCGTGTGTTCTTGTCTGAAAGGGATCCCTCATGAACATGGCTATCCAAGACCAGCAGCTTCCGGGGGCTGGGCTCGATCTGGAAAAAATGCCGGGACATTGGTTGCTTTCGCGCATGGGCAAGCGCGTGCTCCGGCCCGGAGGTCTCGAGCTGACCGAGCGTATGCTCGATGGGCTTGCGATTTCGTCTCGCGATGCGGTGGTGGAGCTTGCGCCAGGCCTTGGGGCGACCGCACGCCTTGCGCTCGAGAGACGACCTGCATCTTACGTGGGCATCGAGAGAGATCAGGCTGCTGTCTCCGCCACGCGCCGCGCGCTCGGCAACGAGCATCAATGTCGGCAAGGCAGTGCTTCTCACACGGGGCTCGAGTCGAACTCGGCCACCGTGCTCTACGGCGAGGCCATGCTCACGATGCAAACCGCCGCGCAAAAAGCGGAGATCATTCGTGAGGCCTTTCGCGTGCTTCGAGCGGGAGGGCGCTACGGCATTCACGAACTCGGGCTCACCCCGGACGACCTCAGCGATTCGATCAAGAACGAGGTGATGCGAGAGCTCTCTTCGGCCATCCACGTCGGCGCCCGCCCGCTCACGCAGAGTGAGTGGCGGGAGATGCTCGAAGCGGCTGGGTTCGAAGTCAAAGCCGTGTCGACCGCGCCGATGCATCTGCTCGAGCCAAAACGCGTCATTCGCGACGAAGGATTCGCCTCTGCTTTGCGCATCCTCTTCAACGTCGCTCGAACGCCCGCAGCACGACGACGTATCCTCCGCATGCGCAGTGTTTTCCGAAGGTATGAGAAGAACTTGTGCGCTGTCATGCTCATCGCGCAGAAGCCGGTGTGAAACTCCTTACTCGAGCGGACGGAGACAGAATCTGTTTCCTCCCGTCACCATGCAGCTCATGAGGTTCAGCTCTCGATCATCCTCACAAACGGGTTCGAAGCCAACGTTGCCTATACGATAGATGCGACTCGTGAACTCAGGAAGGGCGCACGCGATGTAATCGCCGATGGTCGTGCGGTCGATATAATTGGTGCATTGGTAGATACGTACGTATCCGGGTGGACAGTACGTTGAGCCCATGGGCCCCGATGGGGTGACAATTACGTCGACACATTCGTGAGTTCTGAGATTGCATCCATCCCAAGTCCCGCAAGAATCGTCCCTCTCACAGCCAGAAACACAATACCCAGTTGCGAGGTTGCAGTATTGCAATCCATCACAGGCGCCCGTGGTGCATCGCGGAATGCAGGCGCCATTGGACGGAACGTAACCTGAATCGCATACAGCACCGCAGACGCCGTCCGCCGTGC
Organism: uncultured Sandaracinus sp.; assembly: GCA_964481145.1. Lineage (GTDB taxonomy): Bacteria > Myxococcota_A > Polyangia > Polyangiales > Sandaracinaceae > Sandaracinus. The sequence goes on from CAYZTA010000072.1 coordinate 23,992, forward strand.
AAATCGGGTGGCTGTTGGCGGGGCCGGATCCACATCGCGTGCATGATGCGCCGCAAGCTTCGGCGTCTGTATCGAGCCGACACGCAAGACCACACGGGTGCCGACCGCGATCGCACACGATTCCGCAAGAGCTCCTCGTGCAGGTGCCGCGCCCCCCTTCAGGGCTTTCGCACGTGTGGCTGCATTCGCCGCAGTGCATTGGGTCCGACGTCGTGTCGACACAACGCCCCATGCAGAGAGTCCGATCTGTATTGCATCCAAGCTGGATATCAAATGTCTGTTCGGTCATTCGACCGCGTGAATCGAAGGCTCGCACGACGAAAGAACGAGTTTCACCACCGTCCGCGGCTGCACGCACCTCAACCAGCCGAGTCCAATGCACCGCTGCTTCGTATGTATTGCCGGCCACCACGGCGAATGTCGTGTAGGTGGTGTTGCTGATCGGATCGCGTAGTTGGACGCCCGAAATAAGCACGTCGGAAGCGATGATGACGGTGGTACGAAACGATTCCCCTGCCCTCACTGCATTGACCACATGACTGTCCACACACTGAGTCTGTGCCGCATACACGTGCGCCGCATTGGGGTACGCAGGTTCCGCCGTCCAGTGATCCTGCGTCTGTCACGCTCGCATCAGGGCACGCCCCGGCTTCGATGGTGCATCCGGTTGGAGTGCAGGTGCCCACGTTGCATCCAGCGACTGGTGGACATCGTTCGGGAATGCCGCGGTCGCGACATGGATCCAGATCGGAGTTGCCACATCGTGTGAACACATCGCCATCGCAGCTCGAGGCATCGCATTCGTCTACGCATTCGGTCAATGATATGCAACGACCATCGCTGCAGCTTGTACCGTGTTCGCATGCGGTGGCAGGTCCCCATTCAAGACAGCCATCGAAATCGGGATCTCCGCATTGCGAGAGCCCACCTGCAATGCAGCGTTCACTTCCCTCCGTGCATTCGTCCACGCAGCTGGTCGAGGAACGGCAATGACCGAGGCTGCAGACTTCATCGGCCGGGCAGTCCTCGACCGGCATCCAATCGAGGCAATGATCAGAACCGGGCACTTGCCCACAGCGTCGAATTCCATGCGGGCCCGCACATTGTGTCTCGCCCTCCGAACACTCATCGACGCACTCGGCCAAACAGGTTCCAAGCGCGCAGTCGGGTGCTTCCGCAGAGCACGCGATAGGGGCGCTCCACTCGAAGCAGTCATCGTCATCACGCTGTTCGCAAACGACGACGGAATCCCCCTCGCATCGAGTGCTTCCGCGAGCGCACCAGTCCCCGCACGGGATTCGATTGAGCAAGACTTCTGCGCGCACTTCTTGTCCATGAACGGGCGCGACGGAGACTCGCCCTCCGGCATATCGGTCGTTCCCGCGGTGCCCCACGACGCGGATCATGACGGATTCCACAGGGACATTCGGAGAGAGGGTGATGAGCAGTTCGTGAGTTGCCGAAACACGAGCGCTCCGCATGATGCTGTCGGCTGTCAACTCGAGCTGTGTCAGACTCCAGGCCTCTTCGTAGAGGACGTGGAGACGAAGGGTGGTGGGTGGGCTCGAACAGGCGCACAACAGTGCGGCGGTGCATAGTGAGATTTGTGAACAGTTGCGTGCTAACCAGCTTCGCATGGACTGGCGATCAAATGAATCGCGCGACATGACCAGCC
>CAYZTA010000073.1:0-24233 GCA_964481145.1 uncultured Sandaracinus sp.
AGCCATCCTCACCACGAGCAGGGAGGTAAACGGAGGCCGAGAATCGCACGATGGGCGCGCCGCCAGCACCAGACGTTCCGGGAATCCCCGGTTCTCCATCCGAGCCTCTTCCGCCAGCGGTCCCACTGGCCCCCGCAGCACCTCCCCGCGCGCCGTTGCCGAGCACGAGTCCACAGCTCTCGGCGCGATACCCATGAAAGCCCACCTGGGCGATGGTCCTCCCACCGCTCGCACGATAGTAACCCTCGGGCTGCCCGCCCATCCCCCCGCCGTTGCAACCGCAGCCAGTGGTGAACGCGCCACCCTTGCCCCCGAAAGGCTCGCTCCCTGTCGGCTCCGAGCAGTGACCGCTGCGGACTCCGGTCGCCCCCCTTTCGCCCATCGGAGCTTGCGGGGGTGCCGACGCTCGTACGGGACTCGAACCGGGCCCGCCGTCACCAGCTCGGAGATCGAGCCGTTCGAGGACGATCGAATGACTGCGCACGATCGACGCCGCGATGCTGCTCTCACCTGGTTCATCGCCATCCGCGGCCTCGAACGCAAGCGTCGAGATCGTCGTCATCGTCGAGATATCGGTCGCCTCGAGGACAGGCCCGATCGCTCGCACCGTCGCGCGAGCATCCGAACGAGCCCAGCTCGCCGGATCGTAGCCTCCGTACACCGAAATTCCAGCGACGACGATCACCCGCTCCGCGTACTCGCCGGTCGCGACGAGGACTTGCGAACGCCCCATCGCCTGCGCGATCTCGATCCCGCGCGTGAGCGTTTGCGCTGGATCCTCGCGGCTGCCGATTCCCGAGGCCGTGCCCGCAGCGCTCACGAACACCGCATCATCGACATCACCGTCGATGCCGTCGCAATTGGTATCGCTACCCATCAGATCGGGCACATCCACCGCGCTCGACGGCACGCACCCGGCTTCGACGGCAGCATCGCGAAGGACGTTCGCATCCATGCCGCCGGCATCCATGCCGCCGGCATCCATACCACGCGCGTCCCCATCGCCTGCGTCCACACCCCCGTCGCCACGCCCACCCGCATCGTCAAACACACAAAGCCCTTCTGACAAAACCGAACCAGCTGGGCACACGAATGGACTGCGGTCACACCCCCCACAGACGAGAACAACCCCAAGAAGACAACACACGGCACGCATCACAACCTCCCCAACCAGGAGAGCGAGCCGTAGCGCAGATTCACCCCAGACGCATGTTCGTTCGATCATCCGTGATCGGCCTTCCGCGACGAACCATTCGCGTCATCCCGGTCATCAAGAGTCAGTCGCGTGACGCGATCGAATCGCGCATATCGCACGTTCGCAAAAACGCGATGGCGGCGATCGTGCCGCGCGTGATGAAAGGCTGCGATGCTGGGCAAAAGTCGCAAGACACAGGACTCCATGCTCTTGACTGCAGCAATGCTGTCGCTCGCTCTGAGCGGTTGCACAGACGATTCGCTGCCTGCAGGACCGGGAGAGCGCTCGTCCGAGCCCGACAGCGGAGCCCTCGTACCTCCTCCAACCGATACCGGTCCCCTCATGGGTGATCTGCCTTGCGAGCTCGTGGCCACACTCTCGACTCGATGCGGCAGCTGCCACGGTCCCACTCCCGCCGGCGGCGCCCCGATGCCGCTCGTGACGCACGCCGACCTGACACGTGCGTCGACGCGCGATCCGAACCTCAGTTTCGCAGAGCGCGCCGTGCTTCGAATGCGCGCGACGAGCGCCCCCATGCCTCCTGGCGGCGCACGCGTCCCCGAAAACGAAATCGCAGCATTCGAGGCATGGATCGCGTCCGGGATGCTCACCGCGAACTGCGACACCGACCCTCCCCCCGATCCTTTCGACACACCCGTTCAATGCACGAGCGGTCGCACCTGGCCACGGCGCGGAGACGAAGGCCCCGAGATGCATCCCGGTCGTGCATGCATTGGCTGCCACACCGCAGAGCGAGACGGCCCGACGCTTTGGCTCGGCGGAACGGTCTATCCCACCGCGCACGAGCCCGATGACTGCTTTGGCGTCGACGGATCCGCAGGTGCAATCGTGGAGATCACCGATGCCGAAGGCCGCGTATTTCGCCTCGCGCCCAATGCCAACGGCAACTTCCTGCTCGAAAACGCGTCCGAGCCGGACGACGATTACGAAGCGCCCTTCACCCGCACCTTCACCTATCCGTATCGCGCGCGTGTGCTCTTCGAAGGCCGCGAACGCGCGATGGGCACTGCCCAGATGACGGGTGATTGCAACGGATGTCACACGGCCAATGGCGCCAATGGCGCTCCGGGACGGATCCTCTTGCCTTGAATCGCGGCTGACTCAGGAGAATCGATATGCGATCGAAACATGACCACGCTCGACTCTTCGTCTGCATCGCAGTCATCATGCTGCTCGCTCCAACGGGCGCCTTGGCTCAAGCGCACGCCTATGAAGTGCAACGAGGCGAGAGTCGCATTCAATGGGTCTCGGATGCGCCTCTCGAACGCGTCACGGGAGTGAACAGTGCGGTGCACGGCACGCTCCAAGTCGACATGGCCCACCTCGCGAACACTCGAGGCACCGTGCATGTCGATATCGCAGACATGCGCACGGGGATCGATTTGCGTGACGAACATCTCCGAGGGCCCGACTGGCTCGATGCCGAACGCCATCCGCGAGCCACGCTCGAAATCACGGGCGTGGAAGGCGCGACTCAGCTCACGCCCAACGAAGTACAGGACGTGACGCTCCGCGGACGCTTCTCTCTTCACGGCGTCACCCGGGACGTCACAGTCCAAACACAAATCCGACTGATTCCAGCGAGCGGAGACACCCCCGCACTGATTCGCGCACAGGCCAGCTTCGACATCGAGCTCTCTGATTATCAAGTCTCGATCAGCGCTCCCGTCCGACTCAAAGTGGCCAATCGAATCCGCATCAACGTCACGATCCGAGCCGTGGCCCGCTAAACCAATTTAGGACCTGTCCGCATATTCCCCTTTCACCCTCGCTTCCCTCCCCGACTCCACTCTCAGGCACGAACATGCGGACACGCCCGAATCTCTCGGAACAGGTTGTCGGCGCCCCCCCGCTCCTGCATGCTGCGCGGGCACTCGGAGGCAAGCAGCGCAATGTTCCGTAAGGTTTTGGTCGCAAATCGAGGTGAAATCGCGGTTCGAGTGATGCGGACTCTGCGCGAAATGGGCATCGGATCAGTCGCCGTGTACAGCGACGCCGATCGCGACGCGCTCCATGTCCGCATGGCTGACGAAGCCGTTCATATCGGCGCTGCTCCGAGCCGCGAGAGCTATTTGCTCGTGCCGCGCATCCTCGATGCCTGCCGTCGCACGTCGGCCCAAGCCGTGCATCCTGGGTATGGCTTTTTGAGCGAAAAGGCGGAGCTTCCGCGCGCGCTCGAAGAAGCAGGCATCACATTCATCGGCCCCGATCCCTCGGCGATGGATGCGATGGGCTACAAGACCGCCGCGCGCGCGCGCATGATCGACGCGGGCGTGCCCGTCGTCCCGGGGGCCGACGTCAAAGACTTCGACGCACTCGTGGATGCCGCTGAGCGGATTGGTTATCCGGTGATGCTCAAGGCGGCCGGTGGCGGCGGCGGCAAAGGCATGCGCGCCGTGCACGAACGCTCGGAGCTGCGCTCCGCATGGGAGCGCGCGAAGTCCGAAGCGCAGAGCGCCTTTGGTGATGATCACGTCTACGTCGAGAAGCTCATCATCGAGCCGCGTCACGTCGAGATTCAGGTGCTCGGCGACAAATACGGCGACGTCATTCATTTGTTCGAGCGCGATTGCTCGATCCAACGCCGAAACCAGAAGGTCTTGGAAGAGACGCCCACGCCTTCACCAGTGCGCACACCCGAGCTCATCGCGAAGATGGGTGAAGTCGCAGTTCGCGCGGCCAAGGCCGTCGATTATCACAGCGCAGGGACCGTCGAGTTCCTACTCGCGCCCGATGGTTCGTTTTACTTCCTCGAGATGAACACTCGACTTCAAGTCGAGCATCCCATCACCGAGCTCGTCACAGGCATCGATTTGGTTCGCGAGCAGATCAGGATCGCGGCCGGTGAACCGCTCGGATATACGCAAGCGGACGTATCTCAACGCGGGCACGCGATCCAATGCCGCGTCTACGCCGAAGACCCGGCCACTGGATTTTTGCCGAGTCCAGGACGCATCGAAGTCCTCCGCACACCGAGTGGTCCTGGTGTGCGCGACGACAGTGGTGCCTACGAAGGAACCGAAATCACGAGCTTTTACGATCCGCTGATCAGCAAGCTCTGTGTATGGGCCCCGACGCGTGAGCTCGCGATGGCGCGCATGAAGCGCGCGCTCCGCGAGTACGTCGTCCTTGGGATTCACACGAATCTTCCGTTCCATCTCTCACTGCTCGAACATGAACATTTCAGCCGGGGCACGTACGACACCGGTTTCATTTCGCGAAATGAAAAGACGCTTCTGACCGGTGGTTCCGTGCTCGATCGCGGCGATGCCATGGCCATCGCCGCAGCGGTTCATCGCGCGATGCTGGACGATCGAAATGCCAAAGCGGCATCTCATGACACCGCGACACGACAAGGCGCCCCCGACATGAGCCCATGGCGCCTTGGTGCCCTCGCTCGATTGCGTTAGCGCTTCTTTTTCTTCCTGGGTGGCGGAGGCGCGCTCTGCGTGATCGATTGCACGTCGACCGAAGAGCCCGCGCTCGAAACGAGCTCCAGATCTCCGAGCGAAAGAGCCTGCACCGAAGCGCTCATGCGCTCTGGTTCGTCCAGTCGGGCGCGCGCATGGCGAACGCTCGCGCCGAGCGCTTCACTTGGGGCGTGCGCTGCTTCCGAGCGGAGAATCGCAAGGAGGGCGCGCGCCATCTCATTCGCGCTCGAGAACCGCTTGTCGGGCGTAGGCGCGAGTGCGGTCTCCATGGCGGCCGTGAGGACCTTTGGCAAACCAGCACGCAAGTCCTCGAGGCAAGGAATCTCCGCACGACGAATTGCGAGCAGCACCTCGAGATCGTTCTTCCCCGTAAAGAGGCGCCTTTGTGCGAGCGCCTCGAAGAGAACGACACCCAAGGAAAAGATGTCTGATTGCGCGCTCGGCTTGGCTCCCTGAACGAGCTCGGGCGCGCAATAAGCGAGCTTGCCTTTGATCACGTTCGGCCTCGTGATGCTCGCGCGATCCATCGCGCGCGCGAGCCCGAAATCGCTCAGCTTCACTACGCCGCTCGTGCCGAGCAGAACATTGGAAGGCGACACATCGCGATGATAGACGGGTACGTGTTCTCCGCGCGCATCCCGCCTTTCGTGTGCCGCCGAAAGCGCACGACATATCTCGATGCCGATCGCCACCACGAGGGGCCATGGTGTCTCGCGGATCCCCTTGGGATACGACCGGACCCACTGAAACATGTCGAGCCCTTCGACCCACTCCATCACGAGGTAGTAGCCCCCCGCTTTATCCACTCCGAAATCGAGGATTCGAACGATGTTGGGATGGCGAAGCTCGATGCCCACCCGCGCTTCTTCCTCGAACATCGCGACGAACGCAGGGTCCGCATGCTTGGCCTGCTGAATGCGCTTGATGGCGACCGTCTCTTTGGACGCACCTGGACCGTGTGCGAGGGCCCTCCACACCACGGCCATCCCACCCTCGCCCGCAGCGGACACGAGCTCGTATTTGCCTGCGATGACCTTGCCCGGCGCGTCCATGCGCATCCGCCTATGATCCCCGGAGCCTAATCGATCTCTGCCGCGAGTTCATCCCGCATCACAACGTCGCATTCGGATCCCGCGGATAACTTCCAAGAATACGAAGAAGCGGACAGCTCGTCCCGAGCACCTGGATTGCAGCGGCGACATGGACGTCCTCTCGATGCCCCTCCACATCGACGACGAACACGTAATGCCAAGCTCGATCACGGCTGGGCCGCGATTCAATGCGCGTCATGTTCACGCCATGATCGTCCAGCGCGGAGAGCGCGCGGCGCAGTGAGCCACGCTGCTCTGCATCTGCGATCGAAAACGCGAGCGTCGTACGATCATGCCCTGTTCTCAGCGCATCCGAACGACCGATCAGCACGAACCGGGTGGCGTTGTTCACGACATCCTGAATGCCCTCGCGAATCACGGGGGTGCCATACAGCTCCGACGCGAGCGGCCCCGCGATCGCAGCACTTTTCGCATTCTTCAGCGATTCCCGAACTGCAAACGCGGTCGACGCCACAGGAACGAGCTCCGCTTGCGACATATGCGATGCGAGCCATCGCCGACACTGTGCGAGCGCCTGCGGGTGTGAATACACATGCGTAATCTCTTCGAGAAGAGACGTCCGGCCAAGAAGACAATGTTCGATCGGAAGCACGAGCTCCTTCTGAATTCGAGCGTCCCCTTCCAGCAACGCATCGAGCACACCTGCCACCGAACCTTCGGTCGAATTCTCGATGGGCACAACGCCACACTCCGCCCGGCCGCGACGAACTGCGTCGAAGATCGCTCCGAGGTTCGTCTCGGAGAGAAGCGCCGCCGAATCACCACCGAAGGCACGTGCCGCAAGATGCGAATACGTCCCCTGCGGGCCCAGATACGCAATTTTCATGGATTCGCCCACACACACTCACGCAACAAAACGAACGGCTATCGGATCTCGCAAATCGTCGACAGCGACATGAGCGCCCGCCTCGCGCAACGCGTCAGCCGAATGAGCTCCCGTCCCCACCGCAAGACACTCGGCAGCAATGGCGCGCGCCGCGCTGATATCGCGCGGCGTATCGCCGATCACCACCACGCGACACTCATGCACGGCGCGCCCCAACCTCGACGCCCCCCGTTCGGCACCCGTCGCAAGAAGCCGTGCGCGATCCTCATGGTCGCACCCGAAGCCGCCAAACGCGAAGCGCTCATCGAGCGCCGCGCGCCTGAGTTTGACTTTCGCCCCTCGCTCGACATTGCCCGTGCCGAGTCCCACCGCGAACCCTTCGGTCGCGAACACCCGCTCGAGCATCTCGAACACTCCGGGCAACACGCGATACCCCGCAGAGCTCGGCACCTCCACTACAAGGTATGCGAGATATCGCTCGAGCACGGCATCGATGGCCGACCCATCAGCGCCGATCCCAGCATTCGTAAGCGCCTGACGAACAATCGCCCGGTCCGTCATGCCATGATAGTCGAACTGACCGTGTTCGCGGGTGGCGCCCTCCTCGATGAGCGCCCGTTCCATCGAACGTCGCCCAGCGCCCCCACAACTCACGAGAGTCCCGTCGATATCGAAAAGCACGATGGTCGGCCCCATGAGAAGAGCCTGTCACGCGGCGCACACAACGCCAGGAATTCATATTCCATCTTCTCGACCCCCCTACCCCTCTGCCATGCTGCGGCCGTGCCCGAAACTAGCCGCCTGCATGAGTTGCTTGCGGTCACCGCATTCGGCGGCGTGGGAATCGCGCTCGCTGTTGGATTGATCTTCGCAGGATACATCCTGCTCCCGCGGCATGACCGGACTCGCCTTCGATTCTCCACCTCTTTCGTCGTACTGCATGCCGTGCTCGTCGGGCTCGAAATGCTGCTCCCTGACGACCCGCTCTTGCGAAGGCCCGTGCGAATCCTCGCCATGGCGTTCCTCCTGCTTTCGATGGCACGCAGCTCGTTTCTTCTCGTGGTTCAGGTCATCGTCGGACGACGCGGCAACGCACCTTTATCCAAAATCGTTCAGGACATTCTCCAGGGCCTCTTCTATGCGGCCGTGGGGTTGATCGTCTTGCGCGCGGCGGGTGTCGAACCAGGCTCGCTCCTCACGACATCGGCTCTCCTCACTGCCGTCATCGGTCTCTCGCTTCAAGAAACGCTCGGCAATCTCTTCGCGGGGCTCGCGATTCAAGCACAGCGTCCTTTCGAGCTCGGCGATTGGGTCAAACTCGACGCGAATGACCCCGAGAGCATTGGACGCGTCGTCGAGATCAACTGGCGCGCGACGCGCGTGCGAACGACTGACAACGTCGAAATCACGGTGCCCAACGGGGCCCTCGCACGCGCGTCGATTCGCAACTACTCGCGACCCACTCCCGAGCTGCGCCGCTCGGTCGTGATCACCGTGGCCCCTCACGTTCCGCCAGCCGAGGTGCATCGCCTTCTCCTCGATGCCATCCAAGGCGCACCGGGCATCTTGAGAGAACCTGCCCCAGACGTGCAGACGATTGGCTTCACCGATCGTGGGGTCGACTATCGCATTCGTTATTGGCTTCTCGATTTCGAGCGACGCGAACCCATCGACAGCGCGATACGAGATCGTCTTTGGTACGCACTGCAACGCGTCGGGCTGTCCATCCCAGGCGCGCAGAGACATGTGTTCGTGCATTCGACGACCAAAGAAGCACGCGCAGAGCAGCATGAAGAGCGTCTTCAAAGCCGCGCGAACGCGCTACGTGGAGTGGACTTTCTTCGAGACGTGCCGGAAGACGCGATGGAGCAGCTCGCCACGACCACCGAGCGCCGGATGTACGCCCCCGGCGAAGTGATCATCATCGAAGGCAGTGAAGGAGAAGAGCTCTTCGTCGTAGAAAAGGGCGAAGTCGAGATCGTCGTGATGCGTGGCACGACGACCACCGCGCGTATCGCCACCGTGGGTCCCGGTGGATTCTTCGGAGAGATGTCGCTCATGACGGGCGAAAAGCGCCGCGCCACCGTGCGCACCCTCGAGCCCACGGTGCTGCTCATCGTCGGGAAGAAAGACCTCCAACCCGTGCTTGAAGCACATCCTGCCATTGCACAACGCATCAGCGAAGTGTTGGCCGAGCGCGAAGTCGCACTCGGTCACGCAGTGACGCGCAATGAGAAGGAACACAAGAGCATGGTCGAAGAGCGAAGTGACGCACTGCTCGCGCGCATTCGTCAGTTCTTCAGTATTTGACTACCATCAATCACGCATCAGTCACGAAATGCGATGATGCCCCAATATCCCTTTCGCGCTTCGTCGATATTGAACTGCACATCTTCCATATCATCATCGTCCGCTCCTGCAGCCCATCGGGCGCGCGCCGAGAGATAATCGGCCGCGAGCGCATCCCAGGATGGATAGCGACGTTGAAGTTCCACGCGCGTGTTCGCGATGAGCCCCCAACTCTCCTCATCGGAGATCCAACCCGCGCCGACGGCGAGTCGACTGACGACCATCAAGCGCACCCCATCCCACGCAGCATTTCCGCTCGGTACGCGGGCGAGATGGTGCATCGTCGCGTGCACCGCAGCAGCGTCGGTGACGGACCACATCGCGCGCAACGTACTCTGTGCGAGAGTGGGCTTCACACGCCCATAATCGTGGCCTCCGGTCACAATCGCATAGGCTGCTCGAGCCCAGCAACGAACGATATCATTCCCGTCTTCTTCCTCCATCCGTTGCGCAGGGGTACGACGATCGAAGGCGATGAAATAGAAAACGACGGCGGCGACCAATAAAAGAAGCAAAGCGACGCTGCCACCGACAATCAACCAGAGCATCTCCTTACCCTCCAACCCCACGCACTCTTCGCGTGGCATGCAAGCATCTACGCTGAGGCTCCCCCTTTCTTCCCCGGCTCATCCGGCTTGAATCGGCTGCCCAAAACCCCCAGCCTTGTCGCGTGACCTTGGAAATCCGCACGTTCGAACACCTCAGTGAGGTCGATCCTCAAGCGTGGGATGCCCTCACCAGCGCCGACGATCCGTTCGTCGAACACGCCTTCCTCAGCGCCCTCGAACAAAGCGGGAGCGTCGGACCGAACACGGGATGGCAACCCATCCACTTGACCGCATGGAGAGATGGCGTGCTCGTCGGCGCCCTGCCGCTCTATGCCAAAGACGAAAGCTGGGGGGAGTTCATCTTCGACTTCGAATGGGCTCGCGCCGCCATGCACGCAGGCATCCCCTATTATCCCAAGCTCACGTCCATGGTCCCGTTCACCCCGGTCACGGGAAAGCGCCTACTGGTGCAGGATGATGAAAACCGCTCGGAGATCATACGAACCCTCATCGATGCGTCTCGTATGACAGCACACGAGAGGGGCGCCTCTTCCGTTCACATCCTCTTCGTCACCGAGAGTGAGCGAGTCGAGCTCGAAGCCGCCGGCATGCGCCCTCGATTGTCACTTCAGTTCCACTGGCAGAACGCTGGATGGAACAGCTTTGACGATTATCTCGATGCGTTTCGTGCTCCTGCGCGCAAACAAGTGCGGAGAGAAAGGCGAGCCATCTCCGAAAGCGGAATCGAAATCCGCATCAAAGAAGGCTCAGAGCTCACCCTCATCGAATGGGAAGCCCTCTATTCATTCTATCGAATCAACTGCGCCCGACACGGCTCCTATCCTTATCTCACGCCGACATTTTTCGAGCTCATACGTCACACATCCCCCCATCGGCTCGTCGCAGTCCTCGCTTATCGCGATGAAATTCCAATCGCTGCGTCCATCAATTTCGAGAAGGGCAAACACCTTTACGGACGCTATTGGGGAGCCACCGAAGAGGCCCCGTTCCTCCACTTCGAAGTCTGCTATTACCGCCTCATCGAGCGCGCGATCGAACGCAAGCTCCACCGCTTCGAGGCCGGCGCACAAGGCACGCACAAGTTGAAGCGCGGCCTCCTTCCGGCGCCCGTTCACAGCGCGCATTGGATCCGCGATCGGCGTCTCGCCGCTGGAATCGATGCGTATCTGCCACGCGAAGCGTTCGCCGTGACCCGACAAATCGAAGAGCTCAGCCTGATGAGCCCCTTCAAGCGCGAGTGATGCTCAGTCGTCGCGCGGCTCACCGCGTTCAATCAGCAGAATTGCGTCCTCGATGGCGTGTGCTGCGGCCAAGTCCTTGGGACGATTCGCAGCACGTTTACTGTGCAAAATCCGGTGCAATGGAAGGACCGGAACACGAAGACCGTCCACCTCCTCATAGCGAAGCCCCTGATACTCGCGCTCGAAGCGGTCAAGCCCATCCATGTGCATGACCACATCGAGTCGGCCACTCAGCTCCTCGCCACCGATGCGTGGCGGCCCCATTCCAAATGCTCCCGAAATCCAGATCCCACCCGCAGCTCTCACGGCATCAGCAACACGCGGGTCCATGACATTCTCAAACCACAAATCGATATCCTCAGTCGCACCGCGCGCGCCCTGCAGCAATGCGGCGCTCATTCCCACGATCAAATATCGAACACCGCGCGCCTCGAACTCAACGAGTAGCCGCCGTTCGCCTATGGTCAGGATGGAGTCGCCCATGTCTCAGCCCTAGCTCAAGTCGCTCCCCCGGAGTCCGCCGCAAATGTCGCAGAGCTCGATACATGTCCTCCACATCGCGACCGAGCTCGCCTGCGAGCTCCACCGCACGACGACGAAGACGTTCGTCGCGCTCCAGCCATGCTCGTTCCTCGGGAGTGAATTCCACGCGGATAGAGTGACACGAGACCGCTGTCGGAGCGAGCACGAAGCCAATGGCTGCCACGAGCCGAACGAACCTGCAGTCTGCTCGCGATCAGAACCGGACCTGCATACAGACCGCATCGCAAGCGGGCTCGGACGATCCCGTGCTCGTCGCGATTCCGATTCCGATCCCTGCTCCCACCGCAGCCACCACCACGGTGCCCAGAATCGCCCAAAACGCGGGCTCTTCCCAAATCTCGAGTGATGTGGGCGGCGAAGGCTCGGTGCGTCCCGTTGGCGGAGTGAGTGCCAAAGGCGCCACTGACGTGATGGGCGATACCTCTGGCGCAGGCGTGATCGCGACGGCGGACTCCTCCTCCGAATGAGCCTCGACAGCTGGTGCGGGTCCGAATGCCTCGAGCTCTCGCCTCGCCGCGCTCGCCATCGGCCCGTTTGGATCCGCGGTCAAATACCGCTCGTAGTCGCGCCTTGCGTCTGTGGCGCGCCCCGCGAAGCGCGCGCACTCCGCCATGTTGAAGAGGAAGAGCGGCCTTGGACTCGCGGCATATCCAGCTTCGAACTCCGCATACGCCTCTTCGAACCGTCGTGCATCGACGTGCGCCTGCCCCGCTTCGAAGCGCGCGCGAGCATCCGACTCCGCGTCGGCCTTTGCACTCGGATTTGCGAGGCAGAACGAGCTCAGAAAGACAATCGAAAAAAACCATCGATGCATGATGTTCTCTGTGAGTAAAAGCCAGTGAGTGCACAACACGTATCTCATCTTCCACTAATCGAGGAATGCCCATCGCAAACGAAGATGCCCTGCACCGTTCGCCGGTCCCGTCGGGACGCTCCCGGTGGAATCACAGATCGCTTGGACTTCGGGCGAATAGTAGGACGTGACCATCAACTTGAGCCGGCGACCGTTCGCCAGACGAAGGACGAAGACATTGCCACTCATCTGAACGCACCCTGGATAGGACCAGAAACTCTGAAGCACTGTCCCTGGAAATCCAAGGCCCGAACCATCCGGAACGAACTCGCAGCTGCTCGATGAAAAATAATCCTCGGCTCGATACGCAAGTCCATCGGGAGCAAAGCCAAGAGCGTCGTAGCTCGTGCCCGATGCCGTCCGAGCGCCCGTCACACAGCTCGGCCCCGACACGCCGCTATTCAAACGGATGACAAAGCGTCGAAATGCAATATCCCAATCGGTCGATTCAAATGCCGCCTCATCGCCGACATTCACTTTCACGAGCCCCGCATCGGTAAAACGTGCATATACATAGGCGAGTGAGGACGAAGGTCCGCCTCCTGTGGCATCGACATGCGTCAAAAACCCGCGTCCATCGACCTCATTGTCGATCAGTGCCCCATTCGGATTGGCGAAAAGTGAGAGTTGCAGAATCGACTCATCGATGCAACTCGGAAGCGTTGGCGAACACAGCATGGATTGACATGCCCCCGCCTCACACCCAGACGCGCAGCTCATATCCGCATGGGGATAGTTGCACTCGCCCGATGAACATGTCCCAGGGCTCATGAATGTACGCAGCGTCGAAGCATTCACGCACGTTGGAGCAGGAGTCGTATTGCAGGCTCTTGGCGTCCCGGCGCAAACACCACCTGTGCACGTATCTCCATCCGTACACGCATTGCCATCATCGCAGTCAGCGCCATTGGCCGGCGCATACGTACAAACGCCGCCATTACATGTGCCGACACTCATAAAACACGCGTTCGGCGGACTATTGCAAGTCACGCCAGCACACGCATCGCAGTCGGGGCAATTCGTACATGCCACATCGCGAGGCGCATATTCGCATGTCCCCCGAGAGCACGCTCCAGCACCGTCGTAGACCCGCAAAGTATTCGAATCCACGCATGCCGAAGCCGGAGGCTGATCACACACCTTCGCCACCTCCTGGCACCCCGAAAGCGTGCATTGCCCTTCGAAACACTCATCGTTCGGCACACACGACACTCCAGGACTCGGTTCGAGGCACGGATCGGCATCGAAGTTTCCGCATCGCGTAAACCTCGCGCCCTCACACGCATTCTCACTGCACTCATCCATGCAGAGTTCATTCAATCGACAACTCCCCGCCTGACAGCTCTCTCCCGTTCCGCACGGCTCGCTCGGCCCCCACTCGGTGCATCCGTTGCGATCCCGATCCGCGCAACGCGAGAGCCCTCCATCGCGACATTGCACATCACCCTCTTCGCACTCGTCTCGGCATTCATTTGCGCATTGACCATTGCTGCACATCTCGTCATTCGCACACGCCATCACCGGCAGCCATCGCAAACACGTACTCGCCGCCGTACGCCCGCATTGCTCGACTCCTACGGATCCTGCACACCGCGACTCGCCCTCCGCACATTCATCGATGCACTCCGTGCGACACGCACCGAGCGAGCAATAAGGCGTCTCATTCGAGCAGGGCACACGCGCGCTCCAGCGAAAACACCCGTCCTCTTGCTCTTCGCATGTCACGACATTGTCGCCATCACACGACGTCGCGCCTTCCGTACACCACGCGCCGCAAGGCAGACGCGAAAGCGCAACCATCGCGCGGATCTCTGTCCCCGCTAGCGGCCTCACTATCACCCGTCCCCACGCATGCCGCTCTCCATCACGCAAACCCGTGACTTCGATCGTGATGTCGTGACCTACCCACTCGTCCTTCACCCAAATCAAGAGCTCCGGCGAGATCCCTATAAGCTTCGTCTCGCCTTCCACTTCGAGCTCGAGCTCCGTGAGTCCCCACGCCTCTTCGTATTGCACCGCAAGACGAACGCTCGACTCGCTTGGACCACAAGCCGCAAAGGCGATTGCAAGACACAAAAAGGCCCCATGACGAATATGCGCCATAAAAGAAACTCCACAGTGATTAAAAAGGATCAGCTCAGGCGAATCACAAACTGCGAATGGCGTGCAAAAGAACACGCGCATTGGGAACACGCTCTTCTGGGCTCTTGGCCATGAGCCAGAGCACGAGATCTTCAGCGCCCACCGAGATATTCAGTTCGGGTACACGCACACGCAGGGGCACGACCGGCTCGTGCCGATGTTTGTCCATGATGACAGCCGGTGACACATCGGAAAATGGCAGCACTCCCGTCAACGCGCGATAGAGGAGAACTCCGACTGAATAGAGATCAGCACGGCCATCGAGGGTTTCGCCAGCAGCTTGCTCCGGCGCCATGTAGCTCGCCGATCCGTGCGTCCATCCGCGCTCGGTCAAACGCGCTTCGTTCAAAAGAAGAGAATGACCAAAATCGAGCAGAACCGCTTCGGCGCGTTCCGCTCGGATCATCACGTTCTCCGGCTTCACATCGCGATGAACGATTCCCTTGGCGTGAATCGCCGCGAGTCCCCTCGTGATGGAAACGAGGATTGGACTCATCTCCTCCCAGCTCAAGTGACGATCCTCGAGCACACTCGAAAGCGTTGTTCCCGAGATCCATTCGCTGACGAGATAAGGCGAACCATCCGGGGCGACTCCGTCGCCGAGCAAGCGCGCGACACACGGATGCTCGACCGAGCGTTGCGCCTCGCGTTCGCGCGAGACTCGTTCTTTCGACGGTGGAATGGGCGAATCGACGCGATAAAGCTTGAGCGCGACCGAGGCGTCATCGCGCAAGCCGCGATACACCGTCGCGAGCTCGCCTCGATGGACGCACTCTTCGATTCGGATATTTCCAATGCTCTGACCCACCCACGGGTCGTGACTCGAAGACGGGCGCTCTTGGACTGCAAGCATGAATTAGTCTCCGAAAGGGTTGATGATGGTGGGCCGTGCATTGCCCGAGTTTGAAGGCGCTCCCTGAGGGGAATTTGCAGGTGTTTCGCGCAAATGGCGTGGCGCTCTTCGCGAGGAGCGTGCTCGTTCGATCGGACGTTCAATGATGTCGATGCCGGGCGTGTTCTCCGCTGGAAGGCTCACACCACTTGGCTCGACATTCACGACGTCAGGAACTGGATGCACATCCAGCTCGACATCCACTGTCTCGATGCTTGGCGGCGATTCAACGAGGATGGGAGTCGATGGCAGCACACTCTCATTCCTCGGATTCCAGAGCACGTACCACGCCAACACAGCCAAGACCGCGAAGCTCAACACTCCCATCGAAGCCAGCACTCGTGCTCGATGATTTGGAGTCTTCTCAATCGAAGAAGAGTTCGACGTTTCCCATGCTCGGAGCGCCTCTTCGAACTCCTCCATGGTCCCAAAGCGTTCTGCAGCGCGACTGGCCAACGCTCGACGAAGCGTGATGTCGACGCGTTCGGGAATGCTCGCATCGATCGCGCGCACACTCGGCGGCATCTCCCGCCCTTTCGACGCGAAGATGTCGGAAAAATCTCCCGTGAAAGGCGGTGTTCCCGTCAACATCTCATAAGCGGTCGCGCCGAGAGCGTAGATATCGGTGGCCGGGCCAATCGAATGCCCAAAGATTTGCTCGGGCGCGCAATAGGTGGGTGTTCCGACGAATTCTCCCGTTTGCGTGAGTTGCTCGGCCGCCTCCCTCGATGTCGTGAGTTTTGCAATCCCGAAGTCGAGCACTTTGATCGACTCTTCTCCTTTTTTATTCTGCGCGATGAAGAGATTCTCGGGTTTGATATCGCGATGCACGATGCCTAGCGCATGTGCCTCACCGAGCGCTCGGGCGACATCACGCAAGAACCGCGCGGCCTCGTCCACCGAAAACGGGCCACGACGCGAAAGTCGTTTTGCGACCGACTCGCCCTCGAGAAATTCCATCACGGCATAAGCACGCCCATCACTCAAACGACCAAAATCATAATAGCGCGGGATATGCGTGCTCTCGATCGCACTCGAGGCCCGTGCTTCTTGCGAAAAGCGCGCAACGGCATCCGTGGACCCAGCCACTTCGGGCAAGAGCACTTTGATCGCGACTTCAGTCCCGATCTCGGGATGCTCGGCGCGATAAATCGAGCCCATTCCACCCGCGCCAATGAGCTCCATCACTCGATAACTGCCCACCATGAGGCCCACCAAATCGGTGGATGCCAATGGAGCGCCCTGGGGAAACGACAGCTGCGTCAAAATCTCCGTCAGCTCGGCGATGCTCAGACGCTCGCCAGGCTCCGTCTCGAGACAACGAAGAATCGCCGTCTCGAGCGTCTTTGGAACTCGCGTGCTCGATCCGCACGATGTGAGGGGTGTCGCGCGATCACGCAGCTTTGCGGCCAAGAGCGCAATGGGCGTGGGCGCATCATAAGGCAGTTTCCCTGTCAGCATTTCATATGCGACGACGCCAAATGAATAGACATCGACGCGCGCGTCTTGATCGGCATCTCCGCGAATCTGCTCGGGCGCCATATAGGCGGGGGTCCCGAGGATTTGCCCTGTCATCGTCAATCGATCGTTGCCTTCGATCGTGCGACTCACGCCGAAATCACAAAGCTTCACGACATCGCGGCGCCCCGAGAGCTCTTCGAGGACGATGTTTCGAGGCGTCAAATCGCGATGAATGACGCCTTGTTCATGAGCCGCCGAGAGCGCGCGAAGGAGCTGCACGAGGATCGGGACTGCGCGCTCGACGGGAATGGATCCCACGCCCTCCATCAGCTTCGCGAGCGTCGGGCCGCGAAGACGATCCATGACGAGATAGTGAAGATCGAGCTCCGCGTCATGCCCGAAATCAGTCACGCCGACGATGTTCTCGTGCACGAGCTGACTCGAAAGCCGCGCCTCTCGAAGAAAGCGCTGGGCGTCCTCGGGATCCGGCAGACCGTTGCGCAGAACCTTCACGGCGACCGGACGGCCCAGCACCAAGTGCTTGGCGCCGAAGACGAAGGCCATCCCACCTGTGCCCAATGTCTCCTCGATGCGATACCGTCCTCCGAGCTCGAAGCTCGAGGCGAGCGTGCCGTCTCGCTTGCAGAATGGACGGCCCTCGAAGCCCGCACCGCATTCTGGGCAATGCGCGGCCACTTTGGACCGCGTATGCGTCGAAGCGGACGAGAGGAGCGCCGTTCCGATCTGCGTCGATTTCGAGTTCATGGGAGACAACCCGGCGCTTCTCTCAGCAATCCGCGTGCCGTTCATCGGAGGGCTCCTTTCGGAACGAGCTCGGTTCGAGGTTCCAGCGCTTGAGCAATCGATAGAAATGTCCGCGTGAAATGCCGAGCGCGCGGCAGGCTTGACGAATGTTTCCGCGATGTTCGCGCAGCACGCGCTCGATCTCGGATGCGCTGTAACGGTCGGGCGGAATCGAAGAGACGCGCGCTTCATCGCGCATCCGCGGCAGCGCCGTCCGCACGTGTTCGGGCAAATCGACGAGCGTAATTCGCTCGTGATTCGTGAGCGCCGCGAAGCGAAGAGCGGCATCGAGCTCGCGCACGTTCATCGGCCAGCGATAGAGCGCGAGCGCTTCGACGGCGTTCGTATCGAGGCTCACGCTTGCGTGACCTGCGCGCGAGAGCAGATGCATCGACAGCGCAGGAATATCCTCGGGCCGCGCGCGAAGCGGAACGGTTCGCATCTCGACCGCGCCGAGACGTGCGAGCAAATCGGTACGGAAATCACCACGCGCGCCGAGCTCGCGATTGGTCGCGCTGATCACTCGGACGTCCACTCGATGCGCGCGTTCCGAGCCGACGGGCCTCACCTCTCCGTCTTCCAACACGCGGAGCAGCTTCGCTTGCGCAGACGGCGGAAGATCGCCGATTTCATCGAGAAAAAGCGTGCCTCCCGCCGCCGCACTGAAGAGTCCTTTGCGCGCAGTGGTGGCGCCACTGAAGGCACCTTTGGCGTGACCAAAGAGCTCGGCCTCCATCAAACTCTCGGGCAGAGCTGCGCAGTTGACGGCGATGAATGCGCCCGCGCGCTTGCTCGCCTCGTGAATCAAACGCGCGATGACGTCCTTGCCCGTGCCCGTCTCGCCGAGCACGAGCACCGCGAGATTCGTCGGGCCCACCAGCGCAATCTTGCGGCGGAGCATCGCGAGCGAGGAACCACCGACGAGAGGCGCGCCGCTCGGAAGCACCCAAGGCTCATTCCTCCTCGAAATGCGAAAGAGCGTCTCGCCCACGCGCAAGATCGCGTCGTCTTCGAGCTCGATGAGATGGATCGTTCGACCATCGACGAACGTGCCGTTTCGGCTCTCGAGATCACGAATCAGAACGCGATTGTCATGAGCCCGAAGCTCCGCATGGGTGCGGGACGTGGCCGCGTCATCAATGACGATTTCGCATCTGGGGTCCCGACCGATACGGATGGTTCGGTCGATACACATACAACACGGCGATCCCGGCCCGAAAAAGGCTTCGATCCAAAAATTCGAACGGACCTTCGAAGCGGAAATCCGTGGGAGAGTGGCGGTGTCTCCGCCGGAGACATGTCTCTTCTGCGACATGTCGCGAGGCGTACTCCTCTACCGGCCGGGCGCGAGTGAGCTGGGTCACGCCCACTTGCCTGCCGATCGATCTCGCTCGGCCATCACTTTCGACGACGGTTTCCACGCTACGGAACGGCAGAGCCCGAGCGAAGGCTCCCAAAGGGGGCCGCTCCGATTTTGAGCGCCCACAAACCTCACCGCTTGGGGACGATTGCCCGCCTTGCAGCTCGAGTTCATTCCGCCTACACCCCGGACGATAAGACCTTCGCTGTCTTGAGTGGTGGACAGGCACTGACTACGCGGTCGGTTTCGACACCCGCCGCGAAGCGGCCTGCCCTGGCAACCGCGGAAGTGATCGAGTGACCGACGCGCAAGATTGCTTTCGCCGGGGGCTTGTCGAATCGCGAGATGGGGTGCGTCGTGCACGTCGGATTCTCTGTCCGGATGATGGTTTTGAGCACCAATTCATGTGTGTTATACACCGCGAATGGAACCGGATGACTGCCGAGGCGCATGGCGACCACCTTTCGCTTTGGTACGTTTCGGATCCCGTGCCATGTCGCATCCGTTCCCTCCTGATCACATGATCTGGCTGCGGAGCGGTGACATCCTCACGCTCACCTCGAACCGCATCTGGCATTGGGATGAAGGCGGCGCGCTTCGCGCATCGTGGGCTCTTCCCGAGCCCGAGCGTCGCGATTCGAGCGCCGAGACGGATGACGATCACGAAGGTGAGGGCGACGGCGACTGGGATGACGGCGACTGGAACGAGCAGCCGCCGCTCTCGCTTGCCGCCTCCAATGATGCGTGTACGGTGCTTGTCGCGCTGGGCAACGGAATGGTCGGAGTGCTTCGTGATGGAATGTGGGCCACCCACGCCGCACCTCTCGAAGCGTCGTGTTTCGCGGTCGCGCCTTCGGGCGAGGGCCTCGTGTTCGGTACGACCGATGGAGAGATCTGTTTCACCGATGTTGCGCTACGTGAACGAGGACGAGCTCGACTGGCGCCCGGGGAGACGGTCGTCGGAGCATTGCACTTGTCGGACGACGAACTTCTTGCCTACACGACAGGGCATGTTGCGCGGATTGACGTACGAACGCGGGCCGTTCTCTGGCAACGTGCACCGGGGTCGACGGCTGCGGCAGCCGACGTGAGGCGCGGAGTCGTTGCGGTCGACACGCCCATCGCAGTGACGGATGCGTCCGATGCTGATCTTCACTTCGTCGCTCACGGCGGGGTCATGACCTTCGCGGCTTCGACGTCGGTGCGGATCCTCGACCTACGCGATGGGCAGCTCATTTCCGAGATGCACCATGGGGATCGCCCCATGCGTTATTTCGGGTTCACGGCGAGCGGTGAGCTGGTAGGGGCATCGGACAAAGGGCTCTTGATCGCCGAGCGAAGTGTGGCGCACTTTCAGACAGCGTCTTGGCGCTATCCCGGATTTCTGACTGAAGCTTGCGTTTCGCCGACGGGAGAGTCGATCGCGTCGTTGCACACGCTCAGTTCCTTCGTGCATATCTGGGATCCACGCACGGCGACGCAGATCGGAGGCGGTCGCGCAGCACCCACTCGCCTGCACTTCGCATCCAATCGAATGCTGCATGGGGACGGATGTGTCTTCGACCCGTCCAACGGCACGACTCGCCGTTGGCGAGCGAACGCTTTCCACGAGCGAACCGTCGTGTCGCCCGATACTCGGCGGGCCGCGGTGGTGGGCGGCCCGAACTCGTCTATCGAAGTGTTCGATGTAGAGGCGCGGGCGAACGACAGCCTCACGTATTGCCCGGCGGTGCACGGAACGGTCCTCCATCTCGCTTGGACATCCGATAGCACCCGACTGATCGCACGAACCCAAATCAATACGGCTCGCGATACTTCGCACGCGCTCTGGGAGATCGATGTGGAGGCTCGCACGTGCATGCGGCTCGAGAGCCCCGTGCAGCGTGCGTCCTTTGGTGCGCTGGTCATGCTCAACCGCGATCGCGAGGTGCTCGTCGCGACACAGGACGCGAACGGTCTTGCGTGGTGGCCGGGAGGGATTGCCTTTTGGAACGGTGTTGGCTGGCAGGTTTCGACCGATGGATCTCCGCCTGTCGTGCATGATGACGTGGTGCTGTTGGGAACCGAAGCGGGACTCGAGCTTCGGTGCCGAACGTCCGGTGCTGCCATGCTGACCATCACGGAGCCCGGGCGCGCCGGCGCACTCGGCTATCACCATGGGAGCGGTCTTCTGGCGGTCGCGATGTACGACGGCGAGATCGAGTTGTGGGATATCGCGGCGCAACGCGCCGCTCGTCTCCAGCACGGATTCGAAGTACGCGCGCTTGCGTTTTCGGAAGATGGTGACTTGCTCGCGAGCGCTGACGTCGATGGAACGGTGATCGTGTGGGATGTCGCGGCGATTCGCGCGGCGGCCGGAGTCGCCGCGTGAAGTCTCGTCCAGACTCTCGCTCAGCAAGATCACCGGCGTCGTTTGAAATGTCGCGAGTGTCGTCACGACGGCGACCGTCCGGACAGACGGTTCGCAGTCGAGGATTGGCTCGCGCTCGCCTCGCGCTTGATGACCGATCGACGCTCAGAGAGGCGCGTGTGATCGAGAGCTCATCGAAGCCGCTCTTCGATATCGACGTCGAATACCGCGAGCGGATCCTCAAGCTCCCTCCTCATGCGGAGGAGTAGCGACTTTGCGATTGCCCTGGTGGTTGTGTCCACTGTTCTTGATGCTCGCTCCAGCCTCGGCTACTTTTTCCCCGATTTGGATGTATCTGAGCACATCGCCCGCGAGACCGACCAACTCGACGAGGAGGCAGCGGCATGACGACAGCGCGCGTCTCGGTCAAGCCTACGCTGCTCCACTGGGCCTGCGAGCGCTCGCGCATCGATGGGATGGAGCTCGCCGCACGCTTTCCGAAACTCGATGCTTGGCTGAGCGATGAAGTGCAGCCGACGTTCAAGCAGCTCGAAGACTTCGCGAGGGCGACGCATGTGCCGTTCGGCTACCTGTTCTTGCCAGAGCCGCCCGAAGAGCCACTACCCATCGCCGACTTCCGCGAGCGAAGCCCTGGCCCGCCCTCGGGCGACCTTCTCGACACGATCTACGCCGCACAGCGCCGCCAAGACTGGTTCAAGGAGTACGCGACGACGGAGCGACTCGACGCCGTTGAATGGATCGGACGTGTGACGTTGAAAGACAAGCCTGCCGAGATCGCGGCGCGCTTGCGCAAGCTCCTCGGCTTTGAAGCGAACCAACGCAAGGAGCACGCAAACTGGGAGGCCGCGACGAAAGTACTTGCTGACCGCGCACAAGGTCTGGGTGTTCTCGTCGCAGTCAGCGGGATCGTCGGGTCGAACACGAAGCGCAAGCTCGATGCCGAAGAGTTCCGCGGCTTCTCGCTCGTCGATTCGCTCGCACCGTACGTGTTCATCAACGGCGCTGACCACAAGGCAGCGCACGCCTTCACACTCTGTCACGAGCTGGCCCACCTCGCGCTCGGATTCGCAGGCTTGTCCAATGAAGACCTCGGCGAGTTTCGTCACGAGCAGGTCGAATCGTGGTGTGACGCGGTGGCTTTCGAGATCCTCGCCCCGAACGACCGGTTGACAACAGCGCGTGATGACAAGGACGTGCAGCGTATCGCAGGTGAGCTGACCCGTGAGCTTCGCGTGTCACCCCTCGTGGCTGTGCGTCGTGTCGCGGAGCACTCGGAGCTACCAGAGCGCGTGTTCACGCGTTGCTATCAGGCGACCGTGGACGCGCTCCCGAAAACAGGCGGGGGCGCAGGCGGGAATTTCTACGCGACTGCGCTCAAACGTGTCGGACACCGATTCGCGCGCGACGTGGTCGCCAGCGCGCTCGAAGGCAACACGACCTTCACCGAGGCCTTTCGCTTGTTGGGCGTCCGCAACAGCACGGCGTTCCAGGAGCTCTCTCGACGCTTGGGGTTCGCACCATGAGTTGGCTGCTCGACACCAACATCTTCGTGCAGGCTGCCCGACGAGAGTACGGGCTCGATTTCTGCCCCGCGTTCTGGGAGTGGCTCATCGAGGCCAACACTACAGGGCGCGTTCAGAGCATCGACAAGGTCTTGGCCGAGCTGGTCCCAGGTGACGATGTCAGCGAGTGGGCAGCAGCCCGTGAGGAGGGGTTCTTCCTTCCGCTCCAACCCTCCGATGCACCTTCGTTGGGACAGATCGCTGCCTGGGCGCGTTCTGGTGATTTCACGGCAGCAGCCGCTACCGAGTTCTTGAGCATCGCGGACTCGCAGCTCGTCGCCGTCGCCCATGCGCGCAAGCTGACGGTGGTCACGCACGAGGTGCCGTCCAACTCGAAGCAGCGGATCAAAGTGCCCACGGCTTGCGTGGCGCTCGGCGTCGCCTACGCGAGCCCGTATGAGATGCTACGCAAGGAGAAGGCGCGGTTCGTGTTGGGGAAATCGAAATGAGCATGACCCGCAAGCAAAAATGGGGTGTGAGCTCAATCAGCGGAGAAGTGCACTTCGATATCGAAGGGTCCTCTCGCAGACTGGGGCCGCCTTTGTGGACGTTCGAGAGCTCGCTCGAGACACGTCGGCGCGCGCTCGTCGCGCACGGTGCTCCTCACGATCGTCATCTCGGGAGCGCGTCCCTGTCGCATGCTCATCCGCAGGTCGATTTGGCCGGTCGGATCCATCTCACGACGCGATGCGCGGCGACGGCAATCGAGCATGCCCGCGATTTGTGAGCGCAGAACACGGAACGCTTCTGCGACCGACTCGTCTGGCGCATCGCCTGCCCCTCGCACGACGAAGCGCACCCCCGATGCTTCGCCGCTCGCCGTGGGTCGTCCTTCCTCACGCGCGATCGCAACTTCCGACGCTTCCTCGACGCGGCGCGCGGACTCGGTCGCTCCTGCCGCAGCCGTGTTCGCAAACTCGAGCACGATGATCGCAGTCGCCGGACGGCTCGCATCGTCCATCGGTTGACCACTGATCGCCCGCGTGACGCAGCGCACGAGCTCCGCATCCGAAGCTCCATCTTCGACGACATCGATCGTGGGTGCGCCCCGCTCTCCCAACGCCACACGGATTCGCAGTCGACCCGCCACAGCGGGTCGCTGCTCGACCACATTCTCGTAGCATCCGCGAATCGTGCCCATGCTCGCACCGACCGCGCGACCCAAGAGCGCGAGCCGTGTCGCACTCGTGCCCGGTACGCTCTCGAGCGACATCCGCACATCCGATCGTGTCGTGATCCGTGCTTGGCCCTGCCCCATTTCTTGCGCAACTGCGCAGGGGACGTGAAGCGTCGAGCTCACACACAGGAGCGCCAATGAACCGAGAGCAAACGTTTGCGTCATTGACTCATGATGACGCAAACGTCGCCGGCTTGACCATCACGATGTCGCCTCGACTACGGCGTGTCCGCATATGCAGGACCAAGCTTGGGTTTTGCGGACACGACCTATCAGGCTGTTGATAAATCCATCGGACACGATCCTGCCATCGGCCCGACTTGA
>CAYZTA010000074.1:0-23814 GCA_964481145.1 uncultured Sandaracinus sp.
GAGGTCCCTCGGACTCACGCTCGTTCCGGTCGCTACCCCGTAAGTTTCAGGTCAGGCCGCTAACGATTGCCCGATCGCAAACGCACTCGCCGCGTTTCGAAATCGACGTCGATGTACCCCATCCCTATGCCGACCACGCTTCCGATTCCAAATCTTGCGTGCTCGATTCGATTGCCACGTTCGAAGTGAGCTGCCGCGTCGTATTTCGAAAGCTGATGATCTTCAAATCGCACACACCAGGATTCGAGCATGCGGATGATCTGCTCTGTGTTGGTTGGATGATCGACGAACGCACGAATGAGGATGTCAGTGGGGATGTCGATGTTCCTCGACACGAGGTGGCGCCGAAGAACGATCGCAGCACCCAGCCATGGATTCGGCGCAAGCTCGTCGAGCGCATCATTCATCTCGTCGGCCACACCGTGGACGATTTCGTGTAGGGCGACACGCTGATTGCGATTGAGTACGACGCGGTCGTCGATCCAACGGATCGCGAGCTCGCGTTCCAAGAAGCCAATCACATCATCCACCACGAAATCCGAGACCTGACGGGGGAGGCTTTGCGCGAGCTTGCGTTCAAGCCGCTGAATGCGCTCTGCAAGAGGCGGCATGTCCTGCAGTTCATCTTGCAGCGATTCGATCAAAAAGCGGCTGGCCTTCTTTGGAGTGTACTCGAAGACGTCTGTCTCCATGAAGTCGGGGCCGAGTGCGATGAACATCCGATCCCGGAAAAACAGCGGAATATCCATCGCCCCTAACAGACCCCATTTGAGGAGTGTCGGTCGAGTCACCCGTGGTGTGTAGGCGAAACGAATTCGAGCTGCAAGACGAGTGACCCAACCTTCATCGGACGACGTGCTCCGCCGTCCAGCTGCGCTCCACCGTGCCATGCCCTCGATATTCGCGCCTTGGGCGTCGATGATGGCGGGCGCAACCGCGAGTGGAACTACGGCTCTTGGCTCAATCGAAAGCCCGAAGGGGCGAGTCGATGGCATGAACTCCAGCATTCGTGCATCGAGGTCGACACTCGAGACGTATGAATCCCTCGGCTCGTAGCAAGAGGTTGCTCAGCCTGCGAGGGACAACGAGAGCTGATGAAGATCGAAAGGGCGCGTGAGCGCCCTTTCGCGACAGGTGATCTCGATGAAGATAGGCTCGCCGACATCTTCACACCGGCGGGCCTGCGCCGACGCTCGGGCGGCGCCATGAACTTGGGGCCGACCGGATCGCGCCCGTTACGATGCGTTCGACGGAGCTTTCGCTGCACTTGCGAGCAATCCTCCGATCCCGAGCCCGATGCTGCATGGGATGAAAAGAATCTTCGTCAATTGCTGCCACGACAGCATCGTCGAGAATGGTTCAAACATAAAAAGCACCGGAAAGATCACAAAGATCCCTCCATGGTGCCACCATGCATGCCGCGCTGCGGCCTGTGCAGACTTCGCGCTGAGCTCGTGGTTGATAGTGAGCTTCACGCCGATATTGAAGAGTCGGAACGCAAGCGCGAGACACGAAATCGTCGCAGAAGCGAAGAAGGCACACACGAAGAATCTCCACTCCTCCGCCGTGGTATAGAGTGCCCAGCCGAACAAGAACCATGTAAATAGCGCGCTCGCTGGTACGAACACGAGGAGCGTGATGACACCCCAGAGCCACGAGATCGCAGAAACGATGACGATCCGTGGAGGAATAGGCCGCGCTGCTCTCGGGGTTCCGCGCTCCCTCCATACAGACTGCGCAAGGGCAACCAAGCCACATGCCGAGAGCACGAACACCAGAAGTACGATCATCCTATTCTCATGGCGCGCTGTGAGTTCCTTGTCGAGTTCGAAGTGTCGCGATCGAGGGTGTAGACGGCCTTTGGTGGTCGAAGCGTTCGCGATAGGTGACCTCGATGAAGATAGGCTCGCCGACATCTTCACACCGGCGGGCCTGCGTGCGCAGGCGCGCCACGCTCGGGCGGCGCCATGAACTTGGGGCCGACCGGATCGCGCACGCTCTTGGCGAGCGCGGCGTCGATGTACGCGTGCTTCGTCCTCGAGATGAAAGCGCGCATGATGTCGTCGATGGGCGCGAGGTTCTGCGGGTGCCTCCACGAGCGGAAGCACGCTCATGCCGTGCCGCTCGGGCTCGAAGAGGTGCAAACGATCCCCGGGTACCACGACGAGCCACTCAAGGGGAGACCGAAAGGGTCAACGCTCAATTCGGATCAACCAAGCGTATCGCGCCATCTACGAGGAGCGCTCTCTCGAAAAGTTCGCGCTGCAGCTCGGCGTGAGCCGGGCAAATCTGAGCGATATCGAGACGCAACTCGTCCATCTCACACACTACACGATCAGGTGCGCGATGCTGGGCTCGCCCAGCAGACGGTGGGTCGTCGCGCGGCGGCGCGTAATACCGCGCTGAAATCGGCTCGCCCGATCCAAAAATCGGCTCGCCGCATCTCCTCACCAGGCTCCCGATACGCGAAACCTCGATCGCGCATCGACACTTTCGCCTCCGAGTACGCGTGCCCTCGATCGCCGATCGTCATCCCCTCGATCGGCACATGGCACCCCCTCGCTCCGCGCAATGGTTTCTCGCGATCGGAGCATCAACCTACCCCGCTCGGAGCATCGATCCCCCAGCGCCAGAACCTCATCCCCCACCTCGACCGATGTCGTTCCCCAGGGGACTCATCTCGCGGGAGCAAGGGGGGCATCTCCCGGTCGCGGGGGCATCGATCGCCCGCAGCTCGAGGCGCGAAATCCACAGCGCGTCGCACGTCGCGCGCGCTGATAGGGCAGAGGAGAGCGCGGTAGCGAAACTGACGAGTGGAATTTCTAGGGGATGTTGCGAACGAGCCAGGCGATGGGAGGATCTGAAGACGCCCCTAAGCTAAACCTTCGTGATGTGGGAACTTCGCTCGGTCGGATTGCAAACGGATCTGTTCATTGCTGGGCTAGATAGTGAGGTGATCGAGCGCGAGCGGTACCTCGTCGTTCGTACGCCGTCGAACCCTGGGTTTTGGTGGGGGAACTTCCTCATCTATCCGGAGCCGCCCGATCGAGCGTCGTACGCTCTATGGCTCGCCGATCACGCGCGTGAGCTCCCTGGGACCAGCGCGACGCTCCTGACGTGGGATCGTCCCGAAGGTGTGCTCGGTGAGGTCGAGCCTTTCATTCGTGATGGTTTCGTCATCGATGACGGGACGATCCTGACGGCGACCTCGCGGGACCTGAGGGCTCCGCCGCGCATCCACGGCGATCTCGTGATCGCGCCGATCGAACGTGATGCGCATTGGGACGATGCCGCGCGGGTGCTCACGAATGCATTCGCCGCGCGCCGTAGCGGCTCGATGGAAGATTTGCGCGGGTTCGTGAATCGCCAAATCGTTCGCTACCGTGCGATGCAAGCACAAGCGACAGGGCAATGGTACGGCGCATTCGTCGGTGGTGAGCTGGCAGGGACGCTCGGTCTCGTTCGTGTGTCGGGGAGCTCTCTGGGGCGTTTTCAGCTCGTCGGAACCGATCCGCGCTTTGCGCGTATGGGTGTGTGTTCGACGCTCGTATTCGAGGTCGCGCGTCGTGCCCTCGAGGAGCTGAGTTTCACGACCCTCGTCATGGCGGCCGATGCCGAATATCACGCGGCGAAGATCTATGAATCCGTGGGCTTCCGCCAAACGGAGCGGCTCTTGTCGCTGCTGCGTAAACCGCCCGCGATCTGAGCCCGAGCGAGCTCAAAGGGACCGAGCTTCATCGCGTCGGCCCCTTTTTCGTGAGATGTACGGGTTCGACACCGTCCGGCTTCGCTTCATCGAGCTCTGCAGATCCCCCACCAAATCCTTCCGTCACGAACACACTCTTCGTCTGCACCGCAGGGATGTCCCTCATTGCAGTACGGCATGCATCGACCGGGACCCGTGGGCGCGCCCGACTCGAGCGGCGCATTGCATCCGAGGCCAGGGGCGCATTCCAGATGTTGCTGAGCGCATTCTCCCCCTCGCGCGATCGGCGTGTCCGCCAAGCGTTGACACATGCCGTCGACAAGCAACGAGTTGATGGGCACACAGGTGAGTCCACTCGCGCACTCAGATGCTTCTGCAAAGATATCGCACTGCGACTGTTCGGTTCTGCCTGGTTCACCCGCGTCTTGCCGAGGCATACCACCGTCGGCTTCGGGCGCAGCACCGTCGGGTTCAGACATGCCGGCATCGGGCCCGGAGCCTCCGTCCGCGGGCTCGACTTCATCGCGAGTACGACACACCCCCCAAAGGATTCTCCCGTCGTAGACACAATCTTCACCTGAACCACAGGGATGTGTGTCGTCGCAATACGGCATGCATCGACCGGGACCCGTGGGCGCACCCGACTCGAGCGGCGCATTGCATCCGAGGCCAGGAGCGCATTCGCCTACCGAGCCTCGGCAATGTCCCTCGCGCACAGTGCCCATCGAATCGACGCACATCCCGTCCGCCGACAATGAGTCGATCGGCACGCACGCCAGTCCTGCCGTACACGCCGAAACGTTCGCGAAAACATCGCATGCAGCGCCGAAGCGAGTGGCCGCAACGAAATCGGAGAAGTGTGCCACTGCCGCGGTCATCACGCGCCGCGCAGCATCCCAACGTGCCCCTTCGACCACGGTCCACCCGCCTCCCGAAGAAGGACGTGTGTAGAGCACCAAGGGCTCGCCGAACGCCGGAATCGTGATGTCCACTGGGGTCGAGAAGTGTTGTCCATCGGGACCGAACCTCACGACGGGGCCCATTTCGCGCATTCCGTAAGGAAGGTCGTGAATCTCGCCGAATCCAACACTGATTTCGACATCACTCACGAGCGCACCTCTCGGGATCTCGATTCGAGCGCTCACACCGTCGCTGTAGGCGAGCTCGACCGTGCCCCCTTCGGGGCCAATCACGGCCATGGAGCCTGCGCTCGCCGGCTCCGATACACATCCGGCGCATGCAAAGAAGACCGTGATGATCGCTGGAATGACTCGAGTCTGCATGATTCGACGATTGGGCCTCATGGGTGCTCCTCGACTGAATGACTCGTTCTTGGATGCGCGCCTGATTGGAATCATTCACGCGCCCCAGTCGCGGATGTTCCGGAACACTGAGGAAGCTGGCCGGGTCGCCCGTAATCCTGTCTACGCCGCGACGGGCCACACCCGACGCGTTCGCCATGGGCGCCACACACTCATATGCAACTCTATTGCGTCATCGGTCGGATTGCCGCATCGTGCGTGCAGTCCGACGCCCACGCGTGGTCCGCGAAGGTCCCGAGGTGCTCGATGAAGACCTTCACCTCCCGCTCGGGGGTATCGGAGATCTCGATGCGGATAGGCTCTCCCAGCGACAGCGGAACGACGAGCGCATCGTCCAGCGCGGCACACGCGGCATCGATGATCTCCTCGCGATGAATCACCGCCACCTCCTCGCTCTCCGAGAAGAGGCGCAGCTCGACACGTGGCGAGGTGAAGATCACATGCTGGCCATCGCGCGTCGGGGTGTACGTGACCGCGCCGGCCCACGGGGGTGCATCGGACGGCATGAGGATCTCGTACGTCCGATGGGTGAGACTCACGCTCGGAAGTGACGCGGTTCCGTCCGATGCGACGACGTTCTCGAACGGGCCGTGCGTTCCGTGGCTGCACGCGTGCCCAACGACCCTCCGCTCGAGTTCGGGGACGCAAGCCTCGGGAGGACTGGCATCGAGGGGAGAGTCGTTCACGACTTCGCCCGCGTCCTCCGGGATGTCCGAGACGTTGACTCTATAGCAACCAGTGAGCGCGAACGGCATTGCGAGCATCATCGCAGCGGTTGCGACGCGCGGCCCCACGCGTCGACGCCATGCGATGACGCCCACGAGCCCGACGACGAGCCAGATCCCTCCCTTCGGTGAGCTGTGCCGACCGACGGTGCAGTCGCATCCGCCAAGGCGTTCTCCTCCCCCAGCGTCGGATCCTGCGTCTGATGCTCCCGCATCTGGGATTCCTGCATCGCGCGTGGACGCCACGATACACTCGCCTCGCGCGACGTCACAGATCTCGCCGTCTCCGCACTCGGTACCGTTCGTACATCCGGCTTCGAGTGGCGCGCACGTGCCCAACGCAGCCGGATCATCCGAGGTGCACACGAGCCCGACGGGGCATCCGTTTCGGCCCGGGAGCGCGACGCAACCAGCGATGCAGAGCCGCTCCGCGAGGTCGCAGATGCGTCCGCTGGACGATCCGCCGCAGTCCGAGTCCGCGACGCACCCGCAGCGCGTGACGCCCAGCACGAGCACGCACGACGGGGCGTCAGGCTCCGTGCAGAGCCCGCCCTCCTCGAGGTCCGGGACGCCATCGCAGTTCTCGTCGACTCCGTCGCACGTCTCGCTCTCAGGAGCCGAAGGAACTGCGCTGCACACGGCCGGCTCCAGGCGCATCGGGCATTGCATCGTCCCGCTCGCTCGGCATTGCCCGAGACCCGATGTGCACGGGAATCCGATGTCGTCCACGCTTCCGTTGCAATTCTGGTCGATGCCGTCGCAGATCTCGACGGCGCCCGGACGGATGTTCGGGTTCGCATCATCGCAGTCCAACGCGTTCTGCACGTAACCCGTGGCCGGCACGCATGCGGTGATGACGGTGTCTTCGCTGTCGCCGTAGCCGTCCCCGTCGGCGTCTCGTCCGTTGAGCTGAATGAAGTCGGAGATGTGCTCGACGACGAGCACGGAGCGAGCGACGGTCGCCGGACCGAGCACGATGCGGTACCGCTCGAAGCCGAGCTCGAAGACGTCGACGCGCGGGAGGAACGGGCACGACGAAACGTCGTGCGAGAGCACGACCGGCTGCGCGATCCCCGCCTCCGAGAGCACGCGGATGGGCACCTGAGCGTCGTGGAAGATCGCCCATGTCCCCGCGCGTGCCGCGGACGCGACCCTATAGCTGACGGTGTTGTCTCCCGTCGGGTTTGGCAGCACGATGTCGTAATAGGTGTGGACGTCATCGATGTCCGGTGCGACGGCAGGAGCAGGCACGCCGGAGGCCGCCGTCACCGTCGAGTACGGTCCGAACGTCGCATGAAAGCACGAGTGTTCCGTCAACGCGAAGCCGAGCTCAGCGCATCCCGGAGGCAGATCTGCTCTCGCGATGCCTGCCGTGAGCGTCGACGCCAAGATGACCGTCAGCGTGACGAGGCGACCGCGTGTTCCATCATTCATTGTCTCAGAGTTCCGTACCCGCGTATTCCACGATGATCTGGACGGCGTCCTCCGGCGTCGTCCACCGGAGAAGGTAGGCATTGTCCTCGTCCAAACTCATCGTGAATTGGTGCGTGATGCCAACCGCAGATCCAATGGCGTAGCAAGCAGCCGGAGCCGCCTCGAGCTCGACGGCGGTCCAAGGGCCGGGCTCCGAGGTGTCCCAATCGATGATGGACGTTTCGAGCTGAACCCCTTCTACACCCCGGGCGTAGAGGCGGAAGAAGCCAGTCGCAACCGGCATGTACATCGTGTGTCCGACGTCGCTGCCTTCAGGCATGGTGATCGTGTAGTGGTGGTGCGCCAAGTCCGTATTGGGAGCCCAGATGAGGGGCATCGCGAGTGCCGTGACCTCGCGAAGCGGACCGTTCTCGACGTGGATGCAAGCGTGATTGATGAGGGCATCCCGGACGCCCGTAGTGAAGGTGAGCACCGCGCCCGGGTACAGCGGATCCTCTGGATTGACGGGGGTGCCGAAGCGGCTCTCGAGGCTCGCAAAGCTCAGGTGGTAGGTCGTCTCGTCGAACAGGGCCCCGGTTGACCCGTCGTCGTGGGGCGAGATGATCGCGGTCAAGACGTGGCCTGTTTCGTCCCAGGTTCCCTCGATGGGACGGGGCTCCTCCAGTCCATCATTGTCCGTGAGGACAACGGTCGCTTCCTCCGTGTTCATCTCGATGTCGAACGTGAGGTGGATGTGGACGCGTTCCCGAACGCCGCGCCCCGGAGTCGGATCCAGAAAATATTCGGATGGATAGACGTCCTCGGCGCCCTGGATCGGGGTGCTCGCAACTGCGTGAGGCACCGTGTAGACACACGCGCCTTCCACGAGGAGGTAGCCTTCGTTGCACGTGCAGGTGAACCCACCGCCGGTGTTCTCGCAGGTGACGGCGGTGACGTCCCCACAACCGCCGTTGTCGGTGGCGCACTCGTCGATGTCGACGCAGCCAGATGCTCCGCCGCCGGTGTAGCCCGCCGGGCATTCGCCGCAGGTGAACGCGCCGGGTGTGTTCGTGCAGGTGGAGAGCAGGTCACAACCGCCGTTGCCGATCGCGCACTCGTCGATGTCCGTGCAGGAGCGTCCGTCTCCGCTGAAGCCCAAATTGCACACGCACGTGAACGAGTCGGCCGTGTCCGTGCAGGTGGCGTGGTCGTCGCAGTCGTGCGTGCCCCGCGCGCATTCGTCGACGGGTTCGATGTCTCCACCGCCGTCGGGGTTGCCGTCGATCGGTCCGCCGCCTCCATCCTCGCAGGCTGAAAATAGCAGCACGAGGAACATGGCTGGCATCATCTTCATCGGATTGGGCGACCGCATCGGCGTTCTCCTTCGTGTGGCGCGTGAGAGAGAAGGCGCGCCAAATCGCGCGCGATGGCCCTCTTCCCACACATGCAACTCAATTGCAAGAACAGATCGTCGATAGACTCCGTGTACGCGAGCGCTCATTGGCGCTCGACATAGAGCGAGCCACATCACCTCGAAAAAAGACCTATGATGCGCGCATGGAGCTCGGCCCCTCGCCTCTTCCTGGTCCCATCCCCTCCCTTGCCGTGCGCAGCGCCTTGGCGCTCCGGGCTCGCTTTCGTGCGCTCCTCGATGCAGCAGGCCCTCCCGAGCTCGCGCTCTTCGAGCGATCCAGCGGCGTCATCCACACGATTCTCGTCGGCGCCATCGCCAAGCTCGGCGTGGCGGACCTCTTAAAAGAGCGTGGCCCTTCGAGCGTCGCGCAGATCGCAGAATCCACCGGCACCCACATCGATGCGATGCACCGCGCGCTTCGTGCGCTTTCGCTCTCGGGCATCTTCAGGCGACGCGAGGACGGCCTTTACGAAAACAACCGCCTCTCCTCCGCGCTCTGCCGAGGACGACCGAGCCGCATGCGCGAGTTCGCAATCTACTTCGCGAGCGCATCCAATCTGAACGCTTGGCTCGATCTCGAACACGTGCTCCGCACGGGCCAAGGCGGCTTCGAACGCATCCACGGCAAGAGCGTTTGGGAGTGGTTCGATGAACACGCCGAGGAGCGCGAAACCTTTACGCAAGCGATGATGGGGCTCACCGTCACCGAAGCTCCTATCATCGCCACGCTTTATCCATTCGGCGAGCTCTCCACGATCTGCGACGTGGGCGGAGGCCGCGGCACGCTGCTGTCGGAGATCTTGATTCGACATCCTCACCTCCGCGGAATCTTGTGCGACTCCAACGGCGTCCTCGATTCCGCAGGCCCTCTCTTGCGTTCGCGCGGTATCGCCGAGCGCGTCGAGCTCGTGCCCGGAAGTTTCTTCGATTCCGTTCCCAAAGGAGCGGATGCATACGTCCTCAAGAATGTTCTTCACGATTGGGACGACGAACATTGCCGCGCGATCCTTCGCACGGTGCGCCGCACCATCCAAAAAGGTCAGCGCGTTCTCGTCTGCGAAACACTCGTCGAAAAACACACCGACGATGCCCTCGGCGCGCTCTCCGATGTGCACATGATGGTCGTCTGTCGTGGTCGCGAGCGCGGCAAGTCGGAGTTTCGTGAGCTCCTCAACGCCACAGGATTCGATCTCGGACGCATCTTCGAAGGCGCGATCATCTCGGTCATCGAAGGGATCGCCCGAACTTAGAGCGCTCGAACCACCGCGCCGCTCGGCACGCGAAGCTCTCCAACCACACGTGTCTCGCCCACTCCCACGTCTTCATCGATGTCGGCGCGTCGTGCTTCGAGCACATCGCCCAACCAACGCACATCGAAGAGCGCGCCTTCCCCGCCCCACCAGCACCTCGCAGACAGGAGCATGCCTTCGCTCGGTTCATTCGAGAAACACGCGCCGACCGCAGTGCCGAGCGAAGTCTTGGCGAGAGGCTCCTCTTCGCAAATCAAAACGAGCGAAACTTCGGTGCGAACATCATCGTCCTGCTCCGGCACGCGCTCCACTTCTTCGAAACGCAACGCCGCCGTGCACTCACGCCGCTCTTCTCGCGTCGGCTCCTCTGCGCTCGGCAGCGCGCTCGCTCCGCACCCGACGAGCCACGCCCACATCGCATATCGGATGAAACCCTTCATCATCATTCGTCCGAAGCTGCAATGCCGTAGGCGCGAAGCTTCCTCTGAAGCGTGCGCCGATCGATGCCGAGGCTGCTCGCCGCCTTCGTGATGTTTCCTCCTGTTCGCACGAGCGTCTTTTCGATATGTGCCCGCTCGAGCTCGGCCAGGCTCATCGTCTCCATACCATCGGTCGCAGGGGATGGCGACAGCGGTGTCGTCCGTGAAGCCAACGCGTGAGAGGATGGACGCGAGAACACACTCGCTGCGATCATTCGTCGGACGAGCTCTCCATCGAGTTCCTCCCCCGTCGCAAAGAGCGACGCACGCCGCAAGACATTGAGAAGCTCCCGTACGTTGCCTGGCCACTCGTAGCTCGTCAGCGCAACGAGGGCATCGGCAGAAAGCTTTCGTGGAGCGCCGCCCACGCGACCGAGCAAATGCATCGCGAGCTCGGGCACATCCGAAAGCCGTTCACGAACCGAGGGCAATCGCAGCGGGAATACCTGAAGCCGGAAGTAGAGATCTTCACGGAAGCGCCCAGCCTGCACCTCGGGCCAAAGATCACGATTGGTGGCCGCCACGATGCGCACGTCGACCGGAACTTCACGCGGCTCACCCACGGGGCGAATCTTTCGCTCCTCGAGCGCGCGCAGCAGCTTGGCTTGTGAATCGAGCGGCAACTCACCGAGCTCATCGATGAAGAGCGTGCCTCCGTTGGCTTCTCGGAAGAGGCCGATACGATCCGAAGTCGCGCCGGTGAATGCTCCCTTGCGATGTCCGAAGAGCTCACTCTCGAAGAGCTCCCGCGTCACGCACGCCGCGTTGAGCGCAACGAATCGACCCGCTGCGCGCGGTGAACCCATGTGAAGGTGCCGCGCGACCACCTCTTTTCCCGTCCCAGTTTCTCCATAGAGCGCAACGGTCTCGTCCGTCGGAGCCACACGCGCCACGAACGCGCGCACTTCGGCCATCGCTGGGCTTTGCCCCAATAGCGGCGGCGCAAAATCGGCCATCGCGCCGCCGCGCGCGCGTCTGGATTCGGCGATGGCTTGATCGAGCAGCGGTCGGAGCAAATCCGCATCGACCGGCTTTTCGAGAAACGAAAACGCTCCAAGTTTCATCGCTTGCACAGCCGCATCGACCGAGCCGTGCCCCGTCAGGACCACGATCTTGGTCGACGCCCGCGAGCATCGGCGCAACACGTCGAGCCCATCGAGATCTTCCATATTCAAATCGAGGAGCGCGGCGTCCGGTGGTTCTTTGGCATCGAGCTTCTGCACGCCTTCCTGCCCGCCTGCCGCTTCATCCACGGAATACCCAAGACGGCCGAGCGCCTTCCGAAGCGCGAATCGAAACGCCCCGTCATCATCGATGACCAACACTCTGCCAACCGCCTCGTTCGTCATCGGAGAGCTTCCCGCGGCGCGTTTCGAATGGCCATGGACCGGTCCAAAGCGGACGGTAAAACGAGCCGCGCACGCGTCCCCCCGTGCTCGCGCTCGGTCAGCTCGAGGCTCCCTTGCATCGCGCGCACGAGCATATACGACGTATAGAGCCCCAGGCCCGTGCCCTGACCAGGGGGCTTGCTCGTAGCAAAGGGCTCGAAGAGTCGCTGACGGATTTCTTTTGGAATCCCGGGACCATCGTCTTCGACGATGAGCTCGATCTGCGCTTCGGACTCGTGCAAACGAGCGGAGACGTACACCCGACCATTGGGCGTCTCGCGCACGGCGTCATACGCATTCTGAAGCAGGTTCACCATGATCTGAACGAGGCGATCGCGATCGGCGACCACGCCCAGTGCATCGACCCCTTCGCCGATATCGACCGGCGGCGCGCGACGCATTCCGGCAAACACGAGCGCTCGCGCGCGTTCGACGACAGCCGCCAACGGCACTTCCCCGTGTGCCTCGGCACGCACGACATCACCCCCCGTCAAGAGCCCCTGTGTGATTCGCCCGAGCCTTCGGGTTTCGTCTTGAACGATGCCCGCGCTCTCCGCGACATCCGCGATGAGGCGCCGCCGATCTTCGGGGTCGTCCTTGGTTTCGAGCTCTCGCAGCGCGACCTGCATGTCTGCGGCGAGGGTGCGAATGGTGGCGAGCGGCGTATTGAGCTCGTGCGCCACCCCCGTCGTAACGCGTCCCAAGCTCGCCAATCGTTCTGCCAAAATCAATCCGCGCTCGTCGATCACACTCGTCGTGCGGTCCAAATAAAGATTCATGGCGCGATGGTGTCCATCGTTGCCCGAGGTTTGGGCGAGCGGAAAAACGAGCATCTCGTAGACACGCTCGACCCCCTCGATCGGCGCTGCAAATCGACATCGCCCCGGCTCGGACGAAGCGAGCGCGCGCTGCACTGGACAATGCCCGTCGACCTTGCCCTGACAAAGACGCTCCTCCCCAGGACAGGTCCACACCGCGCCGACCTTGGCCCACGGCGAAAGCTCTCCCGCGCGCTTGTTCCGCCAGATCACCCTTCCATCGCTCTCCACCACCTCGAGCCCCGCATCGAGCTCGCTGAGCGTGTTCGAGAGCACCTCGTATTCGAGAGTCACCGCATCCCCGATCCGCGCGAGCGCCAACTCACGCTCTCGAAGCTCGCGCACTGCGTGTGAAACGATGTACGCGACCGTGCCCACCACACCGCCATACGCGAGGAACTCCGCGATGACATCCCACGGCGCCACCGGATTCCACGTCGCGATGTGAAGGAAAGGAACATGCTCGGTCGCATAGAGAAACAAGCCCGCCATCACGGCGGCCCCCGCCGCGAGCACGGTCGCCCGAGCGCCCCCGAGAATCCCGACGATGGCCACATGAAAAATGTAGTTGGCAAGAAACGGCGTGTGGCTGCCTCCTGACGCCCACAGCACGGCCGTGAGTATCCCCATGTCGATCATCGCATGGACGACGCCAGCATGAGGGTGATGCGTGCGCTGCGCCGAGACCGCCAAATTATAAGCCGCAGCGACGATCGCGATCGCTCCGAGCATCGCGGTGTGAAGCCCAGGAAACAGACCCACATACGAGAAGAGCGCGCCCAACGCGATGAACGTGATCGCAAACCAACGAAGACCAATCAGCCAGCGGACGCGCGAATCACGGAACGCATCGCTCTCTCCATGAACCGCGACGCCCTCATGACTTTCCGCATCCATGAGCATGGCGGTCGCCATGGCTCGGATCTCGGGTCGTAACGAGTCTCGGAACAGAGGGTGTCGCAACGGAGGCAACATTCGCGCTCAGCATGCCACTCGTCCGCGCGAGATGCCCGTGTTCGCGAGAGGGTCGAGCCTATTCGAAGAGCTCGCCCGTGGAACGCATCGATGCACTCGCCGTCAGGATACGCGCAGCACGAATGCTCAATGAATAGGCCAGTTGCGCCCGTTCATCCGTGCTCGGATCGGAGACTCCCCAAGCGTGCATCCGCGAAAGCGCGTTTCGATGCACCTCGAGCGCCGCATAGGTGCGCTCACCGCAATGCCGATGAGGGACGGGCGTGACGGTCGACGAATCGCTCGTTCCGAGCGAGCGCCCGCAACGGGCAAGCGCCAACTCTGCCGTCGCAAAAGCATCCGCCACGCGGCCACCATGCTCGAACGCGCGGGCCAGACGATGCGCGATCACGGGATCGCTCTGCACGTCCGGAGGTGCGCTGGTCAGGGTCGCGATCACGAGATCCGGGCGATCGATCGCGAGATAGGCCTCGGTCAAATCTTCGGCCAGAGAGAGATCTCCACGCGCATGAGCAAACTCGTCTTCGAGACGGACCAAATGTTCAGTCTCTTCGAGACCTGGATCGAGCGCGGCCGAGGGTTCAGCGCGCGTCAATGTCGCCCAAATCACGACGAGAACTGCGAGAATCCCGAAGTTGAGCTTCACCTCCATGACACCTCTACAGAGTGATCGGCTGGGGGCCCATTCGCTCCTCAGACATCCTCGCCGGAACGGAGTTCCACGTCATCACCTCTTTTTCGATTTTTCTCCTGGATGGTGAGGCGCGTTTGGAGCGTGCTTTCTTCCTTTCGGCAGGACATGGTTCGCGGCCCCCATGGCCGTCGTGTACTTCGTCATCCTGGTCGGCGTGCTCATTTTCGTGCACGAACTCGGCCATTTCGCGTGGGCGAAGTTCTTTGGCGTCAAGGTCCTCAAGTTTTCGCTGGGTTTCGGCCCCAAAATCGCGGGGCTAAGGCGAGGTGACACCGAATACGTCATCGCGGCCGTCCCCCTCGGCGGTTATGTCCGGATGCTGGGCGAGACCCCGACCGATCAGATTCAGCCAGAAGATCAAGGGCACTCCTTCTCGGAGCAACCGCTCATCAAACGCTTCATCATCGTGGTCGCCGGCCCCTTGATGAACCTCTGCTTCCCGATCCTGCTCTATTTCGTCGTGTTCCTCGGCGATACCGAGATGGCACCAAGCTCCATCGGCGTGGTCTTTCCCGACCGACCCGCCGAACATCAGCTCGAGCCCGGCGATCGCATCGTGGCCATCGATGACAACCCCATCACGACCTGGCACGAGCTCACCCGCAAAGTCGCTCCCAGCGCGGGCAGACCCCTCGAATTCACCGTCGATCGCCGTGGACAACACATCACGCGTTCGATCACTCCAGAGATGACCCACGAGGAAGGCCTGCTCGAGCTCCGCGAATCCGCGGGGCGAATCGGGATCTCGCCATACCATCCGCTGGCCACGATCGGCATCGTATCGCCGGCTCAGCCCGCCGCCGCAGCGGGCCTGCGCACCTTCGATCGCATCGTGTCCGCAGGCGGACGTCCCGTCGAACGCTGGATCGATCTCCACGAAGTCCTCGATCGAAACCGCGGCTCGATGCTGCCCATCACGTACTTGCGACCTCAGCGACTCACCGATGTGCTGAGCGGTTTGGTCGACCTCGAGCTCTACGAACCGCACGTCGCGACCCTGACTCCCGAAGGCGGACCTGGAACAGGCACCGAGCGCGCTGGACTCGAGAGCAGTGATTTGTATGTGGCGCGCGTGGTCGCCGGCTCGGCCGAGCACCGCGCGGGTCTTCGTCCCGGCGATCGATTGCTCGCGCTCGATGGGGCTCCGATCCGTTTGTGGGCGCAGTTCGAGGAAGATGTGCGCATCCAAGCCGGAGAAGTCCGCACCCTGACGTGGCGCCGTAACGATCAAGAAATCACACGTGAAATCGAGCTCACGTGCACTCGACGGGTCGAAGATGGCGTCGTCCGATACGACTACGCGATCGGACATTTCCTCCCTGTTCAACTCGATGAGCTCGTGCCCAATCCCGCGCCGCTCGTCTACGCTTTTCGCGAATCCCTCACAGCCACCTGGCGCATGATCGAGCTCACGGCGGTCTCGATGGTGCGCCTCTTTCAAGGACGCGTCTCCCCGCGAGAGGTGGGCGGCCCTCTCGCGATCGCTCAAGTCGCAGGCGAAGCCGCGCGGAGTGGTCCGCTCGATTTCCTGAGCCTCATGGCGTTCATTTCGATCAATCTCGGCCTCTTGAATCTGTTGCCCATCCCTGTGCTCGACGGTGGTCACCTTTTCTTCTTTGCGATCGAGGGCATCTCGCGACGCCCCGTGAGCCGCAAAATGCGCGAGCTCGCATCGCTCGCAGGGCTCGTCTTCCTCTTGGTCGTCATGGTGCTCGTCTTCACCAACGACGTGCTTCGTCAATGGCCGCTGATCGTCGCAACGTTCGAGTCCCTCGAATAACATCCCATGGCGAAACCTCCTTCGATCGCACGTGCAATCGCAACCCACGTCCTCTTCCGCATCGCGAGCGATGGCGCGTGGGCCGCTCCTTCACTCGACGCCGAGCTCGAGCGAAAGAGAGTCGACGCACGCGATGCAGCGCTCGCCACGGAAATCGTCTACGGCACCCTCCGTGTGCTGCCTTCCATCGATCGCGCCATCACGGCAAAGCAAAGCAAGAAAGGCGCGCTCGAAGCGTTCACGATGGCCGCGCTGCGCTGCGCGACCTATCAGCTTCTCCATCTCTCGGGTGCGCCGCCCCACGCAGTCGTCTCCGATGCGGTCTCGATCGTGCGTGCCGCGCGCGGCGAACCTCTCTCTCGCCTAACGAACGCGCTCTTACGCGCGATCACCAAAGAACGACCGGAGGTCATCGAGCGCCCCACCCGGCTCGAGGTGCCACGTTGGCTCGAAGAAGAGATCACACGCGGACTCGGGCCTGAACGCGCCGAGACGTTTCTGCGAGCGCGTGCGATGCCTCCTCCCATCGCGCTCCGTGTCTCTCGCGAGCGCATCTCGAGAGAGGAGCTCGCAGAAACAATCCAATCGGCTCGCCCCCATGGACGCACCCGCCTCGGAACGCTCTCGACCCGTGCGCTCTTGGTCTCGGGAGTCGGCGACCCGAGAACACTGCCCGGCTATGTCGAAGGGCTCTTCGCCGTCCAGGACGAAGGCTCACAAGTCGTCGCCTCGTTGCTCGGTGCAAAGACCGGCGAAACCGTCGCCGACACGTGCGCGGGGCGTGGTGGAAAGACAGCCCTTCTCCTCTCCGAAGTCGGCGAAACGGGCCGTGTCACCGCGCTCGATCTGCACGAACGCAAACTCGAACAGATCGATGCAGAGCTCCGACGTCTCGGCCTTTGGCATGAGCGCGTTTCCGTGCAAGCGGTCGATCTCGGAGTCGGCCCTGCCGGATTGGTTCGCGCCTTCGATCGCGTGTTGGTCGATGCCCCGTGCACCGGGCTCGGAACGATTCATCGAAGGCCCGAGCTCATGTTGCGGCTCGGTCCGAGTGACCCCGCGCGCATGGGCGCGTTGCAGCTCTCCATCGTGAAGAACGCTGCGGCGATGGTGCGCCCAGGAGGAGTGCTCGCCTTCGCCGTGTGTTCACCTTCGCGCGCCGAGGGGCCGGAAGTCGCGCGTTCATTGGAGAGAGAA
Source organism: uncultured Sandaracinus sp. (assembly GCA_964481145.1). Classification (GTDB taxonomy): domain Bacteria; phylum Myxococcota_A; class Polyangia; order Polyangiales; family Sandaracinaceae; genus Sandaracinus. The sequence continues at coordinate 17,162 of CAYZTA010000074.1, forward strand.
GTGCCAGGCCTCGTGCGCCTTCATGAACCGGTCGAAGGTGTCCCGATCGCTCCCGATGAAGACGGCGTCTTTCGGATCGGTCCTTTCGGAGACGCCGGCGATGGCCCAGACGCGTATCAAGTGATTCGATTCCGCGTGGGTTGAGCATCCCGCTCATTTGCGCATGGTCTTGAGCGCGTTCGTCCAGCGCAGGAGCTCATCGAGCATCGTGGTCGCGGACTTGTCGAGGACATCGCCGGGGTCGAACACCCCTGCCTCCGAAACATGCTTCGTGAAGAACGGGACGGCGACGGCCTCGGGAATGGGCATCATCTTCAGTGTCGTCAAGACGGGCTTCGCCATCTGAACGGATCGTAGGCCACCAGAGAGGCCGCCATAGCTCACGAACGCTGCCGGTTTGTAGTTCCACTCGTGATAGAGGAAGTCGAGGGCATTGAGGAGCGCCGGCGGCATTCCATAGTTGTATTCCGGCACGACGAAGACGAACGCATCCGCCGCAGAGACGGTCTCGCTCCACGCCTTCGTATGGGCGTGCTCGTACTTTCGTTGCACCGGATGATTGGGCTCGTCGACAAGAGGAAGACCCACGTGGAGGAGGTCGATGAGCTCCGCGGAGAACCCGGCGTGCTTCTTCGCGAAGTCGTCGAACCACTTCGCGACCGCGAGCCCACCGCGCTTCTCACGCGTGCTCGTGATGATGGTCTGGAGCCTCGGTCGGCCGTTCGCGTCGCTCATCGCATTTCTCCTTCATGTCCTCTCACGCGAGCTCTACCGTCGAACGATCCCTCGACCGCCGCGTTTGGCGCGCAGCAAAGCGTCATCCGCCGTGCGCAGAAGAGAGAAGATGGCTGTGCCTTGGGTCGGGCCGACGGCCACACCTGCGGATGCTGTGATGCTCAACACTTCGTCGTCATGAATCATGCGCACGGCCGCAATGGCATCGATGAAACGTCGCGCGAGTCGCTCTGCGCGGTCGATGTTCGCTCCCGGCATCCCCACCGCGAATTCATCGCCCCCGAGCCGACAAGCAAACGCGCCGCCCGCAAGAGTCGCCGCAATGGCTCGCCCCGAGGCCGCAATGATCCGCGCTCCCACGAGGTGCCCATGCCGATCGTTGATTTGCTTGAGCCCATCGAGATCGACCACTGCGAGGCCAAGCGGTTCGCCTCCTTGCACCGCGACGTCGAGCGCGCTCGAAAGCTGAATCTCGAACTTGCGACGCGAGAGGAGCCCCGTGAGTTCGTCTCGAGAAAGTCGCTCTTCGACCGCCGCATCGAATGCTTGTTCGGCTGGTCCGTGAAGCTCGAACCGGATCACGACCGAGCCGACTTGAATTCGATCATCGGGTGAGAGGGGCATGCGAGCCACGCGCATGCCATTGACTTCGATCCCGTAAGCCGGGTCGAGTGCACTCACAGTCCACCCGTCGGATACAGGATCGAAACGCGCATGCCGCCAACCCACACCCGCGTCGCGAAGGACGAGACCTGCGCGAGGATCACGACCCACTTCGATGGGTCCTCTATCGAGAGAAACACGCTCCCCGATCTGCGCTCCCGTAAGGACCACGAGGACTGGACGCGCCTGACCCGACAGAATACTCGTCCCGGGGATTCCTTCGAGATCGAGCTCCGGTACGGTCTCGTGAAAAGGCGGCCAGGTCACGACGCTCAGTGTAGAGGGCTACGCGAGATCACGCACCGACCTTCTGCCCTGTCGACACAAATCCGAGGTGTGACGTGCAAGTCTGGCGCTTCTGCATCACGCTCACGGCCACATGAGCCGGCATGGTGATCCCCTGGCCCCACATCGCGCACTGGTCGCACGGGTCGATGAATTCGAAGTGGGTGTACGGGAACGACGTCACTCAGACATGGCATGTCGCAAGGGGTGCTCACACTGCTGTCACGTCCAGCTCACGGTGTGCGATGTGGAAGCCGATTTCATGCGCGAGCATCTCGAAACACTCGAAGGGTCTGCTCGCATACGGCTCGGAGAGCGACTCGATGCAGCGAACGCAACCCCTCGAAGCGCATGCATCTTCCTCGAAGTGGATGGCCGTTGCGCTGCGTACTCGGGTCGCCCTCTCGTCTGCCGAACTCAAGGCCTCCCGCTTCGCTATCCTGACCATGTGATCCCAGAGGCTTCCGTGCGTGCTCGCGCACGGGACAAAGGCGATGCCCTCACATGGTGCCCTCTCAATTTCGAAGAACGCGCGCCGCGTCCCGAAGACGTGCTCGATGCAGCACGCCTCGACGTGATGCTCGCGCTCTCGAACCGCGAACACACGGCGCGCACGGGATCGGACCCTGAAAGGCGCACTTCCCTCTTGGATCTCGCACGAGAATTCGCCTTCGCGAACACGCTCGAATGAGCAGTTTTGCAAAAAATGCCGGCGATTTGAACGATGCGAATCGCGTGTGCTACACATGAGCGCGGAAATCGAATCCCTTGACCTCATTTGAAGAAAGACATCTCGATGGTCGGCGACACTGAAGGCGCGGCGTCGCTTCACGAAGAGGCGCCTCACGGACGTGGCTCGTTCGCACGAGCCGAGCTCGAGCTTTCGGACGGCGCTCATCTCCGCATCGAAGTCACGGGCCACGAGAATGCAGATCGGCTCGCACAGCGAGGACTGGTCGCCGCTGCGCGGGAAATCGAAGAAGCCGAAGGACACACCGAAGAGCCTGTTCGTCACCATCCGAGCATCGTCGGCGGAAGCCCTCCGATGCTTGCACTCTTTCGCATGCTCGAAAGAATTCGAAACAGCGACGCGACGGTGCTCGTCCTCGGCGAAAACGGGACGGGCAAAGAGCTCGTGGCGAAATCGATTCACCAGCAGTCGCGAAGAGGAACGCGCCAATTCGTCGCCACCAATTGCAGCGCGTTCAACGACAATCTCTTGGAGAGCGAGCTCTTTGGCCATCGTCGAGGTGCCTTCACCGGAGCCGTGATCGACAAGCCGGGTCTCTTCGAAGTGGCCAATGGCGGGACGTTCTTCATGGACGAAGTCGGCGACATGTCGCCAGCCCTCCAAGTCAAGCTGTTGCGGGTATTACAGGAAGGTGTCTTCACTCCCGTTGGAGGGACCGAACCCAAGCACGTGGACGTGAGAATCATCGCCGCGACCAACCGCGACCTCGCGACGATGGTACGACAAGGGACGTTCCGCGAAGATTTGTACTATCGCCTGCACGTCGTGACCGTGCGGGTCCCCCCGCTGCGCGAACGACGCGAAGACATCCCTGTTCTCATCCGGTTTTTCCTCGGAAAACTCGGCAAACGCGAGAAGCGCGAGAAGCTCCTGACACCCCGCGCAGAGGATCGACTCATCGCACACGAGTGGCCAGGAAACGTCCGAGAGCTCGAAAACGAAATGGAGCGCCTCTGGGTTCTCTCCGGAGACGATCGCGTCATCGATGAAGACCTCCTGAGCTCGGCGATCGGCAGGCGCAAAGTCGTGAATGTGGTGCCCGCCATGGATGCACCGAACATGACATCCCTGACCGCGCCAGAATCATCGCTTGGTGCAGAATCGTCGCTTGGTGCAAAGGCCCTTTCCCTGCCGGATGCCGTTGAAAGTTTGGAACGTCGCATGATCGTCGAAGAACTTCGACGCGCACGCGGCAACAAGACCAAAGCCGCCGACGCCCTCGGCATCAGCCGCCGCAACTTGATCCGCAAGGTGCAGGCCTACGGTCTCGAGGACGCCGGAAAACCACGCAGCGGGACGATGAGACCATGAACAACCCCACGGGTATTTCGTGAACGCATTGGTGTTGATAGCGGAGTTCGACCCGTTCAACTTGCGGCTTCTTTCGGAAGTCTGTGAGGCTGCAGGTCACGATGTCGTCAGCGCGCACAACGGCGCCTCCGCGCTCGAAATCGTCGCGAGGAAGAAGCCCGATCTCGTGCTCGTCGATGTCGCCCTCGCGATGCACGACGGTTCGTCCACAGACGGTGCGATGAATGGTGGGCTCGACGTATTGCGCGTGCTCAAGTCGGATCCTGAGCTCGCGACGATCCCCATCTTGGTCACGACCCATGCCGACGACATCGAAAGTCGCCACACCGCCATTTCACTCGGCGCCGAAGACTACGTCGTTCGTCCTTATCGCGTGTTCGAAATCCAGCAGCGAATCCGCAACGCATTGCGGCGGGTCATGGCAGAGCGACGGCTCCTCGCGCTGAGCGATGAAGATTCACTCGATCCGCTCACCCGGGCTGGGAGCTCCGCCCAAATGCAGATCAGTCTCGAATACGAGATGACGCGCGCCGTTCGATACGGACATTCGCTCTCTTGCGTCTCACTCAAGGTGGGGGGATTCGAGCGTGCCATTGCCGAACTCGGGCGTGAAGTCGGCGACGGTCTGCTCGTGCAGATCACACAAGGCGTTCGCACCTGCATACGCGCCATCGATCACTTGTTTCGAGGAGACCGAGACGAGCTCGTGATCCTTCTGCCGGAGACGAGCGTGGCTGACGCCGCGACCGTGGTTCAACGATTGCGTGAACGGGAGCTCGAAGACGCGCTCCGTAGCACTGCGTGCCATCTTCCGATCGAGATCGAAGTGGGCGTGGCTGGGCGTCCGAGTGAAGTTCTCCCCGACGGACCGAGTCTTCTCGCAGCAGCACGCCGGGCGCGCCGACCGCTCACCAAAGTTTGAATTCCCTGATACGGCCATGCGATCGCTCGTCTCATCGGAAGTCACCGGGATCTTCGATGCAGAAGTCGTCGTGCTCGCAGCGGAGATCGACCACCGTGCGCTCGAGCTCATCACCGAGCGCGAGGCCGAGCTCGTGGCGCGCGCGGTCGACAAACGCAAGCATGAGTTCGCCACAGCGCGTGTGCTCGCGCGCGCCGCGATGGAACGCATCGGGAGAAAAGATGTCGAGCTCTTGAATGCTGAGGACCGTTCCCCGATTTGGCCGGAAGGGATTACGGGTAGCATTTCGCATTGCGATACACGCGCCGTGGTGGCCGTGGGGCAGCGCGAGCGGGTGGGCACGGTGGGAGTCGACATCGAGCACCGCGACGAACTGAAACGCGAACTCTGGAAAAGCGTGCTGCTGAAGAGCGAGATCCGCGCGCTCGAATCGAGTTTTTCGAATGAATCTCGCAGTCGCATGGCGCTCACGATCTTTTCGGCCAAAGAGGCGCTCTACAAAGCGCAGTATCCATGGTCGACGAAGTTCATGTCGTTCCACGAACTCGAGGTGTGCGTTCTTCCGAATCATTCGGCCCCGGGCACCGGCGAGCTCGTCTGTACGTTTCAGAACGGAGTCGACCCGTTTCCCGAAGGATACGTCGCACGGGGCCGCTATCGCCTGGACGCGTTCGCAGGTGGTGAAGTGCTGACCGCGGTGCGCATCGAACCGACGTCGCCTTCGAAAAAAACGCAACGTTGACGCGTCTCCTCAGTAGAATGCGCGCGTGGCAAATGATACCGACCGGCGCCGTGCGCCGCGCCTTTCGAGCTCCGCGCGTATCCTTTGGTGTGTCGCTGGAGACGATTTCTTCCAACTCGATCGCCTCCGTGACGTAAGCAAGGGCGGCGCACTCGTCTTGACCGAATCGATCGCATCGATCGGGTCTGAAATCGAATTCGAGCTCTTCGGAGACGATGGGACAGAAGATCGCATCGCCAAAGGCCTCGCTCGGGTCGTATGGATCGACCTGCAAATCGGGATGGGCGTCGAGTTCCTCGAGATGGAACTCGATGCCAAGAGCGTGGCTGCCAAGAGCTCTCCACCTCCGCTGCCCGGCGTCGTCAACGGCCCCCCTCCATTGCGCCTCGATCGCATACGCCGGGCCGAACCACGAAACGAAGAAGCCGAACCACCTGCAACCGAGATCGCCCCTCAGATCGAGCCGCTTGCATTCCGCGGCCACGGAATCGTGATCGGAATCGATCTCGGCACGACGAACACATGTGCTTCCTACATGGTGGATGGTCGACCCCAAATCATCCCAGGGCGGACAGGAACGAGCACGATTCCTTCGGTGATCAGCGTCGGCGAAGACCACGTGCAACATGTCGGGCAACGTGCGGCCGATCGACAAATCCTTTATCCATTGCGCACGGTCTACGGCTCCAAGCGACTCATGGGCCGCACCTTTCGTGCGGATCTCGCAGCCCAACTCCAAAGTCACTTCGCATTCCCGCTCGCAGAAGCCGAGGGACAGCGATTCGGCGCTCGCATCGGAGATGCCGTCCTCAGCATGGACACGATCGCCGCGCAGATACTCCGCGAAGTCAAACAAACCGCGGAGGCGTACCTTCATACTTCGATTGACGACGCCGTCATCACCGTGCCGGCCTATTTCAGCGAAGTACAACGTGACGCCGTCCGACGTGCGGGGACCGAAGCCGGGCTCACAGTCCATCGCATCGTCAACGAACCCACGGCGGCCGCGGTCGCATACGGCCATCACCGCAAAGAAAATGCGCGGATCGCGGTATGGGATTTCGGCGGCGGAACATTCGATTTCTCGATCGTCGACGTGCGCGATCAACTCTACGAAGTCGTCGCGACGGGCGGTGACTGCTTCATCGGAGGCTCCGATTTCGACAATCTGCTCGCGTCTCATCTCCTAAGTACAGCTCCCCACTGAAGAGTGGTCAGGTCATTGGGCGGCCTCCGCACGGCGG
>CAYZTA010000075.1:0-23510 GCA_964481145.1 uncultured Sandaracinus sp.
CCCCCCCCCCCCCCCCCCCCCCCCCCCCCCCCCCCCCCCCCCCCCCCCCCCCGAGGGGGTTCTGTGGTCGCAGACGGCATGGAGGGCGCCGGCGCAGCCACGTGATGTGGCGGAACGGCACGTGGCACGGGGACACCGGCAATCGCAGGGACCAACGGAATCACCAGCATGGCCATGGCTCCATCGCTGACCGGCACGGTCTGGGTCACCGACTGAAAACCTGGCGCCTGAACTTCGATCAGGTGCGCTCCTGCGGGAACATTCTCGACACGCAAGGGAGCACGCCCGCGCGGAGTTCCATCGATCAGCACGATCGTCTCGACATCGGCGGGGGCAATGCGAATCTCGATCGTCCCTCCAGAACTGCGGCTCAAAAAAATCACGAGCCCCACGATCACGGTCATCGCCGCAAGGCCTGCCATCGCAAGCATAGCCCCCAACCATCGCCGCGATCGCCGCCTGCGTGCGGTGGGCAAAATCTGCATGGTGTCTTGCGCCGCGACGCGCGAACGCAGCACCGGGTCAGTTTTGACGACGGTCTTCTGCGCGGCTTCGTTCTGCGATGCCAGCGCCATGGGCGGTGGTGGTGCAAACGCGCCTCCAGTGTCTTCCGGCGTCTCTCCTCCAGGAGATCGAACTGGAGCCGGAATCGAAGGGGGCGGGGGCGGTGGCGGCGGTGGAATCGACCGCGCCTGAGTGGCCACCTCGATCCCCGCAACGGCCCTCAGCGACGCTGTTTCCTGGTTCGCCGAGCGGCCACTGCCGACCATCGCCGTGGTTGGCTCTTCCTCATCGACGTTGTCATCGGCGCTGAAGAAAATCTGAGTCGCATCGCCGCGCATTTCCTCCTCAGCCGCTTTCGAATCGATGGCTGCAAAGGGCGATGGTCCACGTGCCCCTTCGCCATCCATCTCGAAAGGTGATGCCGAGATGGTCGTCGACTCTCCGGGCATATCCTCGATGGCGTCATTCGACGCCACCTCGAGCAGAGGTGGCTTGGCGATCTTGGCGAGCCCATCGAGGCGCGTCTTCTCTTTCGTCATCTCGGCCGCAAACGCAGTGCGCATCCAGGACGCGAGCTTGCTCGTGCCGTAGGGCGGCTTTTCTCTCGTGATGAACATCTGAAGCGCTTCGTGCATTTCGCCCGCGTTCTGGAAGCGGTTCGAAGGGTCACACGCCAGCGCACGAAGAACGATGGCCTCGAGCTCGGGAGGAATGTTCGGTGCGATCGACGAAGGGGGGATCACCTCGGCGTTCCGCACTTTTTCGAGCGTCGAGAAATCGCTTTCACCCACGAAAAGGCGCTCGCTCGTCAGCATCTCGTGCATGCACGTGCCGACCGCAAACACATCACTTCGATGATCGATGTTGTGCCCAGCGACCTGTTCTGGGCTCATGTATCCGAACTTCCCCTTGAGGACGCCCGCCTGTGTCTTGGTCGTGCGCATCGCCGCTTTGGCGATACCGAAATCGATCATCTTGACCTGCCCCTCGTAGCTCACGAGGCAGTTCTGAGGGCTCACGTCACGGTGCACGATATCGAGCGGGCGCCCATTTCGATCATGTTTGCGGTGGGCGAAATCGAGCGCCTCGCAGATCTTGCTGGCGATCCACGCCGCCATGACCGGCGGCATGTGTCTCCGCATCCGCCGGAATCGGTTCATGATCTGGAGCAGATCTTTGCCCCAGACGTATTCCATCGCGATGTAGTGAGACTGGCCGATTTTCCCGAGTTCATAGATCGGAACGATGTTCGCGTGCGTCAGCTGCCCCGCGATCTTCGCCTCGTCGATGAACATCGAGATGAACTCTTCCTCCTCCGCCATGGTGGGAAGGATTCGTTTGATCGCGATGATCTTCTCGAATCCCTCGACGCCAAACGACTTGGCAGTGAAGACTTCGGCCATTCCTCCGACAGCGATTCGGTCGAGCAGAAGATATTTGCCGAAGGGGATCACGCGTTCGCCCGAGCGACCCGTCATGGCCCCAGATGGATGGAGATTGTCGCCACCTTTATGTTCATTGTTGGGGTTCAAATTCCCCATCCAAAAAACCTCTCAGTTCCAATATGGTGAAGCGTCGCGCCCCATTGAGCAACGGAAAGCCTGCTTTCAGAGATTTTTCGATGGGCCCTGCTAATCTGCCTGCGGTGAACACGACGGACGGCCCTGCGCGGATCGGTGCCTACCGCCTCGTCGAGAAGCTCGGCCAAGGTGGAATGGCCGTCGTTTATCTCGGTGAACGAACAGGCGAAGCGGGCTTCAAAAAGAAAGTCGCGATCAAGCGGATGCTTCCAGCCTACCGGCGTGACCCCTCCCTGCTCGAGCGCTTTGCTGCCGAGGCCCGCACCAACGCACGGCTCGATCATCCCAACCTCGTTCAAGTGCTCGATTTCGGGATCGATCCCGAGCCTTACTTGGTCCTCGAATTCATCGAAGGCGTCACGCTCGGCGCCATCATGCAGCGTCTCTCGGAGCAACACGAGAAGCTCGATATCACCGCCGCCGCATATATCGGCGCCGAAGCGGCCAGTGGGCTCGATCACGCCCATCGCAAAAAGGGCGACGACGGCATCCCACTCGGGATCGTGCACCGCGATGTTTCACCTCAGAACGTGATCATCAGCAACGAAGGGACCATCAAAGTCAGCGATTTCGGGCTCGTCAAAGCGGCCGACAACGTGCTCAAAACACAAAATGGCGTGTCGATCGGCAAGATGAGCTATATGGCGCCCGAACAGGCTGCCGGCGCAGACGTCGATGCACGCGCAGACATCTTCGCGCTGGGTGTGACGATGTGGGAGATGTTGACGATTCGGTCACTCATCCCTCCCGACGATCCAGCCCACGCCGCGCATCTCCTCCGTCATGGAGGTTTTCCCATGCCTTCGCAGTTCAATCCCGAAGTGCCAGCGCGTCTCGAAGAGATCGTGATGGCCTGCCTCGCGATCGATCCCAGCGCGCGCACGCCATCGGCTCAACAGGTTGCGCAAGAGCTGCGCGAATTCGTTCATGAACACGCGGCCGGTTATGGGCGTCAGCAGCTTGCGCGACTTTTGCAGTGGCTCTTTCCAGAAAAGGGTTGGAATCTGCCAGAGCCCGAACGTCTCGCGGCCCAGCCCTCGCCGCATGAGCGCGCGAGTCTGATGCCCCCCACGCCCGTGGCTGTCGCCGTGGCGAGAGCCGAGGCATCCGAGTCTGCGCTCCCACCAGCTCCTCTCGATGCGCAACCACCAGCCCCCTCGAAGCCCTCCACACCATGGGCCGCGTTGGCGCTCGCCGCGGCGCTTGGCGCGGTCGCCGTGCTCCTCCTCGTCATGGCAGCGGGGTTTGTTTACTACGCATGGCACACCACCCATTCGGTCGCGCCCGCCCTACCAACCCCGGCGCAGGTCTCCGAGGTGCGGTTCGAATCCCCCACCCCCGGCCTGCGCCTTTTCTTGGGGCCTCGCGAGCTCGGCCCCCTTCCACTCCGGTTGACGTCCAGAGAGCTCACGGGAGAGCCACTCGTGGCATTGGCTCCTCTGCATCAACCCCAAATGCTCCGCGCCGAGCATCTGGTCGAGCTCACCCGCGACGGGCAGCGGGTGCATACGATCGCACTCGAGCCTTCTCACCGTCCCGACATCATGGCGTACGTGCGGTACGATGGGCATGGAATCGCGCGCATGCCGAACGGCAACACACTCGGACCGGTGCCGGGAGTGGTTCGAGTGCCCACCCAGCGCGACCTTCCGAACCCAGATTCGCTCGTGATCCTCGACGAAACGAGCGCGCACACCATCGTCGTCCCACTCGCTGGGTGTGAGCCCGACAAAATCTGTGTGCTCTACGCTTCGTCGTCGGCGCGTTGATTCGCCTTGGCGTCTCGCCTCGCTGCGCGAATTCGCCCGAAAAAATCGGACAACAGAGCACTGCACTCGCTCGCGAGGACCCCGGGGGTGAGCGCGAATCGATGGTTCAGCCGCGGATCGACGCCGATGGAGTAGAGCGTGGTCGTGGCGCCGGCTTTCGGGTCATCCGCGCCATACACGACGCGCGCGACGCGCGCGTTGACGAGCGCTCCTGCGCACATCGGACACGGCTCGAGCGTGACGTACACAGTCGCATTTTCTAAGCGCCAAGTCCCGAGCGCAGCCGCCGCCTCGCGCAGCGCGATCATCTCGGCGTGAGCGGTCGGATCTTGGCTCGTCTCGCGGAGGTTGTGCCCTCTCGCGATCACGCGATCGTCCACCACGACGACACACCCCACCGGGACTTCCCCGTGGGCCTCGGCGAGGCGTGCTTCGGCGATGGCTTCGCGGATGAAGCCCTCATCGGCTTCGCTGGACGGGATTGGCTGGGTCATCTCTCGCTCGAACAGCTCTCTTCGCCCTCGAAGACGAAGGAGTGCACCATTTCGCCGTCCACCCAGACGCGATAAAAATCCCCGCGCACGAGCGGAGGGACTTCGCAGCGCTGCTCGAACGGCGTGCAAACACCGGGGCAGTCGACCTCGCAGGTCGTGGAGTGGCGCTGAGGAGTCAGGTAAATCTCGCCACCACCTGGAAGCTCATCGGTATACCGCGTCTCGAGCGTCGCGATGCAGGGCCCTTCGAGCTGGCAGCCCCAACACGATGAAATCGCGCTCACAGTCCAACGCTCCCCGGGGCCGGGCTCGACGCACACCTGATCAGGCCGCCAACCCAAAGGCTCGATGTGCTCGCCAGTCGCGCAGCGGTCAGGATCCGCGAAGCTCATGCACATAGACTGGGGCCCGAGAGCCCCCGGCCAAACGGGAGCGACAGGGAGCATGAACGCTGGCGACCCATTCACCACCACGTTCCAGTTGCCTGGGTCGAGCGGAGGAATCGCGCACCATCCTCGGGGCGCCACGCACGTCTCGCAAACGCAGACATCTGCACAAAGCGACGTCATGAGCCGCAGCGTGCGGTGCTCGGCGTCGAGCTCGACATGGCATTCGGATGGAGGGCAACATTCACAAGTATCGAAGATCACAGGCAGCTCGAAAGGAACTCCTGGGAAAGCCGCGATATCAGAGAGACACGTGGCGTCTGCGCGCACCAACGGACACTCCAAGGGCGAGCCCGCATCCTGCTCCCCGGCGTCCATCGGTAGTAGCCACCCAGCATCCTCCGGCAGCCCGGCATCGCTTGGCAATGGCCCCACCGGCTCTTCATCAAGTGAATGTGCCAAGAAGCATCCAGAGACGAGCGCACACAACAGGATTGGCACGAATCGACACAAACATCGCATCATGGCGTCGCGATCTAGCAAAACATATTCCTTTCTCAACGACGTCGAGCTCTGCGTTCATTCGCGCACCCGCACGACGGTTCCCGGTTGTGCACGGGTCGTCAGCACCGCGTCCCATCCCGCCGGCAATGAGGGGAACGTGAACTCGAAAAGACGACGCGCATCTCGGGGCGAGAGATTCACGCAGCCGTGGCTGCGCCGCGTGCCGAACTGATCGTGCCAGAACGCCGCATGGAGCCCAATTCCTTCGCTGAAATACTGAACCCAAGGCACGCCCTCGATCGCGTAATTGCTCTCTTGGTCCATGCGCTCGAGGTCGTCCATCGTGTCCTCCGCGAGCTTGACCCAAATGCGAAAGGTGCCCGCCGGTGTGGCGTGATTCGGCCTGCCGCTCGAGACCAACGTCGCAAAGATCGGACGCGCCCCTTCATACGCCACGAGCGTTTGCGTTCCGAGATGCACATCGATCCATCGCTCACCCTCACTCGCTTCATCGGGCGGAGCCGAAAGGCTCGGACGCACCAAGTCGCGCGCCGCGATCACTCCCTCTTCCACACGGACGAGCCCGCGCGGAAGGACCTCGATCACGCGCACGACCGAACGACGCCCCAAACGGCGAACGACGCCCAACGCGCGACGACCATCCCAGCCGCGGATCGCGGCTCCTTCTCTCATCACCCACGCGATATCGAGCGAACCGTCCTCGATCACCACGCCTTCGAACGGGCTCCCCGAAGCATGACGCAGTTGATCTTCCGGCACCCAAAGCCCACTCAGCCCTCGAACGAAAGCCACCCCTCCCGAGATCGCTCGTTCGGTGATCGCGAGGCCAAAGCCCTGACCGAGCGACTCCGACCATTCGTCGATGAAATAATCGCTCGGCCGGCGATACGCCCACGTCCCATCGACCCCCACGAACGCATATTGGCGCGGCAAGAGCTCGGATGGGGCCACCACGGGAAGTCGATCGCCCACAGGTTCTTGCCGACTGGGACGAACGAGCGTCTCACAAATGAAGGCTTCCTCGCCGATCCGATACCACTCGCCGCCCGGACAACCTTCCCCCGAGACCCGAGCCAAGAGCGGCAGCCGCGTCCCCTGACGCACCGTCCCACGACGCGCCGAGCGGATCGAAGGTGCCGCGCGCACCGTCGACCCTGAAGCGACCACCTCGAGCGAGCGCGCGCCGGATGGCACCGAAAGCATCTGCGCCCGCGCGAGCCCGCTCGCGACGAGCGCGACAACACCGAAGAGCAACCCTCGCCACGTTCTCGAAGCAATCACCCGAGGAATCTACACGCGATCGCGCCGAGCGCGAATCAGTGGGGTGGGAAGCCTGAGGAACCCACGACCTGATTCAGTCCAAGTGCCGACCGCAGTGACCGACGTAGATGACCGGCTCGTCCTCTCCCGTCGCCGCGACCCAGACATGCACGCGAGTGAGGTTTCCTGGCTTGGCGTGCATATCGAAGTACTGCTCGCCGTGAGGCCCCGCGATGAAGAGCCGCTTCTCCTTCGGGTCGGGCTCTTCCAGGTCGCGGAGCTCTCCTGCGAGATCGGGATGGTCACGCGTGCGTGGTACTGCTTGGCAGCTTCCTCACGAGACAGACCTTCGCGCAACGCGGTGGCGTAGCTCTCGAGTCCGAGCAGTGCACGATGAAGGTCTGAGGCCTTGCAGTCGAGCTTCCAGGCCGCAGCAGACCGCCGCGCCGATGGAAGAAGGACCAGCCGACCATCCATCTCACGCGCCGCGGCCTCGAGCACCTCCAGGGCGCTCTGTCCTTCGGACGCCTCCGTCAGCTCGGCATCGAACGCCGTGCTGTCGCGCCAGTTAGAGACGATGTGCCCCGAGCTCTTGAAGCTGCCCAAACTTGCCGACCAGCGACCCATCGTCGCCGACGCGGAACGGCGAGAGGCGCTGAGCTGGCGCGCGGTAAGGGCCGACCGCTAGCACCTGTGCGCTGGCGTAAGGCGAGAGCCGTAGCTCGGCCTCCGCGCCCCGGAAGACGGAAGCGGGATGGAGGAGGCGTGCCCCACTCGCGCCGACGAGCATCCCGTCCGAACCCACCTCGTGCTCGAGGTGATCGTCACCCAGGACGGCCTCGATCTTGGTCACTCGTGCGACGGCGCGGTTGCGACGGTTGGGCTCTTCCGCGAAGTCCCAGATCACGTCGAGCGGGGTGGTGCCGATCCGGCCCTCGACACCGATCGAGAAGGTCTGATGGTCGGGAGAGAGGAGCTCGTCGAAGGGCCCGAGGTCGACCCACTCGCCGTCCAAGAGGAGGTGGTGCCGGGACGCCGCTTGTTGGCTCTGGACCAACGCAAGGAGCGCCCCGATGAACGAGCTCTTGCCGGTGTTGTTGGCGCCGGCGAGCACAGTGAGCGGCCCCAGCCCCAGGGCGGTGGTGTCGGCGCACGCGCGGAAACCGCGGAGGGTGATCCTATCGAGCATCGCGGCAGATCCTCTCGAAGGCCTCCATCCTCGCCTTCACGTTCTTTACGGTCTGGGTGGCGTTGAGGATCGCGTTGGTGAACGAGATGTCAGCGCAGAGCTCCTCGAAGAGAGCGCGGATCCGGGACGCTTGCTCGCCTTCGGGAAGTGTCTCGGGGAAGACGCGGGTCGCGGCTCTCCCCGTCATCGGAGAGGTAAATGACCGGGAGCGGGATACGCGCGAGCACGGACTCGACGAGCTTGTTCTGCTTCGCATCCGACCAAACAAAGGTCCTCTGAAAGTCGGGCTGGAGGCGGAGATGCCCGTCCTTCCAGTTTCGGTGGAGCTCGAAGATCGAGAACTCCTTCTTCACGACGTCGAGGGGGAACTTCGTCTCGATCGGTGCTTCGTTCGCCGGTCCGACGTCCTCGTCGTCCTCGACGTCCTCGTCGATGGCCTTCTTGGTGTTTTCGGTGTGGAAGGACATCTGCGCCACGCGCTCTCGCACCCGTCGGCCACCCAGAACAGCTTGCCCTGGCTGTCTTCCTGCTCGGAGGCTTTTTAGCCTTCGAGGGCGGCTTTTCGGAGCGTAGTCGAAACGAATTCGAGCGGCAAGACGGGTGGGCAATCGCCCCGAACGGGAATGTTACTCCCCCGTATCCCGAATCCCGTAGCGCTTCGCGAGCTCGCGAAGATGATATCGGGTCAGTCCCGCCGCGTTCGCGCTGCGCGTGATGTTGCCGCCGTGCTGGTCGAGCAGCACCTTCAAATAGTTCGCCTCGAACGCGTCGAGCACCCGCTGCTTCGCCTCTTTGAAAGGCAGCCCCTCGGTCACGAAGGCCTCCGCGTTTCCACCAGGCAGAACCTGCGGCGGAGTCTTTTGCGAGCTCGGCATCAAATCGCGGACGCCGAGCTCCATGCCATCGGCGAGCGATCCCGCGCGCTCCACCGTGTTCTTCAGCTCGCGGATATTTCCCGGCCACGGATAAGCGCACAGACGCACCATCGCCTCAGGGCTCACCGTGAACGCCCGGTGCTCACCAGGCCAACGACGCGCGGCCACGTCTTGCAAGAACTGCTCGGTCAAGAGCGGCACGTCTTCCGGGCGCTGCCGCAAAGGCGGCAGCTCGATCGTCACGACGCTGAGCCTGTAATACAGATCCTCGCGGAACGTGCCCTCGTTCACCATCTGCCGCAGATCGCGGTTGGTCGCGGCGACCACCCGCACGTTCACCGGCATCGTGCGATCACCGCCCACGCGCTTGATCTCTCGATTCTCGAGAACACGCAGCAACTTCGGTTGCAGCGCGAGATCGAGCTCTCCGAGCTCATCGAGAAAAATCGTACCGCCCTCGGCCTGTTCAAAACTTCCGCGATGACGATCCGTCGCGCCGGTGAACGCACCTCGCTCGTGCCCGAAGAGCGTGCTCTCGATCAAATCTTTCGGAATCGACGAACAATCTTGAACGACGAGCGGCGAAGCATGCCGTCGCGACGCGGCATGAATTGCCCGCGCGACGAGCTCCTTGCCTGTCCCCGTCTCGCCACGAATCAACACCGTCAGCTCGGTGGGACCCACCTTGGCGAGCGTCGCGAAGATCTCGCGCATCCGCACGCTCTTCCCGATCAGTTCGTGAAATCGATCTTCGTTCGACAGATCGATATCGACTGTCCCCTGCACCGGTTCGAAGCGCAGATGCGATTGACCCACGCGGATCATCGAGCCCGGCTTGATCCACACTTCTCGAATGCGCATGTCGCTGCAATACGTCCCGTTCGTCGAATCGAGATCGCGCAACACGAACCCTTGCTCCTCTGCCACCACCTCGAAGTGCGTACCGCTCACGGCCTTGTCGGCGAGCGCCATATCACAAATCACACTGCGGCCGATCGTGATGCGCTCACGATCGATCACGAGGTCCTTGCCGCGATCGGGCCCTTCGACCACCACGATCCGCGCTTTGCGCAGGCGACGCTTGGTGGCGCGATCTTCGACGAAGATGGTCGTCAGCGCGGGGTTCTCGTGCTGGTTCATGGGATTGCTTTTCTTTCGGCATCACGGCGGATATCCGCGATGGATCGGGCGTAATCGCCACCCGCAAAAACCGCATTGCCGGCCACGAGCACGTTGGCGCCCGCGTTGGCAACTTGCGCCGCCGTTCCGACCTTGATTCCTCCGTCCACCTCGAGGTCGATCGCACGACCAGATTCGATGATCATGCGCCGGAGCGCCGCGATCTTGGGGAGCACTTCAGGAATGAACGCTTGCCCTCCGAAGCCGGGATTCACGCTCATCACGAGCACGAGGTCGAGCTCCCCGAGCACGTAACGAATCGAGTCTTCCGGTGTATGCGGATTGAGAGAAACTCCAGCTCGCTTTCCGCTCGCACGGATGGCTTGAAGCACCCGATGAAGATGGGTCGCCGCCTCCACGTGCACGGTGATCACATCCGCGCCCGCGTCGGCGAAAGCCGAAACCCATCGCTCCGGATGCTCGATCATGAGGTGCACATCCAACGTCTTCTGCGTCACCCTCCGGAGCGCTGCCACGACTGGAGGGCCGATCGTGAGGTTGGGCACGAAATGGCCATCCATCACGTCCACGTGAATCCAATCGGCATTCGCCGCCTCGAGGGCGCGCACTTCTTCCCCAAGCCGGGCAAAATCAGCTGATAAAATCGAAGGTGCAATGCGCACTGAGCCACGGTCCGTCACGACGCGTGAGTCAACCCGCCACGCGAGGCTTGGTCAAGGGGGCTCGGGTTCCGCCCCTCAATCTCCCTCATTTATGGGAATAATGAGGGTTCATGGGCGCCAAACCCGCGAGAAGCTTGCTGAAATTCGTGAGGGTTCTTACAATCTCGACCTCACGATGAGGACCGGACCGTTCCCCGGCAGATTTAGGAGAGCATGGCGGTAGAGCAGCGATATCGCGTAACCGAACGCCTCGAGGCCGGCGGTATGGCCGAGGTCTTCAAGGGCGAGTCGCTCTCGGTGCAGGGCTTCAAGAAGCAGGTCGCCATCAAGCGCGTTCTGCCGCACCTCGCCCAAAACAAGAACTTCATCCAGATGTTCCTGGATGAAGCGCGCCTCGGTGCGCGGCTCACGCACGCGAACATCGTCACGGTGTTCGACATCGGCGCGGCCGACAACACCTACTTCATCGTCATGGAGTTCGTCGATGGCTGTAACCTGAAAACAGTCATCGAGCAGTATCGACAAGAAGGTCGTCGCATCGGCGTCAAAGAAGCCGTCTACATCTGCATGCAGACCTGCGCGGGCCTCTCATTCGCACACGAGCTCCAAGGCGAAGACGAAGAAGACCTTCACATCGTTCATCGCGACATCTCCCCTCCCAACATTCTTCTGAGCAAGCGTGGCGAAATCAAAGTCACAGATTTCGGCCTCGCAAAGGCGACGACCCAGCTCGAAAAAACCGATCCTGGCGTGGTGAAAGGAAAGTTCTCCTATCTCTCGCCCGAAGCCGCCTTGGGTCAACCCGTGGACGCTCGCACGGATATTTTCGCGCTTGGAATCGTGCTTTGGGAGATGCTCGCAGGGCGCCGCCTTTTCCTCGGGGAAACCGATTACCAAACGGTCAAGCTCGTCCAGCAGGCCAATATCCCCAGCCTCGCACGGCTCAATCCGGAGGTCGACAGCGAGCTCGAGCAAGTGATTCAGAAGGCGCTGACCCGTGACCCCAATGATCGCTATCAGACCGCGCGCGAAATGGGCGATGCCCTGAGCGCGTATCTCTTCGGCAAGCAGATGAAGGTCAACTCCTTCGACGTCGCAACGCTCGTCAAAGGCGTCATCGACTCGAAGAAGCAAGCCAAAACAGGGCAGCCGCGAGAGGCCTCCATCATCGACCGGCTCATCTCCGAAGAACTCCTGCGCTTCACGTCGCTCGATGACATGGGCAATCCTTCGATCCCGCCCGGTGGCAAGCGCTCGGTGTCACCAGAAGAAATCAGTGACGGCGCCAAGCCACTCGACGCAGGCCTCTTCGAGAATCCAGCCGATTGGTTCAGCAACGACGAAGACGTGATCGGTGCTCCCACTCGAACGAGCGCCTCCAAGAGCGAACCACGATGGCGCGAATCAGGCATCGAGGATGAGTTGGATGGGCTCGCCGCCACGCTCGAGGAGCCGGAGCCTTCTGAATCCACCCCACGAGAACCGACGCTCCCAACCCGTGTGCAGGCGCCGGACATCCGAGCTCCGGAACCCCACAAACCAAAGCAAGCACCGACGCACACCGCGCCAGCGAAAACCGCCACAGCGCCCCCGAAGAATCATGCTGCGCTCTACGTGACCGTGGTCGTTCTGCTCCTCGCAGGGAGTGCTGCTGCCGCCTGGATTGCTGGTGTCATTCCTCCCTGAACTCCTCCAAAAGAGCAAGGTTTGCGTGGTCGTGCGCTTCTGACGCACATGTCCCAGAGTTTAGAGCTAGGCATCGCCGCGTAAATTTGCGAGAAGTCATTGTTCTGGGGGCTCAGTTCGATGGTGTGCTTCTTGTTTTGCGAAGGGCCCGTCTCATGGGGTCCCCGGAGACAAATGGAGGATTCGGTTTCATGAAAAAGCACATCGTGATGGTCTGCGCGCTCGCATTGCTCGGTCTTACTGCGTGCGGCAGTTCGGAGGAGGCCGCCCCGACGAGCGCTCCTACGCCAGCAGCCCCTGCAACACAAGAAGCAGCGCCGACCGCTCCCACGCCTGCCCCTGCGGCACCTGCAGCTCCCAGTGGCGAGCCAATCGCGCTCGCGGGCCCTGGCTTTACGGCACAACCGGTTCGTGGCACGGCAGGTGGGCCGGTCGAAGCATCGCAAATGGGCGATGACTGCGTGGGCAACTTCCCGAGCGCACCTCAGCACACGGTGCAGGTGGGCGCTGAGATCCCGCGCCTGCGCATTCTCGTGAACGCTGGCGCCGATGCGGACACCACGCTCGCAGTACGCACGCCGGGCGGACAAACCATCTGCAACGACGACTCGGGCGATCCGGCCAATTCACTCAATCCGGCAATCGACATCGAAAATGCCGCGCCGGGTGCCTATCAAATTTTCGTAGGCGGGTATTCGAGCGGTGATGCGGCGACGACCTATCAGATCGGGTGCAGCGAGACCCCTTATCAAGCTCCCTCTCATATCGTCCCGAATCCTTTATTCACTTTCCACGCCGTTGGGCTCGAATCGAGCCCCATGACGTGAAGCACGACCTCACAAACAATCTTCGTCCACCTGATCATCACAGTCATCGTCGAGCCCATCACACGCCTCGGCTCGAGGGACGCACGTGGGATCATCGCACCCAACGCCCACGCGAATCCGCCTGATCTCAGAGGCCAACAGACGATCGCAAAGCGCGCCATTCAACGTCAACGCATCCGCGCTTGCATCGAACGAGTAACCCTCCGTGGGATCCGCCTGGATCTCGACATCGTCGACGAACACACGAAGTTCGGACGGAGGGGGTGAGGTGGGGCCACCCACGAGATCGAGCACGCAGCTCTCTCGCTCGGCGAGGAGAGCTTGCAATGTGCTTTGGAGCGACTCCGGGGTCGTCACCGCAAACTGACGTGCCCGAGGGCCCACGACCTCTGCCAAATCGTGGGTCAGCGGCTCTGACGAGAGTCCAGCGATTGCGACCTCGGCACCGAGCTCTGTCAAAGCGCTGACACTGTCCGCCAAACTTTCACGAGTGGCACCACAGCTCGGAGCACCTGCTGTCACCACCAACACGAGCGGATCTTCGCTCGTGAAGGGGTCTTCATCGAAGAGGCTTTTCAGTGCGCCTTCGAGGGGAAATTCCACATCCCCACTCTCACAAATCGAGAATGGATCGATGATGCCGTTGTTCGCGAGGAGTTCTTCGAAGGCAACCACGGAGCCAGGGCCTGGCAGGATACGCAGCGCGGGCGAGGCACAAGACATCGGATCATCCGGAGCAAAAATCAGCCCCACCCCCGACACCCACTTGCCCTCAGCCAGAGAGAGGAGCGCGGCCCGTGTGACTCCCCAGCGGCCTTCCGGGTCTTCCGGACCGCTCGCAGGGGCACCATCGAACCGTTCACGCATCGCGCACGAACGATCGAGCACGACGACAATCTCAGGCCGACGCCGCGCCACGGCATACCTCGCCGTGCACTCCGAAGGCACGGCACCATCGACCCATCCGTGTGTGTCCGGCCCACCCTTGTTCGGCTCACATCCGACCGCGGCACCTATGCCCACAACGAAACCGGCAACGGCTGCCATCCTTTGGATGTGGAACTCTCGTTCAAACAAAATCATCGCCTGTGGGGTTCCTCTCGCATCACTCCGACCATCAAAATACGGTTTTGAGCAACCAAAATCCCCTTCGAGGAAACCATATTCACGCCAAGTTCCCAAAACTCTGTCCCAAATTTAGGACACAGAGGAATTATACCGCGACACGGTCCTTCCGTTTCGTTAAGATGAAGCTCTTCAGAGGGGCACAAAATTTCGGGATGCAGTCTGACGGGCCACAAGATCGGGTGACGCGTGTTCTCATCGTCGATGATGACGAGTCGATACGCAGAGCCACCGTTGACATGCTCCAGTCCCCAAATCGCATCATCCTCGAGACTGGCACTTCGGAGGAAGCCCTTCGTCTCGCTCATCGAGAGGATCTCGACGTCGTCGTGGCTGAGGTCAGCATGCCTGAGATCTCTGGGCTCACGCTTTTGGAGAAGCTCAGAGAAAGCCACCTTGATTTGCCGGTGGTATTCGTCACCGATTCACCCACTTTGGAAACCGCGAGAACAGCGGTCGCTCACGGAGCGTTTCGGTATCTTCTGAAGCCAGTAACCCAGAACGAGCTTCGTGCTGCAGTCGACCAAGCGGAACGTGTTCGCGCGCTCTCATGGGCGCGAGATCCACGAGGAATCCGGCAAGCGCTCGAGAGCAACCTACGAGGCGCAATGCTTGGCATGTGGATGGCGCTGCAACCCATCATCGATGCCCGAACGGGAGAACCGATTGGATTCGAAGCGCTCCTGCGCTCACACGCGCCCCATTTACGACATCCCAAAGCCATGCTTGATGCCGCCGAGAAGCTCGGCGTCGTACACACGGTGGGGCGACGGGCGCGAGCATCGATTGCAGACATCATCGAAGCCGGCGCCAACCCATGCATGTATTTCGTCAACTTACATCCATCGGATCTCGCCGATGACGACCTGATCGATCCCAATGCCCCTCTCTCGCGCTTCGCGCCTCAGGTCGTACTCGAGCTGACTGAGCGCACCGCTCTCGAAGGAGTCGCCGATCTGCCACGGCGGCTGACCGCATTGCGCGAGTTGGGATATCGCATTGCGATCGATGATCTCGGCGCAGGTTATGCGGGGCTCAGTTACTTTGCGATCGTTCGTCCGGAGATCGTCAAGGTGGACATTTCACTCGTTCGTGGAATCGACCATGACGAAGTGAAACAACGTGTCGTCGCCGCGATTGTATCCCTCGCGTGCTCCGTAGGAATTCGTGTCGTGGCCGAAGGTGTCGAGACCGAAGAAGAGCGCATCACGTTGGTACAGCTCGGATGCGATCTATTGCAGGGCTACCTCTTCGCTCGCCCACACCCTTCGATATGAAAACAAAAAATCCGGAAGGCGATGACTCGCCCTCCGGATTTCCTACCTTGGCAGGCTCAGATCAGCGCACGTAAATCCCGTGCGGAACACGCATCGACTCGCGATCCCACGAGTGAGCAATCGTGTCATCGCTCGTGTCGATCTGGATGAACGCGTCACTCGCGAAGCTCTGGACGAAGACGTAACGCCCATCGGGCGTCTTCGCGAGCTCGTGGCATTGCCTGAAACTGTCAGGCAAACCGTTGCCCGCGCTCCACCGAGTGATGAGCGTCGGATTCGACATGTCCGAGATATCCCAGATCGACAAATAACCTGGGGCATCGAATCCTTGAGGGAAGCTCCCCTCACACACGTAGAGTTTGTTGTTGGCAATGAGGTTATACGAAACCGCCTCGAGCACTCCGTCGCTCGCATGTTCTGCGTCAACCTCACGAAGGATCGGCGTCGTCGTATCCGTTCTCAGATCGACCAACCAGACTGAGGCCATCGCCGTGTTGGGTGCTCCATCCGAAAGCCTCTGCGTCGAGTCGATCAGCAAGCGATTGTCATCGAGCCATGTGATGGAGTGATGATGCGCGCCGTGGATCGTGCCATCCACACCCCGCGGATCGCTGCCCGTGAGTGTGATCTCACGATCGAACGTGAGTCCGCCATTTCCATCGTAAGTCCAGATCGAAAGATGATATGCATCGAATCGATAGCTCGGGACGGCGATGAGGTCGTGCGATGGATTCGGCCAGAGTCCATGCGGTGTGCGGAGTGTTTCGTGAGAGATCGGTGGGAGGAGCGTGTCGCTCTCGATATCGTACACACGAAGACGGTTGTTCTGCATCTCGCTAAACAGCAGGAATCGCTCATCGTGCGTGATATGAGGCCCGTGACCTTCTTGCTTGATTCCACCACCAGTATTTGCAGCCAGGACCTCGTGCGTGTTGCGCAACGTCAGCTCTGGTTCCCCATTGGGCCATGCAATATCGATGACCAATAGACGCAATGGGTGAATCATATCGCCGCTCATCGTCACGAACATGCTCCGGCGATCGATCGCCAACGCCGTGTGCATTGGCTCCCCAGGCACATTGAGATCGCTGAACCAGCGCTCCCATCGATCACCTGTCTCGGTGTCGATGAGGAAGATCGACGGGCCTCCCCGAGTCGTCCCTAGATTCATTGAAACAGCAACGGAATCAGGTGCTTGGTCAGGGACGTTGCTACAACCACCTGCCAGCGCAAATAGGATCAATAAAAAGGCGATTAACCAGAGTCCAGATTTCCGACGATCTTGCATCTGCATCCTCCTGCTGGCCCCGCAATCAAGGAAACAGAACGCCTTGACCGCCTATTTGGCCGCTTTGAACGAGTTCAATCGATTCCGATCCTCCATACGAGTGATTCTGCCGTAAGAGGAGATTTTCGAGAATATAGAATCCGCGATCGGAAGACCCACGCATCGAAATAGGAATGTGGATCTGCGCCGCTGTGCGGCGCATTCCCTCACGCCTCTTCGAGGCGAACGAGAAACTCAGTTCAAGGCCAAAACCAGGAACGCCGTTCACGTACGCCACGACATCAAAGTACGCGAAGTACGCCACGGACACAATGTTTTGATCTCAGCGGTATCGAGTTTCTTTTCGATGTCCGAATATCTAAGGAGATTTTGAACGCGCGAGGATGCCGAAACGACAACGCACCTCGTCCTTGCAGAGAGGTGCGCTTACAAACTACATCGGAAGTGATTCGTAATGTGGTGTCGGTGGATTAGGGCGTGTCCGCATATTCCGGACCGAGCCAGGCGATGGGAGGATTTGCGGACACGCCCTAGCTTGCGTTGAAAGCACGGGCGAATGTATCGGGCAGTGTCGCTGGCACGATACAGGCGTCGAGACCGCAATCCATTTCCATCGCCGACCGAGTCGATATCGTGTCATCGAGCACATCGTGCTCCGATGCATGCTCACCGAGCAGCGTTCCAATGGCCGCGCCCAACAGCAGATCGTCATCGGCTCCAAAGACTTCACGCCGAATGCGTCCACGCGGATCGATGAGAATGGTCGTCGGGGTTCCGCGCATTCCGTAGCGCTGCATCGTCTGAGGAACGACCGACCCGTACTCATCGGGTGCATCGATCCCAATCGGATAATCCACCCGATACTCTTTGAGAAACGCCGCGAGCGCATTCTCGTTCATCGCTTCGTGGTGCTCGAATACCGTATGCAAACCGACGACAGACACGGGACTGTCGGCGAAAAGCTGTTTCGCGCGTTTCATCTGCGGCAGTGCGTGTCCGACGCAACCCGGACAAAGCATCTGGAACGCATGCAGGATGACCACTTTACCGCGGAGTGCCTGTAGTGAGAGTGGCGACGGTGTATTGAACCACCGCGTGGTGGACCACTCTGGTGCGCGGCGGGGGGGCATCAACATGAAAACCTCCTCGGGAGACGCCACTCATAGGCGTCATATTTATTGAATACTCCAAAGCGTACGTCCTCAGAGAGCCCGGTTCTAAAAACGGAAGGAGTCCAGTGATGGGTATTGCTTCTTGGGTAACCGTTCACGCCCTCAATCATGCGGGTTTTCAGGCCGGTTTCAGTGGGAGTGCGCCCGTAAGCGAGTGTCCCGCAGCCTACATCGGTAGGTGAGGAGACCGAGTGCGGACGTAAACCCCAATCAAACCGGCATGGAAAGCCGTCGTTCGTGCCCGACGATCCCGTGAACAGGTACCTTCTTGGTGCCATGAAATCGAGCTCAGTTTTCATACGATAGAGACGTTCACCCACTGGATCCGACTGGCGTCCACTCATTCCTTCGTGAGCTTCGCTTGTAATTTTCGCAAGTTGAGCTCGAGCATACGGTTGCTCGGATCCGCACGAAGCCCTTCTTCCCAGCACCGCAAGGCTTCCTCGTGATCTCCAGCTTTCAACGCGCTGAAACCCTGATCGATCAAGCGAGCTACCTCGACCCCTGAAAGCTTCGTCGGAGGTGGCACCACGATCTTGGTGGTTGGCTTACCTTCGGTGGGTTTTTGAGACATCCGCGGAGTCTCGGTCGCTCGTGGCGGGGCGATTCCAGCCGCGACCTCGTCATGCCTGCGAATCCCTTCCATCAGCAAATACTGCCATCCACCCTTGATCGTTCGTTCTGCGTCGGGAGGAACGAGTGATGTGTTGAAAACACCCTCCTTGACCGCGATCATTTCGAAGAAGGCTTCCTCGCCGATCATCTGATTCCAGACCGCATGGACGACTTCGCCACTGTCGATCAGGATCACACCTGAGTTTTCACCTTCGAACACGCGCACGGCGGTTGTTTTTCGCGAGATGCAAAGCATCTGGATCACATCGAGCAGAGACAGCTCACCGAGGCTGCCGCCGATGCCATCACGATGATCGAGGGCAGCATGAATCGTTGCCCTCATTTCGTGAACGTCGAATGGTTTCCGTGTCAGCCTCAGACAACCAAATGCGTGAGCGCGATCTTTGATGCCAGCGATGTCGAAGGCCGTCATGACAATCGCCTTGGTTTGCGGGGACTCGACCGCCGCCCAACACAAGAGATCCATGCCGCTCTGGCCCGGTAAATAAACGTCCGTGACCATCACATCCACTTGGATGTCGCGGAGGATTTCCTGTGCGACCTCCGCGGACTTTGCCAGCAGCACATCGTATCGGTGATTGTCCTGATGAAGGACCCGATGGAGAGCCAGGACGATGTTGTCTTCGTCATCGACGATGAGTACGTGAGGGCGACGGCGATGCATGGCGCTCCATCAATTTAACAGAAAACAAGATTGGATGGAGTGGGTTCGATGTGTACTCATGCCAATCTCTTGGGCAATGTCACGAGAATCGAAGCTCCTTTTTCCTTTCGTTCCTCGACAGAGATCGTGCCCCCATGGTCGCTCACGATTCGATAGCAAATCGAGAGACCAAGGCCCGTGCCCGCAGGTTTCGTCGTGTAGAACGATTCGAACACCTGTCCGCGCAGCTCCGGAACGATTCCCGGTCCTTCGTCCTCGACACGAATCAGCGCCTGTTCGCCCTCGATTCCGGCAAAGATCGATATCTTGCCTCCACCCGGCATGGCATCTGCCGAGTTGACGAGCAAGTTGATGAGCACTTGTGAGATCTGATCCGCATCGACGTAAATCGGCCCCAGGGTTCCAAACGTGACTCGTACATCGTAGCCATTGAGCCGAGCGGCTGCTGCCGATTGTGCCTTCTGCACGAGGGTCGGAAGGTCCGTCTTTTTCCGGTGAGGTGGTCTATGCCGAACGAATCCGAGCAATTGATTCAGAATCTTATCGAGGCGATCAATCTCCCAATAGACCGCTGAGATCGGATCTTTGAGGCCTGCCGCAGCAGCCTCTCGCTCGATGGATTGGATGGTCGCTTTGATCGCTGCGAGTGGATTGCCGATCTCGTGCGCCACCATCGCACATGCCTTGCCCACTTGGGACAATCGTTCGAGCTGTCTCTGATTCGCGCGGAATTGTTCGGCCTCTGTAATATCACGAAGGGTGAAGATCACACCGAGCCGATTCGAACGCACGAAACGATAGCCAATGATGGATTTTTTCTTCGCTCCATCGAGCGCTTCGACTTTGCGCTGGATTTCGTTCGCAACGTCTTGCGAGCTTCGCATGACGCTCAGCGCATCGTTGACAAGCACATCGTGCAGCGGTGACTGCTGAACTCTTCTCGTGAGCAAATCCTCCGCGATCGCGTTCTGAACGAGCACGGCTCCTGTCTCGTCGAAAAGCACCAACCCAATACCGATCGCATCAAGGACCGAAACTGTCCAACGAGCATCCGAGTCTCGATCACTCCTTATGTTCGTGCGGCGCATTCGTCGTTCGTAAAGACGGTGTGTTGGCCAAGAACTGTGATATCACCGCGCGATATCGATCCACGGGGGAATCCGACTTCTCTCCAAGGCTCATGGTCGTCAGCAGAAATGCGTCATCTTCAGTGCGGAGCCACGACGCACGGAGCGCCACTTGATTGGTGTCCACCCACTCGAGCACATCAGGCTCGGACATCGGGAGGAGCTCGCGCATGCGCTCGGTCGCAAACGTGGTGAGCGACGCCGCAGCAGCGAGCTCTTCTTGATACTCATGATCTCCAGCGGCAGCGATCAAGAGTCCACGCAGATCTGAAAGGACGGCCACATGACAGCCCGCGTCACGCACGAGCTCCGCGAGCGTTTTGTCGATGAGATCAGGATGACTCGGATCGATCGAGTGAACGAGACCAGGTTTCTGACTGGGCCGACGTGGGGCTTGATTTGCAAATGCGTGAGCCTCCAACGACTGAATGCGCCGAAGTAACACTTCATTTTCGGAGCGTGCCGTTTCGAGGCTGTCGACTTGCATCCGCAGCGCATGGTTCTCTTCGGCTTGTCGCTCGAACTCCGCCATCCGTTGTTCGAAGAGCCTCTCTTTGAGCGAAAGTTCGGCATTCTTGCGCTGAAACGTCGGAAGATCCATTCCAGGATCGATGGCCTTTTGCCGCTCGAGCTCGGCGAGCTCGACCCGTATGGAGCTGTTTTCGGCGCGGAGGCGCTCGACATCACGCACGCTGCTTTCGAGTGTCACAATCTGAGCTCGTGCTTCCCGAAGCTGCGTTTGGATCTCTCGAAGCTCGTTCTCGCTCTCGATTCGATCGCGCTCGCGTTCCGCATCACTGCCCTTGGCCCACTCAGTTGCAGCTTTGAGATTCGCTATCTTGGCCTGAGCCTCTTCGAGAGCCGCTTCGAGCTCTTGTGATTTCGCGCGCAATGCGTCGGCCTCCTTGGCCGCTTCAGCAAGCGCGAGTTTCTCTCGACGCAATGAATCGACTTCACGAGCTCGCGACTCTAGCGCTGCAATCTGAGTCTTCGCTGTCCGAAGTTGGTCTTGAGTCGCTCGTAGATCTTCCGTGGCTTTGTCGCGCGCCTTCTCGAGGTTCGTCGCATTTTCGCGATGACGCGCCACCTCTGCCTCGAGCCCCGTCGTCTTCGCTCGCGCGTCACGAAGCGCAAGCTCGAGAGGAGCCATCTTGGCTTGGAGTTTCTCCACCTCCACATTCGGTGCCGACGAAGCCGCCTGCAGCTTTTGTTCGGTTGCTTCGCGCGCTCGCTGCGCCTCACTCAGCTGCGCACGCAACGACGCTTCGAGTTCAGTCGCGCGCTTCTGACGCTCAGTCAGCGTCTTGAGCTCCGCACGAAGGCGCTCGAGATCCCGCTCGCTCTGCGAGCGCGCCGCTTCGAGTCTAACAATCTCACCTGCAAGGTGCGCCGTTTCCGCGTTTTGATCCGCGTATTGTTGGGTGCGCTCTTCCTCCTGATTGGCTCGTTCGCTCGATGCCCGAACTTGTCCTTCGAGCTCTTGACGGATGGCGGCTTCCTTCTGGAGTTGTGCACGCACTTCGGCGAGCTCTCTCCGGGAGAGATCGAGTTCGATCAGATCAGGATTGGCAGCAGGCGTTGGGATGGAAGGCACCGGTGACGGGCGAACGAAATCACGAAGCAGTACACCTGCAGCGAAGAACACAGCCGCACCCACCACCAGCGAAAGCCAGAACAGATGAATCACATCCACGACGGTTCCCCTATCGCCAAATCAACTCAACACGCCGATTTCTTGCGAACGCAACTGGATCTCTGCCGGGATCGATGGGCTCCGTTCCTCCCAACGCCTCCACCGTAATCCGCTCTGCATCGACACCATTTCGTATGAGAAAGCGCTCCACAGCCATCGCACGTTGGTAACTGAGCCAACGATTGACTCGAGGAGATCCGAGTCGACACGAGTGGCCTCGAACTTGGATCCGCAAGCTTGGCTGTTGCCGGAACAAATCGAGCACAGGCTGGAGTGCACGTGCCGATTCCGCCGTGAGCGATGTGTTGTTCCGACGAAACAGAAGCTCGAACGACGAGCCGGAGCCTACATCGATCTCCGCGACCGGCTGCACCGCTGGTTGCGGTACTGCTGGCTGTTGAATTTCAGCCGGTTGTTGAACTTCGGCTGGCTGTTGGATTTCAGCCGGCTGTTGAATTTCAGCCAGTTGTTGGATCTCAACTGGCTGTGGGATTTCGGCAATCGGTTCGGGAACAGCGGGCTCCGCTTCGATCGGCTCAGCAGCCGGTAGAATAGGCTGCACGGCTTCGGGCTCGAGTCGACTCACCTCGGGAGCTTCTGCGCTTTCTACAACCGAGGGATCGTGAAGAACCTGAGGCGCCAAACCAATGGCAACCCAACCCAAGTCCGCAAAACCCAAGAGCAACAACAGACCGCCGGATGCGGCTCGACGGTGTGAAATTCTCCCCGAGGTCATCAAAGGAGCTTGGCCAGCTCCGCAACGCGCCGTTTGATGTCGAGGAACACCAGCCCAAGGCGGGCTTCGGGTGTTGTCAGGACAATCAGAAGAGCGTCTTGTCCGATGGCGTTGAGGATGACGTATCCTTGTTTTCCACGGACATACGTCTGTTCCATGCCACCGCCCACCAGTTCGATGGCGATTCGCTCACCGACACCGAGCAAGGCCGCGGCCATACCAGAAACCAATTCCTCATCGATTTCCGCAGGCAGCAACGCGGCGACGATAAAGCCGTCCGTGCTCACAATTGCGGATCCGGCGATATCGACCGAAGATGCGCGAAGAGACCGCAATACATCTTGGATTCTCTCACTGCGACTTGCACTTGCAGTTGCCACTGTTCCTCCAGTGCTAGCACCCTCAGCGTGCCGCCCGTTGAATATGCACTTTCAGATCTGCCGAGCCAAAACCACAACCAATTGACCGTTACAAACGAAGCGAAATCACACAATGATGCGTTTCACGAATCACCACTCGACCGTGACTTGACAGCATCGTTCATTGTTCATGTTGCAGAGGCTTTCATGCGCTTTGGGCCTCTGCTTCGTCAGGACCTCCACGATCCCAGCGACGAACCCCACTTCGAACTGACAGATGCGCTTGCCGATGGGAACCATGCCTGCGCACGTGATGCATTCGTCGAGGTCGACGATCAATCGATTCTCCGAAAATTCCATAGGCTTCAAAAGCCCAATCTTGGAATCACGCACGAACTGGACGACGCTCGTCAAATATTCTGTGGCGTCCTCTTTGTAGAGCATTTTGCCGGCTTCCCGGCCGAGCTCTCTGCCCGCGTTCTGGAAGACGACCCCAGCACCACGGCCGAGGACTTCCTCCATGTACCCCGCACTAA
>CAYZTA010000076.1:0-23254 GCA_964481145.1 uncultured Sandaracinus sp.
AGCTCGAGGCGCTCACAGCCCGTCTTGCCCGCGAACGACGCTGGCCGCTTTGAGCACGCACGAACGCTCATCGTATGAAATCCACCGCTCGTCACACGCGCACCGCATTTCGTCGCGCCATTCACTCTCGCGGCGTGTGGCCCCCACATCCTCTGAGCTGACGAGGCGATCTCCTTCCTTTCGGAGGTTTCGCCTTCGCTCGTGGGCCACGATCAATCATGCCTGAGCTCAGGGCATTCGCCTCAGTGAGTCCAACTTGACGAGGCGATCTCCCTCTTTTCGGAGGCTTCGCCTTCGCTCGTGCGGGCCACAGACGCTCACGTAATCACAGAAGGAACACGCCTTCTCGGTCGGGGCCGGAGGCAAGAATCCCGTGCGGATGCTCTCGTCGATGGTCTCGATCACCTTCGTGATGAGCGTCCTCGACTCCGCATCGAGCGGCACGAGCACCTCGGAAAAACGGCCCTTCTCCGTGCAATAAAAGAGGCGTCCGCCCCAGATGGGCTGCGTGGGAGAGAGCGACTCGAGCGCCAATGCATAGAGGATCGGCTGCAATCTCTCTCCACCAAGGACGCGCTGCCCTGGCTTGATCCAAGCGCCGCCCGTCTTGTGATCGGTGGCGCGCAGCTCTCCTTCTCGCTCCTCGACGAGATCGATGGCGCCGCGCAGCGTCAGGCCAATGGAGAGTGGCACGGGGGTGGGCACGCTCGCCTCGTCTCGGTCCTCGCTCGGGATGCCGAACGCGAGCTCGAATCTCCGCGGGACCCAGCTCGGGTCTTCCGCCGTGTGCTCGAGCCACCGCCGTGCATCGCGCCGGATGGATTCGATCGCATCTTCGAACACACGCGGGATGGCAGGTGCGAGCTCTTCTTCGGCGTCTCTTGCGACATCGGCGACGACCTCGTCCAATCGCTCGAGCGCGCTCGGAAGTGTGTCGAGCACGATCGGCAGCGAGCCCTTCTCGCGCAACTGCGTGAGCAGCCGAAACTGCACCTGATGCATGAGGGTCCCGCGTTGGGCTGCATCGAGCAGCTCGAGAGGCTCTGGGACTTCGCGCGGCTCGAGCCGCACGATCGTGCGCAGATAGAACTTGTAGGGACACTGCGCGAAGCTCTCGAGCGCCGTCGCCGAAAATGCTCGCCTTTGCATCGTGTGGTCCGCGAGCACGGCGCGCACGGCGTCGTCCGCTTCGACCATGCCATCTTGGGGGCGCCAACGCTTCTTGTCCCATCGGGCATACCGCATCCTGAGCGCACGCACCGCGATGGGGCTCGCCGTGGCGAGATACGCAGCGCGCCCCGCGCGTTCTCTCGGCGCACACGAGTGCAGCTGCCCCAAGACGGAAAGATCGTGCTCGGCGGCGTCGATTGCGAGCTCGGGCGTTTCGGGCGCGGGCCAATCGAGGCGCGCGGAGCCCCGGAGCTCGGCACGTCGGCCGAGTTCTTCGAAGGAGGGCAGTGTTCCCTCGACGGCGCGCGCGATCTCGAGCGCATAAAACGACGCCACCCGCGGGCGCGCGCGGGCGGCGTCGATCCGCGGAATGGAGACGACGAGCCGCTCCGATGCCGCGCCGAGCGCGATGCGGAGGAGCAAGCGCTCTTCGGCGCCGTGTTCCTTTCGCGTCGCGAGCAGAGGGCTGATGTTTTGGCGCGATTCATCGAGCAAGATAGGATCTTCGATGATCTTCGCGGGAAAGATCTTTTCTGCGAGCCCTGGGACGAAGACGATGTCGAACGCGCGTCCGCGGGCTTCGTCGATCGTGCCGACCATCACCCGCCCAAGATCGGTCTCTTCGTGGTTCGGCGGCTCTTCACGCAGCCGTGGGCCGAGCACGATGCGCATCTCCGCGAGATCGACCGGACCGACATCGGCCATGGGCGCAAAGGACGCGAGCACCGAGAGCACACGCCGGGGATCGCGGAGCGCGCGCGATGCGATCGACGAGAGCGCTTCGAGCCAAACGCCCCAAGTGGCCTCTTTCGGGAGCGCGGCGAGTGCGTCGATGAGCGGCAGCGCGAACGCGCGGAGCGCCGCCAGATCGGCGAGTCGCCTCGCGAGCGCATGGGCGTGCGGATCTTCCGGATCCTCGAGCTCGTCTCGGGTGCGCTTTGCGATCGCGATGGCGCCATCGATTCGCCGTGCCCAACGGTCTCGACCGCCGATCACCGCGGCATCGACGATGAGCTGCTCCCAGCGTCGCGGCGCGCGCAAGGTACCGGCGCGCACCGGTGCGTCTTCGTCGTACGTGTCGTCCGCGTCTTCGTCGAGCTCGTCGTCCGCTGGCACGAAGCGCTCGCGCGAAGTCTTGGCGCGAGGAGGCTCACCGAGGACGGCGTCCGGGACGACTCCGAGCGAGAGATACTCTGCAAAGCCGCGCGCGGAGAGGCCTTCGGCTGCGCAATCCAAGAGGGCGAGCAGCGCGCGTCCAGCAGGATCGGGGCGCTGTGATTCGCGCATCAGGTGCATCGGAATCCCCGCGCGACGAAACGCTTCGACGATATGAGGCCCATAGATCGCGGGCGCGCGCAGGAGCACGGCCATGCGATCGAAACGAACTCCGTGCCTTGCTTCTTGGAGGATGCGTCGGGCGATCTCGACGCATTCTCGGTTCTCACCAGGAGCCGAGAAGATCTCGACGTGTGCCGAGTCCTCGACGTGCTCACCTTCGGCCTCGAAGAGGCGAGATTGCACGGCGTGGACGGCCTTCGAGGTGGCGACCGCGGGAGGCGCTTCGATGGAGAAGTCCATGCGTTCGGAGAGGAATCGGCGTGTCGGCTCGTCACCTCGAGGGAGGGTCGCGAGCACGTGCGGGGCGCGTGCGGCGATCGCGATCACCAAGTCGGCTTCGAGGGGCGAGCGCAGTCGGAGATCGAGCAGGAGCAGCGACCGGTCGAGAGCGAAGTCGAGCTCTCCGCGATGGATCGACGCGATGGCTCGTTCGAGCATGCTGGCGCGATCGATGAGCCCTTGCGCTGGTAGCTCGGCGCGAAAAGCGCTGTAGATCGTCGCCAAATCAGGCGCTTGGCGGGCGAGCGCGTCGGGCGCCAGATCGGCGTGCATCAGCTCGAGCAAGGTGCGAGTCAACGCACGCGGCCAGCCAGGACGATCGGCGATGGCCGCGAAGACGCCGAGGGAAGCGCGATGGTTTCTGAGCATCCGATGGACGAGCCGCGTGACGAGCGCTTCGAGCGCGGCCCCCGACACAGGGGTGAGCCCGCGACGCGCGAGCTCTCGCGCGGCGATGCGTCCAGCGATGGAATCCACGGTTGCGCCGTGCCATCCGAGCACGGCTCCTCGATGATCGACCACTTGCGCGATGAGCTCATCCGTGGCTGTTCGGCGCGCGCCGAGCACGAGACCCCCGAGCGTTCGTCTCTCCGAGAGCCAGCGCGAGGCGGCCTCGATTCGAGCCTTTCCGCACTCGCTTTCGATCAGAATACGCGACATCGACGCGCAGCTTTGCACGTTTCAGACGCCCTTGTCCGGTGCTACGTTGGCGCCCGACACATATGCGTGCCGTCATCACTGGAGCCTCGGGGCTCGTGGGAGCCAACCTCGCGGAAGCATTGCTGCGCGAGGGTCATCACGTCGTCGGAACACGGCGCCCTTCGAGCCGCACCGATCACCTCTCGCACATGGAGATTGAATGGACGCTCGCGTCGCTCTCCGATCCGGATGCGCTCACGCGAGCGTTCTCGGGGGCCGATGTCGTCTTCCATTGCGCGGCTCGTGTGGAGATCTTGCCCCGAGTCACCCAAACGCTCTACGAGACGAATGTCATCGGCACCGAGCACGTACTTCAAGCCGTGCGCGCAGCGAAGGTGCCTCGCCTCGTTCATTGTTCGAGCGTCGCAGCGGCTTCCATCAGCGATGGCACGCGCGATGTGACCGAGGAAGATCCATGGAATCTTCGTGAACACGGGCTCGCCGATGGTTACGCCACCACGAAATACGAGAGCCAAGAGCGGGTGCTCGCGGCGACGAAGCAGGATGTCGATGCGGTCGTGGTGCAGCCGACCTACATGTTCGGCCCTTACGACATCAGGCCATCGTCCGGTCAGATGATCATCGATCTCGCGAAAGGTCGGATTTCTGTCAACGCGCCGGGCACACAGAACATCGTTGATGTCCGTGACGTTGCACGCGGGATGATCCTCGCGTGGCAAAAGGGCGTGCGTGGTGAGAAATACATCCTCGGATGCGAGAACGTCACCTACGGCGAGCTCTTTGCCCGCATCGCCGCCGAGCTACAGATTCCGGCCCCCAAACGAACCTTGCCGTTTCCAATGGTCTTTGGTTTGGGTGCGCTGGCTGAGCTTGGTGGCGTGCTCATGCGCAAACCGTCGGAGCTGTCGCGCAGCACCGCTCGCTACGCATATTGTCGCGGATATCGCTTCTCCAGTGAGAAGGCAAAACGCGAGTTGGGTTATTCCCCGTCCAGCACACGAGCGGCGATTCGTGCATGCCTCGAATGGCTGAGAGAGCAGGGCGCGCTCCGGTAGAGCGAGCCGTGCTCTCTTGCCGCTACTCGGTAGCCAAAGGTCGAAGATGCACTTCGACGCGCCGATTGTTGGCGCGGCCCTCGGGCGTATCGTTGCTCGCGATCGGCATCGCCTCTCCTTGACCCACGGCCCTCAACTGCGAACGAGGGACCCCTTCTGCGATGAGGAAATCGCGGACGGCGTCCGCTCTCCTCTGCGAGAGGCGCATGTTGTATTCGTCTGAGCCGCGAGAGTCCGTGTGTCCTTCGATGATCGCCCTTTGACCTTCGGTGTCTCGGAGCACCTCTGCGAGCACGGTGAGCCGATCGCGTCCGGTGGGTAGGATCTCCGCTTGGCCCGTTACGAAGAGGACTTCGCCCCCGATCGTGATCACGGTCTCGCCCCGCTCCTGACGCACCGCCGCGAGCTCGCTCAGACGATCCATCGTGGCTTGTTCGCGGTCTTCTGCCTCTCTACGAGCTTCTTGCTCTTCGACGAGCGTGGCTTGAGTGTCTCGAACCTCCTGCTCGCGCTCGACGAGCGCGTGCTCGCGTGAGCGAAGCATCTCACGCTGCTCTTCGGTCAACGATTCGAGCCTCTCGCGATAAGCCTCGTCGTTTCGTTCGAGCGTGGTCTCGAGCTCGGCGCGGTGCGCATCGACGATCGCCCGCTGAGTTTGGCGTTCGGCGACGTACGCCAGATTTGCCTCGCGTGTCGAGCCGTCGGGCGCGGCTTCGGCGCGTTCGAGTGTGCGCTCCGCGACGAGGATTTCGTCCGGCTTGAGTCGGGCTGCCTCGCTCTGACGAGCTTCGTCCATGACCGCTCGCGCGCTCTCGAGCTCGGGGGTGGTCGCGCCACCGCAACCAGCATGGCTCGACAAGACGAGCGCCCCGCCCGCGATCGCCGTGAAAAGGCTGAGCTTCGTGTTCATCGTCTTCGACTCCTCACTCACGCTCGTGTTCGAGCGCTTCCAGCCGTTCGCGACTCTGTTCTGCACGGGCACGCATCTCCTCTCGCTCCGAGATGGAGATCGCGAGCTCCGCGTCTGCTTTCGCACGCGCGAGAGTTCCCCACGCTTCTTCGAAGTCGCCTGCTGCGATGAAGACCTGCGCCCGCCCGAGGTTTTGTCGCGCGAGCTCCAAGTGATACGCGCTCTGGGGCGTGTCCTTTGCGCCGACCGTCTCTGCAGCTCGAATCGCGGCGAGCGTGTCGGCTTGGGAGCGCGTGAACGACGGGTCGCTTTGGCAGGCTCCTGCGCCGAACGTGACGAACGCGATGAAAGACCACTCGAACACCCGCGTCATTCGCATCTCGATCTCCTCCTCTCGAGGAGCCTCGTTCAGCAAATCGAGCGCCAACCAAAGAAGAGTCTCAAAGGTCGGACTCTCGTTCGTAGGACTCTTCCGCCCCATTCTCCGAGAGCGGCAGCTCCACATCGAAGGTCGTCCCGTGTCCGCGTCCTTCGCTTCGCGCCCGAATCGTCCCCCCATGACGTTCGATGAGAGAATGAGTGACAGCGAGCCCGACACCGAGCCCTCCGTGGGTTCTCGTCGAGCTCGCATCCTCTTGTCGAAACGGTTCGAATACGTGAGGGATGAACTCCGGATCGATGCCCTCACCCGTGTCCATGACGCGAACTCGTACGGAGTTCTCCGTCTGGTTCAGAGTAATTCCAACGCACCCCCCGGATGGCGTGAACTTGATTGAGTTCGAAAGAAGGTTCCAAAAGATTTGCTGAAGACGACTCGCGTCGCCAGACATCATCATCGGGCTCTCACCGAGGTCCACGACGAGCGCGAGGTTTTTCGCTTCGGCGATGGGTCGCGCGGCATCGACCGCAGCGCGGACCTCTTCACGCAAGTCGACGAGCTCTTTCGAGAGTGTGATCGAACCGCGAGAGAGGCGGGCCACATCGAGCAGATCTTCGACGAGCTTGGCCTGGATGCGGACGTTGCGATCGATGACCGAGAGTCCTCGGGCGAGCATTTCGTTGTCCCCCGCGCGCGCTCGAAGCAAGGCCGCCCAGCCAAGAATTGCATTGAGCGGGGTTCGGAGCTCATGACTCATCGTCGCGAGGAAGTCGTCTTTCGCACGGTTGGCGGCGTCCGCTTGACGACGTGCGGCTTCCGTCGCCGCGAGCAAACGTTCGCGCTCTTGCTCTCGTGAGCGAGCCTCTGTTTCATCGCGCAGCACGACCACCACGCCCGCCTTCTCGCCGTCACCGGCTTTCCCAATCGGTGCGATGGCGCTCGAGACCGGGATGCGGCGCCCCGTGCGGCTGACGAGACATTTGTTCTCGTGCGCTTTGCCGTTGCCCTCTTCCTTGGTGAGCCGAAGAACTTTGTCGAGCGGCTGTCCGCGTGCATCGGCATCGCTGAAGCCCGTGAGCGATGCGGCCACACCATTGATGAGCACCACCCGCTCGTCGGCGTCGGTCGCCACGATCCCATCGGCAATGCTCTCCAGCGTGGTCGCGAGCCACTCTCGTTCTCTCGAGAGCGTGGCTTGCGCTTCGATGCGCGACAGGAACTCTCCGATCTGAGTGCCGAGCAGGACGAGTCCGCGAAGGAACTCGTCGTCGGTCGTCCGTGGTTCGGTGGCCAGCAGCTCGAGGACGCCGATGGTTTGTCCACCGCCCTGGATGGGTACCCAAATGCCCCAGTGCAGACCGGCGCGGGCCGCCCCACCGCGACGTGCGTAACGAACGTCATGACTCACGTCCTCACTCGAAAGCGGGCGACCCACTGCCCATACCGAACCGACGATCCCTTCATTGCGCCCCATTTCCAGGGTCCACGTGATGGAGACGAGCTCCTTGAGCTCGGGTCTCCGGGTCGACCACACTTCGCGGGCTCGAACCCGTCCTGTCCGTTCGTTCATCAGGAACAAGGCGGCAAAATCCAGATCGAGTTGATGCCCAATGGCCTCCACCGCCCGCGCGGCTGCGTCACGAGGCGTGGATGACTGCGCCAACGCTCTCATCACTTCGTATTGCGCGGACAACCTGTGCTGAGTGACGCGGAGCTCCGACGTTTCACGCTCGAGAGCCACTCCAGCGCGCACGTCGCGCAGAGATGCGGCCACCATCAAAGGCTCTCGCGGCCCGGACAAACTCGAAAGAGTGAGCTCGATATCGATCTCCGTTCCGTTTCGGTGAAGCGCTGCGACGCGAAAAGGTCGACCCATGATCCGTGCGCGTCTCGTCGCGGCAAACCGCTCGAACGCGTGTAGATGCCTCGCCCGAAACCGCTCCGGCATCAAGATCGTCAGCGGCTTTCCCATCAACTCGTACGGAGTCCACCCGAGAAGCGACTCGATCGCGCGATTGACCCAGATCACTCGGTCCGAGGCGTCGGTAACCACCACAGTGTCCGCGAGCGCCTCGAGGATCCGGGTGTGATCGATCGGGACGAACACGTGTTGCACATAGGAACCCGCGTCGTCACTACACGAGGCCTCGAAGATCTTCGAACCGTGACATTTCTCCTCAGAGATCGACTTGCTGGACGTCGAGGCTCTCGAGATCCCGACCCAAGAACCTCGACGCGACCTCGGCGAACCGCTCGGGTCGGTCGGTGACCATCAATTCGAGCGCGCCTCCTTCGCTTCGTTCCGACGAGTCTCGTTGCCGCAACAAATTTCGTTCGCGCAGGAGCGTCGCCAGCTCTCCGGCAGCAGCCACGCCACTATCGACGATCGAGATCGGGGCGCCCCGCAAGCGTGTCGCTTCATCCGCGATCACCTCCGACAAAAGCGGGTAATGCGTGCAGCCGAGGACGAGCGTGTCGATCTCGCTGCCAGCTCCAAGAAGCTTCTCCAAATACCTTTGAAGAACGAGGTGCGGCACCTCGCCTTCGAGCCATCCTTCCTCTGCGAGCGGAACGAGCAATGGAGCGGCGAGTTGTTTCACCTCGGCTCGCGTATCGACGCTCGAAACGCCACGAGGATACGCTCCGCTGGCCACCGTTCCGGCTGTCGCGATGACGCCGATGCGTCCCGTCTGGCTCGCCCGCACCGCCGCGCGCGCGCCTGGCTCAATCACCCCAAGGACTGGCATGTCGAGCTCGACGCGCAGCATGTCGAGCGCGACTGCACTCACGGTATTGCACGCGACCACGAGCATCTTGATGCCCCGATTCGCGAGCAAGGCTCCACACCCGCGGGCATAACGAACCACCGTGTGTGCGCTCCTCGTGCCATAGGGAACGCGCGCCGTATCTCCTAGATAAAGGAGCTTTTCATGGGGCAACGCCTCCGAGATCGCCCGGACGACCGTCAGTCCACCGAGCCCCGAATCGAAGACTCCAATCGGCGCCTCGAGGTCGCGTACTTGAGCTCTCGTCATCACTCTCCTACTCGTCCTACGTCTGGACCGAATCCACATGTGCCATTGCGACAGATGAGACCCGGACCTCCGCAATCGCTGTCATGCGCACAATCGCGCGAGCAGAATCGCACTCGATTCGAGCCCGAAGTGAACTCGCGGCATTCGAGTTCGGGAGCGCAAAGTGTATCGTCGTTGCAGGGCGCGCCGTTCGTGCCGAAGGGCACGCAGACGTTCCGATGTGCGACGTTCTCACAACGCACATCGAGCGCATCGAGCCATAAGCTTCGGCTCGCTGCTTCCAAAATGTCGCAGCCGAGCCCAGGAGCACCGAACATGGAGTCGGCTTCGTCACATGCATACGTGCACGCACGCCTGCCCTCGCCCACCTCGAGACAGCGTCCCACCATGCATTGAGCATCGTCATCGCAAGGAAGTGCCCAATATCCCGGATGACAAATGTCGACTCCCGGTTGCCCGAAAACAAAGCCGAAGTCGCGTATGCATGTCAGATTGGGAGGGCAACGTGCGGAGTCTGTATCGCATCTCGGCAAGCAAAATGGCTCGTTGGGATCCGACGATGGCACGAACGCATACCCAGTGGGGCAGCGATTCATCGCATCCGGAACTGCCACACAATACAAATGATCCGACGCGTATTCGAGCCCAGGCACGAGGGAGGGGAGTCGAAAGACGTCATTGAAACAGCGTGAACCGTCGGCGCATTCGTCCGAACGCGAACAGCTGGCGGTGGGGAAGCATATTCCTTCCTCACCGAGCAAATCAGTGCGCACGCACGCGTGATCGACGGGGCAGGACGTCGTCTGGTCTCCGAGGAGCATGCAGGTCGCCAGACATTCTCCCGTCTTGGTGCACACACCATCACAGCTCGCGGGGGATGCGCGATCACAAGCAGGGCGGCAGAAATCATCGCCGAGCACACTGCGATCGGCGCAGGCCCAACCACCCATGCAATCGGAGCTCTCCTGGCATGTCCAAAGTCGATCGGTGAGGTCGGCGGGCCGCGACACACTGCAACCCACCGCGTGTGCCAAGAAGAGCGCCATCACGATTCGCATGAACATCAAAACCGTCCTCCGGTTCCGATGAGGAGCCCCTCTTCGCCGAGCGGCATGAGCCACGGCGAACAAGACGCCGCGGTGGAGTCACTCTCACTCTGCGTTTCGCCCGATATCACGAGCCCAACGACCCCGAGGATGGCTCCGAGACCCGCCACTCCGAAAAACACGTTGGCGAGCAGCGCTTCGGTGTCCCGTGCGGGATAGAACCCCTCGATGGTCTCGTGCATCGAGAGCGAGCTGCTGGGGGGTTGTTGCGAAGAGACCCCAAGACCAATCCCGACCGCGAGCGACGCCACCATCATGGCCGAACCGGCGTACACCAGCGCGGAAGGAACGAAACCTCGGCTTGGTTCGAGGGCCGCTTCGATCACCAACGTCGTCCCCGCTTCAATCTCGATGTCCCG
Organism: uncultured Sandaracinus sp.; assembly: GCA_964481145.1. Taxonomy (GTDB): domain Bacteria; phylum Myxococcota_A; class Polyangia; order Polyangiales; family Sandaracinaceae; genus Sandaracinus. The sequence goes on from CAYZTA010000076.1 coordinate 10,292, forward strand.
TATGAGCTCACGATGGCCAGAAGCCCGCACCCGCAGGACGTGATTGCCTGGTTCGAGGATTTCACGCCGGAGCGGTGCGCCTTCGAAGCGCCCCATGTGCACTCCATCGAGCTCGACCTCCGCGCCCACCACGTTCGTACGCAGAAGGAGCCGACCTGGCCGCACCAAGGCGACATAAATCTCTGGAAATGACTCTTCGATCGCCTCTAGAAGCGGATCGAGCCCGCCGTCCACTTCACGGAACACCCGACCCAACATCTCTCCGGTTCGGACATCGAGCCGCAGGATCGCGAACGCCCACACGGGCTCATCGTTCGTCCCCGTGCGCTGAGCGATCGTGCCAGCGATGATTTCGGTGACGCCGAGCTGCACTCCCACGCGCCCGAGACACGCCGAATTTTCGATGCACGCGGCTGTCTCTGCATCGGTTCGCCCGAGCTGCGCCTGAAACTCCTCTTTGCCAACGATTCGAACTCCGCTTTCTCGCGCCCTGAGCGCAGCGATCAAGAGCTCCGTCAGCGAGTCGGCCATGGCCGACTCGACCTCACCCGTCGGCAACATGAGCACGGCAATCGCTGGGGTCTGCGCCCCGGCGCGAACGGGCATGAACGCCATGAACAACGCAAAAAAGAAAGCGAAACGCACGACGGCGCATGGTACGCCGCGATCGGCTCTCCCACCAGAACTCGTTCTTTTCATCCGTCGATCGGCTTTTTGCCGATAACCCTGGTACCATGGTGACCCAGGCTGAAATGCCGACGAGACCCCTTCAGATCCTCATCGCGGATCCCGACCCCGCGCGCCGGGCGGCCATCGGCGCCTGCGCGGGCACGCTCGGCCTCGACGTCGCCGCGTTCGAGACGCTCGATGACATGCACGTCCGACTCGAAACCCACGCCGTGGGCGTCGTCGTGATCGGCGCAATCAGCCACGATCGAGAGAGTGACGCCGAAGCACGGGTGCGCGCCGTACGTGCGACGTCGGCTGGCTTCGAGGTGCCTGTGCTCGCCGTGACCCCCGATGGGGTGCGTGCCGATTCGCTCCTCGAAGCGGGCGCGGATGATGTGATTCGTTGGCCTTCGCAGGAGCCGGAGTGTGCGTGGCGCATTCGTGCGCTGCTCCGGATTTTCGAGACCATCACGGCGCTCGCTCACAAAGAGCGCGACGCCAAGGCCATGCTCGAGCTGACGCAGACGCTCTCGTCGTCGCTCGACTTCAGCGAGATCCTCTATACGGTCGTACGTCGCATCGCAGAGGTGGTGAATGTCGATCGAGTCTCGATCGTGCTTGCACCCGATGCCGAGAGCGGCCACGTCGGCTATGTCGTCGCGGCCAGCGACGATCAAGGCATTCAGAACCTGCGGATCGATCTTGAGAAATACCCGGAAATCCTAGAGGTTCTGCGCACTCGCGCCAGCTTGACCATCCGCGATGCTTCAACCCATCCGGTGCTCGAAGGAGTCCGCGACAGTGTGCCTGAAGGTGTGCTTGGGGCGCTGACATTGTTGCCCATCGTCTGGCAGGAAGAGGCGATGGGAGTGCTCTTCTTTCGCGCAGCGCAGGGGCGAGGAACGCTCCAACCACGCGAAGTCGATTTCTGTCAGATCGTCGCGAACGCGACCGCCGTTGCGCTTCGCAATGCGCGTATCATGCAGACCTTGCGCGATCAGACGCAGCAGGTGAATTTCGCGCGCTTCGAAGCAGAACGTCGCCTGCGAGGGCTCAAGCGTTATGCGAACCTCTTCGCGAGCGCGGCCGATGGTCTCGCGGCGGTCGATCCGGATGGACAGCTCCTCTTCGCCAATCCTCGTGCTTACGAAATCGCGTGCGTGAGTGAAGACGATGTGCGTGGCCGCTCGTTGCTCGACTTGCTCGAACCCGCAGATCGGCGCGCGATGATGCAGATGTGGCGAGGGGTTCGAAAGGGGCAATATCCTCAGGGCGTCGACGTACGTCTCAAGCACGCCGATGGGCGCGTGAGCATTCTTTCGTGCTCGTTCGCCAACCTCATCGAAGGTGAGGGAGCCGTGCTGCTGTCGTTTCGCAACGTGACGAGTGAGCGCGAAACCGCCGCGGAGCTCGCGAAGACGAAGGACTTTTTGGAATCGCTCATCGACGCGAGTGTCGACGCGATCATCGCGGCGGATCTTTCCGGTAAAATTCTGCTTTTCAACTCAGGTGCCGAGCGCATCTATGGGTGGCCTGCGGACGACGTCCTCGGCAAGAAGCACGTCAGCGAGCTTTATCCGAAAGGGGGCGCGCGAGAAGTGATGCGCATGATCCGCTCACCGCAGCACGGCGGCGTAGGTCGCCTCGAGACGGTGCGGTTCGATGCGATCGATCGAGAGGGAGACCTCATCCCGATCAACCTGAGCGCAGCGATGATTTACGACCACCGCGGAGCCCCCTTCGCGACCGTTGGAATCTTCACGGATCTGCGAGAAAAATTGCGCGTGGAGGAGCGCCTCGCGCAAGCCCAACACAAACTGGAGATGAGCGAAAAGCAGGCGCTCATCGCCGAACTGGCAGGGACGACGGCGCACGAACTGAATCAACCCCTGACGAGTGTCATCAACTACGCACAATTGCTCGTGCGTAAGCTCGACCCTGATTCGTCCGAGCATCATTATGCCACCGTGATCGAGCGCGAAGGCGATCGAATGGCCGAAATCGTGCGAAAAATCGGCAAAATTACGCGCTACGAGACCAAATCTTACGTGGGGGACACGAAAATCCTCGACCTCGATGCTGCCGCAGGCAGCGATGGCCGCGATTACGCGCCGCGCGAAATGGCCAAAAGGAGATCGGGCTAATGTCGAGGCGCACCTTCCGAGACATGGATCCCGAAAGCGAACCGCAAACCGCGTCACGTCCGGTGCCGACGGAACACAAGAGCGCTGGACGTTTTGGTGAGGAAGCGTATCTCGAGGATGCGCCGAAGCCCCGCATGCGCCCGGACGCACCCCGTTCGGGGGAGTTTTCTCGTGATCCTCCGGCCTCAGGATCTTGGCCGAACGTATGGGCTTCGAGCGAGGACACGGTGCGCGCTTCGCGCTGGCTCGAAGCGCCCGCTCCAGAGCGCGTGCCTGAGTTGCTCTTGCGGTTGTCGCGCGATGTCGACATCGACATGCCAGATTCGCAAATCGTCTGCGCGTTCGCCTCGGCGATGAGCGATTTGTTTCAAGCGCGGCGGTTTGCCGTGCGTCTGCTCGCCAAGGACGGGCAAGGGCTCGCGCTCTTCCATGCATCGCATCCCCTCCGGAGCGGTACGGAGCCGCATCTTTTACTCGAGCGACGCGCGGCCGAACGCCATGCGCTTTTGGAATCCGATCTCGCGCGGCTTGGAATCTCTTTGACGGATTCGTATCACCCGCTGTTCGAACAAGGGGCGCACGGCTTCGATGTGCCGCTGACGGATGGGGCGCGAATCTTGGGGATCGTTTCAGTCGAGTACCCAACGGGGTTCGAAGTCCCTGTGTGGGATGCGCCGATCGTCGTGCCGCTCGGCCTCGAGCTCGCGGCCAAGCTGAGGGGGGCGCGTCTACTTCGCGAATCGAATTATTTACGCGACTACCTTTCACAGGTCATCGAGCGCGCCAATGCGCCGATCGTCGTGCTTCGCTCCGATCGACGCATCGAGAACGTGAATTTCGCGATGATGACCGCGATCGGCGGTCAGCGTGAGCGTTGGCTTGGACACGACTTCCTCGAGTTCATCCTGCCGAGCGAACATGCGCGTGTGCTCTTGGCGTTCGAAGCCGCGATGTCCGGAGAGGCGATGAGCCATGTGGAGCTGCGACTCCCGAGGAATAGCGGCGGCTTCGCGCGCATTGCCTTCAACACGGCGCCGATCACCGCCTCGGGTGGCTCAAAAGTCGCGGGTGTGGTGGCGATCGGACGTGATCTCACCGAGGTCCGCGATCTCGAGGAGCAAATCATTCATGCGGAGAAACTCGCGACGCTCGGTCAACTCGCAGCAGGGGTCGTGCATGAGCTCAACAATCCGCTGACGAGCATTTCGGTCTATAGCGAATACCTCCTCACCAAGGGCAAAAGAAGTGGCGTGGAGCCCGGCGATCTCGAGAAGCTGAGGCGCATTTCGGAGGCGGCGGAACGCATGCTCCGGTTCACGCGCGATCTCGTGACCTACGCGCGGCCGTCGAGCGAAGATCCGACGAGCTTGCAGATCGGCGAAGTGATCGATCAGGCGCTCGTGTTTTGCGATCACGTGATCCGTGAGGCCCAGGTGGTGGTGGAGCGTCATTACGCGGAGGGCCTTCCTTTGCTATGGGCAGTTCGTGGCCAGCTCCATCAGGTGTTCATCAACTTGGTGACCAATGCGTGCCATGCGATGGCCTCTCAACGTCGAGAGGGTTCACGGGGGCGGTTGACCGTGCGAGTGGAACACGACGGAGAGGGAGGGGCCTTCGTCGTGATCGCAGACGACGGACCTGGGATCGCCCGTGAGCATGTGGATCACATCTTCGAACCTTTCTTTTCGACGAAAGGAGAAGGTCGCGGCACGGGGCTTGGTCTTTCGATCGTGCGCAACATCGTGCAGCAACACGGAGGCAGCATCGATGTGTTCTCGCGTCACGGCGAATCACCCGCCGGCACCGAGTTCAAGATTTGGTTCCCGATGAGGGGCTTCCCAAACAGCTAGGTCGTGTCCGCATATTCCGGACCGAGCATGGCGAAGGATGCTCAGCTTTTCTCGTTGGCGCCTTGGGCGGTTCTCATTCCCATCGGGTCTCTTTCCAGAAGTTTTCGACGTCGCGCATCGAGGTGCACCTCTTGGCGTCGGGAAGATTGCGCAAAAGGACCTTGCCGTAACCTTTGGTGTGAATGCGTGAATCCAAGAGCGCGACGATGCCGCGATCTTCTCTCGTGCGGATGAGTCGTCCAAAGCCTTGCTTCAGCATGAGGAGCGCTGAAGGCACGAGGTACTCCATGAAGGCGTTGCCTTCGTTCTCTTCGATGCGCGTGCACCGCGCCTCCACGAGTGGATCGCTCGGGACGTCGAAGGGCAGCTTGTCGAGCACCACGAGGCGCAACGCACGGCCTGGTACATCGATGCCTTCCCAAAAGCTCGAAGTGGCGAAGAGGACGGCATTCGTTGCCTGCTTGAACCGTTCGATTTGCGTGTGTTTGGGCTGCTCGCCTTGCACCATCACGAGGTGCTCTCGCACGCCGAGCGAAGGTCGAAGACGACGCGCGAGCTCGTGCATCGCGCGAACGCTGGTGCACAAAATAAAAGCGCCTCCTTCGGTGAGTGAGATGAGCGCATCGATTTCGGCGGCAGCGAGCGTCAGATAATGAGGATCGCGAGGAGGGGGCAATGTCGGGATGTAAAGCGCTGCTTGTCGTGCATAGTCGAAGGGTGATGGGAGAACTTCTTCGTCGACCTCGAAATCGATGCCGAGGCGCTTCTTCGTGAACGCGAAGGGTGAACTCGAGTTCGGTTCATTCGTGCGTGAAGTGGCCAGTGTGGCCGAGGTGAAGATGAGGGAGCGCACCCGATGGAGCACTTCGTCGCGAAAGAGAGTGCTCACGTCGATGGGGCTCGCGCCGATGGAGGCGCGCGCCCCGCGTTGTTCGATCCACGCCACATGAGCAAGCCCCGGCTCTGCGATGATCCCGATGCTCGCGCGAAGTTGTTCCGCGCGTCGGACGATCTGCGGAACGCTCGGCGACACAGCCACGGAGAGACGCGCATGTTCGGCGAGTGCTTCGAGCGCGACATCCAACGCGAAGAGCGCGTCCCTTATCTTCTTGTCGAGGAGTGAATCGGGAATCGTCAGTCGCCCCGACTCCGTGCTCGACGTTCGGGGCAAAGCATCCCACAGATCCGATGCGCAGAGTGCGATCGATGAGAGCAAACGAGGGATCTCGAGATCGCGTGCTGTCTCGAACGCGCGCTCTGCGTCACGCAAGAGCGAGTCGATGCGCGCGGCAGAGATCTGCACGCCAAAGAATGCGGTCGCGACCTCCTCGATACGATGCGCTTCATCGAAGATGACCGCATCGTAATTTGGAATCACGCCTGTGCCGTGGGCGCGGAGCGCGAGGTCGGCGAAAAAGAGATGATGATTGACAACGACAATGCGCGCTTCTTCGGCGCGGCGCCTTGCCTTCGTGACGAAGCACTCTTCGAAAAAGGCACATCGAGGGCCGATCCTCGTATCGGATCCGCTCTGGATCGCTGCCCAAATGGGCGCGTCATCGGCGAGCTCTTTGAGCTCTTCCCGATCGCCCGTGCCGGTCCGGCCTCTCCAGTCATGAATCAAAGGAAGCCAGCGGGAAAGCTCGGAGCGTGCGTCCGCCGCCGCACTCTTCGAGAGCTCGTGCAGACGACGAAGGCAGAGATAGTTCGATAACCCTTTGAGCGCCGCGATGGGAAGGCTCTTGCCCAACGCGCGTTCGAGGAGAGGCACGTCCTTGTGCATCAGTTGATCTTGCAAGGCACGTGTGCCTGTCGAGATCACGATCCGTCGATCGGAGAGTGCGGCTGGCACCAAATACGCGAGCGTCTTGCCGGTTCCAGTTCCGGCCTCGATGAGCGCGGTCCCGTCGTGCTCGAGCGCACGCGTGGCGATTTCGGCCATGCGGATCTGAGAAGGGCGATGCTCATATTTCGAGGTCGCCTGCACGAGCAAACCATGCTCCCCGAGCACATCACGCGCGATCATGCCGTGCGTTAGCAGTTTCTCGAGGGCTTGCGAGGCGATCGCGTCCACATCCAGGTGTGTGCTACACCCCGCCTCATGATCTACAGATTCATGGTTTTTGGGCTCGTGTTCGGGGTGCTCTCAGGGTGCGGAAACGAACGCACAGGTTCCGAAGTCGATGCGAACGTGCGAGATGCGAGCGCAGTCCTCGATTCCGGGGCGATGGATGCAGGAACGCAGGAGAGCGATGGAGGCGAAGACAGTTCGGTAGCGGATGGGGGCGAAGACGGTTCGGTAGCGGATGGGGGCCAAGCCGATGCGAACGTGGAAGACGATGCGAACGTGGAGGGACCGATCGCGTGCGCGCTCAACTCCGATTGCGCACCCGAGCTGCGTTGCGAGTGCAACGAAGAGGTGGGCTGTTTCTGTTTGCCCGGTGCGCGCGGCACAGGACAAAACGGCGTCGACACGTGTACCGGCAGCAACGACTGCGCGAGCGCGCTGTGTCTCGAAGGCCCGGCGTCTTCGGATGCGTTCTATTGCAGTGATGAGTGCGAAACCGACGAGGATTGTCTCCCGAATCTCCCCATCTGTCGGGATATCTTCTTCGTGGGTCGAGTCTGTACTCGCGCTCCCGACGCGTGAACGTCACCCACGACGTGTTCAAGGCTCGACGCAGACGGCCGCGTCACAGCGGAGCGGCGATGGACAAGGCGTATCGTCATCGCACGAGGGTCTCGTGCAGCGTCCCGCAGCTCCGCATACATAGGGCATCGGACACGGCTCGGATTCGCTGCATGCACGGATTCCGCAAACATCCGACGGTAGACACTGCATTCCAAGATTGCAGTCGGTGTCCGTCCTGCACCCGCGGACGCAGGACCCGAAATCAGAACAGTGCGTGCCCAAGGGGCACGTGCCCTCGTCGCATCCCATGCAGACACCGCCAGGCACGGTTCGTTGACAGCCCGCAATGGGTCCTTCGCAATCGGCATTCAGTCGACATTGAATCGGACCCAACATGCTCTCCGACGTGCCCGAATCATCCTGTGTCACATCTGCATCGGAGACGTGGGCGTCGAAATCTGCGGCATCGGTGAGCGCACCGTCTTCCAACGCAGGATTCGCGTCCTGAACTGTGCTCGCGTCCTGAACTGTGCTCGCGTCCTGAACTGTGCTCGCGTCTTGAACTGTGCCTGAATCCGCATCGCTGTGGACAGCATCACTGCCACATGCACCGAGCAAAACGAACGCAGCAACACAGGGATAAATACGCATGAAGCGCAACGCTAATCCACGCTCGATGACAGCGCCAGCTCGGGACTCGCCTTCGGACCGTGGCATGCTAGCGTCGGAATGTCGCTCGGGGCGCGTCTTTCGAATGGTCGGGGGCCGCTGAGAAGTACCCGGGAACCTGATCCGGTTCGTACCGGCGTAGGGAATGCGACCCACACAACGGGACCCATACGAGGGACCCGTGGAGATCTCCGCTCTCATGATCACATCCAGAATCGCGTTGCCCCAAAGAGGAGCGATCAATCCGTCATCGAAATGCGAAGGCACGACTCCCGGATCCTTCGCAAACGCTCCCGAGATCGGGCAAGCACGTTCGTTCAGCTCTCCGGACACGCCTGGCATGCCTGCTCCGAGCGCGCGCACGGCTTGGGATTTCTTGCCTGATGGATGGCATCGAGATCTCCGGACGGGATTTGCGGTCGCGCCCGCTGGTTTTCGTCCAGTGACGCAACTCGAACATGCCCGCCTCGGGATCATCACGAGCGAGATGAAGCGCGTCGCAGAACGTGAGCCCCACCTTGGCGCGGAACAAGTGCGCGACGAAGTGGCGGCCGGCCGGATGATCATTCCGGCGAACAAAGTGCACCTCTCTTACAAGCTCGATGCGATGGCGATCGGACGGGCAAGTCGCACCAAGATCAACGCGAACCTCGGTGCTTCTCCGGTTTCGAGTGGAACCGATGAGGAAGTCGAGAAGATGCGCTGGGGGGTTCGTTGGGGGGCGGACACCGTGATGGATCTTTCGACCGGCGGCGATCTCGATGCCTGCCGTGAAGCGATCGTGCGCGCCTCCACGGTGCCGATCGGCACGGTCCCGATCTACTCGATGATCCTCGGACGCAAAATCGAAGATCTCACGATCGACGTGATCCTCGAGACGCTCCGACATCAAGCCCAACAAGGGGTGGACTATTTCACGATTCACGCAGGTGTGCGCCGCGCGCATTTGCCGCTCGTGCAGAAGCGACTCATCGGAATCGTGTCTCGCGGAGGATCGCTCTTGGCGAAGTGGATGCTGACGCACGGCAAAGAGTCGCCGATGTACGAGCACTTCGAAGCGATCTGCGACGTGATGCGTGAGTTCGATGTGAGCTTTTCACTCGGCGATGGATTGCGCCCCGGCGGGCTCTCGGATGCGACCGATGCCGCGCAACTCGCGGAGCTCGAGACACTCGGGGAGTTGACCGAACGCGCTTGGCGCCGTGGTTGCCAAGTGATGGTCGAAGGCCCAGGGCACGTGCCTTTCGATCAAATCGAATGGAACATGAAAGCGCAGCGCACTCTTTGTCACGGAGCGCCTTTTTATGTGCTCGGTCCTCTCGTGACCGACGTATTCCCCGGCTACGATCACATCACGAGCTCCATCGGCGCGACTGCGGCGGCGTATCACGGGGCATCGATGCTCTGTTACGTGACCCCCAAAGAGCACGTCGGCTTGCCGAAGAAGGACGATGTGAAGCAAGGCTGCATCGCCTACAAGATCGCCGCGCACGCGGCCGATGTGGCGCTCGGCATTCCGGGCAGCCGCGATTGGGATGACGAGCTCACGAAGGCGCGCGCCGCACTCAACTGGGGGCGCCATTTCGAGTTGGCTTTCGATGGTGAGTACGCACGCGCGCTCCACGACGAAGACCTCGATGTGGACACCGATTTCTGCGGCATGTGCGGCCACGACTGGTGCAGCGTCCGAATCAGTAAGGAAATCGCGGAGTTCCAGAGCGGAAAAGCCGCTGGATTCGAGCGTGAAAAGGCGATGAAGAGCGCGGCTTTGACCGAAGAGCAGCAAAAAATTCTCGAACAGCGCGGCGTGCTTTCACCCGAAGAGATCCACAAGCTCGCGAACAAGACGAAGAAAGCCGTCGATGCCGAAGTCGGCAAGGGCCTCTGTCATAGTGATTTCGTCGAACCAGTGACAGCACAGCGGATTCAGAAAGATCGACTCGTGCAACTGCGTGTCGCCAAAGACGAGCTCTCCTCGTCGTCGGAAGGCTGATCGAAGGCGTATGCAGGCCGCGTGCGTTGGGCATGCGGTCTGCACGATCGCCCGTTCATGAAATCCAAGAAGGCCTCCGAGCGAAGGACAATGGAGCGCGCGAGAGCCGAGATGCGAGCGCCGCGCCTCGCGCGTGCAGTGATTGCTGCACATATCGGATGGATGGAGCAGGTTCGCGAACGGGCCAACGACGCCGAAGCGCGCGAACGATTGCGCGTCTCTATCGAGGAGCTCGATTCCGCGGTGGGATGTCTCGCTGAGCTTCACCCCTTGAGGATGGCCACGGAGCACGCCGCCGAGGTGCACGAGCGTTGGGTACAAGATCCCGAAGGCGAGGCGCTCATGATGACGCTTGCCTGCGCGCTCCTGTCTCGCATGCTCGAAGAAGCGAGCGACGTGTTCGGCATGTATGGCTGAAAAACGTGCGAGCACGGTCCTCTTCGGGAGCCGTGCTCGTTTGCCTTCAGCTGCGGAAAAATATCTCGGCGCGTCTGCCACAGGGCTCCGGACGGAATCACCCATCCGAAGCCCTACAGGATCATCGACGACGCCGCGTGCGGATCGAGAGCAGCGTCAAGCCGAACGCGATCAGCGCTGCGATTCCGCTCGGCCCATGTCCTGCCGAATGACCTACGACGAAGCAGCCGCAGCCACCGCCCGCCAATCCCGGCATCAAACCAGCATCCGCGCCGGGCACGACTCCGGAATCGCCACCAGGGACGATCCCCCCATCACTTCCCGGCATACCGCTGTCCGGCATACCACTGTCTGGCGTCACGCGATCATCGCTGTCGCAAGCCGCGCCCATCCCGTCGCCATCGGCATCGAGCTGGTCTGCGTTCGCGATGAGCGGGCAGTTGTCCGAGGTATCGGGGACGCCGTCGCCGTCATCGTCACCATCGCACACGTCACCTGCACCATCGTCGTCGGTATCGAGTTGGTCGGGGTTCGCGATGAGTGAACAGTTGTCGCGTTCGTTGTCGATCGAGTCGCCATCCTCGTCGCCATCGCACGCGTCGCCTTCTCCATCACCGTCGGTGTCGAGTTGGTCGGCGTTGTCCACCAAACGGCAGTTGTCGCTCCCGTCTTCGGCGCCATCGCCGTCCGAGTCGCTGTCGCGGACATCGGGCACACCGTCGCCATCGGTATCGACAGGTGGCGTCTCGAGATCATCGTCACCTGCTTCGATTCCGTCGTCGATTCCATCGTTGTCGGAGTCGGTGTCGAGTGCATCGATCTCGTCGTCTCCATCGCTATTGCGCGGCATGGTGACGTCGTCACCGACTTCGTCGGCATCACTGATGGTGTCGCCATCCGAGTCGACTTCGCGCGGGTCGGTTCCGATGGCGATCTCATCGACATCCAAAAGTCCATCGCCATCGTCGTCGTCATCGCATTCATCGCCCATGCCGTCGTCGTCCAGGTCTGCCTGTTCGACGTTGGCGACGAGCGCGCAGTTGTCCGCGTCGTCATCGATCGAGTCCCCATCGTCGTCGCTGTCGCACGCGTCGCCTGCGCCATCTCCGTCGGTGTCGATCTGGTCGGTGTTGGCGAGCGTCAGGCAGTTGTCCGCGCTGTCGACGACGTTGTCGTTGTCGTCATCGGCGTCACAGGCATCCCCCTCCCCATCCCCATCGAGATCGGCCTGATCGAGGTTCGCCACGAAGGGGCAGTTATCGGCATCGTCCGCGAGGGTGTCGCCGTCTGCGTCGCCATCGCACGCGTCGCCTTGGCCGTCGCCATCGGTATCGAGCTGATCGGGGTTCGCGACGAGGGCGCAGTTGTCGATATCGTCGGAGACCGAGTCGCCATCATCGTCCGTGTCGCACGCATTGCCTTCAGCATCGCCGTCGGTGTTCTGTTGATCCGCGTTGGGGATGAGCGGGCAGTTGTCGAGCGTGTCGTTCACGCCGTCGCCGTCATCGTCCGCATCGCAGGCGTCGCCTTCGGCATCGCCGTCGGTGTTGAGCTGATCGGCGTTGGCGACGAGCGGACAGTTGTCCGAGCCATCATCCAGTGAATCGCCATCATCGTCCGTGTCACACGCGTCGCCTTCACCATCTCCATCGGTGTCGAGCTGATCGGTGTTGGCGATGAGCGCGCAATTGTCGGAGACATCCGCGACGTTGTCGTTGTCGTCGTCCGTGTCGCAGGCATCGCCTTCGGCATCTCCATCGGTGTCGAGTTGGTCGGTGTTGGCGACGAGCACGCAGTTGTCGGAGACATCCGCGACGTTGTCGTTGTCATCGTCCGTATCGCAGGCGTCGCCTTCTGCATCACCATCGGTGTTCGTTTGCGTCGGATTCGATACGAGCACGCAGTTGTCGAGCGCGTCGATCACGGCGTCGTTGTCATCGTCCGCATCGCAGGCGTCGCTTTCTGCATCTCGTTCGGTGTTGTGCTGGTCTGCATTTGCGATGAGCTGGCAGTTGTCAGCGTCATCGTTGACGTTGTCGCCTTCTTCTTCGTGGTCTCAGGCTTCGCCTTGTGCATCGCCATCGGTGTTGAGCTGGTCGGCATTTGCGGTGAGCGGGCAGTTGTCAGAACCGTCGTCGACACCATCACCATCGGCGTCGGAATCGCATGCGTCGCCTTGTGCATCGCCATCGGTGTCAAGCTGGTCCGCGTTGACAGTGAGCGGACAGTTGTCCGACACGTCATTCACGCCGTCGCCATCGTCGTCGACATCGCATGCGTCACCTTCACTGTCTCCATCGGTGTCGAGCTGGCTTGGATTTGCGACGAGCGCGCAGTTGTCGGCGGCATCGAGGACGCCATCATTGTCGTCATCGGGGTCACAGACATCGCCGAGCGCGTCACCATCGGTGTCGAGCTGATCGCTGTTCGCGATGAGCGCGCAGTTGTCGGCGACATCGAGGACGCCATCATTGTCGTCATCGAGGTCACAGACATCGCCGAGCGCGTCACCATCGGTATCGAGTTGGCTTGGATTTGCGATGAGCGGGCAGTTGTCGGAGGCATCGAGGACGCAGTCAGTGTCGTCGT
>CAYZTA010000077.1:0-23160 GCA_964481145.1 uncultured Sandaracinus sp.
GGGAGCGGAGGCAGAGGCGGGAGCGGAGGCAGAGGCGGGGGCGGGGGCAGAAGCGGGAGCGGAGGCGGGGGCAGAAGCGGAAACGGTTTCTGTCCCGGTAAATCGACCGAGAAACCATGCAAAAACGAAGGCTGTCGTCAGGGCGATGGCAACAAACGAAAACACAGCTGCGATGGCAAATAGAGTCCGCGAGGATGTTCCGCCGGATGGGAGAGCCGGGCTCGCATGTGGAATCAGGGGCGTGCTCCGAATCGTTTGATCTTCACGCTCGAACTCAGGAGCAACGCTCTCATTCGGCGCTGGAGATGCTTCGAAACTGGAGAGGTCATCCGAGGATGGAGCCACAGCCTCGTGAGGGGGCTCGTGTGGAATCGTCTCGACGATGGGTTCGGGCGTCTTCGCGATGGGAAATTTCGGAGGGGGAATGCTTCGCGGGGCCGGAAGCACCGGCGAACTCGCCGGGCTGGGCGAAAGGCCCATCATCGTGTTCGCGCGTCGCTTGGGAATGATACGGCTCTTGACACTTTCGGGAGGGGTCTCTCGAGCCGCGTCCTCGAGTTCGCTCGCCGATTTCCGCAATGCCTCCACGCCAGTGGCATCGACGGGCAATGCGTTCTTCAACTTGTTCAAGAGCGATTCGAGCTGATGCATGAGCTCACTCGGATCCCCCGACCGCAGCTCTGCCTTCATCTCGGACGCCGATCCCCGCGGTGGCGGGATGCTCGGAGGCGGGAGCGACGGACGGATGGGGAGCGGTTCTCGATCGGCCGCCGCAAACGCATCGTCGATCGGAGCCATCACATTGGCCATCGCGGGCGCTTCGCGCGGTTCGACGCGAACACGCCCCGAGCCGAGCACCAAAAACGCCGACACCGCTGCCACCCCAGCGATCTCGGACCCGTCCTCCAAGTTCGCTGTGGCCCCCACCAACAATCCCTCGGCCACGTCCATCGCTACGCTCGCGCGTCGATGTCGCAAATACACATGGAGTGTTCGACGTGTCTTCGCGAGCGAGCGCAGCATCCGTGCTGGCCCGGTCGTCTCCATTCGCAAGTCGAACGCACTCGACGCATCGCGCGCACGGCGCTCGATCGCGGCGTCAGGCTCGACCAACGGCGCGAGGCCGGCAGCGAGCTTCTCGACATCCGGTTCGAGCCTCGATTCCGACCACAACTCGTGAGCTCGCACGACGAGAAGCGATGCCCACCGGAGACGAGGATCCCTACGTATCGCGCGCATCGTGTTCGTGGCCCAACCTCCGACCCCCTCGACATCGACCACGATCACATCCGGATCGATCGCGCGCGCCTTGGCCATGCCCGCGCCCTCACCATCGATCACGACGACATGGGCTCCGCGCTCCCGAAGCGCCTGCACCAACTCATCTGCGCGCGCCGGACTGCGCTCGACGAGCACGATGCGGCGCTCCCGAAGGAGCGCATTCACATCGATGTCGGACGGCATCTCATCGAGATCGAGTTGACGCAATTTTCCGGTCGGCGTCTCTTGGAACTCCCAGAAGAGAGGTTCGGCACGGCTGACGAGCGGCCTTATCCGCTCGACGAACTCCTCGATGGCCTGCGTGACGGGCCGGTCTCCACGGAGCACGACGCGCGCACCTTTTCCGCTTCCTTCCGCGGCGGTCACAGCCAGAATTCCGCTGCGCAACCGGTGCGAAAAGAGCTCGACGACTTCGTCGATGCTCGCGTCGCCGAGAGCGCCCGCCGTCTCTCCAGAGCGCTCCGGCAGTTCGCGCGCGAGCTCGGAAACACGACGCGCCATCGCGTCGGCACTCGCACTTCGTTCGACGACCGCGACCGCGCCGAAACGAAACGCACGCAATCGCTGGTCGAGATTGACGTCGTTCGAGAGCACGGCCACAGGCACGACCGCCGTCGCGACGTGGCCCGCAAGCTTCGCGAGCACCGCGCTGCCTTCGTCTTTGACGGCATCCCCCAAGAGCAGCACGAGATCTGGAGCCCCCACGAACACCGCATCCACACCGCGCGCGGTGTCCGCTCGCTCGACGGCCACACCATTGCGCTCGAGCGCATGGGCAAGCGCGTCCGCCATGGGATCCCCCGAACCGAGCAAGAGCACGGTCGGTTTATCGTCTCTCGACATCATCATCGCGGGCTCGTGCCGACTGGGATACACAGACGTAACTTCCCCCAGGAGGAGCGAGAATACCGAATTCGAGAGCGACGTCGCGGTTTTCCCGCATCCGTGGTAGGCACAGGCCGCGTGTTCCTCGTCATTGGGCTCGATTGCGCGGCACCTGCCCTCGTTTTCGATCAGTTTCGCGCGTATTTACCCTGCGTATCCACGCTCATGGCGGATGGAGCGTGGGGACCTCTGCGTTCGACCGTGCCCCCGATCACGATGCCGGCATGGGCGTGCATGCTCTCGGGCCGAGATCCCGGTGAGCTCGGGATTTATGGTTTTCGCAATCGAATCGAGGGATCGCGGGCGTTGCGCATCGCCACCTCAGCGGATGTTCGCGTGCCCCGCGTGTGGGATTTGCTCGCCAGGGCTGGCAAGCGTTCGAACGTGCTCTTCGTGCCGCCCACATGGCCACCTCCCGAAAACATCGAAGGCACGGACATCGTCTCGTGCATGCTGACGCCCAGCCACGAATCGCCCCACACTCATCCGACCTCGCTCGCACGCGAGCTCGAAGCGCGTTTCGGCCCGCATCGCCCCGATGTCGTTCGTCATGCCGGCAGCCTCGAGCGCTTCATCGACGACTTACACGAGACCGCTGCCTATCGGTTCGATGTGGCCGAGCACATGCTCGAGACGCGAAAACCCGACTTTCTGATGATGGTCGAGATGGGAACGGACCGCTTGCATCATGCGGCGTGGCCGTCGCTCGATCCCGAAGACCCCCGGCACGATCCCGACTCACCCATGGTGCGCGACGCCCGAGATTTTTATGCCTATCTCGATGCACGCATCGGACGACTCGTCGAACGCGCCGGCGCAGAGGCAACTGTCATGATCGTCAGCGATCATGGGGCGCGTCCACTCCGCGGCGGAGTGCGCGTCAATGAGTGGTTGCGTCGTGAAGGGTGGCTGACTCTCCGCTCCGAGCCCGAGCATCCCTGCCCTCTCGAGCACGCTGACGTCGATTGGCCACGGACCCGTGCGTGGGCAGAGGGCGGATATTTCGCGCGTATCAACATCAACGTCCGGGGGAGATTTCCAGACGGATCAGTCGATCCCTCCGAGCTCGATCGGGAGCTCGATCGCCTCGAGCACGCCCTCCTCGGCATGCAGAGCAAAGACGGACGTCCGATGCGAAATCGCGTCGTGCGCCCTCGACACACATTCCGCGAAACGAATGGATTGGCACCTGATTTCATGGTTTTTTTCGATGATCTCGATCAACGCGCATTGGGCGAAATCGGCGGCCCCATCTTCGCCTCTCCCGAAGACGCCGGCACCTCGGGGGGACGTTTTGCCGATGGGTGCAATCACGACTGGGACGGGCTCTTCGTGTTGACCGGGCCTCGCATCCCGAAGGTCGGTCGGATCTCCGGCGCATCGATTCACGACGTGGGCGTGACTGTGCTCGAGCACTTTGGAGTCAACGTCCCCGAAGGCTGGCTCGGACGCGATCTTCGCAGGCTCGCGGAGCAAGCGACATGAGCGCACGTTCGCTCGTCATCGGTCTCGATGGTGCCGATGTCGATCTCATCCACGAGCTCGGCCCTCTGCGATTGCCGGCGCTGCACGCGCTCATGAGTCAAGGCGCGTGGGCGCGTCTGCGAAGCGTCATGCCTCCGGCGACATTGCCGAACTGGACGACGTTCTTGACTGGCGTCGATCCCGGAACCCACGGCGTGTTCGACTTCACCACCCGCGAAGGCGCGAATGTGCATTTCACCGGCGGCACCATCCGCGAGACAGCCACGATCGCGGCGCGCCTCGATCGCCTCGGGATGCGCTGCGCCGTCCTCGGCTTTCCCGCCACTTGGCCTCCCGAGCGACTCGAGCACGGGGTGTTCGTCAGTGGTTGGGATTCACCGGTCGCATTCGAAGCGGATCGCTCGTTCGTATGGCCCGAGGCGCTCTTCGATGAGATGCGTGATCGATTTGGCCCGATGCGTTGGGGCGATATCGACGAGTTCGACGCGGAGCGCCCAGGCTGGCACGACGCGCTCGGAGCGCAGCTCGCCTCACGCGTGGCTGAACGCGCCCAATTGGGGAAATGGTTGCTCGACTCGCGCCCATGGGATCTCTTCGCGATCTATTTCGGTGAAAGCGACACGGCCTCTCATCATCTGTGGGCCCATCACGATCCGGCTTCGCCGAGACATCCACGGGACGCAGGTCCCGATGCCCGCCGTGGCCTCGGTCATGTCTACGAAGCACTCGATCGCGCGGTCGACGCACTCGTGCGTGCCGCGGGGCCGAACGTGGAAATCACGATCGTGAGCGATCATGGTTCGGGGGGTTCGTCCGACAAGGTGCTCTATTTGAATCGCGCGCTCTCAGACGCAGGATTCTTACGTTTTCGGCGTGGGCACGAGGGTGAAAACGCCGCGAGTCGGGCCAAAGACATCGGCCTGGGTCTCCTTGGCCCACGGGCCAAAGCGCAGGTGTTCCGCGTGTTGGGCAAGGCCCTGCCTGGACGCATCGAATCGCGCGTTCGCTTTGGCGCGATCGACTTCGAAGGAACACGCATCTTCTCGGACGAGCTCAATTATTTTCCTGCGCTTCACGTGAACTTGCGAGGCCGCGATCCGCTCGGAACCGTCCGCGCCGAGGACCTCCCTGCGTTGCATCGCGAGCTGGACGCGTTTGCTGAGGCATTGCGCGACCCGTGGACGGGCGAGCGCATCATCACGAAGATCCACACCCGCGACGAGCTCTACACGGGGCCCTTTGTCTCACGGGCTCCTGATTTCCTTCTCGAGCTCGCGCTCGATCGAGGCTATTCGTGGAACTTGCTGCCGTCTGGTGGCGCGCCTCGAGGAACGGGTCCTTTTCGACGGCTTTCACTCGAGGAACATCTCGGACGCAAGGGCCGCTCGATGCCCGGAAGCCACCGCTCCCGCGGGCTCTACCTCGCAGCGGGCCCGCGCGTGCGCGCTGCCGGCGAAATCGACGCACGCATCGCAGATGCCACAGCGACTCTTCTCGCGCGCATGGACGTACGACCGGGTCCGGAGCTCGGAGGGCGCATTCTCCGCGAAATCATGATGCGAGGCAGCCGCACAGAACCGCGCGAATTGCCAGAGCTGACGCGAACGCGCGATGAGAAGAATGTCCACGCAGATCTCGCTCGCACGGAGGAGCGCTTGCGCGCGTTGGGATACGTCGAGACATGAACGTGCTGCACGTCGCTGCCCTGCCCTACCCTTCGCCGCAGGGCACCCAAGCCGCGATCGGAGCGATGCTCGATGCGTTGTGCGATGCAGGACGAAGCGCTCGACTTTTGACGTACGCACATGGAAGTCATCGAGCCCCGACGCGATTCGAACACCTCCGACTTTCCCAAAGTCATGGTGACGATTCGCTCCGCTCGGGGCCTTCCTTCGCAAAGATCCGCGAAGATGCAGCGCTCGTACGTATGCTCTCGAACACGCGCGCCGATCTTTTCGTGGCGCATCACGTAGAAGCTGCGAGCGCTTGCTTGCTGGCGAAGGCACGACCGCTCGTTTTCGTCGCACATACGGCGTTGGGCCCCGAACTTCCAACCTACCTCCCTCGCTGGATGAGCCCACTTTCGTTCATGCTCGAACGGAGCGGGAGCGAGCTCGATCGCGTGCTCGCGCAACAGGCGGATGCTGTCCTGGCCATCTCCCCACGGATCGCCGAGTGGCTCGCACGTTCGAGCGGAGTCGATGTTCGGTGGTTGCCTTTGCCGTGGCCCATTCCGCCTCCCATCGCGCAAGAAGAACGTCGCGCCGCACGCCATCGGCTCGGATTCTACGAGGACGACGAGGTCCTCCTCTACGCAGGAAATCTCGACTCATATCAGGGCATCGACGCTCTCTTCGCAGCTCACCTCCGCACGCTCGAAAAGCACAAAGCCCTTCGACTCCTTCTTGCCACCGCGAGCGACACCACGCGCCTTCGTCTCCCGCGCGGCACTCGCGTCGTGCAGCTCGAGGGCGATGAAGCGCAGCGGCGCATGCTGCACGCGGCGGCCAATCTCGTCGTGATTCCACGCGAAACCGAGGGAGGCTTGCCGATCAAATTGATCGATGCCCTCGCGCGAGGTGTTCCTGTCGTGTGCGTCAAGCGCGCCACGGCGGGGCTTTCCTTGCACGGATGCGCAGCCATTGCCGCAGAGCACGAGCTCGGCGCGACGATTGACTCGCTCTTGCGCTCGCCTGTTCTCGCCTCGGAGTTCGCCGAAGCGGGCCGCGCATGGGTCGCGCGTGAAATGAACACAG
Source organism: uncultured Sandaracinus sp. (assembly GCA_964481145.1). GTDB lineage: Bacteria > Myxococcota_A > Polyangia > Polyangiales > Sandaracinaceae > Sandaracinus. The sequence goes on from CAYZTA010000077.1 coordinate 6,408, forward strand.
CCCGTTTCTTCTCGGTCTTTGACGATGCCTCGGACCGCGCTCGCGCGACTCGAAGAGCACGGCAATGAACTCTTGTGTGACCGCTTCAAGAAACCGTCTTGCTGACCAGGAGCGCGCTCCGCGCGATCCTTGGTTAGTCCCTTCTTTATGGAGGGTCTGATGCAGACCCTCCCCCGTCCGGCAAAGCCGGCTCGGGGCCCCCACCCAACTCCGCTTTCGCGCCGAATATATCTTCTATCAGAAAATGAAGGAGGCATGGAACGAGATGGTTTCTCAGGAATGCAGCCCTCATTGAATATCAACGAGGATTTAATCATATCGAGAATCACTTCCTTATCCAATGAAGAATGCATTCCCAAGTTGTAAACATCTTCAGATTTCGATGAAGCCACCAATCATGTGCACTGACTGTCGCTCTCCAATCTCGACGATCATTTCGCCGATTCAAATATCCTACGCACTGTCGGATACTCCGGCATATTCGGATCCCCAATGTGACAATCATGGACGGGACTCAAGGAGACGGCTATGCCGATGTCGCTTGGCGGACATTCGTTCGCTCGAATAAGAACGAACGATGATCGATCTCCCCCTCGTCATCATTCTCCTGCTCACCGGCTTCATCCACCTGATTGGGGCGCTGGCCTATGCCGCGCGGATCGCGGGGGTACGGACGCGGCGGATTGCCATGTCTTTCGCCTTGTTCAACATTCTCGTCCTCTTTTCACGCACGTCGAACGGCTTTCTCGGCCCCTTTTTGGCCAAGCGGATCGAGATGCACATCCATGATGACAGCGGAGCATCGCTGTTCGTCGACATGCAGTTCGTCCTCGCCGCGGCGAGCCTTGCCACACTGATCGGCATCCTGCTCGTGCCCACCGGCCAGCGCATGTTCGCTGCGGCAATTGGCTGGTATCAGGACAACCGATCGACGACGAAGCTCGCGTTCATGGCAGTCAGCCCCGACGGGCTGCGCACGGCTCGCCAATCGCTTCGTCTGCCTAGCCTTGTGCATCTCAAGGAGTGGCGGATGCCTCCGGGGATCGGCTGGGGCGTGCTGGGCGCCAACTGCCTGGCGCAATCCTTACTGGCGGTCGGTGTCGTCGCCTCGCTTTATGCCGGCTATCTCGCGCCCGAATATCGTGTGACAGCTTCGCAATTGTCGGCGCTCATCAACGGCTTCGCGACGATCCTGTTGTTCGCCTTCATCGACCCGCAGCTGTCGGTGATGACCGACGACGCCGTCGAAGGCAAAGTCGACGAAAGCGATTTCCGCCGCGCGATCACCTTCATTTCGCTGAGCCGCCTCGCCGGAACCATGCTCGCCCAGGCTTTGCTGCTCCCTGCCGCGAAGCTGATCGCGCTTGTCGCCGTTCATGTCTGAGCCTCAGCACCGGCTGGCAATGGTCGCGCTTTTTTTGCGTGCGTATACGGCCCCATGAGTGTCGTCACCAGCTATGCTGCGTAGGAATGCTCGACGTTCGGACGGCAGTGGTGGTGGGTGCACTTCATGGCTTGTTGGTCGCTGTGTCGTTCGTGGTTGGACGCTCACTGCATCGCGGGGTGCTGCGTATAGCGACCCACCGCTGGGCGCTCGGCATGACCGTCGAGACCCTCGGCTGGGCATCGATGACCCTGCGCCCGCTCTTGCCCGAGCTGGTGGCGGTGGTGCTCTCGAATGGGCTGACCGCGCTCGGCGTGGCGCTACTGGCGGACGCCGTGCGCATGGTGCTGGGGTGTCGGCGCCCGCCGCACCTGCGCTTCGTGGTGCCGATCGCGATCGTGGCCTGCTTGGCGCCATTGACCTGGCCCACTTCCTACTTTCACGCGCGCGTGTCGGTGATGAGTATCGCCAGCGCGCTGCAACTCGCGGACATGGCCTGGCCGCTTCTGCGCCAGCGTGGTGCAACGCCTCGCCTCGCCAGCGACACGTTGGTCGGGGTCGTGGTCGCAGGCGCTGCGCTGCTGTTTCTGCTGCGCTTTTGCGCCGAAACGTTGAACTTCGAGGTGGTCGATTCACTGTTTTCCGCAACGCCGCTCGAGCGCGTGTTGATGACCTACCTCGCGCTCTCCTTCGGGGTGGTCAGTGTGGGCTTTTTGACCATGTGCAACGTGCGGCGAGAACAGGAGCTGGCGCTGCTGGCGACCAACGATCCACTCACCTTGGTGGCCAATCGCCGTGGATTGGAAGACCACGCCACGCGCGTGTTGGACTTGGCCAAGCGCACTGGCAGCACGACATCAGTCGTGATGTTCGACGTCGATCACTTCAAGGCGATCAACGACACCCATGGTCACGATGTCGGCGATCGGGTCTTGGTGCAGGTGGCCACCACCTTGCGCGATGCGATGCGTGTGCACGATGGTCTGGCGCGGGTCGGCGGTGAGGAGTTCGTCGTCGTGCTGGCGCGTGCCGGGCTGCACGAGGCCCGCATCGCAGCGGAGCGTATGCGACGCGCCGTAGAACGCGCAGGCAGCACGGTGCAGGATGGACTATGCGTGACCGTGTCGGCCGGGGTTGCCAGCTGCGCCGCTGGAGAGCTCGATCTGACAGCGCTGCTGCGCAACGCAGACGACGCGCTCTATGCGGCGAAACGACGCGGTCGCAATCGCGTCGAAGTGTTCGAGCCGTCGGCGCTTCAGAGCAGGATGGATTTTTAGCATTTCCGGCTCCGAATCGACCCGCTCGATGGATTGAGCGATGTAAACGGCCATACGAATTCGTCATGTCGTGGTGGCTTTGGTTCTTCTTCGCGCACTCGCGATCCGCCGCGCGCCGAGTCATCGAATGGGTTCGCGTAGGCAGAGTCACGAAATACGAGCACTGGGACGCGCCTATCATCCCTCGATAGAACGTTGGTTCTCGTCAGCAAGGCCATCGAGGAACGGACCGAGCGCCCGCCAATACGCGCGGTCCATTCCGATGTCGTTGTGACCACGGCCGGCAATGCGGGCGAGCTGGCGCTCGTTCGTGCCGAGCGCTTCGAAGGCGCGCTCAGCCTCGCGAATTGAGATCGTTGTGTCGAGCTCTCCGTGCAACAGGAGTGTCGGCGCGGTGATGCGCGCGATCTTCGGAAGCGGATCGAGAAGGGCGCGCTCAGCGCTCGGCAGCGCGGTGGGCTCGAAGCCTCGACGTCGCACGAAAGCATCGACGTCGCAGAAGCCGCTGTCGATCACCAACCCAGTGAGCTCGGGGGTCGAACTTGCCACTTCCCATGCCGCCGCGCTCCCGAGCGAACGACCCATCACGATGTGTCTCTCGTTGCCGAGCCTACGCACATAGGCGTAGGCGGCTCGGGCATCGTGGATGACGCTCGCCATGTGAGGCGTGCCCGTGCTCGCGCCGTATCCGCGGTAGTCGATCACCGCAAAGCGATAGCCATGGGCCGCGAACGAAGGTGCGGCCCGATCCCAATCGCTCACGACTTCTCCGTTGCCGTGGAAGAGCAGCACGAGCCCGCGCGCCTCTCCTCGGACCGGATGCACTCGGAGGTGGAGCGTGGCGCCATCGACCGGCACCACGTGATCTTCGGCCCCCGACGGGGCAGGGATCACTTCGTTGCGGGGAAAGAAAAGTCGGCGTGAGAACTCGGGATCGTCGAGCATGGTTGTCGAAGCATGCAGCGAGAGGAGCTTCTGTTCGACATCATCGCACGAAAGCCCTGCCCTATCGCCCTTTCGGGTCCGCATCCAAGGCACGGCGCACGGCGTGGGCCAATCGCTCGGGCATCGGGCTCGTCTCGATCTCCAAAAGAGTCCACCACGCGTACGCATCGTGCTCCTCGGACAGGCGCACCTCACCTGCGATCCAATCGGCGCGATACACCATCACCAAGAGCGGGCTCTCTCCTCTGCGCATCACGTACGCGTCGACGGGACGACGCTCGATGCGCACCTCGAGCGCCGTCTCTTCCCTGACCTCGCGGGCGACGGCCTCGAGAGGGTCTTCCCCCGACTCCAACCGCCCCGAGCACGTCTCCCAAATGCCCGCCCCGAACTCGTTCGTCCTCGCGCGGCGCATCGCGAGCACGCGACGATCACGCACGATCACCGCAGCAACTGCCACAACGAAGCCTTCACACTCCATTCGGAAGAGCGATCCCGATCTCGCGCGCCACGTCAAGAGACCGACGAAAGTCACGCAAAATTGGTGTTGCAGTCCCTGTCCTCCCTACGATGGCGTGACAGAGGCTCGCACCACGAATGACCGTGATTCAGCTCCATCCGCGCTCCGCGATCGAAGTCGCATCTTCAGAAGTCGCACGCTCACCCGCAAAGACTCCTCACCGCGATGCATTGCTCACGCTTCTCTTGGGAGGCCCCCCGAGCGCAGCCGAGCTGCCCGAGCTCCGAGAGCTCCTCGGCGCGCTCGTGGCCATGGCCGAAGGCACCCGCCGGAAGTCCCTCTTGCCGCTCGTGTCTCAGCCTGCGGAGTGGGCGATCCTCCGCCGTGGCTCGAACGTGCTCGTGTCCTACTATCACACCGACTCTTCGCCCGACGTGGTGATCCTCGATCGACGCGTGCCCCTGCGCGCAGTGATCGACGCGGCCTGTGCAGCCCTCAAAGAGCACAGCCATCGAGGAGACGATCCGTGGGCTCGAGAGCTCGAAGCACGCCTCGTCAAACAGGCCGCCTCGCTCGCGATCTCTCCCGACGAGGACAATGGGATCTCGGCGACACGACGGCTTGGCGGTGCGCTCGAAGACCCCGGTGAAAAGCACGCGCTCTCATTCGGATTCGAGGCCGCGATTTTTCCTTCGCCAGAATCACCACGTGATGCGATGGCGCACGCGGATGTCCACGCGATGCTCTTCGGCGGCACCCTTTGGGCGTGGGTGCGCGGCCGGCGCATTCCTCTTTCGCGAGGCTCCATTCTGCTCTCGGTTCAACGCATGGTGAGCGCCGTACGAGCCCTCATCGAGGCCGCCGAAGGCGAGCGTCCGGCCAACGTGCGCTTGCGCTCGGGTGGCTTCGTGATCGGCGTACGCCGCGACAAGAGCGGCGAGATCGCGCTCACGCTCGGCAGTGACGAAGAAGGAATCGTCACGATCCCCGCGCTCGACTTGGCCGACGCGAGCCTTCCGATTTTGCGCGTGGCGTCGGATTTGGTCCGCACTCTCGTCTCGATCGATCGCTCACAGACGCGCAATCTACGCATCACGGCGCTGCGCGACGAAGTTCGCCGACTTCGCCGCATCGTTCGCGCGCGTGCGCGCACCGAGAGCTTCGTCAATGGCGATCCCGAACGGCTCCGCGCGGTCACCCATCCCACTGAAACCCGTCACGGAAGCTGCTCGACACCGAGCCCGAACCATTTGCGCTTCGTGTCGCGATGGAGCGCCGCCATCGATGGCCTCGATGCGGCCACGACGTTCCTCTGCGGCGAGAAGCTCGTCCTCGCCACGCCACGCCGCGTGATCGCGCTGCATCGAGAAGATGGCCAGGTGCTCTGGCAACGAGAGGGCGCGGGCACCTTCGCATTCCTCGCGGGAACGGCGCTGGTGCGTCTCAATGCCGACGGCGGGCTCGAACTGCGTGACGTGGAGAGCGGCGAAGCTTTGCTGCGGGCCAAGCTCGCACCGCGCCTGGGCGGACCTCCCTTCGGTCTCTGGGTATCGAGCAGTTCGATCCCACCGACCGCCGTGGTCGCAGAAGGCAGAGACCGTTTGGTCGCGCTCGATGTCCGCACGGGCGAGTTGCGGTGGCGCTTTTCGGGGCGCGGCGCGGGAGAGTTCCGCGTCCGCCAGAGCGGGCGCCTCTTGCTCATCGCGTCGGGTGATTCATCTGTGCAAGCCATCGACGCGGTCACAGGCGAGCTCGCATGGCGGCACAGCGCGAAATCGCGCTTCTGCACACAACCACTCGTTTGCGGCGAAACGGCGCTCTTCGTGTCGGGGGAACCAGGACGCGGCGAAGGAGAGCTCCTCGGCCTCGATCTCTATAGTGGGCGTGAACGATTCAGACGGCCCCTCGGAGCCCCGAGCACAGGTGCTCCGGTTGCGGCAGGCGAGCTCGCCGCCGTGCCGGTCGCGGGCGGCCGGCGTGGAACCTTGGCTGCGTTTCGTCCCGAAGATGGCGCACTGCGTTGGGCATGTCCCGACCCGGGTCTCGGCGTGGGCGGAGCCGCCCTCGCGCTCGATCGCGCGCTCATCATCAACACGCCGAAGGGCAGCGTGCACGCGCTCGATCTCGCGACGGGAGATCCGATGTGGACACGCAATCTCTCGCATCCCGTGAGCGACGACGTCCCGCGGCGGCTCGAGCCCGTGCTGCGCGGAGGTGCGCTCTTCGTTCCATCCGCTGCGGTGCACGTGCTCCGCACGGGCGATGGCAACTCGATCGGAGGCGCGCTGCCATGTGATTTGGTTCCCGACGCGATGCACGTCGACGAGCGCGGCTGGGTATACGTCGCTGAAGAAAGCGGCCATCTCGCTGCGCTTGCGCCCGCGCCACACTTGACGCTGCTGCGAAATTGAGCTTCGGCGAACGCCGGATTTCTGTTCAGGAGCCTCACCCGGGGCCAAGCACACGATGGGCTTCACCCTCCCGCTCGCAAATGGGCGTGAGGGGGGCCGGCATCAACATCCACGCTGGAGTCGCCATCGACAGTCGCGACCGAGCGACTCGAATGACATGGCACTGAAGCCGTCCGGCTCGAGCTCCTGGACTTCATCGCTCTGCATGTCGTCTCGGTCGATACGCAAGGCCGCCGTACTCGTGAGACGAGTCATTATCGAATCCGCATCGGCACCGGCGCGGGCAACGTGCTCGGGCAAATCATTGCGCAGGGCGGAAGCCCGATCATGGGAGCCCGGGTGAGAGGCCTCGACCTCGGTCAACGTGACGTTGATGCCCGAATGACGCGATGACATAAGGCCGGCAAGCTCGCTCGGATGCGCGTGACGACGGAGGGATCGACCCACGCGGTCGCAACACCTTCACCCTCACCGCATTCGGCGAGCACCGTGCCCCACGGATCACAGATGAGCGCGTGACCATAACTCATGCGCGTCCCGAAATGACGACCCACTTGCGCGGCGGCCAAGACGTAGCTTTGGCCTTCGATGGCACGCGCACGCAAGAGCACATGCCAATGGTCTTTGCCGGTCGTGAGCGTGAACGCGGCCGGAATCGCAAAGGCGACGGCACCCGCGTCGACGAGGTCGCGATAGAGCTCAGGAAAGCGCACGTCATAACAAACCGAGAGCCCGAGCTTTCCGAATGACGTGTCCGTGACGACGAGCTCGCTGCCCGGCTCGACGGTCGTCGATTCGGAGAGACGTGTTCCATCCGGCAAGTCGACATCGAAGAGATGAATCTTGCGATACACCGCGCGCACGCTGCCATCCGGACCGAGATGCACGCATGCATTGCGCACCTTTTCGGCGCTGGTTCCGGTCTCCCAAAATCCACCGAGCACGAGATCGATCGCGTGTCGCGCGGCGAGCGCCGACATGCGCGCGAGGATCGGCCCCCCTCCAGGCAGCGCCTCGGCGATCGCCAGCTTGCCCTGCTCGGGGCCGAGATAGGCGAAACATTCGGGCAGCACCACGAGAGATGCACCGTCTTGCACTGCGGCCGTCACCCAACGTTCGGCCGTCTCGAGGTTCGCATCGACATCGGCCGTCGATGTCATCTGCACGACGCTGGCCTTCGTCCTCGTCATCACGTCTCCTCCACTCCAGAATCGCTCTCCGCTTCCTCCCAAATCTTACGGATATCGAGCGCGCGCATCTTGTGGACGAGCGTGCGCAGTGGCATCCGTAACATCTTGGCCGCTTGAGTTTGGTTTCCGGAAGCTCGCTTCAAGGCATCCACGATAAGCTCGATTTCATACTGACGAACACGATTTTTGAAGTCCGTATCCGACTCGAGCTCGCTCTCTTGCACAGGCGCGTTCGGCAGAAGGTTCTCTGCACGAACGATGCGTTCGCCGAGATCATCGGGCTGAATCGTCTCGCCCGCACAGACGAGCACGGCGCGCTCGATCACGTTGCGCAGCTCACGCACGTTTCCTGGCCATTTGTAGCTGTGCAAGAGCGCCCGCGCGCGAGGATCGAATGTGCGCACAGAAGCGCCGCTGGCGCGGCACGCCTGTTCGAGAAACGAATCGGCGAGCGCGTCGATCTCTTCGGACCTCTCACGCAGCGCCGGAACGCACATCGTCATCGCGTTCAAGCGATAGAAGAGGTCGCGCCGAAAGGTTCCGGCTTCGATCATCTGTTCGAGATCTCGATGCGTCGCGGCGATCACACGCACATCGATCTCGATTTCGTGAACCGAACCCACGCGTGTGACCCGCTTGGTCTCGAGCACGCGCAGGAGCGCTGCTTGAGCGGCCAGCGAGAGCTCGCCGACTTCGTCGAGCATCACCGTTCCACCATCGGCCTGCTCGAAGATGCCCGGTGAGGCGCGGTCAGCGCCGGTGAACGCACCCTTTTCGTGTCCGAAGAGCACGCTCTCGATGAGCGTGACCGGAATCGCGCCGCAGTTGATGGAGCACAGCGGCCCTTTTCTTCGCGGTGATTCATCGTGAATCGCCCTCGCGATCACCTCTTTTCCGGCCCCTGTCTCCCCTTGGATGAGCACAGGAATCGAAGAGCCCGCGATCCGACGCACGAGCGCATACACATCGCGCATGACGGGCGAAGCGACGATCACCGAACGCAACGGAGCCAGCTCACGGCCGCTCGCATCGTGCACGGGTGAGATGAGCGTGGCGCTGCGGGCGGCTTCCCGCACGTGATCGAGGAGCTCCTGAGCAGAACGCGCATCGGGCCATGTCGCGACCCCACACACGAGGGGAGGCTCACCGAGCGCACCCTGGACCAGGCTCGACGCGACGCGACGTGCTTGCTCGAGATCCGTCTCGGGCAAGAGCGCGAGCACGGCGCCTGGTGCGTAGAGCGAAATCGGATCGATGGGGCGCAGCGTCGCGCGGATGCGCGGCAACCACCGCGAAGCATGCCCATGCCCCACCGTCATCGCGCGGATCATCAAGAGCGCCACGGGCCTTCCAAACGTGCGCGCCCGCAAGATCTCGTCTTCGAGACGCGACAGAAATCGCTCATGCGCGATCACGCCACGCATGAGCGCATCGGCTGACACCGTGATGTTGACCGACGCGGTCAACGCGCCCAGCTGAACCGTCTCACCAGGGACGATGGGGGTCCGCGCCGCGATTCGTTCTCCGCGCACGTGCGTGCCGTTCGTGGACTTCAGGTCTTCGATCCACAGCTGGCCCTGCTGCCAACTGATTCGAGCGTGCTGGCGTGAAAGCGAGAGATCGTCAATCACCAAGTCCGCAGGAAAGGCACGACCGATCACCATGGGGCGATCCGGCTCGAGCGGAACGACCTTGACGCCATCGTGATGGTAAAGAAGCAGTGAGGCCTGCGCACGCATCCCCGCCGATTGGGCCGCCACGTCGTGGTCAAGCGTCGTTTTGTCTTCGGCTCGCATCGTTTGGACTGGAATACACCGAGAGCGGCCCTTCGGAAAGCACACCGGCACCAGCTCTCGCCGCAGTCCACATCTTGACACAATACGACAAAGAGTTCACATCTGTACTCATGCTCGCGATCTCTTCACAGCCGCATCTCAGCGCGCATCTCGATCTCGAGGATCCGCGCACGTCGCTCACGGCGAAGAAGGCGTTCTTTCGCATCGTCGAGCTTTGGGGTGTGTCGAACGAACACGCGCGTCTGCTCCTCGGCCATCCGAGTCGAACGACGTTTTTCGCATGGAAGAAAGGGGAAGGAGGCAATCTCCCGCGCGACACCTTCGAGCGCATCAGCGATGTGATCGGCATTTATAAAGCGCTCCAGGTTTTGTTCGCCGACGCGGCCCAAGCAGACGCGTGGGTGTCCAAACCCAACGCAGCGTTCGGAGGGCGTTCGGCGCTCGACCGGATGATCGCCGGCAACATGAGCGATCTCCATGCAGTGCGCGCGTACCTGGACCACGTCCGCGGCGGGGGCTCATGACCTCGCCCGAGCCTCCGGTGCGATGGGTGAGGTGGCGCAAGACATACAGGTTGGTTCCGAGTCGATATCCGCCGGTCGATCTCTTCGAACGCATCGCAGATCCTGCCGACTGGGAGACCCTCGCACGCCTCGAAGGCATGACGAACGATCGCCTGCGCGAAGAGCTCGGCGACATTTCGATCGTACCGATCGGGGAGCGGATCTCGGGTCCGGGCGCGTCTCCGATCATGGCGGCATTCACGCACATCGGCTTCCCATCGCGGTTCACGGATGGAAGCTTTGGTGTTTATTACGCGAGTCGTCAGTTCGAGGGTGCGCTGCACGAGGTGCTCTATCATCAAGAACGCTTTTTGCGCCGGACCTCCGAACCCAAAACCTACGTTGATTTCAGGACCTACGTGGGTCGAATCGCGGGGCGCCTTCACGACGTGTGCGGAGGCTATCCAGACGTGCACAATCCCGATTCGTACGCCCATGCGCAAGCGCTCGCGAAGCAGCTCCGCATCCAAGACAGCTTCGGGATCGTCTATGACAACGTCCGGTATCGCGCTGCACGCAACATCGCGGTGTTTCGTCCGCGTGTGCTCGCTGCGCCCCAAGACGAGCCGCATGTCGTGCAAGGCCCGCATGTGCGCGTCGAATGGGATGGCACGCGGATGGCTCGCTCCATCGTCATGGGCGAATCGACCTGGGTCCCCTTGGCATGAATCTCGATTCTCACGAATGCCGGAATGGTGCCCCTCGACTCGCCCATGGAGTCTTGGATTGCAGAGGCGGTCTACCGACAGAGTTGAGTTCGGGAGCGCTCCACTCGTCCACAAGTCCCGTCTGTACGCCGTTCACAGTAGCCGAACGTCCCTGCAACGCCGCAGGCGGGAGCTCCATCGACCCAGCTCGAAGATCCAATACAGGAACCACGGATCGCTCGGCAAGGCAGGACTAGGCATACACCAGAACAGTTGGGCACTTCTTGCTCACTCACCCCATCGCAGTTCCAATCGAATCCTGAACCTGGAGACGGGATCCTGGCTCCAAAGGTCATTTGGGTGGGGCGCACGTTGAAGTTGCTGTCGTTGCAGTCGATCGTCGCGCGATTTCCCGCGATGGGGCGAGTCGTTGTCCAAGCCGCCATGGTGGCGGTGCCCGGACAGCCACTGACCATCGCCGGACCGCTACAGCCCACGAATTCAGCCGCACCTAGAGGTGCAAACCCGTCCCCGTCGCAATCGGCAAACCACGTCGGTGCGATTTCATCCGCGCCTGCGACACAGTTGTTGTCGCGTCCATCACAAATCTCCTCGGCGCCCGGATAGACAGTGTCGTCGATGTCGTTGCAATCGTTTGCCACGGTGCCGAGGCAGGTATACGTGATGTCATCGATCGTATACGAGCTGGGCGGAAAACCGTCTTGATCTTGATCGCGCAACGTGTGGACGCAGCCCATGAACGGATCGCATGTGTCGACCGTGCAATCGGGGCCCCAGGTGCCCCGGAAGTTCGTCGTGTTCTCGGTGTCTTCGCAATCCAGTGCAGCTCCCGGCATGCACGTATGAGTCGCGACATCGCAACTCTCGATCCCATCGCAGACGGTCTCGTTTTGGCAGTCTTCATCGGCGCTGCAGCTGAACGTGCAATCGGTGTCGCACCCATCGCCGTTTTCGGAGTTGCCGTCGTCACACTCCTCCGCGCCGCCTCGCACGCCATTGCCGCATCCGCGCGCCACGCATACACCGACCCGGCACTGGCCTAGACTCGGATCCTCGAGACCAGCGTCGATATCGACTCCCGCATCGAGCACGACTCCGCCATCAAGCGTGCCGCCGTCTTGCATCGGCACGATGCGTAGCGTGCATTCGGTGCCGTCTTCGAGGTTCGTGCCAGCAACACATCGATGCGTCGCCAGATCGCAGGTCGAGACACCACGACACGATTCGTTGTCTTCGCAGTCGGAGTCGCTATCGCAGCTGAAACGACAGTCAGGATCGCAGCCGTCACCCGCCTCGGCGTTGCCGTCATCGCACTGTTCTTCGCGCCTCGGGTCGGCGTGACCATCGCCACAGCGGCTCTCGCCGCACGTCCCGCTCACACAGATGCGCGACCCACCGCAAGCGGTTCCATCCACGGCGCCCTCGCACGAGGTGACGGCTCCGGAATCCATGCCTCCCGCGTCCCGATCTCGGATTTCACCATCCACGACGAGGGAACAACCCAATGTGGAGGCGCTCGCACAAACAACGACGAAGACGAACGCCTTCGGCAGACCATATCGAATCACGATGTCGTATGGAAACTTGGATGCGGCAGAAGTGAAGTTCATCGGGGCATCTCGCTTGCGATGGGGATGCAGCGGCGTTCGAGCCAGGGGATGGATACCCGGGCCCTAAGGATTCAAGGATTTGCGATCATGACATCGTCGTCCTGCTCGGTGCGAAACGATGCGAAGTGAAGGCATACGGCCTTGGCCATGGGTCCCCCAATCGTGCGACGACGTTACACGCACGTACGCGCCATGCGCAAGAGCCACACACGAAGGCTCGAGCGTGGCGTGCGGGGGTGCGGGAACCTCGCGGACAAGGCTCGAGCGTGGCGTGCGAGGGTGCGGGAACCTCGCGGACAAGGCTCGAGCGTGGCGTGCGAGGGTGCGGGAACCTCGCGCAGAACGAACGACCATCTCGACATGGGTCCCTTTGGGATAAATCTCGGTTCCCAGCGTAGACTCCATTCGTGCAACAGATCGATCGCTATCAGATCGAGGCCGAGCTCGATTCGGGCGGGTTCGGAACGGTGTTCCGTGCGCGCCACGTCGTGCTCGGCCGCAGGGTGGCGCTCAAGCTGCTCCATCCCTCGCGCGAATCGTCACTCGACATCGTCGAACGCTTTCTTCGAGAAGCGCGCATTCTCTCATCGATTGCCTCGCCACACGTGGTGCAGGTGGTCGACGCGGGCATGACCAACGAGCGTCAGCTCTTCCTCGCCATGGAGCTCCTCGACGGCATGTCGCTCGCCGCGCGCCTCCAGCACCAGAGTCCGCTCACGATTCATCATGCGCTCTCGATCACGAGGCAAGTCGCCCAAGGTCTCGCAGCGGCCCACGCAGTCGGTGTCGTCCATCGCGATTTGAAACCGGGCAACATCTTCCTGACGAAGACCGCGGAGGCCCGGGAGATCGCCAAGGTGCTCGATTTCGGCATCAGCAAATCGCAAGCACGTGAAGCGGACAACGTCATCACGATGACTGGAGCCGTGCTCGGAACACCGCACTACATGGCCCCAGAGCAGCTCCACGGCGCGCGCGATGTGGACGCGCGGGCCGATATTTACTCGCTCACGGTTTGTCTTTACGAGATGCTGTCGGGCCGCTTGCCTCATGCGGCCAATACGCTCGAAGCACTGCTCGCACAACGGCTCCGAGATCCGCCGACGCCGATCACGACCCACGCTCCACGTTTGCCTTTCGAGCTCGTCACCATCATCGACCGTGGGCTCGCACGTGACCCCGACGCGAGGTTTTCCAATATCGCGGAATTCGACGCAGCGCTCGGGCGCCTCGATCCGTTGCCCCTGCTCCAAACGACGCCGTCGCAGCCCGTGACCCATGCGCGCCCGACACCGGATCGACCGACGGCGAACGCGCGCGGACGCAGCGCCGCGACGGCACCGGCGGTCTCCGTCACCCCATGGCCAACCCCGTGGCCGCCGAGCACACCTCCACCATCCACGCCGTCGCAAGCCCCCCATCCCAGAGCGCCTCGCAGCCTCGGAAACCTCGCGCTCGCGCTGCTCCTTGGGGGCGCGGTCATCACCATTCTCATCTTGATCGCAGCGCTCGTCAGCGTCACGGCGCTGTTCGTCACGCGCACGCCCTCTGCTCCGAACGAACCCACCACTTCGCCTGCTCCCCAACCCTCTCCTTATGTTGCGTCTCCAACGATCGGACCGATGGTGCCGGTCCGGCAAACCCCAGAGCCGACGTCAGCGCCGGAGAATGGGACTTCACCGAGCAGGATCACCGGACCAGGCGTTCATGCATTCGTGACTCGCACATCGAGAGAATTCGATACGAGCCCTTTCTACGCCCTCTTCGAACGCGCCACCCCTCGATTGCACCAATGCCGGCGTTCGGTCGACGACGAAGTACACCTACAAGTCTTCGTTGGGCATGAAGGGCAGCTCCCGATCGTCCAACCCGATGCAGCGCGGCCTCATGGACACGAGGAGACTGCCCGCTGCGCGGCTTCTGCGATCCGCGATGCAGGCCCGCTCGAGCAAGAAAACGCACAGGGAATCGTCCAGGTCACAGTCCGACTCCGAGCACGCTGAGCGACGCTTTTCACATTCGAGGTTGCGTTCCGTCGCCCGTCCACTTCATTCTCCGCCTCCCCATGCGACTCGATTTGCCCCCACAGCTCGAGGCCTTTCGCACACACATCGAAGAGACTGCCGCGCCGTGCATCGCGCTCCGCCCCGCGGACCGCCTCGAGACGGGCGGAAGTCGCTTGGGGGGCGCGCCGCGCCTCGTACGATCGACTCCTTGGCCTCGTTCGGATCGCGGCCCTCTCAGCTTCGTCGGACAGCTCGATTTCCGCGATTTGTCGGCCGCTGGAGGAGGCGCGCTCGGGTTGCCAACGAGCGGAGTTCTCTCTCTCTTTTACGACGTCGAAGACCCCCCCACGGGTCACGATCCCGCACATGCTTCTGGGTTCAGTGTGATCTATGTAGAAAACCCGGAAGACGCCGTCGAAGTCGACCCTCCCGATGGCACGATTCCCTTCGACGAAGAAGTGCTCATTCCAGTCGCTTCCACCTCCATTCCATGGTCAGGCGATTCCGCAGTGTCCGCATGGCTCGGCGGCGCCCATCGCGCGATCTATCGCGAGTTCCACGAGCAGCTCGTGTTCTCGCAGATCCGCGGAATTCCTGCGCTTTGCACCCAAGTCTTCGGGCACCCTCAGTGGCTCACGGTGGACGGACGCGTCACCGCAGAGCTCGCAGCCAATGGCGTTCTTGCTGGGCTCGAACGACGAAGCTGGCTCCCGCTCGAGAGCAAACGTGCGCTCGTCGAGCGCTCGAACTGGCATTTGCTCTGGCAGCTCAAACCCAATGACGATCGCTTCACATGGGTCGACATCGGAACCCTCTTCGTGCTCATCCGGGATGAAGACCTTCGCGCACGTCGCTTCGAGCGCTCGTGGGTCGTCTTCCAAACGAGTTGATCGGCTCACGCTCGTTTCGCCATCCAGAGATACGAGACCGGAACGCCCGCGAGGATCACACATCCTGCAATCGCAGTGCTGCCATCGAGTCCTGTGCTCGCGCCGAGCAGAACGCAGCTGGCCCCTGCGAGGAACGCGAGCGCTGGCCACGGATAGAGAGGAAGCCGGAAAGGTCGCGGCAAGTCCGGTTCTTTCTTCCGCAAACGGAAGAGCGCGATCACCGCAAGCGCATAGAAAGGGAAATATCCCACGACGAACGCGTCTGTGAGCTGCTCGAAGGAGCGTGAGCTCACGTAGAGCGAGCCAAGAACCGCGCCCACGAGGATCGCGTTCTTGGGCACGAACGTGCCCTCGTGCACCTGACCGAGCCAGCGGATGAAGACCCCATCGGTGGCCATGGGTACGAACGTACGTGAGTTCGTGAGAATCGATGCCGTGCACCCGCCCACGCACGAAACGAACACCAACACCGAAAGCCATGCGCGACCCGCGTTTCCGAGCGTCAACGTCGCCATGTGCGCGGCCGCCATCCCCGTGTCATCGGTCGCGCGTCGCAGTCCATCGAGCCCCAACACCCGAGCATACCCGAGGTTCACGAACCAATAAGCGACCGCCACCGCGATCGTGCCGGCCAAAAGGGCGCGGGGCAATGTCTTGCCTGGATTCTTGGCTTCCCCCGCGAGGCTCGAAAGATCAGCCCAACCATCATAAGCCCACATGACCGCGACCAGCGCAGCGAACATCCCTTCGACGCTTGGACCTTCACGATAGACGGGCGTTGACTCGACCCAAGAGATCTCGGCTCCTGGCGCGAGCGGCGCGAATAAACCGATCCACGCCAAGAGCACGATGCCCGCGTACTTCACGGTCGTGATCGCCGCCTGTCCAAGAGCCGAAGCGCGCGTACCAAAGACGTTGACGCCAGCGCATCCAACGATGATCGAGATCGCGATGATCACATCACGCGGGCGGTTGGCCTCGAGCGAAAAGAGCGACGCGATCGCCTCAGCCGCGAGCAGCGCGAAGCTCCCGACTGCGCTCGGCAAAAGCAACGTGATCTTCGTCCACCCGTAGAGAAACGCGAGTCGCGGCCCGAAAGCTCGCCGCAGGTACTCGTACATTCCACCGGCGCGCGGCATGGACGCCGCGAGCTCTGCAAAACACAGCGCGCCCGCGAATGCCAAGGCGGCGCCCAGCAGCCACACCACGAAGGCCGCTTCGAGCGAACCGGCCTGTCGCACGATCTCCGCCGGCTTCTTGAAGATGCCCGTGCCGATGGTCGCATTGACCACGATCGCGGCGGCCGCCATCGGCCCGAGCTCACGCACGAGGTTTCGCTCGCTGGTGTTGGCCATGGCCCGAGCCTACTCGAACCAGAGTCGCATTGATCAGAGAACAAATCGACTCTGGTGAGTCGCGGAGCGGAGTTGGGTGGGGGGCCCCGAGCCGGCTTTGCCGGGCGGGGGGAGGGTCTGCATCAGCCCCTCCATCAAGAAGGGACTAGGGCGTGTCTGCAAATTCGGTTTGCCGAAAACTTGCGAACTCTGGCCAAC
>CAYZTA010000078.1:0-22570 GCA_964481145.1 uncultured Sandaracinus sp.
ACGATCAAATTCCGATCTGATTTCGCGCACTTACGTTTTTCAACATCCTGCTAAGGATCATGTCACAACCCGAGATCAGAACCTCGTTGAAGCGGAAGTATGGACCCTTCATCATCCCAGCCGCACTTGCGGCCGTCCTCTCTGCGAACGGATGTTTGGGATCACCGGACGATCCTTTTGCATACGGCGTCGAGGAAGCGCTCATCGGAGGCACAGTAACTGGTGTGCGCTCAGAAATCGGTTGGTGGAACCAGGGCTGTACTGCGACCCTCGTTCGACCGAACTGGGTGCTGTTGGCCGCTCACTGCTGGAGCAACCTTGACGTCCGGACTGCTAGCGGCTGGGAGTTCGGCAGTTTCGAGACCACGAATGATGGTTCCACATGGACCCTTCGATCAGCCTCGGATCGGACGTTTTCTTTCGCGAATCTTAATCCTGACGCGGTCGTTGGTCCGAACGATCTCATGCTCGTTCGGCTCACGACACCAGTCAGTTCGAGTGTAGCGACTCCCGCCTCGATCAGTACATCGATCCCGGCCAACGGATCTGCCGTGACGATTTTCGGTATTGGCCAGCCAAACCCAGCGTTGAAGCAATACGTCGTGAGTACCCAAGGCGCATCGGGCTCGGTGATTCGTAACGGCGATTCCGGCGGTCCAACCCTCGTGGGTAACGTGATTGCTTTCCCTGGGCTCGCGTCAAGTGTGTATCGAGTGAACTCGGGGTTTGGCACTTCGGACATCTTTGCCAACGCGGTTGCACAGCGGAGCGGGATGATCGCTGTGATGGATCGCTGGGATGCCGCTGCCGCATCGGATATCTCCAACAACAGCTGGTGCACGCACTCGACGGGTGAGCTGTTCTACGCGGACATGAACAACGATCGTCAGCCCGATGCGATCTGTCATGACAGGAGCACAGGATGGCGCTGGCTGGCGAGAATGCAGTCCCGGTTAATCGCCCAAGACAACCTCGCAACGTCGACCCTCAACTATTGCAATCACTCGGGGCCCAGTTCTACGTGGGAGATGCAAACGGCGATGGACGTGACGATTCGATCTGTCACGACGTGAACACAGGACAACGATGGGTGGATTACTCCGGAACAGGTTCGACTGTCTTCTCCGGTGCCGATTGGACTGCGGCCAACCCGTGGTGCAACTTCTCCACCGCTGAGCTGTTCGTCGGCGATTTCAACCTTGATGGACGGAGTGACTTGCTGTGCCATGCAAGGGACACAGGGTTTCTCTGGATCGATTTCGCAAGCACCTCTGGACAGTACGCCGGCACCGATTGGAGCACGTCCACGAACGTGTTTTGCTTCGGCTCGAATCAACGAATGACTGTCGGCGATACGAATGCCGATGGTAGGACCGACCTGATCTGCCATAACCAGTCCACCGGTGGTGTTCAGGTCTCGTTCGCTCAGTCGGGGGGCGGGTTCACGGGCATTTCGTGGCAGAACGCATCGCTTGCATTCTGTACTGGGGCGAATCGAGTTGTCTCGGCGGGTGACTACAACGGTGACGGTCGCAGCGACCTGCTCTGCACGAATACATCGACCAACTCGACCCAGGGCAGCCTTTGGGCCCTTGCTCCCACGCAGGTAGGCCCGCCTGGATCGGTCTATGTCAACGACAGTACGAACTTCCCAGGTTATCAGTTTGGGTGGGGTCCCCTGCGGATTCGTCGAATTTCGCCTGCACAACCCTGGTCCCGTCGATAGGCCGCTATTCTCTCGCGGGTCGCGGCATCCCTCAATGCCTTTGGAGTGGGGGATGCCTGTGCATCAGAGGCGTCAGTCATCTCTGCCACGCCCCGCTCCTCACCAGGTGCCGATTATGTTCGCCGGACGGAGCACCCAAGCCGAGCGTTCGAGGAGCTCACGAATAGCAGGAGGTGGACATGGGTCATCCCAGACGATCCAATCACCCAACGCAGGGAGCTGCTGGGCGCATGGTTAAGCTCGGCGGAGTGTCTCTGCGATCGTGACAAGCGCTCGTTCGTCGACTTCGCGCCCTGAGGATACGAGGAATTCCAGCCGGATCGCGCCGATGTTGACATCAGCTCGATGCACGCGGAAGTCGCCGACCCACCTTCTCCAAGTCGCTCTTTCCCCAAGGAGCCGTCCCTCGATGTCGACTCCGCCCGGTGGATCTGGCATTCGGAATTGGTGTGACGGCAGAACCGAAATCATCATCAACGCCGTGGGTCCCTCCCCGAGCTGCCGGAGACGTCGAGTCATGAGGACTGCGCCGTAGGGCCTTGCGAACCGCTCGTGCGTGTATCCCGATGGGATGTCGATGAAGAGTCCATTCGAGAGCTCAACTGTTGTCGCATCGCTGCGAATCATGCGCGGGCCAGGTGCGAGTGACGCGACGACTTCACGCGCCTGCATGGTGAACCTTTCGCGATTCGCGGACTCATCGGCTGCCAAGAGAAACAATATTCGCTGCACGGTTCGATCGGGATGGACCACCACCGCACCAAGGAGGGCGAGAGGAACGTCGGCCCGGCCACTATCGAACTCGACCCAGGCGACTTCCAATCCGTGTGCGGAAGCGCCACGCACGACGTCTGACGCACCGGGCATCAAGATGCGTGCATCAGTCAGTACGTCTCCGGTCGAAAGACTGTGATACTCGAGCACTTCCATTTGGAATGATGCGGCTCCGAGTATAGATTCCGGTGGTGCAGGAACGAGATTGACCCGGCAGATGGTGTGGAGCTCATCTGCGACGACCCCGTCGGGCGCGAACGAAGTGGGAAGGCTCAGATGGCTCCCGAGCAGTTCGATTCGCGGCACGTCATCTTGAGTATTGGGTAGGTCGCTTTGGATTCTTGTGGTGGAGGCCGTCGTTGGTGGCGTTCCTCCACAGCCAGCGCCCATGACCTTCAGCGCTATCGAGAATTGACCCGGGTGTGCTCGCCAGAGTAGGTCCACCGCGGTGTTGAACCGCGTTGGACCTGTTCTCGTGCGGCGCCGGTTGACGTCATTCTGGCCGTGGTCAGTGGCAACGGCGCCGAGCTCGCGTCCCGCCGCGCAGCGTGCTCGCGCTCGTGCGCGAGGTCGCTGCGTATCGGGCCGCCGAGCGCCATGCGGAAGTCTCGTCCCTGCTCGTTCTGCCGGAAGTGGTTCCTGCCCGATGCTCGAGTGAAAGGCCGTCAGCGGGCGTGCTCGACACCGGAGTGTCAGACGGCGCGTCGGCAGCAGACGCAAGCGAAGTGGCGCGAGGCAAACGCAGGCTACTTCATGGCCCGCCGAATCGAGCAGCGGGCAGCAGCCCATTCGAGTAGCTCCTCGCCGAGGACCGAGTCCGAGCTGAGACGCGAGTCGTCATCGCGTCCGGCGGCGGCGCGTCCGCCGCCGCCGTGTCTACCGCCGCCGCTCGCCCGCCTGCCGTGGGACCTGGCGCAAGACCAGTTCGGCCTGCAAGGTGCTGAATTTATTGCGATATTCGGCAGAGTTCTCCTTGAGGCCGCGCAATCTGCGTCGCATGCCGCGCAAGACCAGTCGATGTCGCAAGATGCCGTAATCACATAGGAATCAGGCAGACACTCCCCTCGAGCCACGCAAGACCAGAAAGACCCGTGCGGTGAAGTCCGGCAGCCTCCCCTGCGGTGATGGAGCTGGAGATTCGACGCCTCGACCGACGCTACGAAGCGCTACGCGCGCGAAGCGCGCTCCGGGAGCGACGCCTGCTGGCGTCGATCGGCGCGGCCGGACAGCAGAGCCCGATCGTGGTCGTGCGTGACGGCGAGCGCGACGTGGTCGTCGACGGATACAAGCGCGTACGCGTTCTGCATCGACTGGGGCATGACGTCGTCCGCGCGACGGCGTGGGACCTCTCCGAGCTCGAGGCGCTGGTGCTCGAGCGGCTTCTGCACGCGAGCGAACACGGCAACGCGATCGAGGAGGGCTGGTTTCTGCGCGAGCTCGTGACGCGCTTTGGTTTGTCGCGCGAGGAGCTCGCACGTCGCTTCGATCGCACCGCGAGCTGGGTGAGCCGGCGGCTGTCGCTGGTGCGCGAGCTGCCCGAGTCGGTGCAGACGCACGTGCGGACCGGCGCGATCAACGCGGCTTGGATATGACCCATTCGCGGATGAAGGACGTGTCGTACTTCATATCGTGATCGAACGAGCTGGTCGTCGCCTTCATGCTCGTCTATCGCTCTTGCGGGGAGAGGAAGTCCTGGGGGAGCGCGACATGACGGCTGCCTCGCGCGCGTGCGAACCTTTCCTCTCCGATATTTCTCTCGCCGCGAGCTTGGCGATCGAAGCGCACGTGCACGACGTGCCTGCTCCTGATGTCCTCGTGACAGAAGAGCCTGCACCCGTCGAGCCACCTCCTGCGCAGCCATCGGTTGAAGCCGAATCGCAGGCACCCATCGTGACGACACCCGAGCCGGCACCTTCGGACTTGCGCTTGGCGCTTGGTCTCGGAGCGCTCGGAGCATGGGGGACGACGCCTGATATCACGGGGGGCGCCGTTCTTTGGGCTCACGCGCGATGGACTCATTTCTCGATGGGCTTGGAGGCCCGCGTGGATGCGCCCCGCTCGGTCGCAGCGGGCACTGGGAGCGTGGAAGCGTTCGTGCTCTTCGCCAATGCTGCAGGCTGCGCCCATTTGGCGCCGCTCGCCGCTTGCGTGCTCGCGGGTGGCGGCGTCTTGCGAGGTGCAGGTTCGGGGTTGGTCAACGCCGCGTGGGTCACGGCGCCCTACGCAGTCGTGGGCGGTAGTGTGCAAGCTCGGATCGAGATCGTGCCATCGTTCTGGTTCGTGGCCCGCTTCGACGTGCTCGCGACGCTCACTCGGATCGTGCTCGTGGTGGATGATGTTCCTGCGTGGACGACCGAGCCGTCGGATTCGAATGGACGACGTGAGAACCAGCGATGAGCGCGATGCAGCGAAAGCGAGCGTACTTCCATCGCTGGGGTCCATCTATCGTGATGAGTTGCACTTCGTTTGGCGTGTGGTGAGGCGCGCTGGCGTCCCCGAGCGCCATGCGGAGGACGTCTGTCATGATGTGTTCGTCGTCGTGCACCGCAAGCTCGAGACCTTCGATCCGAAAAGGCCTCTGCGCCCATGGCTCTTCGTCATTGCGTGGCAGACCGCGTCCGACTTCCTGCGAAGAGCCAGTCAGAAGCGAGAGCTCCTTCACGATGGGGACCATAATGTCGCGTCGAATACGCGTTTC
This sequence comes from uncultured Sandaracinus sp., assembly GCA_964481145.1. GTDB lineage: Bacteria > Myxococcota_A > Polyangia > Polyangiales > Sandaracinaceae > Sandaracinus. Next base: position 5,199 of record CAYZTA010000078.1, read on the forward strand.
GACGATCGAGTCGAAGCTTCGAATCTCGTCGAAAAGGCGTTGTCCGAAGTGCCGGCTGATCGACGCGCGGTGGTTCTGCTTCATGATCTCGAGGGGTCATCGATCACCGAGATCGCGACTGCGCTCGACCTCAATCTGAACACGGTGTACTCGCGCCTTCGAGTTGGGCGCGCGGAGATGGTGGACGCGATTCGGCGCTTTGCGGAGGCGGAAGGCTGATGGACGACCGCGATATCGAACGCTTGCCCGAAGATGTCCTCGCCCATCTCGCGAGCCGGCGCGATCCCGCTCCATCCGCGGCGGCAGAAGCTCGAATGAGAGAGCATCTGATGGCCACGCTGGGGCCTGGAATATTGGATGGCCCGTCCGAACTACCCATCACGCCGCCGTCCGCGACCGCGCCGGTGCTCGCGAACCATCTTGCCGCGCTTGGTTTGGCATTTGCCGTCGGTGCCGTTGTCGGTGGCAGCGCAGTATTCTTCGCCGTTTCGAAGCCCGCGACGACGCTCGATACTCCAGCTCCGATATCGGATGCGCCGTCCATATCGGACGCGCTCGATACGGACGCCGCGCTTTCGAATCCAGTGATTGAAACGACAGAGGACGAACACGAGCAGCCTTCGTCCCAAACGAGCACGTTATCGACTCGTCCCGGCACCGATGATGAAAGCGGCGAGGGCGATGCAGCGGTCGAGCGCCGCTTGCTCGAACGAGCCCGGACCGCGCTCGCGCGTGGCCAATGGACAAGTGCGCTCAGCGCTGTGCGCGCGCACGAAACCAGATTCCCCCGAGGGCGCCTCATCGAAGAACGAGAGGCGATCGCGATTCAAGCATTGGCCGCGAGCGGCGAGGGCAACGAAGCTCGACGGCGCGCCGGAGCATTTCACGCGCGCTTTCCTCGGAGTTTGTTCAGCGGTGTAATCGAGAGAGCAACGACGACTGCACCGTAACCTCCGCTCCGTGCAGCTCGCCAATTCCATCAACCATCTTCAATTACAATAGCTCCATCGAATTCGAGTTGAAATTCATGAGCGCAAAGCACAAAAGATCCAAACGATGGCAGCGTAAGGGCCCGGGTATCCATCATTTGATCAGCGAGAGCGCCCATGCGCCCCGCGATCAAGGCGTAACGAGCGAGAATACGTCACGATGATGTTCGAGATAGTCCTCGAGTCGCTTTGTGCAGCGTGCGGATACTCGATCTTGCGCGCAGCCGGCAGCGATCGTCAGCACGACGACTCCGTTTGCACAATCGTCGGACTCATCTTCTGGGCCGCCCTATTGGCGGGAATCGCAGCTGTCGTGTGGCTCGCGAGCTGACGGCTGTGCCAACCGACATCGGAAACGTCATTCATCCCAGCAGGGCGGAGGCCCCTTTCCCGGAGCGCAATACACCTTGCGTGCTCCGAGACGATCTTGCTCGCTCAACACCGCAGGTTCGAAGAACGTCCATGTCGCACCACACTCCGGGTAATTCATGATTGATGCCGGATCGTAAGGAGAAAGCGTCAAAAATGCGGTCCGTGTCTGACACTGACACACGCCCTCGTAATCGACCGTATTCCAAGCGTGAACGAAGCCCAAGATATGCCCGAGCTCGTGGAGGAAGATACGCTCCATCGCATCAGGGCTGAGGACGGCGGAGGGCCAGATGTCATGACAGACATTCAGCGTGATCGTCTGCCCGTTTCGTCCGCCCCTCCAGGGCAACATGGCGTCGGCGATCGCAGGGGAGAACACGCAATCAGAAACCACGATCACACGCGCATCCTCACCGCGGACTTCGCATCGGGGTGGATGCACGAGCCGAAAGTGCACATCGACGACAGATGACCAAATCGCGGTCGCATATGCCAGTGCGCGAATGACAGCATTGCGGTGCTCGCCCAACGTATCACTCACACAATAAGTGATGTCGTCACGCACCGAGAGCGGCATGATCGCGAATGCAGGGCCATCGATGCTGACGATGAGCGCCTCTTCCGCCACGTCCGGAGTCGACTCCGCGAGGCCCAGGTAGATGCGTGCGTCTTCCACGCTGGCAAACCGCAAATCGTGCTCGACGAGGAGGCTCGTGGAGGGGGCGCCTGAGATTTCCTCGCAGGTCATGCCCGTTGGACCCTCCGCGGAAATCCGCCCCTCACACCCCAAAAGGAGCAGCAACAAGCCCAGGAGTGGATTCCACCGTGAAGCTTCCATCATTGCGTGACCGGCGGCATCGAATCGCGCACATCGAAACCCGCACGGCGAAGTTTGTCCAAAAACGTCGTTCGTTTGAGGCCCAAAAGACGCGCCGCTTCACTCTTGTTACCGGCCGCACGTTCGAGTGCGTCGCGCAAAATCCGCTGCTCGATGTCGGACCACGTGCCCTCGAGCGGATTGTCGATGGCGATGACCTCGTCGGCGGGTGCACACAACTCGAGCAAATCGCATTCGCGAATGCGTGGCGCTTCGGCACGCGCGACCGCACGATCCACGAGCGATTGAAGCTCGCTCGAATTGCCTTGAAAATCATACGCCAAGAGCCGCGCCATCGCGGCTTCGTCGATACCCAACGTGGCGCGCCCGAGCGCGCGGCAGGCGCGATCGATCGCCAACAAGATCAGCGAGGGCAAATCTTCTCGGCGCGCGCGCAGAGGAGGCAGCTCGAGCCGCAAAGGCTCGAGGCGCCTCGCAAGCTCGATGTCCAACGCACCTGCGCTGACGAGCTGCGGCATATCGGCGCGTACATGCACGATGAGTCGAGTCTCGACGCGATAGGGAGACGCGCCTCCGACGGCACGCGCCATGCGCGATGCGATCGCTTCGGCGAGCACTGACTGCGCATCGAGCGCGAGCGCCGGTGCATCGACGAGCACCAACGTTCCGCCGCGGGCCAGCCGAAGCCACCCTGGCTGTCCCGTCTCATCCTCACCCACGAGCGCCGCGAGCGTGCGTTCCGGACGTACCGATGCACAATCCGCCAGAACGAACGGCCCTTCACGAGTGGAGCCCGTTCGATGAATCAAGTGAGCGATGGAATCGATGGCGAGCCCCGTTTCAGCCACGACCTGAAGAGGCGCATCCGTTGCCGCCATCTCCTCGATGCGTTGCACGATCGCGCGCATCGCGCGGCTATACGCGACCGGAGATGACGTCAACGCATCAGGGGTTGGCCCGCTTTTGAGCGCATTTGCGTGCGTACGAATCCCTGCGAGTTCGTCTTCGAGCGCTTCGATGCGCTCTTCCATACGCGCATTCGCAAGCAATGCTCGCCCTGCCCTCTCCTGCGCCCGAGCTTCCGCCTGGTGCATCGCGAGCGGCCCTGAAAGACGCTTGGCGAGCCGTTCGAGGCCGGACAGCTCTTCGAGCGTCAACGGAGCGCGGCGGCGCCCCCGCGGAACGACGAGCGCTCCTTCGAGCTCGCCCGCAGAGAGGATCGGAACCACACACAATGCCTCGAGCAACTCGAGCGCCTCGGCGAGCGGACGCACCTCGGGCCGCCGCACGATCATGGCCGCGAGCGGAGCATATATGATGATTGTGCCAGGCTGCTCGGTGAGACGAGCGAGGATGGCGGAGGAGAGCTCGCGCGCAAAGATTCGTGCCTCACCCGCAGCATCGATCTCGACCTGTTTTGCGGGATCGATCGTTTGCAAGAACGGGCGCGCTTCGATCGAACGCGCTGCCGTTCGCAGCGGGATGAGGACGGCTTGCGCCATCTCTTCGAGTGTGCGGGCGCCTCTGAATTTGCGTTCCGCAGTGTTCAGAGCGCGAAGCAAGCGCCCCGCGTCGGGCGCAAAAAGCGAATCGATGGATGCGCTCATCAGACGAAACGCGAACGCGCCCATCGCAAGAAAGGCCGCGGCCGAAACTCCGAACGCCACGGGATCATGGATGGGCATAGAGCGAGTGAACACGCCCGCCAACGCACCGAGAGCGACCGCCGTGAACACCGCCGCGACCACCCTTCGTGCGCCCCGCGCCGCTTGAATGGGCCGTTCGGCGTCGACCATCACGACATGCCCGATCACGAGCGCGCTCGCCCCCGCACAGACAAGCCCGCGTACGACGGCGTCCTCTTGATCAAAAGCGCCAAAAAAATCCAACAAAACAGCGACAGCGCCGGCCACGAGGGCAAACGCGATGCCCAAAAGCGCACTGCCATTGGATGCCAGCGCCTCTGGCGCGCTGCCCAGACGCCTTCGAGCGATGCGAATCGAGAGCGCAGTCATGAGCTGCACCAAGAGCAACATCGGTCCAATGGAGATCCAGGACGCTGGCGTCAGCACCAAAAACCCAAAGATCTCGAAAGGAGGGAGCACCACGAGCACGCTGGCAACACCGGCCAGGAGCGCGACGACGTGGGAAAGAATGCGAAGCCCGCGGATTCCAAATAAACCAGGCGGACGATCGGGCGCATCGAGCGCAAGATCGACGGTGAGAGCCCCTGCCCAAGGCCACGCGACCGCAAACGCCAGCTCGAGGGGTGGCGATTGCCACTCCAGGTGCGCCACTGACACGAGCCCCATGCCCAGCCCCAGCGCGAGCCAAGCCACCCGTCGCGCGGCTGGCGCTTCATCTTCGCGTCGCACGAAGAACGGTACCAGTGACATCGCCACTGCGCTCACAGCGAGGAAGATGCCGGCTGAGTCGACTGTCCCAGTACTCGAGATCAACTCGACGACGAGATAGAGGACCAACGCGGGGCCAAGCAGGTTCACGGCCGGCATCCTAGCACTGGGGCGCGAACGGGCCCGTGAAGCCCCTGTCAGCCGCCTGACAGGCCAAAAACAAGGACTTTCCTCGCATTTGTCAGTTTATCGACAGGGTCTCTGCCCCTTTGAACATGGGATGCGGAACGAATGACGGCATGCTGGCGACTCATCTGTCCTATCAGAGGTTTTCCATGATTTGGGATGACAAACGATGTGTGTTCTTGGTGGGTCTTGTGTTTGTTCTGGGTGGTTGTGGTGAAAATCACAGCACACCACTCGATGCAAGCGTGAGTTCCGACGCAGGGACCGTGACGTATTTCGGTGATGTGCGTCCTGTGCTCGCGGAGCACTGTGTGGGGTGTCATTCCGTGGGTGGCATTGGACCCTTCGCGCTCGACACCTATGAGTCTGCGGCGCGACTCGCAACGCGCATCAAGGAAACCACCCGCGATCGCATCATGCCACCATGGCCAGCCGACAATTCCGGTGAGTGCAATACGTTCTCAGGTGCGCGCTGGCTCGATGACGCCGAGCTCGCAATCCTCGCTGCGTGGGATGAGCAGGGTGAGCCGATGGGCGATCCCTCCACGCCTGCACCGACCGTTCCGAGCTTGCCGACCTTGACGGGATCGACGAGCACCATCGAGACCCCCGTATATGCGCCATCGACATCGGCGAGCGACGATTACCGTTGTTTCGTGGTCGATGCGGTCCAAGCGACCGACACCTATCTGACAGGATTCCAAGTGCGTCCGGGCAACTCGACGATGGTGCATCACGTGATCGTGTACGCACCAGTCAACGGCAGCGCCGCGAACGCCGCGCGAAGTCAAGACACGGGCACAGGCTATCCATGCTTCGGCGGCGCCGGCGTGAACGCCTACCCAGTCGCGCTCTGGGCGCCCGGAAGCGGCGCCACTCACTATCCAGAAAACACGGGTATACGCCTCATCGGCGGGATGCCGTTGATCATCCAGGTGCACTACAACCTGCTCGCCGCGGGAGACGGAACCGATCAGACGCGCGTCGATCTCGAGACGGCGGCGCGAGCCACCAATGCGGGCATCGTGTCCGTAGCAGACCTCGGGCTGATGCTGCCGCCTCGCGTCGAGAGCGTCTCGACGACGCACACGGAGAACCTCTCGGTGCTCACGGGAGGTGCCGACATTTCGTTGACCATCTACGGCATGTTCCCCCACATGCACACGCTCGGTCGCGAGTTGCGGGTGGAGCATCTTCCGCATGACAGCACCGAATCGCAGTGCCTGATCGACGTTCCACGCTGGAATTTCAATTGGCAACTCTCGTATTTTTTCGAGACACCAATCACGATTTCATCGCTCGATTCACTCCGCATCACGTGCACCTACGACACGAGGGATCGCACCTTGCCGGTGACCTGGGGAGAGGGCACGCAAGACGAGATGTGCATCAACTTCCTCTACGTCGTCGCAGGCGGCGGACTCTGACGAGTCGATCCCACACTATGCGTCCACCTCAGGGCGTGTCCGGGACCTGCGATCGTTGGCTGCGCTCGTCACGCCGCTGCGGAGGCGGCTCTTCACGACGGGCGCGCTGGCGTGAAAAGCAAGGCTCGCGATGGCAGTGATAGCCACCACGACGCCGATCGTGATGACCGCCATTCGCATCCAAGCCGCCGCCGTGCGCGAACGCTGGCAAAGGGACGAACACAAGAACCGCAGCGAGTGCGATCGTTCGGGTCATCTTTCGACCCTACACCCAACGTGATTTCGAGAGCAACCGTCGATCAATGCGACTCTGGTCAGAGTCCCATGGGGCCGTGACCGTCCATGTTGGTCAAGAAAAGGCGCGTCTTCGTCTGCTCCCAAGAACCAAACGCCGCCATCAACGGGGGGGCCGCACAAAAGAGGCGGCGTCCTTCGACACGCAAGAACGCATTGTCCTCGAAAGCCCGAATCCATCGAGGATCGCTCTGATTTGCGATCACGAGCTCGGCCCCTCGCGCACGCAGGAACTCGAACCCCGCGTGTACGACTTCACCTGCATGTTCAGCGGGCGCCATGTAATCGACGAGAGTCCCGACATGCACATGTCCATAGCGGTGATGATCTTCCATCTTCCGCGAACAAACGATGGCCCAACCCAAGTCTCGTCCTTTCGGATCCCGCACCCGGAGCCGGAGCTGCTCCGACCACTCGCGCTGCATCTGCCCTGGCGGCAAGAGCGTATTCATCGCGCTCGCATCACGCACAGCGAGCGCTGCGTAATCATGCTTCGCGCGCTCCCAAATCGCGTCGGCCCACGCCCCGAATTCCGGAACCAACTCTGCGCGCGCGCAGAACCTTCGGCCCGACTTGATGCGCAACGCCGCATTCGCGAGGCGCCCCCCCACCGACGCCAGACCGGTGAACGCGAGGACGTCGAGCACCGCGCGCTTCTTGGGATCTTCACGCAAATAGCGATTGCCTCGAGCGAAGTGGAATGGTCGCACCACTCGAAAGAGAAAGGGCGTCGGATGCAATTGCCACTGCAACTTCTCGAGCAGTTGAACGATGGCTTGGTCTTCTCCCCCATGCCCCCACGAATAAAGGAGCGGCTGCTTCTTCAGCATGTCGCGCAACATACGGAGCCCGAGCGCGCCGTAGTGATTCGAAATCGCACCCTCGGAGAAAGGTCCCTGCCAATCCGTCACGGTGCGTGGCTCTCCATGAATCCACCACTGTTGGGGTTTGAGCGCATAGCCTCCGCGCACCTCCCGACCGTTCTCGATGGCGAGATAAAACTCGCGCCACACCCGCTGTGCCGGGTCACGCTTCGGAATCCAAGTGGGTTCCGGATCGACGTAAAACCCGTATTTGGAACCTCCAGCACGCATGCGCGCGTTGAAGTCGAGGACCCCTTCTTTGAAGGACATGTCGTGGGCAACGATGCTGATCGCCATAACCTGCCGGTGATGGTGTTCGAGTCGAGGACAGAGCGCAATGGCTCCCTTTACTCATCCCAAAGATGAGCACCGAGCTGCGGATGGCGAAGCTGCTGAAGAGTGACGCCGCTGGGCGAGCACATGGGCACGAAATTGTGGGAAGCTGTACAAAGGTCGACACGGGCTCTCATGGACGGCACTCCCAACATCATCTCATGGACCGCATTGGTCCTCTTCGCACCGATCGCGCTCATCTGTTTCGCACGGATGCAGCCGGTGACTGCCGCCATCTGGACGATGCTCGGCGGCGTGATGTTTCTGCCCGAAGTGATCAACTTCGACCCACCGCTCTTGCCCCCGATGGACAAGCTCTCGATCGCCAGTTTCTGGGTCTTCGTGGGCTGTCTCTGGAAAGCACGTGAACGCATCGAGCGCGCGCGCCCTCTGCGCGGCGTCGATCGATTCTTCGTGCTGGTGGTCATCGCGAATATCGGAACCGCGCTCACCAACCCAGACACCCTCGTGACCGGGCCCGTATCACGTCAAGCGCTGACCCTCTACGACGCCTTCGCCGGCACCGTCAAAGACACACTCTTTGTGTTCTTCCCGTTCTTGATCGGACGCGCGATGGTTCGCTCTCCCTCCGATTTGCGCGAATTCATGCGTATTTTGATGGTCGCGGGGCTCTTCTATACGCTCTTTGCGCTCTTCGAGATCCGCATGAGCCCGCAATCGCATCGCATGCTCTACGGCTATCACCCCGCGAGCTTCGAAATGACGATCCGCGGCGGCGGATACCGGCCCACGATCTTCATGATCACGGGCCTCGGCGTGGCGATGTTCTTCCTCTCGGCCGTCATCGCAGCCTTCGCACGATGGAAGGCGAAGCAAACGAAGTGGTATGTGCCACCCTACCTCACCGGCGTCCTCATCTTGTGCAAGAGCACCGGCGCCATCGTCTATGCGCTCGTGCTCGTGCCGCTGCTCGCGGTCATCAAAAAGCCTCGCTTCGTTTTGCCGCTCGCGCTCGCAGGGCTCGTGTTCACGTTTCCTCTGTTGCGCGGCGCCGATCTTTTTCCGACCCAAGAACTAACCGATTTTTTCATGGGGATAAGCGAAGACCGAGCCTTGTCGCTGTGGTTCCGCTTCGACAATGAAGATCAACTCCTCGCGCGTGGCCGCGAACGAATGCTCTTTGGATGGGGCGGCTATAGCCGTCAGCGCATCTTCGATCAGACCACGGGAGAAGACCTCTCCGTCACCGACGGGCATTGGATCATCGAGCTCGGCCAGCGTGGTCTCGTCGGATATGTGGGGATGTTCGGGCTCTTGCTCTGGCCCGTCGTCGCGGCTTATCGGCAACGAAAACGAATTCGTGATCCCGGCGAGCGCCATCTCGTCGCGGCCCTCGCGCTGATCGTCGCCATCAACGCCGTAGATCTCTTGCCCAACGGACTCTTCTCGTATTTGCCCTATTTCTATTCGGGCGTCCTCGCAGGCGTGCTCCCGCACTACGCTCGGCAGAAATCAGCCAAGACACGAGGCCCCGCAGCGCGCCGCGAACAACGTCAACGAGCAGGAGCACCGCACCCGACCGCACCACCGTTTTAGGTGGCGTTTCCAACCATCGGTGGAGCGCATAGAGAACGATGGACGCTTATCTCCGCAAGTCCATCACGCGCACTCCCTTTCGCTCTCCAGCTGCCAGCAAGTCCTCGTCGCGCGTGACGAACGTGAGCTCGCTGGCGATCATGCGGAGTCTTCGATGGCCTTCCGCAATCCTTCTTCGAACTTCCGCGACGAGTCGAGCCACGAATGCGCGTGCGCTGCGCGATGGGCCGCCTCGCTCATCGAACTCCACACAGGTTCGGACATCGAAAGCACTTCACAAGCCCGCGCAGCGAGCGCGTCGGCATCATCGACATCGACGAGGAAACCATTCTCGCCATGCACGACGAAATCCATCGGGCCTGCGTAGCGCGTGGCGACGAGCGGCGTGCGACACGCCATGGCTTCGAGCGCCGGCAATCCAAACCCCTCGAGACGGCTCGTCGAAAGCCACACATCGGCGCTCGCATAGATGCGCGGAATGCGATCTTGCGCAGGTCTCTCTTCGTATTCCGTGCGCAGCGGCAAGGGCTGATGTGTCTTCTCAGGTTCCGCACCAAACCCGATGACGCGCACGTCAGGGAACTTGATTCTCACCTTCTCGACGGCCGCGCGGCACACATCAAACCCCTTCCAATGAGAAGACGAGTACGTAAATCCCAAGGTCGGTCGTGGTTGCTTGCTGCGCGGAGGTGCATCGAACTGCGCTGGGTCGATCGCGTTCGGCGCGAGCGTGATGTCGTCCTCGCCAGAAAGATCACGGGCCACGTCCGCAAGAAAACGCGAGATCACGATCTTGCGATAAGGCAGCCGAAACGTCGCATCCACCGCATCGCCTGGCATGCCTTCGATGTAGCGCTCCCAGCCCTGAATGAAATACGTCTTCGCGCCCTTTCGAGGAGGGAAATCGCGAATCCACTCGGCCGTCTCCCACCATGTAGCAACGATCACGTCTGCATCGGGCACGTCATGGGCGCGGATCGACCGATGCTGTTCGAGAACCTTGAGCGGAACATTCTGTAGCTCGAAATGCGAGCGCTGGACGGAAGGCGGACGCGGAAGCGGTTTGCCTTTGATCCACTTGCGTAGACGCTGCCGGAGTGTTGGACGCCAAGCCCCAGGCGTGACCACGAGCACCTCGTGACCGCGCTCGCGCAGAAGACGCGCGTGAATCGCAATCACCTTGCACCCACCCGAGAGATCCGCGCTCGCAACGACGAAGGTCACGCGCATCGTTCATCCGTTCGACGGTTGATCATGAGAGCTGCTCTCTACCACACCCCCGCACTCATATGCGCGAACCGGGGAGCTGGCACGCCCGAGCCGAACAATGATACTTTTCGCGCTTGGCCATGAATATTTCGAGGCGTACGGCGTGTGTGGGCCTTTCTGCGCTGTGCTTTGCGATTCCAGGCTGTGTGGGCACGTTGGCCGGAGAACAGCCGCAAGCGCCTCCACAGAGCCCGCATGACCCCACGGCCGATGGAGGTTTTGCGTGGACCGATTCCGGCCCATCGCCTGGGTGGGATGCAGGCCCACCACCATCCCCAGGGGATCCCACCTACGACCTCGGAACTCCCCCTCCTGGTCTGAGCGTGGCATGGCCTGCGGCCCCCATGATCACTCGAGAGGCGAGCGCGAGCACGCTCGCAGAAGTGAGAGCGGCCATGCGCTCGGGAACGCGCATTCGCGTCTCGGGCACCATCGCAGGGGTGATCGAAGTGACCGTGAGCGACATCGAACTCGATTTCGAGCCCGGAGCCTCGGCCCATGGCGTCTGGATCGCGAATCGCATCGCACGCATCGTGGTGCGGGGCGGAAGCTTCGGCGTCATCGAGATGCAGGTGTCCGGTCAATATTATCCGACCGAAGAGTTTCACCCCGAGTGGCGGACGACCGATGTGCTCATCGATCGTGTCGACGTGAATGCAGCCGACACTGCGTTCTTGATGCGGGGTGGAGTTCGCATCGCGATCACCCATAGCCGTGCGCGCGCCGTGCGTTACGGCATCTGGTTCGGCGACACGGCGTTCTTCGAGAGTGAGGACGTCATCGTCGCCGGAAACGACATCGCTTGTCAGGGTCCAGAAGCGACCGTGCGGCTCGTCCACGTGCGAAGGAGCGCCACCATCGGCAACCGATTGGCCAACGGAGAGAAGCACAACTATCGAGTCCACGGTCGCAGTGAGCTGAACTGGGGCGCGCGGAACACGTTGATCGACACGGGCGCGTTCCTCGGCCGGTTGCCGGATGACGACATCGGACAGCAATGGTTCGAAGACAATACGTTCTATCATCGCGCGCCGAGCTTGCTCGAGCTCGACTTCGACATTCCTCTGCTCTCGTTGCGCGGCAACACCGTTTATAGCGATGTCTGGAACTGCTTGTATTGCAGCGGCACACCGCCTGCGGGCTGGATCATCGAATCGAACCGAATGATGCCCTATACGGCGCCACCCTCGCGTTGAGTCGAGTCAGAAGCGCGACGAGCGCGTCGTTCGTTCAAGAATTGGACGAGCGGTCGCCACGCCACCGGGACCCATGCGAGCGTGACCGTGAGAGCCACGAGGACGGCCTCGAGGCCCACGGGCACGTTCAACGTCCGCACATACTCAGCGAGCTGCCAGACCGAAACGCCCACGAAACCCACCATCAACGTGAGGCCGAAGTCCTGCAACTTGGCGTCGAGGCCGAGGCGCTGCACGCCCCAAAGCGAAATCGCGTACCGGAAAAGCTCGGTGCCCGCATAAGCGACGAGCGCTCCAGGAAACTCTGCGATCCAGTATCCGACCGGAATGAGCACACACATCCCGATGAGCTTCGCGAACGACCCTGCGGCGACCCAACGCGGCTCACCGCGTGCGAACATGGCCGCACCATTGGTCGATTCGCACACCAGAAACCATGACGAGGCGGCGAGGATTTGAATCATCCATCCCGAGCCCCACCACGCTTCTTCCCAAATCCACCTCATCGCCGTGGGCCCACCCGCGATGAGCCCCGACAGCGCCCAGCCGCCGATCATCTGAAGCGGCAAACGCGCGCGGCGAAACACTGGACCCAGCTCTTGCCCGGAATGAACCACCCGTGCGTAGAGGGGAAACACCACCTGATGTGCGAGGTGGCTGAGCGCCTCCATCGGCAAAGACGAGAGCACGAGCGCATTGCCATAAAGGCCAAGCACGGTGAGCGGGATCATCGCTCCGAAGATCCAGCGGTCGGCATATCCGGTCAGGAACGTGAGCAACGTGCTGAGAAAAACCCAGCGACCAAAGCTCACGAGCTCTTTGGCCACCTCTGGATCCCAACGCAAGCGGTTGCGCGCGCCGGGCAAGAGCACGTGGCTCAAGATCATCTTCGTGAAGAGCACCGACACGCCCCCCACGACGAGTGACCACACGGTGGGGCTCAACCATGCCCACACGACCTTCACGACGAAGCCAACGGCTTGCGATCCAAGCTCGATGGTGGTCAATCGATCGATCGCAAGCTCGCGACTCGCCGTATAGACTTTGGTCGAGGTGAGTCCGCCTGCGATCGCCGTCAACCCCGCAATGGGAAGCACATATGCGAGCTCGGCATGGCCGGTGAGCCAAGCGTATGGGATCGCGCCGATACACACGGCGAGCCATAGCAACACGCCGCGCACGACTTGAATCGTCCATGCCACATCGGCGAAGTCTTGATCACCGCCGCGCTTGTTCTGGATGATGCTCGGCCCGATTCCAATGTCGCTGAGGAGCTCGAAGCCGATCACGAATGGATTGACGAGCTCCATCATGCCGCGAACGGCCGGAACGATGAGATAGGAGAGGAGTGGGTTCGAAATCAGCGCGAGCAATCGACCGCCGCCATATCCGAGCAGCGACCACATTGCGCCCCTACGCGCGCGCGCCCCGAGCTGTTCGCCCGTGTGCGGATTTTTTTCGGATTCGTCCATCCAGGGAGCCGAGGTGTATCCCAAGCGAGCGAAGAATGCATGAGCTGTGTATCGCGTCGTACGCGGTCATGTGAATATCCGTACGCGCTTCGCCACGTTCTTCTTTGAAATCATCTGACAAAATGCGGCACGAGTTCTGCTTTCGGCCCCGTCGCTGGTGACACAGCCAGACTCATCTTCGTAGGAGAATTCGATCCATGTTCGATTGTCGTGGTGGTCTTCGTGTTTTGTCGTTCGCATTGTTCTTTGTGTGGCCCACAGCCGTGAGCGCGCAGTACACACAAATTCCGATCGAGGAAATTCCATCCGAAGACGATGGAGATCCCCTGGACTCTCTCGTGCATGTTTCGGTGGGTGCCGGCTTCGGCCACGCGACGGAGGTCGACGCATCCGTTCCCGCCATCGAAGAGAGCGTCGCGATTCGATTGATGAGATTCGGGTCCATGGCGTCGCTCTTCTTGGGTGCTGCGTTCGTTCAGAGTTGGGAATCCCAATCCACCACACTTGGGAACTACTCATGGTGGGGTCTCGATTTCTTTGGCCGCTTCGGTTCGGAGATCGCCATCATCTCCGGCTCAGAGTTCTCACTTCTTGCCGTGCCCTTCGTTCATTTCGGGCTCCGCCACATCATCATCGAAGGTCCGGGCGGCTCATGGAACGATTCGGCATTCGCATTTGGCGCAGGTGCCGAAGCCCGTGCGGTCTTTCTGGACGGTTTGCTCGGTGTTTTCGTACGTCCTTTCCAGTTCAACTTTCTCCATGTCGATGCCATCGCCCACTTCTCGCCTCAGTATGTGTTCCTCGCGGGCGCGCAGATTCGCCTCTGATCCCTCGGATGCGGATGGCGCGAGGTGTGCACATACTCTGTGTCGATCATGTCTCGTCTCATCCACATCACCCTCACGCTCGCTTTTCCGTTCACGCTCTTCGCATGCTCCTGCAATCGAGGAGAGACTCACGTGCGGGCCCCGAACACAGCGCGCGAAGGTCAAGCGAGCAGCGGTGGAACCCGCGCAAGCTTGGCGAGCGCGCAGGGGGAGGACCCCCGCGATTCTCAGGATCTAGGCGAGCTTCCAAGGGAGCTCGCCCAGCTCCGATGGCCCGAGCCTCCTCGCATCGCGCGCACAGTGCGCGCAGCGAGCGCCAATGAAGTGCAAGAAGCCGTGGATCGCGCTGGAACACGCATCGAAGTGAACGCACGCATCGATGCGCCCATCACGATCCATGCGTCCGACATCGAGGTCTTGCTCGGACCTCGCGCGCGCATCGAACGCATCGTGATCGATCGCGGTGTCCACCGTGTTCGCATTGCCGATGGTCAGGTCAACTCGATCGAGCTTCTTCCTCCCGCCGCTTGGGATCCCGACGTCCGTTATGACGAAGACCTCTTCGTGACGGATGTGTCGCTCGAAAACCTGCACATGGAAGCAAACGACAGCGCGCTCGTGATCCGCGGACGACGGGTGGCCGTCATCGGAAGCGATGTGACAGCCGAACGATATTCCCTCTGGGCCGGCGATACTGGGCCGCTCGATGGGGAAGACTTGATCGTGGCGCACAATACCTTTCGATCCGCAGGACCCGAGTCAACCTTGCGCATGCACGATGTCGAACGGAGCGTGGTCGTAGACAACGTGCTCTCCAATGGCGCAAAGCACGACTATCGTGTGCATGGACGCAGCGATCTCGCGTATGCAGCGCGCAATGTTCTCCTGCGCACGGGGATCATGATCGGCACTCAACCCGAAGACCACGTTGGCACGGTCATCCTCGAAGACAACGTGCTTCATCACGAGGCACCGAGCCTGCTCGAGATCAACCCGGCACAGATCCGGCGTCTCGTCCTTCGCAACAACACGGTGTACACCAATGTCTGGGACTCGTTTTATCCCTATCCCAGCGTCGAGTCTGGATGGGTGGTGGAGGGGAACCGTCGCCTTCCCTTCCAAGCGTGGACACCTCC
The DNA here is from genome assembly GCA_964481145.1 of uncultured Sandaracinus sp. Classification (GTDB taxonomy): domain Bacteria; phylum Myxococcota_A; class Polyangia; order Polyangiales; family Sandaracinaceae; genus Sandaracinus. Next base: position 20,312 of record CAYZTA010000078.1, read on the forward strand.
ACGGTGAACGTCGTCAGGAAGGAATCAAGATCACCTTTCCGAGATTCGCACCGTGCTCCAATCGAGCAAACGCGCTCTTCGCATCTTCGAAGCGGTGCACTGAATCGATATGCGGTTCGATGGCGCCTTCGCCATAAAGACGGACGATCTCTTCGAATTCGGGGAGAAGCATGTCCAGGCGATGCCAGAGATGGCCGACATTGAGCCCGGCAACACCTTTGTTGTCGCCGGTCATCTGGAGCGGGTTGAACCTTGGAATCTGGAGCACTTGCGTGAGCGCATGGAGGAGGTTTCGTTTGCCGGGCTTCTGCACGTTGGCCATTCCGAAACAAACGAGCATCCCCGACTCACTCAAGATCGAATACCCCTTTTTCCAATCTGGACCTCCAAGCGCATCGAACACGAAATCGACCCCGCGCCCGTCGGTCCACCGTTGGATCTCTTCGACATAATCTTGGCTCCGATAGTCGATCGGATGATCGCAGCCTTGACTCCGCACGTAATCGTGTTTGCGTGCACTGCACGTTCCAAACGTCGTGATCCCTCCGGCATGACGACACAGTTGAAGAGCCGCCGTTCCGACTCCGCCTGCTGCCATGTGGATGAGCACGCGATCCCCCGAGCGCACACGCGCGATGCGAAAGAGCATGTGATACGCGGTAAGATACGCGACTGGAAGCGCGGCCCCATGCTCGAAGCTCATCGAATCGGGCATGCGAACCACTTGGATCGCGGGCACACAAACCACATCGGCATGGGCGCCGAAGCGTTTCATGAACACGACACGCATCCCTGGCGTGAGGCCCTCCACGCCTGTTCCCAGCTCCTCGACGATGCCCGCGCCTTCATAGCCGACGATGCACGGCGGCTTCGGCGCATCGGGATAGAGGCCCTGTCGAGCCGATACTTCCGCAAAGTTCAAGCCGCATGCTTTGACTCGAACACGCACCTCACCCGCTGCCGGTTCGGGATCGGGGCTCTCACGCACCTCGAGGACCTCAGGCCCCCCATGTTTTCGAATCCACACCGCGCGCATGGAGAACCGCCTACCTCCATCCGACGCGACACGCAACTCAGGTTATGATTTCGACATGACGCGCTCTTCACAATGGAAGCTCGATCGCATGCCCGACGTGCGCGATGGCCTCACCCGGGTCGAGCGAATCATCCTTTGGCAGCTCTCCGAACTCCAGAAAGAGCGCCATGGTCGCGATGTCCCGACGGCGATGCTCTATGGACGTGTCGTCGAGCACATCGACATCTCCGTGGGCGAGCTTCAGTCGGTTCTCCAACGGCTCGTCGGAGTTCGACACGGAGCATGATGACAAACGACACAACGCTCGAGCGCGAGTGCCTTCGGGTGTACCGACGTTACGCGGTCGAGATCGTCGAGACCCTTGGCTTTTGTCCTTACGCGGAGCGCTCTCGAGTCGAAGGTCACACCCGCGAAGTCGTCATGCTGAGCCCTACGCTCGAGCTCTCGACGGCGCTCGAAGTGACCCGCGCGATCGCCCACGAAGACCATCTCGAAATCGCTCTGCTCATCTTCCCGCGTGTCTCGGAGCCGCGCTTGGCCTTCGCACGTTTCGTCGAGCGCTTGCGCGCCGCGCACCAGCATTCGGAAGAAGGGCTCGTCATGGCGATGGAAGGATTTCACCCCGAGGCCGAACCGGATCTTCACGCCCCCGAACGACTCGTCCCTTTCGTTCGGCGCACGCCCGATCCCACGATTCAACTCGTCCGTCATTCCGTGCTCGAACGAGTGCGCCGCACCGCGCCTTCAGGCACGTCGTTCTTCGACCCTTCGCACATGAGCCTCGACGCGTTCTTACACACTCCGACGCCCAAACCGCTGCACGAGCGCATCGCCAATGCCAATCACGAAACCGTTCGGCGATTGGGTGTCGCACAGGTGCGCGCCATGCTCGATGACATCCTCCGAGATCGCGATGAAAGCTACGCGTCACTCGGCGAGCCTCCGCGGGCGTTCGATCCATCGCCTTGAGACTCCAATGACTCAGTGGGTGTAGACGTACACGGCACCGCTGTAAGAAGTGCCGTTGTTCGCCTGATCGCCGTTCACGCCGGTGGCCGATGAGCTTTCCATGAACGCACCCACGACCAAGAGGTTCCCGGAGAGAGAAACCGAACTGCCGAATTGGTCGCCCCCCTCAGTATTGGATGCCTTGATGTACGCCTCTTGTGACCAGACTCCCTCTGCGCTGCGTCGAAACACATACACGGCGCCGCTGCTGGACG
>CAYZTA010000079.1:0-22043 GCA_964481145.1 uncultured Sandaracinus sp.
TGGTCATGTCGCGCGATTCATTTGATCGCCAGTCCATGCGAAGCTGGTTAGCTCGGCGCGCCGCGAGCCCCACACCAGCGCGCTTCCATCGAGCCTCACGTGCGCGTCGCGCGCATCCGTGACCGCCACGCGCGTTCGGACTTCACCGGCGCTCACGTGCGCGACCAGCACACCACAGCCAGGCGTCGCTACCGCTATGCGCACGCCGTTTTCGCCGAGCTGCGCGTCGAGATCGAGCTCGACCGGTTCAGGCGCGCACGCACCCTCGAAGCGCACTTCACGCGCCACGTCCTCGACGAGACCAGGCCCGGCGAGTCGGCACTCAACACTACCCGCCTCGGTCGAGCCGCACCCGACCGCAGCGAGGCCGACCTCACTCGCGACCAGGTCGACGTGGAAGGCGCGGAGCGGACAGCCCTCATGCGTCGCGTCGGCAAAGAGCTCGGACGTCATGCCCGACGTGTCCACGAGCACGACCTGATCGTTGCCAGCGCACCCGCTCTCCGCCCACACCGCGCGCCGCGCCGGCCGATGCAGCACCAGCGCCGCATCGCCTGCCCGCGCGACCAGCGGCCGGGCTCGATTGCTCGCGACTCGTGCCGCGACTCGCACCACGCACTCCGCGGGCGGTGCTTCCGGCGCGGCCACCGTCTCGACAAGTGCTTCGGGCTCGATCTCAGCGACCGCCTCGGCGGCGGTCTCGGCGATTGGCTCGTTCCTCGCCGAACTCGGCGTCTCGACGCGTCCCGAGCATCCGACCCCGATCAGCAGGAGAAAGATAAAAAGAACACGCTCACGCATCGCCGCGCAGCGTACGCGGCTCCTACCGAAAGTCGAGCCTCAATAGCATCAATGACATCAGCATATAGAGCGCGATCGCAGATCAAAGGGATGCGATGAATACAGCGTTTATGGATAAGAATCTGCCACATGACGATTCCATCGAATATCTCATCGAGGGACTTGATCGCGTCTCACTACGTGAGCTGCTCGATGTTCATTCGTGAGCCAGCGAGTCCCGCCCTTCCATGGGTCTTCCTCTCCAGCGCGGTTTCCGTTCGCTGATCGAAATTTCGTCGCAAGATTGCGTTTGTGTGCCAACCGTACTACGTACCACAGTACACATGGTTCGCCATTCCGAGCGCTTGCGCCTCCACACGACGCCCGGCAGCCCATCTCCGATCTATCGTCAGATCGTGGACCAAGTGCGAGCCGCAATCTCGCGCGGTGAGCTCGTCCCGGGAGATTCGCTCCCGAGCGTCCGCACAGTCGCGGCGGATCTCGTCGTGAACGTGAACACGGTCGCGAAGGCGTACGGCGAGCTCGTACGCGCGGGGGACGTGGTGTCCGAGCCGGGGCGCGGGCTCTTCGTCACCTACGAAAAACCGCACGTCGGGAGCCTCGAGCGGAAGCGCCGGCTGCGCGCAGCCGTCGAGCGTGTGGTCGCCGAAGCAATCTCAGTGGGGGCCACCCGCGCCGAGCTCGACGCGGCGATCGAGGAATGCTGCGTGCGCGCGCGTGTATTGACGAAGGGAGGCCGCCATGGTCGCGAGTCGGCTTGAGCTCGGAACGAAGGACGTCGAGGTGAAGGATCTCGTCGTGCGTTATGGCGATCACGTCGCGCTCGATTGCCTCTCGTTCTCCGTCGAGCGCGGGCGCGTCCTCGCAGTGGTCGGCGCGAATGGGGCGGGGAAGTCGACGCTGTTCCGCGCGCTGCTTGGCCTCGTGTCGATCGCGAGCGGAGAGGTGCGGCTCTTCGGGCGCAACCCCACCTGGCTCGCACCGAAGCACCACGCGCGCATCGCGTTTGTCTCCGAGCGTCACGCGGAACTCGAGCACCGCAGCATCTCGGAACTCGCGCGCTTCCGTGCCGATGTGTATCCAGACTTCGACGCCGCCCTTTTCGTCGAGCTCGGGCGCGAGCTCGATCTGGCTCCACGTGCCACGTTCGGGGAGCTTTCGCGTGGCCAACGCGCGGCCGCGGTGGTGAGCCTCGCGCTCGCGCAGAGGCCGGATTTGCTCCTCCTCGACGATCCCACGCTCGGCCTCGATCCGCTCGTGCGGCGGCGGATCGTGCAAGCCATTCTCGCGGCGACGCGCGAGCGCGCGATCTCGGTCATGCTCGCGACCCATGAGCTCGCCGATGTCGAGCGCGTCGCGGACGATCTCGTGCTCCTCGCGCGCGGCCGCGGTTCGGCGGCGATCGAGCTCGAGTCGTTCGTGGACGACGCCTGTGCCGTCGACGTGCCGCGGGAGGCCTCGCTCGACGAACTCGGTCGGGTCGACGGCGTGCTTCACGTGTGGCCGCGACGACGCGAGCATCAAGTCGTGATTCGTGGCGACGCAGCGACGAGGGCACGCGTTACGGCGCAGCTCGCGCGGATTACGAACGCGGAGCTCGCGCCCCGTTCGGTGACCTTCGATGAGCTCGCGCTCGCGTGGCTCGCGGCCAAGGAGGCATCATGAAGTTCCCACTTCTCGCGCGCGAGTGGAGCATCGTCGGTCGCGCGGCGCGCATCGGGCTCGTGCTCATCACGCTCGGGGTCGCGTTCATCTTCATCGTGTGTCCCGCGGAGGATCGCTATCGCTTGTTCGCGGATCCGATCATGTTGCGCCCCGTCATTTTCCCCGGCGCCCTCGGGAGCGGCGCGTTCATCGCGTGGCTATCCGTCGTCCAGGAGATGAGGAGCGGCACGTGGGACGGGTGGCTCTTGCTTCCTCGCTCGCGGAGCAGCCTCGCCGCCGCGAAGATCGGCGTGGGCGCGTTGGCATCGACGTCAGTGATCGCAGTGCCGGTGGTGCTCCTCTGGCTTCTCCTTGGCGCGTGGGGATCGATCGGGGGCCCGTCGATTTCGCTTGCCGATCTCATCCTTCGTTCGGTGATGACGCAGGGCGTGATCATCGCACTCGTCACGTACCTCGCGGTCGCGAACGCCGCGCAGATGGCGCGTGCCGCTCACGTCGCGTTCGTCGCGCCGCTCGGCGGCTCGCTGTTCGCGACGATGTACTTCTTCGGGAACAACGAAGGTCCCCACGACGTCCCGGTGTGGCTCGTCGAGATCGGACTGGTCGTAGCGTGCGTCGTTTCTGCTGTTTCAGTCGTGCTCTCGATTCAGCGATGGGGTCGTCCGCTCGCAGCGACCGAGCTCTGGCTGCGCTCACTCGTCACGACCCCGACGACGAGCGTCGTGGTCTTGTTCATGGCGTTGGTCGTCGCCGAGGTCTCGGCGCGCACAGCAGAGCGGCATCCTGTTTCCGCGCACGTGCCTTGGACCACGGTCGGCGTCGATCGCGGCGGGAACATCGTCACGGCTCGACAGCGCGAGCTGCTCGCCATGTATCGCTTCCGCACCTTCGACGAGATCGAAGAGGGGCGCACGCATCGCTTGTGGCCGCCAGCGTACACCGGTAGGTCGTTTCGGATCTTCCAGGATCGGGATCGAAATACGTTCTCTGTGTACCAAAATGGCACCGGAGCACTGCTCGGGTGCCTGGGGCGGGACGGACTTCGCGCGAGTGGTGATTGTCGAGAGTTCGCGGAGCACGTCGTGGTCTACGAAGCGTTCCTCCTCGCGCAGAACGAGGTGCTTCGATTGGAAGATGACGGGAACCTCACGTCGCTGGCGCAGGGGCTCGTTCACGGCGCCGTTAACATGAGCACGGAGGACTCGGTGTACGGAATCGCGATCGGGATCGACGACGGGGTTATTTTCGTCCCCGACAACGGCACCGATGCGTCACCCATCGTTACCGGACTCATCACTCCCAGTACCTCGGTGCGCGGGATCGCGATCGGCGGAGACTACGTCGCGATCGAGCTCGAGTCGGCAACGCACTCGAAGCTCGCCGTCGTGCGCGACGGCCGCATCACGGAGGAACACGTATTCGAGAAGCACGCGCCAACCACAGCGAGCGAGCCCTCGTTGCGTCGTCGTATCCTAGGGCTCGCGGTTGGGCCGCTCTTCGGCACGATCGCGTCGCGTGTGCCGAGCGCACATACGGAGCGAGAGCGCGTGCCGTCATCGCTCGGTGCGTTCTTGCTCGCCGCGTTCGCGACGGCCGTGCTCGTCGTCGTCGCGCGGAGGGCGCGTGATCACGCGCGCCCGTGGTGGATCCTTCCAAGCCTCGTGCTCGGTCCGGGATACGCCTTCGCGTGCGCGCTGGTCTTATGGCGGCGACCGCGATGGGCGCGCGTCGTGAGATGACTCATCCCGTGCCGTGCTCTCATGGGCAGGATGTGAATCCGCCACTTGGGTCGAAGCAGAACTCGACATCGGGTGCGCATCTGGGCGTGTACACAACTGATGAGAACTCGCGGCGAGGACGACGCGTCGCGCGGAAGCCGTTCGCAGCGATGAGTTGCAATCGGCCCGCGCTCGTGGTGATGCGTTGGCGACATTCCTCGTAGCGCTCGATTCCATGCTGATGGTCTCCGGCGTAGTCGTTGGATTCACCTGTGGCGGTGCGCAGCACATGCGCGATGATCGCGTTCCCGCTCGGGACGAGGGCAACGACATGCTCCCATCGATGCACAGTCCAACTATCCCTTTGTTGCTCATTGAGCGTCATCACCCCGACTGCGTCGGGGTCGAGACCACGCAGATCAAATGCATCTACGAGTTGTGGTGGACGATCACCTAAATCGTTGAGCATGGCGAAGCGCCACGATCCGCTGCGCTCTACTCCAATTGCGCTCCGAATGCGGCCATCGAAGATTGCAGATACCAGCGCGATCGGAACATCGCATGGAGTTCCAGACTGACTCAATCGGGAAACTGACGTGCCGCCCATGATCACCTGGGTCGTCACCAAGCTGGTTTGCAGCCACGTTCCCGATTCCCGTACCAGGCTCGCGAGTGCGACGGCCTGCGGAGCAGGCACCACGTCTGTTCGGCGCGCCGCGCGCACGTCGGGAAGAACGATGAAGCTATGGCCCAGTCGTCGCGGATATTGGATCGATATCTGACGCAGAACTGGAGGCCCATCTCGGCGCGCCGACAGAAGCTCCCATTGATCCCACGTAATGTCATGAACAATGGCGCCTGTGTCATGGACGGCCTGAACCGCATCAAAAGCAGGAGTGCGCCAACATTGAATCGGCTCACCTGCGCAGAGCGCACCACGATCGTGCCATGATATGGCAACCGTACCGTTTTCGGTCGCTGCGGCCCGTACGCCCGCATCGAGTAATGTACGCGCCGCTGTGGCAAGAGGCTCGGCTTCGTCATTTGCGATCGTCGCACGCGTACCCTCTGTGTGAACTTCGATCGCGGCGGCGTCTAGGTCCTCCGGTTCCCACCGCACAGTGCCGTTCGCTGCGATACAGACCATTCGCTGAGTCTCATCGTCTCGCCCGCATCGCTCGGCCTCCGAAACCGGTGGATCAGGAAGTGTTCGCGGAACCACTTCAGCGGTTGCCCCGCTGCAGGCCAATGCCAGCGCGAAACTCCCAAGACTCATGATGCTCGTGCGCGTCATCCGTATTCCATTCGGCAGGCGGAGGATCGTCGTTTGTACCCTCAATCTTCGCTTCGTGTGCATCTACTTCCGTTCGAACTCGAGCACTTTAGCCGCTCTAAGATGAATACCATCCACCCATCGATCTCAGGCCAGTAGTCGAAGTCAACAATTCATCATCGGATCAATGTGCCCGAAGCAATGGAGATAGCCATCGCAAAAGAACGGTGGCCGCAGTTGCGCCGAGTACGCCGCACCAAACTGCGCAGACCAACCAGAAATGCTGAACCATCCTCCCTCCACACATGCGGCCAACGCGGCAGATAGGTCATGCGGATTGGGGTGTAGGCGGAATGAACTCGAGCTGCAAGGAGGGCAACCGCCCCCAAGCGGTGAGGTTTGCGGGGGCACTCGACTTCGGTGCGGCGCTCTTCGAAATACTGCGCTACTCGAGTGGCGATATCGGCTCAGAGCGCGTGCATTTATTCGCGGCTCGGCGGATTGATCGACGTGAACTTGCTGCGCGAGTCGTACACGCCATCGAGAAGCAGCATGTGAGCGTGTATGTTGAACGCGAGGTCGCTCCCAAATCTGCGCGCATCCTCGATGCCGAGGGCACAGGCCCGCTCGAGATAGAATCCTGCACACGCGCCGATATCGGAGCAAAGCAACTCGCAGCGTGATGAGCTCGCCGAGACTCAGCCGAAAACATCGGAGAGGCGGAACAAGTCTTGGCCGCAGCCGCTGCACTGAAATCGTACGGCCCCACACGCGAGCACTCCGCATTTCAGAAACCCCCTGAGCTCTTCCACCACGAAGCGTGGCATCGGCTCGTCTTGTTCGGCGCGAGTGTGGAGTCGCGGCGGATCGCGCGGGCGGTGAGGTCCGCTGTCAGCAGCTGCGGGCTCACGCGCCGCGGATGCTGCGTCCATATGAAGACATCGGTTCCGAGTTCGCGATGAGACCGAACATGCGATGAAGCCCATCAGACTCCACGTCTTGCTCTGTCCAAACCTCCCGAACATTCCGAACCACGTTCGTATCCGAGGATGCTCTATCGCTTCCGCTTCGGATGAGACGTAAAACTTCGTGAAGGTATGTAAACGCTCCGCTCCCCGGGTGCGTGACCTTGCCCATTCACGTACTCTTGCTTCGTGTCGACCCGCCCTTCGATTCTCCTCATCGATGACGACCGCGAGCTCTGCCAGCTGCTCGCGACGTATCTCTCGGAAGAGGGGTTCGCACTCGAAGCGCGACACGACTACGCGTCCGGGCTCGAACGTACACGAAGTGACACGCACGCCATGGCGGTGCTCGACGTGATGCTCGAAGGACGCAGCGGTTTGGATCTCTTGCGCGAGCTGCGAACGTTCTCCGATTTGCCAGTGCTCATGCTCACCGCGCGCGGAAACGACATCGATCGCATCGTGGGTCTCGAAATGGGCGCGGACGACTACCTTGCCAAGCCATTCAACCCTCGCGAGCTCGTGGCGCGCATTCGAGCGATTCTCCGCCGACCTGTGTCGATGCGCCGCATCAGAGTCATCTCTGAAGGTGAGCTTACGATCGATGTGGCCGCTCGTTCCGTCACGATGGATGGGGTGGAAATCGAGGTGACCACGACCGAATTTGCGCTGCTCGAAATCCTCGTTCGTCATGCAGGGACCGTCGTTTCGCGTGAGACATTATCGCGAGCCGTGCTCGATCGATCCTTCTCACCATTCGATCGCAGCCTCGATGTTCATGTAAGTCACCTGCGCAAAAAACTCGCCGATCGCTCACCGCATCTACGAATCAAAACCGTACGGAACCACGGCTATCTCTATGTGGTGGAGCGCGCGTGAAGCGTCTCTTTGTCCGTGTCTTCCTCGCGCTTTGGGCCGCCTCTGCGCTCATCGGCATTGCAATCGCACTCATCGAATTCGCGGATCACGGTCATGGCACAGTCGCAGTCGCTCGAGCACTCGCGATCGATACGCTTGCCCTTCGCACGATCACCGTGCTCGTGGTCTCCGCTTGCATGGCGCTCGTGCTGACACGTTACCTGACCCGCGCCTTCGATCGCTTGCGGAGCGTGACCCATCGGATCGCGGAAGGTGATCTCTCAGCACGGGTCGAGCCGGAGCTGGCGGGTTTCCCCATCGAGCTCCTGAGTCTCGCGAGAGACTTCGATGCGATGACCACACGCGTACAGAAGCTCATCCATGCGCGCGATCAGCTGCTGTCAGATGTCGCGCACGAGCTTGGCTCTCCGCTTGCGCGACAGCGAGTCGCGATCGAGCTTGTGCGCCAACGCGCCGGGGATGAAGCCATACCGTTGCTCGATCAAATCGAACGTGAGGCAGAGCGACTCGGCTTCTTGGCGAACGAAATCTTGACCCTGAAGCGACTCGAATCCAACGGACCGCTCGAGAAGATCGCGATCGAGCTCGATGTCCTCGTCCGTGACGTCGCGCGCGACGCTGCGTTCGAGGCACAGACTCGCAGCGTCCAAATCTCCGAGGGCATGCTCGAGCATGTCACCGTCGAGGCAGACCCTGAGCTCTTGCGACGCGCCATCGACAACATATTGCGGAACGCGATCCGCCATACTCGCGAACACACCGAGGTGGAGATCGTCCTCCGTGCCAAATCAGACGAGGTGGAGATCCTCGTCAGCGATCGCGGCCCTGGGGTGCCCGAAGACAAGCTCGAGCTGATCTTCGAACCCTTGGTGCGACTCGAACCTCATCGAGGTCATCGACAGGGAGCGGGCCTTGGCCTCGCGATCGCAAAGCGCGCGCTCCACGTCCACGGCGGTTCGATCACCGCCACGAATCGCACCGAAGGTGGACTGCAAGTGAGCGCGCGATTGCCGCGCGTCTTTACCTCTCTTCACACGAACTACACGAACTAATCGACAGCCCTGGCTTTCGGACGCGATGCCCAACATACTTTTCGGATGGCACACCTGATGTCTGTTTCTCTGGACCCGAATCCGATCATCGAAGCATACAAGCCTGGTGTCGATCGCACGCTGATTCGCGAGAACCTGAAGCTGACGGCCAACGAGCGGCTACACAAGATGCTTTCGGTGCTGCGGTTTGCGGAGGAGCTGCGACGCTCGGGTGAAGAGGCCAGGCAGAAGTGACCGATTTTGGACGGCTACTCGCCATCTTGGTCGAGCTAGAAATCATTCTCGAGGAGCGTCGGCGCGGCTGACCAAGGTGGACTGCAAGTGAGCGCGCGATTGCCGCGCGTCTTTACGTCTCTTCACACGAACTAACGATTTGGCCAGAGGATGAGCGCTAGCGTGCGAGCGTGACAAAGCTCGAGCTCGCAGCTGCACTGTCGTTTGTCCTGTGGATCGATGCATGCACACCGGCGCTCAATTACGAGGACCCAATGGGCCCTCGATTCGCGGGCGGAAATGTTGTTGTCCGTTCAAGGGACGAGCGCGAGCTGACGGTGGTCACGTTCAATGTTCGGTATTCAGAGGACGTCGCGGGAGCCATCGACGAGCTCGTGGCGGCCGGCTTGCTCGAGGCCGATGTGGTCGCACTCCAGGAAATGGATCGAGAAGCGACGTGCGCGATCGCCAACGCGCTCGGGATGTCGTGGGTTTATTATCCTGCGTCGGTTCATCGAGGACGCGATTTTGGCAACGCGATCCTGAGCCGTTGGCCGTTCATCGATGATCACAAGGTCGTGCTTCCCGGTCGCGCGCCATTCGATGGACGCGCACGAATCGCGGTGGCTGCGCGTCTCGATGGACCATGCGGCCCCTTTTTCATCGTCAGCGTTCACAACGAGACCTTGCTCGCCGGCGAAATCGCGCAACGAGCGCAGGTCGCTGCAGTCTGGGGTGATGCCCTCGCGCCTTACCGCAACCTTCCGGGCGTGGTCGCTGGTGATTTCAATATCGTCAGCGAGCAACTCCTCGCGTGGATGGTGGAGCGCTTCGCACTGCAGGGAATGCAGCATGTTGCTCCGCCGCCGAGAAGCACCACTGCACGCAGCATGCTCGGAGAACACGCGCTCGATCACATTTTCGCAAGAGGCTTCGTGGCGAGTGGTGCTGGTGTGGCCCCCTCTCGTGGAGCGAGCGATCACCACGCGGTGTGGGCTTCTTTGCGCGCTCGATGCACGCTGCGCGGAGGAGAGTCACGATGAAGTCGCTGTTGCGACTCACAGCGTTCGTGCTGCTCATAGGCCTCGAAACGACCGCACATGCACAGCTGCTCGAACGCGCATCCCGCGCAGCGCGCGGATCGAGCCAGCAAAGCAGCACGAGAGACACGGGAGGTTCATCCCGTGGGAGCGGATCGAACTCCCGGCAGATCGAGAGCGCGTCCGACACACCGACGAGCAACACAATATGTGTAGGGGACGTCATTCAATGCATTCGCAAGAGCTGGCATGACGCGGGATTGGGAGACATCGGCGGAATCATCATGCCGTGGGGAACGGTGCTCGGCGCCTATCCTTACGCCGAAGGAGCGGGCGGTTACGCACTTCCAGCGCTCGATGAAAATAATGATGTCCGCGACGGTCGAACGGCCTTTCGTCTGGAAGTCGATGGAGGGTATGTGCTCGAGGGAGCGGGGCGTCTCGGGGCGGCCGGACGCGTTCAGTTCTTCTTCTTCATCGATCTCGCCACGCGATACTCGTTCTATTGGGATCCCACGGATTGGCTCGTGATCGGCCGGGTCGATCTCGAGTTCCGGCTGATCGATGCCATCGGGTTACAGCTGCGGTTCGGACCTGGATTCAGGCATTTCCATGACTCGCAAGGTGGCCTCTATGGGGTCGGCGGGCTCTTCGCGCTCGACTTCTTCTTCATTCGTCCTTTGGTGCTCTCTGTCGAGACATCCATCGGAGTGGTCATCGGAGACTCTTCCAGCACACTGATCCCATCGGTGCGTGCGTCCGCCGGCTTTCTCGTCGACGCCACCGAATTCTTCGTGGGCTATCACTACGAAGCGGTCGTCGGCTTTGGCGACACAGTCGACCTCGGTGGCCCGATGATCGGCATTCGACAATGGTTATAAATCGTAGACATTTCCGGTGGTTGGCTCGCGAGCCAAGCGACGGGAGGATGTGCGGACACGACCTACGTCAGCAACTCCACGACACGCTGAATCGCCCGACGATCTTCGATCATCCAGCGATGAAGAGGAATCGGTAAACACGTCTCGCTGCGAGCGCTTGGAATCCGACTCGACGTCGCAGGCATGATCATCAAATCGAAGGGCGTGTACATCACGTGCACTTCGACCTCGCCAAATGGATCGGGATCGGCCGCGAGCTCGGTGAGGAGTCGGCTCCCTGGGCGCATGTCGCGCGCGCCGATATGTGGAAGTGCGAATGCTGTCACTGTCCCATGATGTGGCCCCGAAATCGAAATGAATCGACGGACGCGCTCCTTGCCGCCGAGACGCTGCAAGTATGTTCGTGTGACGAGCGCTCCCATGCTGAACCCGACGATGTCGATGCGTTCGCAGTGGATGTGTCGAACCTTGCGCTCGACTTGAGAGGCAAGCTCGAGGATCGACGCACGCCCATCGTTCGGCAGAAGATCGATGGTCTCGACGGACCCACGGCCCGCGCGCTCCAGACCGCGCCGCAGTGAACCGAACTTCGCACCCGTATCCCAGATTCCATGGACCAAAAGAACAGGGTTCGCGGACATGATGTGATTCTGGGATGAAAGCCGTGGTCCGACGATCGGAAACAGGTCTTCACGGTACATCGGACGCGGTCGTGAACCTCAGTTTACGCTCAACGTGGACACTCCTCCCGAAATCCCATGATTTTACGTGATCGGAGCCTCGCCATTTCGTGGCATGATCATCGCTAATCCAGCTGCGAATCCGGCCAAGGAGTCGTCCCGATGAGAACCCTACGTGGAGTGCTCCTCGCTCTTCCCATGATCGCTCTTCTCCCAGGCTGCCCGATTTACACGGGCAACCATACCTCGGATCCCGAATGTCGGCGTGACCGCGACTGCTCGTCAGGCGAAGTCTGTGCGGAGGGTCGGTGCATGCCGAGCTCGATATGCACACGCGACAATGATTGCGGATCCAATGAGATCTGCGAGAGCAGAACCTGTGTGCCAGGCAGCAGAACCTGTCGTACCCATGGCGATTGCACCATCGGCAGCTACTGCGACGATGGGAGCTGCGTCCCCTCTGACACGTGCACCACCGATGGTGAATGCACGGATGGATTCTGGTGCGATTATCGCGGAACGTGCGTTCCGCGTCCGGACGATGCTTGCCGCACGCAGGCAGACTGCGCCAGCAGCACGCTCTGTATCGAAGGGTATTGTCGAGACCGTGTCGAGACGTGTGAGCTCGACCGTCACTGTGCGAGCGGCATCTGCGTGAACAATGAATGCACGCCCACCTGCACGACTGACCCCGAATGCTCGGCCGGCGACACTTGTCAGAGTGGGCTTTGTAGGCCAGCCAACGAATGCACCACGAGCTCGAACTGCAATGTGGGTGAGCATTGTGTCGATGGTCGATGTTTGCCGGATTGTCAGACATCGGGCAGCACCTGCAGCGCTGGTAGCTACTGCGCGACGGAAGACCGATTCTGTCGCCCCGACTGGGTCCCCACTCCTTTTTGTGACGAGAACTCAGACTGCCGCGGCGGCCGCAAATGTGTGGACGGTGTCTGCCGCATCGAGTGTCCGACGATGGCCGACTCACAATGTCAGCTCATCGACGCGCAGCTTCCGCTGTGCCGAGCAGAGGCAGGCTCGTACTACTGCTTCGCGGAGATCGAGCAAACGCCCGAGTGTCGCGTCCAAGCCGATTGCACGGGCAATCGAGATTGCATCAACGGCACGTGCCGCAACCGTTCTTGAGCTGCGATGAGCGCTCACTTCTCTATGAAGTGGGCGCTCTTTTTTTTGAGGCGATCAAAGCGTGGTGAACGGGCCGCATTCGTCGACCATCACCGGCTCATCCGAGAATCGAACCTCCACGATCATGGGCCCCGTCGCGAAGTCATTGTTGATGTTGAAGAGGTAGATCGGATCGACCCCATCGGTGCACATCAAATCCCCGGGACGGTCGAGCCAGAGATAGCCCAGCTGCCCAAAGAGATCGCGACCAAAACCATTCGGGATTCGGAGATCCGCGCTGCCCTCGACGAGGGTGCCCGTGGCTGGCCCAATGAAGCGATTCTCGAGTGTGTCGCGCGTAAAGACCTGCACGTTCGTTCCGTTCCATGAATGGAACTCACGAAGTTGCACGATCAAATCGACGAACATGGTTCGAGTCGTCGCATCGGCCGCATCCGAGCTCATTCCCGAGTCGGTCGGCGCGCTGGCATCTGGACTGGTGTTGGCATCTGGACTGGTGTTGGCGTCGATGAGAAGACCGGTATCCAATCCTTGATTCGGATTCGCATCCACGTTCACGAACGCATCAAGAAAAGTCGCATCAGGTGCCGTGACCTGCTCGGCACACGCGAGACAGCCCATCGCAAACGTCACGACGATCGAGTTCTTCCACATCGGCTTCTCCTCAGTCACGCGGACGCGCATGCATTCGCAAGCCCATGGCCACGAGCAACAGTGCGAAAAGTGTCGTCGTCCAAGAACGACCTATCCCCGACGCGCGACAACCGCATCCTGAAGATGCTGGCATCTCTGGCGCGATCGACCCTGCATCGACCTCGATGGGGGTTCCAGCATCGAGCACGAACATCCCCGCGTCTTGTTCACCGCTGCTCGTTGGTTCGATGTCGAGCTGCAACTCGAAGCGAGTCGCGTTCGCATCATAAGCGTCGAGCCCGAGCACATAGGTGCCAGGAGCAAGCATCACTTCGATGCGCGAACCCCGATCGCTATTTGAAATATCATCATGACACGCGATTTCCTCGCCAGCGCAGCCCGCGAGCAAATACAGCACCGTATCGGCGCCCCGGGTGCTGGCGCGAAGCCGTGACGGCGCATCGAGCGTGATCGAGTAGAAGCGATCGGGGCCCGAACCACCGCAGCTCGCTCCTCGATGATTCGCATACCCAACAAAGGTCGACGACACCCTCTGCGACATCGCGACGAGAGCTTCTGCGTCCTCACAGACATCGCCCACGCGCATATCCACACACGGACCTTCACAATCGCAAAGATCCGAGACCAACCCTGGAGTCTGACAAAACGCTTCGATCGCCGGACGGACTGCGGTCAAACCTTCGCCATCGCTGGTCGACGGCGGGTCGATCTGGTTCACCACATAACAATCGCCGCGACGCACATAATCCGTCGCACCCGAAAAGAGAATTGCCACGAGGCGTCCTTCGAGGTCGAAGACGCCAGAACCCGAGTTTCCAGAGAACGCATCGACCGTGGCCAACAGCGTATCGCGCCGACTTTGAGTCACGAAACCGTTTGACGCGATCTTGATCGGAATGCCGTTGGGACTCCCGATCAGCACGAGCTCGGTTCCAACCGGAATCGCCTCCTCAGAGACACGCATTTCTACAGGTGTATGCCCGACCACATCGCGATCGAGCTCCACGATCGCATGATCGATGCCCAGAGCCTGACCTTTTGCGATCACACGCGAGCAGCGATACACATCGTCGTGTGTGATCGTCGCCAAGCGCCCTTCTGACTCGTAACGAAAATCGAACACCCACACCGTCGAACTTCCATCACAATTGCGATCGTCGTCGACGCAATGGGCAGCGGTGAGAATGTGTCGCGCATCGATCAAGGTGCCAGAGCAGCTTCCTGGGTTGATTTGATTCGCAAAGCGCACGTCCGCGCAAAGATTGGACTGTTCTCCCACGGTACGTTCACGAACGATGCGAATATCTTCGGGATCGCTCTCGTCGAGAGCCCTCGCGCTCAGCTCGATCGCGATCGAGGATTCCGCAATCGCACGATGAATGGCGCTTGGATGTTCGTAAGGTTCGAGGCGATCGTCCGTCGCACCGTACACGACGGGCGCGCTGACGTGGGGGGGCTCTTCGGTCGTGCATCCATGAAGAGCAAGAAGGGCAAGAGCTGGCGAGAAAAATGCGAAGCGTAACTGCATCGCAGAAAACTACGCGATGCCACAGTCCACTTCTAGAAGTGATGATTTTTTTCTCTGGCGGAGCGCCGAGGGCTTTGAAGGAGCCTCAGTCCATCACTGCAAATGCAGTTTCTTCGAGGGAGTACTGCGGACGATAGCCAAGGATTTCACGCGCTCGCGAATCGTCCACCATGCAGACGAAGCGAATATGATCGAGCTCCGGAACTGGAAATGACGTCAGACGTGCATCCCACATGCGAGAGAGCAGTGGTTTCGCGACCGTCGCGGGGATGCGCAAAGGACGCTTTCCAAGGACGTGAAAGAGCTTGGACAGCGGCACCTCACCGGGCCCCTTCACGTTGAAGATTCCACGGACACCGGGAGCCAGCGCCAGCCCCAGCGCGTGTGCCACATCGCGCTCGTGGATCGGTTGCACCATCGGATCGAAGCCGAGCATCGACCACGGTCGCTCGAGCCTCAGGTAATTGCTCGGCGCATTTCGGACCGAACCGAGAATGTGTGAGGGCCGGAGAATCACTGTTTCGATCTCGGGATGCTTCCAGAAAAAGCTCTGCGCGAGCATGTCGACCTCGACGAGATCGCGGATTTCACTGAAATGCTGCGCACCCAAGAGCGGCGCTTCTTCCGTCAAAAACTGCGGATTTTCTGCGCTCGGGCCGTACACGTTCGCGCTCGAAAGAAGAACGAGCTTCGGTACACCGTATTGCGTGGCGTATTCGAGCAGCTTTTGGAATGCGACGACATTCCAGGAATAATGCTCCTTCCGACTCGCACGCGGATCGTGCATCACGCCGAGATGAACCACGGCGCGAATGCCGCCCGCTCGAAATACATCGCGCGTCTTCTTGCGGCGGAGATCGAACTGGTGATGAATGACGTCGCGGGGCTTGCCGTGAAACGGACGGCGATCGATGCCGATGACAGTGCCTTCACGATGCATCTTGCGCGCAAACAGACGTCCAAGACGACCGCAAATGCCCGTGATCAAAACAGCGCCCTCACCCTCCGGGAGCTCGAGCTCGGCGTACGACTCGACATCGCGATCCGACGTGTGTTCGATCGGAAACGCCACCGGCGGCGGAATTCGACTGGCACGGGCACTCGGACGCTTGGAATCCACTTCGTTCACGATGGCGGCGAGGCCGCTTCCTCTCCGCTCGAAGGCGCGAGCTCCGGTGCAGACAAAAGTTCGATCTGTGCTTCGAAGATCTCACCCGCGGCGACAGTCAATCGAGTTCGCCCGCGGAGCGGCTCGGACAAGCGCGGATCCATGTGTTCCCATTCGAGGATCATCGTATGAGGCTCGGCTCCTGGTTCCATGGAGACGATCCGCAGTGCGCGCCAGGGTGTTTCCGAAAACGCTGCCTGATACCACGCTTCGACGGCCGCGCGTCCATCGTGGCGATAAGGATCGCCCGTGTCCGTCTCGGTGAACGGCTCGAGCAAGGACCCACTTTCGGCAAAGAGGCGCGCCATGGCTCGGAAATCGCCACGAGTATACTCCGCCGCGTAATGGCGGGCGATCTCGTCCTCCTCGAGGAGTTGCGGTGGAGCTTGCGCGTACACCATTCGCACTTCGAACCCGCCACACCAGTTCGAGCGCTGCACGAGCACCTCGAGGAGGTTGCCCTGTCGTCGCACTTCACCGGGGCGCGGCAGCTCGGGTTGGCCCACGCATGCCCCAGTCGAAGGCACGGTCACACGCGTCACTTCCTCCACGAGGAGCTCGCCTGGTTCGGCGGGCGGAGAAACCCGCTGAACCACGGTCTGCGAGCAATTTTCCGTTGAAAATTGCTGATCATAGACCAAGAGGAGTGTGGTCTCGTCCTCTCGAATGCGAAGCCGCTGAGAGAACCCCCGCGACGCGAGGTCGAGTGGTCCTTCGGTGCAATGGGCTTCGATCCATTGCCACTCGGTCGCATCGAGGCCCACCGGCATGTCCACGATCCGTCGTGTCATCCCGCCGGTGGTCGAACCGAAATCGGCCGATTCATCGGGTGTCGTCTGACGCGTCCCGCCGCCGCATCCTGCGGACAGGAGACAAAACACAAGAGAGAGAGAAGCCGTTCTCGTCATCGCGGCGAAAGAAGAGCCCGCGAACCGGGATCCGTCAAGGAGTTCACGACAAAAGAAGCTCACCAGAAGACCGCTTTTCGCCGCTTGAGCCCATGCTGCAGCATCGATTGAATTTTATCTTGAACGATCCGGACCTTCTGTTCGATGACGATGTCGTCGTCGTCGGGATCGCCTTCGAAGTGAAGCGGCTCTCCGAACCACAGGCGATAGCGGGTCGGCAGCGGCATGGGCAGCCCCAGCATCACATGTGGAATTACGGGAAACGCCGGCATTCCGAGCAGCTTCGCGAGCGGACGGATGTTGCCCATCGAAGGCAGCTGTTCCTCGCCGCCGATCACCGCGACGGGCACGATGGGCGTGTTCGTCTCGAGGGCCAATCGCATGAATCCGAGACCAAACTCTTCCAATTGATAGCGTTTGTGGAAGGTCTTCGAGATCCCTCGCGCCCCCTCGGGAAAAACGATGAGGGCCTCTTCTTGCGCCAAGAGACGACGCGCGTTGTCGGGCGATCCGACGACCTGACCGCAACGAGGAAAGAGGACGGAGACGAAGGGAAGCTCGGCCGACCAACGTTCGACCATCGAACGCGGAAAACGCGGAGGTTCGGCGTCGAGCACGAGAGAGGTGCCGATGAGCACACCATCGATCGGGATCTGACCGGAGTGGTTCGCGATCACGAGCACCCGCCCTCCGGGGACACGATCGATGTCGTGAACCTCGGAGCGGAAATAGTAGCGATGCAAGAACGCCGAGAGCGCCAGCATGTAGCGCGCGGTCTTCGGGTCGAAGCCGAACGGGTCGACCCCCGCTTCGTTTGTATGCGTCGAAAGGCGGGCGAGTCGGGCGTCGAGTTCTTCGCCGAGGAGTTCCTCGGCGATCTGCACCATGCGATCACCAAAGCGCGACACGAGTGCATCGAACTGCGCGTGAGCGCGTCCACGAAAGGAGCTCGAGTGCGGGACGAGCGGATACGAAGCCGTCATTGGGCCCGAATCCTGTGCCGGAGGGGCGTGTCTCGTCAATGGATCGATGACATGCTGGACGAGGTCGAGGTCCACAGAATTTCGTCGTTTCTTTGACTCCTGCCTCGCGTTCTGATCTGTTCGGGCGATGCGTCGGAACGGATCCATCGTCCTCGTGATCGCCTCGATGGCGACGCTCTCGTTCGCTGTCTGCTTCGATGCCGAGGTGCGCGCCGATCCCAATCCGGTCGAGCAGACCCACGGCTCGATGCATGAGGAAGTTGCCGACGACAGTGATCTCGATGACGGTCGTGCACGTCCTCGCTTCGACTATTCTCGTTTTAGTGATGGGCCGCGCCGCGTACCGACCCCTCGCGGTGCATCGAAGATTCGAGCCGATGCGCTCTCCCTCGGAACTCGCGAGTGCGCATCGCGTCTTTTGCATGGTGCGCCCGATGAAGCGTGGGTGCGCGCCTCAGGGGGACGAGCGCCTTCGCGTCTGCTCTGGCCGGTGGATGATGGACGATGGGTGCGCGGTTTTGGTTATGTACGCACGACGCGCCCCGACCTGATTCATCGAGGTGTCGATATCGCAGCCGAGCCGGGAACGATCGTGCGCGCCGCAGCGGATGGCATCGTCGCCTATAGCGACAACGAAGTCCGTGGCTTTGGAAACGTCGTGATGATCGTCCATGGCAACGGGTGGGTCACGCTCTACGCTCACAACTCACGGACCACGGTGCAGCCCGGATATCGCGTACGACGTGGCGAGCGCATTGGCCTCGTCGGACAAACCGGAATCGCGCGTGGGCCGCATCTGCACTTCGAGCTCTGGGAGAATGGACGCGCCCGCAATCCCGCAGACCTCTTCGATGGTGGTCCGCGCTTCGTGCAGCGCCTCGCAGAGCGAGCCGCCTCCCTTGGGCGTGTGCCTCCGCCTTCACCCGTCACGGACGCCGATCGACCCGAAGAGCCGCCCCTCGTGCCTTATTCCGAAGCGCGTGCGCCAACCGAAGCCACAGCGCGACGCGAGCCTTCGTCCGCACCACGCACCATCGAAGGTCACGCGCTGGGCTCACTCACGCTGGCGCGTCGACTCCTTTCGAGACGCGCTCCGACAAATGCATCAGAGCTCGTGAACGGCCGCATCTTTTCGACCCTTCTCTTTCCCGTGCGCGATGGCTCGGTAACGCAATCGTTCGCCGGCTCGCGCAGTCCCCTGCGCATCTCTGGTGCTTCTGAGGCCGCCATTCGTGCATCGGCGGATGCGCTCGTCGTCTTCACCGGGGAGCTGCCCGGCCGCGGCAATGCCATCGTCCTCCTTCATCGGAATGGTTGGGTCACTTCCTATGTCGGCGCAGGCACGATCGCCGTCACTCCGGGTCAACAAGTCGAGCGTGGCGCATGGATCGGCCGAATGGGCGGAGCCCCCCTCTCGTTCGAGCTCCACGTGAGCGGCCACGCGCGCAACCCCGAGTCTGTTCTCGTACACCCCGAATGAGCTTCGAGCCGAGGGATGCCTCCGGCTCGAATGTCGACCTTGAGCCTCGAATCCTCGGATGGGATGCCAACCGCTGCTCTTGAGCCTCGGTTACGCTTTTTCCCATTTTGGATGTCCTATCCGCTGAGCGTCGGCCCCATCGAGGTGCACGCCGAGGACGCGATTTCGATCGCATCGAACGAGCTCGATCGACGCGAGGCCTGTGCGCGCAGGATCAGCTACGATCGCCCGGCCATTCAGAGGGCGATCTCGCCTGTAAAGACGTGATGCGCGGGCCCTCGCATCAGCACGCGTTCACCCGGCTCTCGCACCGTGATTTCGAGCACTCCTCCCGGCAACGTCACTTCGAGCGGCACGCCGCGCGCCGCACGACCCGCCTCGACGGCAGCCGCCGCAGCCGCACAAGCACCCGTACCGCAAGCCTCGGTGAAGCCCACGCCGCGTTCGTAGACATGGAGCGTCAACCGACGCGCGTCTTCCATCTCGGCGAAGCCCACGTTGACGCTCTCTGGAAAACGAGCATCGGCTTGCGCCCGCATGGCCAGCGAGAGGCGCTCGCTGCCTTGCACATCAAAGATCACGAAGTGCGGATTTCCCATGGAGACCGCAGTCCCTCGAACACCATCGAAGAGCTCGACGTCGATCATGGGCGAATCTACGAGAACGGGGACATTGCTCGCCTCAAAGCTCGGTGCGCGCATCGCGACCTCGACCCACCCAGGTGAGCCGTCATCGATCACCCGCACATGATGCGGCCCAGCATCGGTGTCGATCTCGAACGAGCGCTCCTGCACGATCCCGCGTCGCACCAAGTAAAGCGCCACGCAGCGAAGGCCATTGCCGCACATCTCGGCCGTGCTGCCGTCCGCGTTGAGGACGCGCATGAATGGGCGCCCATCATCGATCCCCGTCCAAAGGACGCCATCGGCGCCGACCCCGCGATGACGATCGCACACCGCGCGCACCTCGTCCGGCGACAAGAGCCGAGCCCCTTCGCGGTGCGGGGGGCCTTGGGCGAGGATGAAGTCGTTCCCTAGCCCTTCGTATTTATCGAACGAAAGAGTACGCATGCGCGAGCCTCGTTGTGTCGCTGTGTGGGCGTGAGGGCAAGCAAGATCTTCCGCTGGCACCTCCTCTCGTCCACGCTCTACTCGATCAGCGACGACCGTGCTCGATGACTTCTACATCCCAAAGTGCAATGCTCGCTTCAGCGACGTGGATATTCGCACTGGCGTGCGTCCAAAGAAATTGAGGACAGTCACAGGCTTCCATCTGCGCGGGCCGATTGGAGCACATTTGCGTTGCAGCGACGCAGTTGCACTCGAAGCGAGCCCCTACGATTGTCATCGAACGTGTCTCGGTGGCGTGGATGTCGAGATCACCTTCGCAAGGAGGTAGTGTCCACGAATACAGGCGAAGTAGATCGCGATTGTCTTCGTTGCTCAAGCGGACGTGATGACCTCCTCGCACTTCGTACAGCTCATCGATGGCGTTACGTTCCTGATTCTCTGGCGTATCCGTGACCACTTGGATCCACTCACGCTGCTCGTCTCCGCGGTATGCGGTCACGTGGATCCAGAGCCGGTTTCCCTCTGCGCGGTCGATTCGTTCTTCCAGCGTTACGGGTTGTTCAGAATAGGAGCCGCTGTAGCGGTAGACGACATAGTCACCGGGCTGGTAGCGTGTCATCGTTTCGGTTGGGACCTGAGACCCGCCACAGCCCACAGCGGTCAGGAGCCACACAAGGGCGACCCATGGTGAGTTTCTCATGGAGACGCTTCGTATCATAAGGAAGCCATCAAAACGATAGCCGCCTCCGAGCAGGTGGCCACGATGGTGGCCTCGGCACAGGCACGATGGCCTTCGTCGAAGCCGGCGGCGACCGACCGCTCCGCACCGGATGATCATCGATCCGACTCATTCGAGGATCTCTGCGAGGTCGATCCGATACACCGGGCCGTCGGCGCCCACCGATCCACCCGGGAACGATCGTGCGCGCCGCAGCGGATGGCATCGTCGCCTATAGCGACAACGAAGTCCGTGGCTTTGGAAACGTCGTGATGATCGTCCATGGCAACGGGTGGGTCACGCTCTACGCTCACAACTCACGGACCACGGTGCAGCCCGGATATCGCGTACGACGTGGCGAGCGCATTGGCCTCGTCGGACAAACCGGAATCGCGCGTGGGCCGCATCTGCACTTCGAGCTCTGGGAGAATGGACGCGCCCGCAATCCCGCAGACCTCTTCGATGGTGGTCCGCGCTTCGTGCAGCGCCTCGCAGAGCGAGCCGCCTCCCTTGGGCGTGTGCCTCCGCCTTCACCCGTCACGGACGCCGATCGACCCGAAGAGCCGCCCCTCGTGCCTTATTCCGAAGCGCGTGCGCCAACCGAAGCCACAGCGCGACGCGAGCCTTCGTCCGCACCACGCACCATCGAAGGTCACGCGCTGGGCTCACTCACGCTGGCGCGTCGACTCCTTTCGAGACGCGCTCCGACAAATGCATCAGAGCTCGTGAACGGCCGCATCTTTTCGACCCTTCTCTTTCCCGTGCGCGATGGCTCGGTAACGCAATCGTTCGCCGGCTCGCGCAGTCCCCTGCGCATCTCTGGTGCTTCTGAGGCCGCCATTCGTGCATCGGCGGATGCGCTCGTCGTCTTCACCGGGGAGCTGCCCGGCCGCGGCAATGCCATCGTCCTCCTTCATCGGAATGGTTGGGTCACTTCCTATGTCGGCGCAGGCACGATCGCCGTCACTCCGGGTCAACAAGTCGAGCGTGGCGCATGGATCGGCCGAATGGGCGGAGCCCCCCTCTCGTTCGAGCTCCACGTGAGCGGCCACGCGCGCAACCCCGAGTCTGTTCTCGTACACCCCGAATGAGCTTCGAGCCGAGGGATGCCTCCGGCTCGAATGTCGACCTTGAGCCTCGAATCCTCGGATGGGATGCCAACCGCTGCAGGCAATGTCCCGGGCTCTGCTGAAAATTGAAGTGGCGGTTTCATCGGCCCCGAAG
>CAYZTA010000080.1:0-21843 GCA_964481145.1 uncultured Sandaracinus sp.
TGCGCAATCGCGGCAAGGTCTACAGCCGTTCGCCCGCGTACGAGGCGTGGCGTCATCAGACCACGCGCGACGAGGCCGTGCCGCTGCTCGAGCGGTTGATCGCACGCACGTTCGATGGACCGCTACCGACCGAGGGCACCTCCCACCAGATCGCGCAACTGCCGCTCGCCCAAACGGTCGACCTCATTGGGCGCGGCCTGTTCGCCATCGCGTCGCTCGACCGTGAGGTCGCCGACCTCGCCGCGCACGCACGCACCGCGTTCTTCGAGGAGCTCGCGCTGGCGCTCGGCACGCGTCCTCGCCTGCTGCTCGCGGCGATCCGCGCACGCAAGCTCGAGCTGCACCCGCCGCGCGCCGTCACCGGCTACGACTACCTCGGCACATTCACGACGTCCGGCAACCTGATCATCGCGGACCCGTGCTACCTCGGTCAAAAGTCAGACGCATTCCCGCTCGCGCTCACGCACAAAGTCACCGCGACCGAGGGCACCTGGGTTGAACGCGGAGCTCGTCATGGTCCATGGGAGCGCGTTCGACGTGTATGCGAGCGATCTCGTCACGGACATCGCTGTCGACGCGGGGCTCGCGGGTGCGTTTGATAAGGCGTGTCCAAAGCCGAACCTCGACTTCCCCATCGAGGACGGGGTGGTCGCGGGCCTGGGTGCGGTCGCGATCTCCGGTGTCGGCGACGGCATCTACCCGGTGTTCGTCGGGTGCATGGCGGGCAAGGTGTCTAAGATCATGACGCGTATCGCGCCCTTGCTCCTGCTCGTATCGTTGGCTCCGAGCATTGCTTTTGCTCAACGGTCTCCCATCACACTGCTCGTGGAGTTTCCTTCGGCTCCGGAGAGCTCTGAAATGCGCGAATGGCCCATTCGGGCCTATGAGGGAGATGCGTCTCGTGTCGTTCGGGCAGTCACAGAGGTTGTTCGGACACCCGTCGCTCTCGTGCGTCGTGTCGAGCTCGGTGGGGAAGCCGCCAGTTGCGACATGACAACGGATGCTTGTCGTGCAGCCCTCGCCGATACTTTCGACGGAATGCGCGTCCTTGTCGTGCGCCTGCATTCTTTACGTGGTCCCTGCAGCGCTCCGCGAGGCGCGCGGTGCTGCCTCGCATACGGATACCAAGTCGAAGTTGGCTGGCTCGGCTCCACCGAAACCGAGCTGGGTCGGTTCGTCGATCGAGGGATCCAGCGTCATGCCGCAACTCTCGCCGATGCTGTGCGTCGCCTATTACGAAGGTCGCCGAGATCGCAATAGCGACCGACTGGTGTGCGAGATCTCGAGTCGGAGGCGTTGGCCTATCTCATGGAGACGATGATCGCATCCTGCTTGCTGCGGGCCGGTGGATGGGGATGCCGGGCATTTCAGTGGTGAGCTTCCGCCTCTCCGAAGCGCGTTTCGAAGGATCGCCACTTCTGCTCGACGAAGTACGAGGGATCCCTCGGCTCCTGCGTACGCAATGTGGCTTCGTGACCGTCTGGATGCGCACGGAGGAGGACCGGGATCTGCTCGGGGAGGCGATCCAGGCAGCACTCGGCAACCGTCCGCAGCCCTGGAACGGGCAACTGTTCACGCAGCGATTCGAATGCTGCGAGTGAGCTGAGTCTGTGCACCGCATTCATTGCGGGCATTCCTCGACCCGTGAGATGCGCGAGGACAGGCTGGCCTGCATCTCGAACCGCTGTATGTTGCTTGATGGAGCGCATGGCCATCGAAGGACCCAAGAGATGAATGAGACAGTCGCATTACGCCCGGTGACCGCATCCGATCTCGAGCTGTTCGAGACCGAATTCGCATCGGAGCACGGCACTGGCATTCATCAATGGTTCGGATTTACTCCGCCTCACGGATTGCGACGCGCCTTCGCGGAGAATGGATTGCTCAGCCCCGATGGCGGAGCACTGTCAGTGGTCGATGCACACGGAGAAACGGCGGGCAGAGTCGAGTGGTTCAAAGCCTCCTGGGGTCGGCCCGACACGTCGAGCTGTTGGACGATCGCGGCAGGTCTGCGCCCCACGTTCCGAGGTCGCGGCATCGGCGCCGAAGCGCAGCGACTTCTCGTCGCCTATCTGTTCCAACATACGCGCGCCCAGCGCGTGCAGGCGTATACCGACATCGAGAACATCGCGGAGCAACGTGCGCTCGAGAAGGCGGGGTTCTCGCGCGAAGGCGTCTTGCGATCTGCTCAATGGCGACACGGATGTTGGCACGATCAAGTGCTCTATTCCTGCATTCGCCCGTCCGAGCGTCCCAGCGCACCGTAGCCCTCGAAATCGTCGAAGCGTCACGCACGCACCTCGAGATGGAAGCGAGGAGATCGGTCCAACGCGCGAAGGTCACGTACGCCCTGCACGCCGATTCCCCTGGGACGACGGGTGCCTGCGCAGCGATCGAGTACTCTCATCCGCGATGATTCCCTGAATCACGGGAGTGAGCGATATCGCATCGTTCTCGTGTCTTTTGTCCTCGCAGCGTGCGGAGCCAACCGCCGCACGCGAGAGATCCCTCGGCCGACGCACCCAAGTGGTCACCGACACCGAATCGAACCGGCGGAACAACGTCGTCGATGAGCTCTACGTCGTAGTCGATGGCGACGGTCGCGATCGAAAGCGACTTGAGCGAGTTTGTCGCCCATCGCTCGGCCACCCCTCGCGCTCGAACGACTCGAAGAACATGTACTATCGCTTCAAAAACCGTGGAAAGACGGCACCGAAGCCGTCCTGCTCGAGCCCTTGGACTTCATCGCACGCCTCGCCGCGCTCGTCCCTCCTCCGCGATTTCACATGCACCGATATCACGGCGTCTTCGCCGCCAATGCCAAAGTCCGCGCCGAGGTCGTTCCCAAGAAGCCAATCAAGAAAGGCACTCAACTGCCACTCTTCATGCCTGGCGAAGAAGGATATCTCGCTCCGCCTCCCGAGCCTTCGAGGCATCCATGGTCCCAGCTCCTCAAGCGAGTGTTCGAGGTCGACATTGGCGAGTGTCCGAAGTGCACGAATCGTATGCGCATCATCGAAGTCGCCAAAGACGAAGACTCCGCCGCTCGTGTTCTTTCCGAACTCGGTATCAGTGCCAGAGCACCTCCGCCAGTCCCGCGACGCATCGACCCGCGACAACTCTCCTTGTCTTTCGCCGGCTGAGCAAATCGTCTTGCTTCCAGTCGATGAGGTAGTCCGTCTCGAAGGTTGACGTGGGAGGCACGAATTCTCGGGAAGATGCCTCCGACTCGCCTCTTCAGACTCGATGGGAGTCCAAAACAGGGCTCCGCTCGCGGTGGCGCCGGCTGTCCTTGATGGTTGCTCAAGCCTCGGCTACCTTTTTGCGCCTTGGGATGTCCTATCCGCTTGTTCTGTTTTGCACGGCGTGACCGTAGCTGCTCGTTAGACGGACGTCGACGATGATCGCGAGCCGCATTGGGAGTGATGCGACACAAGAACGCGGACGGATTCGACTCGATCGGCCTCAGACGATTTCGAATCATGGACGATTGGAAGCGGATTCCATCGAGTCAGAGCAGGGAGTGAACGCGTCGCGGATCGAGATAGATGGCGCCACAACTCAAGACCCTGCGATGGGGACGTCGTCCCCGGATGGTCGAGAGCACCTTCTCGTGGTTGAAGCGCTCCTTTGGATTGAATCGATGTAACTGGAGTGGATGCACGTCGTTCAACGCGTATGTATAGACATCGATCGCGCCAGCGACGGTGTTCTTTCCTGAGGATCGCTTTGCTCGTTCACTGAGCCATGGTAGGGTGGAGCAATGAGAATGCCCCTGCAACGTGAGCTCGACGCGATCGTGACCGATACGATGACACCGACCCTCAGCGCTCTCGGCTTCTCACACCGCAGGCCGATGGACTTTCTGCGTATGATTAACGAGGGGCTCGTTCAAATACTCTCGGTGCAGGTGAGCGCCCACGCATCGCCCACATTCACCAGTTTCACTCTGAATGTGGGTTTCTTTGCACCGGAGTTCTTCGAGATTCGGGGATTATCGGTGCCCGATCGCATTCCCGAAGCTGACGCGTGTCACTGCAGCGGACGACTGGGAAGTATCGTTCCGAAGCGCAGCAGTCGTGAGTTCTGGTACGACCTCGGCAACGACGGTGTGAATCTTCGATTGAGATCCGACGAGTACGCCACTGCGGGTTACGATCCGCAGAAGCCCTGGACATTGCGCGCGCTGATCAACTCGGATCTAGAGATGTACGTGGCGCCTTTCCTCGAGCCACTGCGGGATCGGCGCCAGCTGCTCGATGCGTGTCGAGAAAAGCGAGTGCTCTTCCCATCCGCGTTCGAGTTGCTTGCGTTGATGCTCGCAACCGGCGAGACGGGCGCGGCCTGCCGTCTGTTTCAGACCGCCCTCGCAGATCGACAGCGCGTCTGGGAGTGGTCTGTCGAGAAGTACCAGGTGGACCTGCGGACGCGAGCTGATTGAGACATACGCACCCATGCCGCTAGAACGCTCGGGAGCGTGTAAGCGTGTGTTTCAGATCGTGAACGAACGCGCCGTCGCGAACCGCTCGGTCGCGCGCGAAGGGAGGAGGACATCGAATCGTCGGCGGCACGCCGAACGGCTCACGAGGCCCTTTTCGGTTTCTATCTCAGGTGACGTCTTGGCTGTGGGTGCGTCCTATGAAGACTCGGCGGCGACCGGTATGGATGGCAAGCAGGCGGATAATTCTGTGTACCGAAGCGGCGAGGTGTATGTGTTTCGCCGGAGCGCGAGCGGAATTTGGAATCAGGAGGTGTATCTCAAGGCGTCCAACACTGGCGTGGGCGATGAGTTCGGCGCTTCGATATCCATCTCAGGCGACGTCTTGGCTGTGAGCGCGCATGGAGCCGCAAATAGCGGCGCAGGGTACGTGTATCGCCTCCAGTGAGTGAGCTCCGGCGCCGACGAATGGAGTGCATCCAAATGGCGACCACCGCTCTCTTCTCCGTGAGCCCTCGCGTCCTCGTGAATCTCTCTTTGACACTCGCGATGGCTGGATGCACGAATTGCGCAAATGCGGCTCGGCTCGGACGCTCGCATCGAACAGCGCTCCTCTTCCGACATGCATCGCCTGACGCTCATCGCCATCATCCTCGTCGGCTGTGGAACGAGGCCCGCCGAGGATCCGCGGGTCCTGCCGATCGATCGCGAGCGTGTATTGGACGAAATCGTTCGTCCCCACGCTCAGGAAATCGCACTCGCCCGCGAGCCGGCGGACGATCGCCACGTCCACCACTCCGTGATTCTCGAGCTCGTCTCAAAGCGGAGCTTCCGAGCCGATGCCGCTTTCGAACGCAACGACAACCACATGGAGGCACTCACGACAGTTCCAGAATCACAGGAAAACCAAGGCACCGAACATCAACCCGGTGCGGGCAGCGGCTCAATACTGCGAGCCACGGGGTATACTCCGACAAACCTGTATTTGTGGTCATCCAGCTGCGGCGCACGAGTGATTCACCGCCTCGCATTGCAATGGCGTCGAGACGCGTCCTCCATCCATGAATGCGCTGACGATCGAAGTGGGCCGAGTTCGCATTGTCGTTCCAAAGGGCACGGAGGAAGCGACACTGTCTTATGTATTGTGAGCTCTTTCGGAGAGCGCACGATGATTCCCGCTGGCGTTGAAATCTTCGTGGCGCTCGAGCCGATCGACCTTCGGTGGAGCTTTGACCGATTGGCGGGTCTGGTGGAAGACCGCATTGGAAGCCGTGCACGTTCGGGTGCGTGTTCGAGGTCGATATCACCGTCTGTCCGAAATGCACGCGGCGTATGCGCATTATCGAAGTCGCAAAAGACGAAGACACCGCCGCTCGTGTTCTCTCCGAACTCAGCATCAATGCCAGAGCCACGACGCGGCAGTGCCAAGTCTTATAGAAAATGAATACAACCAAACAAAACGCCATTTCGGAGTTGCGCAGTCTTTGACTGAGCAACTCAATGATTCAAAGAACGGTCGGGTTCTTTGTGACGCAGCTCCCATCAGCACTGTACCAAGTGGAGATATTGAGCCACATTTCTTACTAATACCGATTCTAAAAAGGCACGACCTGTCTCCTGACCCTACTACACTTGTAGAGCTTCCACGAAAACTCGCTGAGCAAGTAGCAGAATATTTGTTTCGAGGACCACTTGGTGGACCACGAAGTCGAAGCAAGTCAAAGGCGCATGCTGCTGCAGCTTCGTTCCTTGGCTTATTCGATCGAAGTGCTCGATTCTACTCTACTTATAAGTATAGAAGTGATCCTGCGAGTGGAGATATGATCTTTATCGGTCGCTCCTTTCTGGGTACTAGTATTGAACACGGGTTCTTCGTTATTGATTCTACCCAGATTGGAATTCTTTTTTTGGTGATGAGGATTGACCGCGTAAGACGGAACTGGAACGGGTTCCGTCGTATGAAAACCATAATTGGGCTCCACCGCGTGGAGCCCAATTAGCTCCTATCCTCCCGCCCGACGCTGGCAGGAGCGCGCCGAGTGGTGGCCGTCATCTCGCTCTCTTCGTCTTCGTCGCGGCGCGCGACCTACCAAACGCGGTGAGGCGATACTTCTGCAGCCGGCTTGTCGGCTTGTCGGGGAGAGTCGGCTCCAGCGCGCCTTCTTCCACGAGCCGTCGAATCATCGTATGCAGCGGCCCGGAGGGCTGGCGCTGTCCGAGCGCGCGTGCGATGGCAGCCTTCCCGAGCGGCGCCTCCGCGAGCGCCACGAGGACCCGTGACTCTAGCTGCGACTCTAGCTGCGACTCTAGCTGCGACAGCCTCGGCTCCTGCGTGTCGTCGGACACCTGCCACTTCCACGAGAGCCGCAGACCACCATCGACCTCCACCGTCGGCGCCTGCGCGCCAGCCTCCTCACACGCCTCACGGATCTTGTCGTAGCCGCGTCCCCATGCCTCGATGAGGCCCGCGCGGAAGAAGGTGTTGGCGATGTCGGGGTTCGGAGGCCGCGAATCGTGCGGCCCGAGCAGCTTGTCGGCCGTCCACGAGGGCGGCAGCTCGCCGGGATTCCACATGCGCAGCCGATCTCGGTACACGCGGATCTGGACGGGCGTGCCCGAGCTGTAATCCTTGTGGATGAGCGCGTTCAGCAGCGCCTCGCGCAGGGCGTCCTCGGGGATCGGGTACGTCTCGAGGCGTGTGAGCCCGCGGTAGCTGATCCACGCAGCCATGTACTTCGTGAGCAGCAGCTCGATGGTCTTGTCCATCTGCGTGAACAGGTCGCCATGCACCTCATCGTGGAAGGCGAGGTGGCTCTCGCTGAGGAACATGCCGATCTTCACGTACGCGCCCGTGACCCAGCGCTCGGGATCGTCGTGGAAGAGCAAGAGCGCCGCGCGCTTGAGCATCTTCCCTTCGGTGAGCCGCAGCTTCTCGATCAGCTCCGCGCGCGCCGCGCCGAGCGCGCCCGGCGGCATGCGCTTTCCGCCCTTGGCGTGCGCTTTGAAGCGCCTGAACGCCTCGGCACTCAGGTCTCTCACCGCGAGGTTCGGAACCGGCGCGCCGTCCCACGTGCGACCGAACTTCCGCAGCAGGAACGTGGAGAGCGCGTTGCCGGTGAGCTGCTGCTTCGTGCTGCCCGAGCGGAGGTGGTACTCGCCCTTGTAGCTGATGGGAGGCAGCGAAGGCGCGACCTCGATCTCGACGAGCGTCCTGCCCTTCTTGGTGAGAGCGCGCACCGGCACCACGAGACCGAGCGTATCGCGGATCTTGTTCGGCAGCTCGACGAGGAGGCGATCCGCGTCGCCCGCCCCGACGGGCTCCCCCTTGTCGTTCATGCCGATGACGAGCGTGCCGCCCTCGGCGTTGGCGAAGCCGCAGAGCCACTTCAGGTACTCGTCGCGCCATGACTCTTTCCACTCGACGGTGTGGGTCTCACCCTTCTTGAGCTTGACGGTCATGCAAGGCCTCACACCCAGATCTGCACCATCTCATGACTTCGATCGCGGCGGCGCATGAGCGCATTGACCAACGCCTCGCGCAGTGACGCCACTCTGAGGTCTGCGCCTCGCCGACCGCTCCGAACGTCGAAAGCACGAACACAGCGCGCTACCCCCTGAAGCGCCACGTTGGTGCTGAATCGCATTCGCGTCGAGTATCATCGGCGACCACCACAGACGCAAGCCGTCAGCCCCTGAAGTGGTGGGCGGCGAAGAAGCCTCTTACAGTCTGCACGCGTCGTACGTGTGGCGCACGAGGAGATCCTCTCAATCACCCGATCCAAGCGAGCCGTTCCTCGCGCAGAATGACCTGGCGCAAGAGCTCGCGCGGAGTGCTCGACCTTGAGCGCCTGGGCCATGAAGCTCTCCCAGTCGCGATCGGGTTTCTTTCCGCGCACGGAGCGCGCAAAGCGGTGCGCTTGCTCGGCGAGCACCCCCAGCGCGGTCTTGTCGAGCTTCGTGAATTGAATGGGTCGCGCGCGGAGAAGACGGCGGGTCGAAGCCATCGCGCTCATGGCGGAGTGCTACGATCAGCTGCGTCAGCTCTCACAAGCGATCGCCGCCTATCGACGGGCGCTCGCCGCTCGAGATTCGAATGGAGAGTGGTGGTATCGACTGGGCCGGCTCGAGCTCGACAGTGCCAATCGAACCGAAGCCACGCGCACGCTCGCACGCTCGACATTGCTCGGCGACGCAATGACACCCCAGCCCGGATGGCTCGCAGATGCGCATCGCTTGCAAGCCGATGCGCTCCGCCTCGGCGGCGAACGAGGGAGCGCCATCGAGCATTATCAGCGCTACCTCACCCTCGCGCCCGCCAACGCGCTCGATCGCGCCGATGTGCGTCGTACCCTCATGGACTTGGGCGCGATCCCAGTGGGAGGGCCATGACGCTCCACGAAGCTCATGAAGTGCCTCGTTGCGCACCAAGGAGCGCCGGACCGAACGCGCCGGGCAACGCAGAGGCCACATCGATCTCGATTGGATTGCCACGTTCGGCGTAACAGCGAATCGGGAACGACGGAGGAAACTCAGCGAGCACCTGGCGACACATGCCGCACGGTGACGCGGGTGTGTCTCCAGGCGATGCGACCACAATCGCACGAAAGCTCCGAACGCCCGCGGCAACGGCGGCTGCGACGGCGCTGCGCTCAGCGCAAAGGCAAAGGCCGTAACTCGCGTTCTCGACATTCGCACCCACGAACATGCGTCCATCTTCAGCGAGCAATGCCGCGCCCACCGTGTAACCGGAATAAGGCGCATAAGCGCGCTCACGCATCTCTCGCGCGCTCTTGGCGAGCGCCTCCCAGTCGATGGCACTCACGAGGCGTTTCCCTTCGCCACCGCGAGCGCCCCGAGCACTCCGCGCAAGAGCGAGACGAAGCCATCGCGCACCCGATCCGCGGTCGCCTGCACATCGGCATGATCGAGCAGCTGCGCCGAAAGGCCCGCGCCTTTGTTGGTGATGCATGAGATCCCGAGCACACGCGCTCCGGCATGTCGGGCAGCGATCGTCTCGAGCACAGTGCTCATCCCCACCGCGTCCGCCCCCAAACGCTGCATCATTCGGATCTCGGCGGGCGTCTCGTAGCTCGGCCCGAGGAGACCCGCATAGATGCCGCCGCGGAGCGCGATCCCGCGCTCGGCCGCGACCCGGTGTGCGAGCTTCCGCAGGTCGAGATCATACGCCTGACTCATGTCCGGAAAACGCGGCCCGAGGGTGTCGTCATTGTGGCCGAGCAAAGGCGTGCGACCGGTGAGATTCAAGTGATCCTCGATCAACATCAGATCCCCTGGCTCGAGCGCAGGATTCGCCGCGCCCGCGGCGTTCGTGATGATGAGCGTCCGGGCCCCGAGACAAAGCATCAAGCGCGCGCCAAAGACGACATCTGCTGCGTCGTGTCCTTCGTAAAGGTGCACGCGCCCTTGCATCGCGACGCACGTCACCCCTTCTGCCTCACCGATCACGAGCCGACCCGCGTGGCCTGCGACCGAGCTCACCGGCATGCCGGGGATCTCCGAGTACGGAATGATCGCGGGGCGTTCGAGCGTGTCCGCGAAACCACCGAGCCCCGAACCAAGCACGAGCGCGACGTCGGGCCGCATGCTCGTCCGTTCGTTCACTGCGCGCAAAGCCGCCTCGAGCCGCACCGAACCAGCTACCTTTTCCATCATCGCGCCATCGAAACGCGCCTCGGCCGGGCCGTCAAGGGAATGGCCGATCGCGATGAACGATTTCGGGCAGTGACGAGGCTTCCCCATGCGCGGTATGCTCGTCGAACTGGATATGCAGGCCAAGCTCGATCGAGTCATCGAAGACATCCTCCAGCCACTTTTGGAAGCCGATGGTGGAGGCCTCGAAATCATCGAAGCTTCCGAGCACGAGCTCGTGCTCGCGCTGACGGGCGCCTTTCGGGGAGATCCGAGCGCACCTTACGTGCAAAGTCGTGTCGTCGCTCCAGCCATCCGAAAAGCGCTCGGACGTGAAATCCCCATCCGTTGGAAGTTTCGCCCGTAGTGAAGCCTGCTCTCACACCCACGAGAACGCTTCGACCGCATCCGCAAGCTCGATATCCGCACGCGTGACGGTGTTGCCTGCGTCGTGCGTCCGCAGCACGAGATCCACCGTCGCGTACACATTGTAGATCTCAGCGTGATGATTGCGTTGCTCGGCTTCGAACGAGAGCCGCACGAGAAAGCTCATCGCCTCTCGATGGTTCTGAAAACGAAAACTCTTTCGCAAAGAGTTGTCTTTATGCGACCAACCAGGAAGAGCTCGGAGCGCGTCTTCGATCTCGGTCGCGGAAAGTGCCTGACGTGCCATCGGACGAGTATGACAGCTTCCTCCTCGCGTACTAGAGTGCCGCGATGTCCGCCTTTCTCGATGCTTGTCACGGTCGCCCGACTCCGTACACCCCTGTGTGGCTGATGCGCCAAGCGGGACGCTATCAGCCCTCCTATCGCGCCATTCGCGAAAAGACGTCGTTCCTCGAGCTCTGTCACGATCCGGATCTGTGCGCTCAGGTCGCCGTGCAGGCCGTCGAGGATCTCGGTGTCGACGCCGCCATCGTCTTCGCCGACATCCTGCTCGTGCTCGAACCCCTCGGGATCGGATTCGAGTTCACCCAAGGCGATGGGCCGCGAATCGCGCATCCCGTGCGAACGGCCCACGACGTCGATCGCGTCACTCCCGAAATCGATGCGAACGCATCGCTTGGCTACGTCATGGAATCGGTCAGACGCACCCGCCGTGCGCTCGCCGGACGCGTTCCGCTCATCGGTTTCTCGGGCGCGCCATTCACACTTGCCTCGTATGTCATCGAAGGCAGCGGCTCACGCGAGTACCTCGAGACCAAACGCTTCATGTACTCCGACGAAGGCGCGTGGCACGAGTTGATGCGAAGGCTCTCCTCGGCCATCGCACGTTATTTATCCGCGCAAATCGACGCCGGAGCCGAGGCCGTACAGCTCTTCGATTCGTGGATCGGCGCGCTCGGCCCGAGCGATTATGCGCGCTACGTGGAGCCGCACGTCGCGTCGATCTTTCGGGCCATCGAGGGGCGCGTTCCGACGATTCATTTCGGTACGGGCAACCCTGCGCTCTATCCGTTGCTCAAGCGCGCGGGCGGGACGGTGATCGGCATCGATCACCGCGCCGATCTCGCCGATACGAGGCGCGCGCTCGGAGCCGATGTGGCCGTGCAAGGCAACATGGATCCCGTCGCGATCCTCGCGCCGCGCGACATCATGTTTCGCAAAGCAGAAGACGTGCTGCGCGCTGCAGGCCAAAGCCCGGGCCATATTTTCAATCTCGGCCACGGTGTCCTTCCCCCTGCCGATCTCGCGCAGGTGCGCGCACTCGTGGAGCATGTTCACGAGGTCTCATCGCGGTGAGCAAGCGCGCCAAACGCCGGGTGATCGTCATCGGCGCGGGCATCAGCGGGCTCTCGGCGGCCCACCGATTGCTCGAACTCGATCCTTCGATCGACTTGACGGTGCTCGAAGCCAGTGACGCCCCCGGCGGATGGCTCCGTACCCTCGTCCGTGATGACTTCGTGATCGAGCTCGGTCCAGACTCGATCCTCACAGAAAAGCCGCACGCGCTCGCGCTCGTCGCGAGGCTCGGCATCGAGCACCGACTCGTCTCCACGAACTCTCGAAGAAGAGGCGCTTACGTCGTTTCGAAAGGGCGGCTCGAACGGGTTCCCGAGGGCTTCGCGATGATGGCGCCCACTTTGCCCCTGCCCTTCTTGACCTCGAACATCCTCTCTCCGTTCGCCAAGTTGCGGGTTGGCCTCGAGCTTTTGATTCCGAGTCGCAGCGATGCCAGTGAAGAGAGCCTCGCCCGTTTTGTCACTCGTCGATTTGGCACGGAAATCCTCGAGCGATTGGCGCAGCCGCTCGTTTCGGGAGTGTACGGGAGCGACGCCGAAACACTGAGCCTCGAAGCCACGATGCCGCGCTTCATCAAGATGGAACGCGAAAAAGGCAGCGTGCTTCGAGCCCTGCATACGCAACGATCTCGCGCCCAAGAGAACGCGAGCGGCGCGAGATATGGGCTCTTCGTGAGCTTCGATCGCGGTATGCAAGTCTTGACCGATGCGCTGACAGCGCGGATCGGAGGACGGATACGAACGCAAACACCCGCGCGCTCGATCGAACGCGCGGGCACTCGATGGCGCGTCCGTACGGAGTCGGGAGAGTCTCACACCTGCGATGGAGTCATCGTCGCGCTGCCCGCGCATCGCATCGCATCACTCCTGCGTGCGTCCGGAGCGAACGAGGGGCTCATCGATGGACTCGATGCGATTCCACATGGCTCTGCGGCCACCGTGACATTCGCTTTTCGCCGTGAGGATGTCCCGCACGCTTTGGACGCCTTTGGATTCGTGGTGCCTGCCATCGAAAAGCGAGCGGTTTTGGCGTCGACCTGGTCGAGCGTGAAATGGCCCGGGCGCGCCCCCGAAGGCTGGGAGCTCATCCGCGTCTTCTTGGGCGGCCCGCAAGATCCCGAGGTGATCCTTCGCGACGATGACGAGCTCACCGCGCGCGCGAAGCGTGAGCTCGAGGCCCTCATGGGCATCTCGAGCGCGCCCGCCTTCACGCGCATCATGCGCTATCCGCACGCCATGCCCCAGTATCGCGTGGGTCACCTCGAACGTGCCTCTGCGATCGAAAACCGCGTGAGTCGCCTCCTCGGGCTCGAGCTCGCAGGCAATAGCCTCCACGGCGTCGGAATTCCAGATGCAATCGCGAGCGGAGAACGCGCCGCAGAGCGCATCGGGACTTATTTCGAGAGCTTGTCTCCGAAGCATCCTTGGTGAGGAGCCGGCTTCGAGTATTCTGCACAATGATGTTGAAGCGCACGGATCATGGCGACCTCCCTCAGGACGTGGCACTTGCCGATCTCGATCGTATCGAGGCTCATCTCGCCGAGTACTTCGACGAGCCAAGCCTCATCCACCACGAGCAAGAGTCGAGCAAGGTCCATATCGATGTCGCGATTGTCCCCCCGTCCCCCACGTTCGATCACTATCTGCTTGTGACGGCGGGTCTCAGCGCCCTGCCCATGAGCTTGCCACACGATTATCCTGACCGCTTCGAATGGGAACGGGCCGAACTCTGCATCACTCTTCCCAGTTGGTGGCAGATGGATGCCACATCGCTCCACGACGAAGAGTGGTGGTGGCCGTTTCGCTTCCTGCAATTCTGGGCACGCCAGCCACACGTCGTTCCCGGCCGGTGGATTGGCCCATGGCACTCGTTCGGCAACGGCGAGCCGCCAGAGCCGTACACGAAGGAATCGACGTTGGTAGGAGCAGTCACTCTTCCGGCGGCGTTTTTCGGAAAGGCATTTGAAGGATTCTCAACGATCGCCGGCGAGCCTACGATCCGCCTCCTACAAATTGTGCCTGTGACCAAAACGGAACTCGCCTTCGCGCGATCGAGCGGCGTAAGAGAACTTGCGAAGAGGCTTATTTTGGCGCTGCCGCCACCTCTCGGCATCTCGGATCCGATGCGTCCGAGTATCGTGTGAGTTCGGTTGGCATGGCTGTAGAGGAAAATCCCTGACAAGAGAGTTTTTTCGTCCTCCCTCCGGTCCCTTCCTCCACTCGTCGAAGTATTTCGGAGGCCCTCTCGAGGCCCCTCCCGGCGTGTGTTGGAGCGTCTTGGAGGCACTCACATCATCTCGACGGCATAAGTGCCTCACGGTGCCAACGTCCCGAGCGCAACCACCCGCGGATCGCGCGCGAGGCGACGCAGGATCTTCCGATCGGCAGTGAGCCAAGGGACACCAAGAGCCTTCACGTGCGCGGGATGGACGGCATCCCATCCCACGATGCGCAACGTGCGGGAGAGCTCGAGGGAACGTCCGGCGATCGTCGGTGTAGTGGCGACCATTCGAAGTGGAAACGCAAGAATCGCTCGTATGCGCGGACGGACCACCCCGGATCGCGTCGCTGGGCAAGACGTGCGAATGCATCCAGCACACGGAGCCAAGGCACGGCCTCGGTTGAGTGTGGTTGGCCACGACCCTCATTGTCGCGCCCGGACCACATCGAGGATCTCTTCGATCGTTTCATCGGTGTGTGCGCGGTCGGCGAGGATGGCGCTCACGAGTTCCTCACGCTGCTGGACACGATCGCGTTCGAAGACCGCATTGACTTCCTTCATGACACTCAAGGTGTCCTATCGTGCGCGGATGTCGATGCGATGTTCGCTTACGTATCCTCGTCGTTCTCGTCCATCACGACCGGAGTCCCGGCAATCCGGTAGTTGCCATCGAGCCAATTGCCGAGATCGACCAGCTTGCAACGAGGCGAGCAAAACGGATGAACTGCGTTCTGGTCCGGCGAGGGCACCGGGCGGTTACAGATAGGACAGGTTCTCATCGAAACACTCACCATCCTACCCATACTTTCACGTCTGGCGGGCAACGCAAATACGATAGAATCGTCCTTCCATGAGTCCACACGACCCGCACACCGCGGAGCACTTCACCCTCGAGATGGATGCGGCTGCCGATAAAGACATCGGCGGTCGCGAGCACGATGAAGACGGCTTCCTTTCTCGACCCGATCTCACGCTCTTTGCAGTCGCAGACGGCGCAGGTGGAGAGAACGCCGGCAACGTGGCGAGCAGCATCGCCCTCGCGAGCCTCGCGCGACATTTCGAAGCGACGAGCAAACAAGCGCGAGATCAACCCCGCTTCGATC
The DNA here is from genome assembly GCA_964481145.1 of uncultured Sandaracinus sp. Classification (GTDB taxonomy): domain Bacteria; phylum Myxococcota_A; class Polyangia; order Polyangiales; family Sandaracinaceae; genus Sandaracinus. The sequence goes on from CAYZTA010000080.1 coordinate 15,154, forward strand.
GCCTCGGCCTCCCTCTCGCGGCACGAAGACTCTCGAGCGCAGTGCATCGCGCGAACCGTGAGGTCCTCGAGATCGCACGCTCATCCGATCGCTACCGCGGCATGGGAACGACCCTCGTTGCGCTCACCGCGGATCTCGCGGGAGGTGTCGTGCACATCGCACACGTCGGCGATTCACGATGCTATCGGCTCCGCACGGGTCGCCTCGAGCTCATCACACTGGACCATTCTCTCGCGCAGGATGTCCTCGAGCTGAGCCCAGACATCGAGGATGCGACCGCAGCACGTCTTCCTCAAAACGTCATCACCCGGGCGCTCGGGATGAGCGAGACCGTGCGAGCCTCGGTGCGTTCCCTCGACCTCGCACTGGGCGATGTCTTTTTGCTTTGCACCGATGGTTTGACCGACGTGCTCTCGGACGAAGACATCGCAGAGACCTTGCTGCTCACCACGAATGTGCGCACGCAAGCACAGAGCCTCATCACACGAGCGAAAGCAGCCCCGGCCGACGACAACGTCGCGGTCCTCGTCGTGCGCTTCGATGCCCCTGCCGGTACGGTCGCGCTTCCAAAACGCCATGCGACCCGACCACGACCGAGCAAACCTCCGAGTGTCGCCCCACATCATCGCGTCGATGGAGATAGCTGGCACGATCCAGAAATCATTTTCGTCGAAAACGAGCCTGCCCATCTCGAAGAGCGCGCGGTTCACGTGCTGCCGAAAGGAGTGCCTCCTCATATGCTGTCGGCCTTCGAGAACGTCGTGCTTTCCCGCCCACGCCCGATTTCATTCACTCCATCGCCTTCGGATGATCTCGACGGGGATCCCGACCTAAACCTCTCAGGACCTCTCGAGACCGTCACGATCATCGATGATGAAGACGACGAGCGGTGATAGACGATGACACAAGACGACATCTCATCGAGGTTGCCTTTATCGCGTGACGAGCTGCCCGAATCGATTCGTCGCTTTGGGGATCCGGACGCTCCCACCCCCGCACGCACGATGGCGGCGCGCGGGCTCGTCCCCGCCAAAGGCAGCGACCTCGTGTCATTGCTCTTGCAGCTCTCGGCGGACTCGAACTCGGACATCTCCAAGAGCGCGAAAGAAACTCTCTCCAAACTCCCCGGAGAGATTCTCGACGCCGCCTGCGACGCGGAGATCCATCCGAGCTTTCTCGATGCGCTCTTCGATTCCGTCCAAGAGACGGTCGAGCGGGTGGAGCGAATCGTGGCCAATCACGCCACGAGCGATGTCACGATCACGCGCATCGCACGCGCCTGTGCCGAACGCATTTGTGAACGCATCGCACTCAATGAACAACGTGTGTTGCGCGCACCTTCGATCATCGAGAGCCTTTATCGAAATCCGAACACCCGCATGTCGACCGTCGATCGATTGGTCGAGCTCGCTGCGAGACATGGCGTCGAGTTGCATGGTGTTCACACGTATCAAGCACATGTCGAGGCCATCCAAGGAGAGCTCATCGTCGAACCGACCGACGAGGCCCTGCCGAGCGACACGATGTTCGTGGATGCGCTCGCAAACGACAGTGAAGCCGAGGCCTTCGATCGCGATTTGGTCGATGGGAGCGAGCAAATCCGCGAAGAGTTCAAACCACTCAGTTTGCGCATCGCCACGATGGCTCTTCAGGAGAAGCTGCGTCTGACGCTCGTAGGAAATGCCGCGGCGCGCGCGCTCCTCGTCCGCGACTCGAACCGAATCGTCTCGATGGCGGCCATTTCGTCTCCGATGATCACCGAAGCCGAAGCGTCCGGGATCGCCAATAGCCGTCAAGTGGGAGAAGACATTCTTCGCTTCATCGGGAACAAGAGAGAGTGGCTCGGCAACTACGAAGTCAAAAAAGCGCTGGTGTTCAACCCCAAAACACCCATGGGGATCTCCATGAAATTTCTAGGACATCTGCACATCGGAGATTTGCGAACACTCGCGCGAAGCCGAGGCATTCCTGCAGCGCTCAAGACAGCAGCTGCGCAGAGGGTGGCCAAGAAGGGCTCGTCGTAGAAAGCTCAGCGTCCCATCCCATCCCTATGTCTTCGCGTCCAAGCCGCCACTTCACGATCTTGGTCGAGATTCACCACATCGACCTCGACACCCAGCCGCTCCGAAAGCTCTCCTGCGAGCACGCGAGCCAAATGCAAGAATCAGCGGCACGCCTCCTTTGCCGCTTAGAACGTCTCGAGCATGGGTAATGATGGAGTCCATGAACTCAATACAGCGCGCCGACATTCCAGATGACCAACCCTGGCATTGCGGCCACCGCCTGGTAGAAGGCGTTCGAGGGAGAGCGGATGTCATTTCTGAAGCGCATGTTTGGGGGCACGAGTGCCGAGGACGAACGACAGCGAGGAGACCGGCTCTTCGAGGCGAACAATCCGTTCGAGGCGCGACAAGCCTACGAACGCGCCCTGTCGAAGGGCCGGAGCGAACCAGACGCGTTCCGCGAGCATTGTGAAGCGCGGCTCCACGCGTGCTCGGATGCCCTCGCCGAAGCGCGCATGCTCGAGGCCGAGCGTTTGCGCCAAGATGGGCACCTGGACATCGCACGCGGAGAGCTCGAGACCGCCATCGAGATCGCGCATGGTCGCGCTGTTCGTGATCGCGCACGCCGCGCCCTCGAGATGCTCGAGCGGCGCGACGCCATCGAACAAGCGGCGACTCCGACCGAGCTCAGCGACGACGAACGTTGGGCTGTCATCGCGGGGAATTGGAGTGATTCCCAGCTCGGTGAATATGACATGTACGGCGACGAGTTTCGGAGCGCCATCCTCTCGCTTCACGAGGGGCAAAACGATGCGGCGGTTCCCGTGCTCGAGAGGCTCGCCGAGGAGCACGGTGAGAACGCCATCTTTCTTTGGCTCGAGGTCGGCCGTCTGCGCGTGCTGAACGGCGATGAAGAAGGGGGCGCGAAAGCGCTTCGTCAGTTCCTCTCACGCGTCAAGAAGGCCTCGATCGAAGACGCCACGGATGCACGTCTGGGCGCCTATCTCGCGCTCACCCTAATTGAAGATCGCAAAGGCGACGAAGAGAAAGCCATCGAGTGGATGCAAAAGGCCATCCACGCCATGCCCGAAGACCCTCGGCCATATTTGCAGCTCGGCAGTTATTTGCGCGAAAAAGGCCATCCTGAGCCTGCCATCGACGTGCTCGAGACCGCCATCGAGATCATGGGTGAGGAGCAGCCGAGCTGGGAGGTCATTCAAGAGCTCGGCCTCGCTCGTATGGATGCGGGTCATGACCAAGAAGCGCTCGCGCTGCTCGAACGAGTTCTCAAAATCTTCGTGGCTCGAGCGCGGTTCGATTTTCCCCGAACGACCGCCCTCCCTCTCGCGAAGCTCTGCGAGAAGATGGGCAAGCTCGATCGCGCGGCCGATCTCTATCGGAGTCTCGCCAACGGGAGCGATCGCGGAAATCATCTCGAATACCACCGAGAGGCGGGGCGCATTCTCGTCAAGCTGGGGCTCTTCGATGAGGCGCGTCGCATGTGGACGCGCGCCTCCGCGCTGGCGGAAGCTCAACCGGAAGTCTTGGCGGAGATCGAAGCCGAGCTCGCAACACTCGACACGCGCCTTCGATGAGAAGCACCGCATGCGCTATGCATTGCGCACCATGACGACACGTACGACAACCGTGTTCCTGCTCTCGTCCCTGCTGGGAGCGTGCGGCGGGGGCTCAGCCGCGACACCGCCACCGCGCGTCAGCACGGAAACGCCCACGACCGCCGAGAGCGTTCCACCGCGTGCCGAGGCGCGTCCCATCACCACGACCTATCACGGCATCGAGGTGGTCGACCCCTACCAGTGGCTCGAACATCCGGAAGATCCCGCGGTGCGCGCGTGGAGCGAAGCGCAGAACGAGTACGCGCGCCGCCACCTCTCCGCATTGCCTGGCACATCGCGCATCCGCGAGCGTGTGCGCGCGATCATGGCGGCGCCCGTGCGCAACCACTCGGCCCTCGAGCCGCGCGGCGATCGCATCTTTGCGATCGAGAGCCGGCCGCCTCACGAGCAGCCATTGCTCGTCGTGATGAACTCGCTCGACACACCGGACGACGCGCGCATCGTGCTCGACCCGCAGACCCTCGATGCGAGCGGCGCGGTGACGATCGACTTCGTAGAGCCCTCGCCTGACGGGCGCCTCGTCGCCGTCTCGCTCTCGCGCGGCGGCAGCGAGCGCGGCGATATACACTTCTTCGAAGTCGACACAGGCCGTCAGGTGCACGAAGTGATCGAGCACGTGAACGGCGGCACCGCCGGCGGCGATCTCGCATGGATGCCGGACTCGTCGGGCGTCTTCTACACGCGCTATCCGCGTCCTGGCGAGCGCGAAAACGAGGCCGACCTCGACTTCTACCAACAACTCTGGTTCCACCGCCTCGGCACACCCGTCAGCGAAGATCGCTACGAGATCGGACGCGACTTCCCGCGCATCGCCGAGATCCAAGTGCAGATGCACAACGCGTCGGGACGCCTGCTCGCGAGCGTGCAGAACGGCGACGGCGGCGAGTTCGAGATCCACCTGCGCGAGCGCGACGGACGTTGGCGCCAGCTCTCACACTTCGAAGACGAAGTGGTGCAAGCGAGCTTTGGTCCGCGCGATGATCTCTACGTCGTGTCGCGACATGAAGCGCCGCGCGGAAAGATTCTTCGTGTGGTGATCCGCGATCTCTCGCTCGCGCGCGCGACAGTGATCGTCCCCGAGGGACCCGACAGCATCGTCAGCGAGTTCTGGGGGTTGCCGATGTTGGTCGCCACACCATCGCGGCTCGTCGTCGCCTACCAGCTCGGTGGTCCGAGCGAGCTGCGCCTCTTCGATCTACGCGGTCGCCCGCAAGGCCGCGTGCAGACGCCACCCGTGAGCGCGATCAAGGCGTTGGTACCCATCTCCGGCGAGCGCGTGCTCTATCGCATCGAGTCATTCGTGGAGCCCTCGGCGTGGCACGTGCTCGACGCGCGGACGGGGCAGAGCACTGCGACGCCGCTGCGGCAAACGAGCCCGGTCGACTCGAGCGGCTGGGAGGTGCGTCGTGAGATGGCCACGTCGCGCGACGGAACGCAGGTGCCGTTCAACGTGCTCATGCCACGCGGTGCCGAGCTCGACGGATCGCATGCGTGCGTCGTGACCGGGTACGGCGGCTACGGCGTGAACATCGAGCCGCGCTTCCGTCCGATGAACGATCTCTATCTCTCGCGAGGGATCTTCTTCGTGGTCGCGAACCTTCGCGGAGGCGCGGAGTTCGGTGAGGCGTGGCACGAGGGTGGCAGCCTCGTGAACAAGCAGAACGTGTTCGACGACTTCGCCGCGGTGCTCGAGGCGCTCGTGGAGCGCCGCTACACGAACCGCGATCGTCTCGCGATCATCGGCGGCAGCAACGGCGGCCTCCTGATGGGCGCGACCATGACGCAGCACCCCGCGCTCGTTCGCGCGGTCGTCTCATTCGTCGGAATCTACGACATGCTACGCGTCGAGCTCTCGCCCAACGGCGCGTTCAACGTGACCGAGTTCGGCACCGTAGAGGACGAAGCCCAGTTCCGCGCGCTCCAGGCATACTCCCCCTACCATCACGTAGAGGACGGCACGCGCTACCCCGCGACGCTCTTTTTGACCGGCGCGAACGACCCACGCGTCGAGCCTTGGCACTCGCGCAAGATGACCGCGCGCCTGCAGGCCGCACAGGCCAGCGATGCACCGATCCTGCTGCGCACGAGCGACACATCCGGGCACGGCATGGGCACCGCGCTCAGCGAAGAGATCGAGGAATGGAGCGACGTGCTCGCATTCCTCTACGCACAACTCGGGGTGAGCGCGGAGTAAGGGTCCGGGTATCCATCACCTCGGGCACAGAGGATCGCAAAGACACGGCTCGTGGCGGCCTGGATCCGCCCGTCGGACCGATCGAGGTGGGTCTATCGCGGGAGCAAGGGGGGCATCTCCCGGTCGCGGGGGCATCGATCGCCCGCAGCTCGAGGCGCGAAATCCACAGCGCGTCGCACGTCGCGCGTGCTGATAGGGCAGAGGAGAGAGCAAGGTGGCGAAGTCGAATCGAGCGATGCGAGCATCGCGCGATTCGCGATCAGCGATCGCCGCCTGCTCCGCACGCTCGGCTTCTTGCGCAACTTGGGCGGATCGAGTGGCGACCCCGAGACGCCCGAGGAGCCGGACGCGCCCGCCGCCGAATGAGCGTTCGATTGGCGAGCGGACAGTGGGCCCGTCCACCCTGGTCGGGCCTTCACGCATGGAAGAAGCTGTCGCGTTCTTCATCGAGCATGGGTCCTACGGCCTGATGACCCGAAGATATCGTGATGATCCCGGCACGCCCCGAGTCATCATGACGACCGCAGTTGCATCTGACGCAGGAGGTGTTCGGCGGGGCAATCAAGATTCATCGGGTGTGTCGATTGCCACGTGCTCCAAATGAAAGACATTGATTGTTCACGAGCTTCCGAGTGATTTCTCTGCGGCTCTCTGCAGTGAAACTCATCGCATCTCATCGTGCTCGTCATCCGACCGCCAGAATCTTCGGTCGTGGCATCCGCTGCCCTCGACGGTCGCGCCGACCTCGCCTACTGTTTTCCCAGTTCGGAAGTCCTCGTCACATTTCAACGATTCGAATGTCCGTATCCGGTGCGCGGAGCGGTGGAGCTTGCGTCATTCTGACGGGTCATGCTCA
>CAYZTA010000081.1:0-21622 GCA_964481145.1 uncultured Sandaracinus sp.
CGTTCGAGGTTTCACCCTTGAATGATCCGCACAGCGCGGGCGGGGGCGAGACTAATCAGAGTCGCATTGATCCTCGACAAGACTGCTGAGGAGCCATTGGAGCAGCTCTATGGCTCTGGCACCGACTTGTTCGGCGCAGAGATCGACGATGCGCTCGCTCAATCTATGACAGCGGATAAGACATCCCAACTGGGGCACTCTCGCTGATCAGATGATTGATACCCGGCCCCTAACCGCAGTCGGGGGTAACGGTTCAAATCGAGGACGAAGATGCGAATTGACGGTGCGAGCCGGCGAAGGGCAATGAGGGCTTACGGGGATTGATACGGCGCGGAAGACGCCTTGACGGAGGGCTCTGGCGCGGATGCCGAGCTCGGAGAGAACACGGGCATTGACCTCGCCCTCTTGGCGGCGCCGCGACGCTTGCGGAGCCACATGAGGAAGCCGGTGATCGGGAAGGTTGCGCCGAGGAGGGAGGTCACGAAGGCGAGGAGCCGTGTGGGCTCGCCGAAGATGGTGCCGACGTGGATGGCGTAGAATGTCGAGCGCGTACGCGCGCCGAGGTTGCGGTCCCGATAGCGGTCGGTCGCGAACACCTCGCCTGTGCTCGGGTCGAGGTGGACCGCGTCGAGCGCGCGATCGTGGGGCGCAGAACGCGAAAGGGCGCGCGCGGTCCATGCGCGGTCCGGCTCCTGGGGGAGCGAGAGCGTGACATGGCTCGCCTCGCCGAGGGCAGAGAGCGCGGATGCGCGCGCGGCTTCGAGTGAGATCGGCGCGTCGGTCGGTTCGACGGTGGGAGCCTCACGGGAGGGCGGGGACGAGCGCGTGACCCAGTAGATGCCGTCGTGAAACCAGTCGAAGGACCACGCCAGCCCAGTGAACGCCATCAGGAAGAGGAACGGCATCGCATAGAAGCCGAGCGAGACGTGTAGGTCGAAGACGAGCCGCGCTGGGTTGCGCGTGCGCTTCACGCGGAGCCGATCGCGGAGCTCTCGTTTGTTCCGCGGCCACCACAGGAAGAGCCCCGAGACCAGCACGACCAAGAAAACGAGGGTCGAGACGCCGACGATCCGTTTCCCAGTGTCGCCGGCCAGAAGCCAGCGGTGCAGCGCAAAGACGTCGTAGAGGAAGGTCTCGCTGAACACGTGTCGGCCGAGGATCTCGCCCGTGCTCGGGTGCACGAAGACGGTGTCGCCGCGGCCCACGCCGAGCTCGACCGAGCGGCGTTCGTCGTCGTGGGTGGTGATCGAGGAGATGCGCAACTCGGGCAGCTCGACCTGCGCTCGCGCGACGAGTTCGTCGAGTGTGAGGCGCGGGCCGCGGGGCTCGACGTGATAGCGCTCGGGATCGAGCGCCATCTCGAGCTCGGTACGGTAGGTGAGGATCGTCCCGGTCGCGCACACGACGGCGATGACGAGCCCCGCGCCGAGGCCGAGCCACAAGTGCAGCTGAAAGAGCAGGTCGCGCACGGAGCGCGGCGGGGTCTCTTGTGACGACATGGCGAGGCAGACCATGAGGCATGGTCCGTCCGGCGCCCGTGAGATGCAGCACGATAAGAGAACTCACCAGAGTCGCATGGATCGAGCTATACGACGCTTCTGGAGATTCGACGTGGCGAGGACCTACACAGAGTTGCTGGGCGAGGTGCGATCGAAGGTGGAGAGCGTGTCGCTCGATGAGATCAAACGACGCATCGAAGTGGGCGAAGGATACGTGCTCGTCGATGTTCGGGAAAAGGACGAGTGGCGGGAAGGACATCTTCCTTCTGCCATCCATCTTCCTCGCGGCTTTCTCGAGATGCAGGCCGAGTCCAAGCTGCCGGATCGCAGCGCCAAGCTCATCGTGTATTGCGCGGGAGGGATCCGTTCTGTGTTCGCGGCAGCGACTTTGAAGGAGCTCGGATATGAGTATGTCGAGAGCGCCGATCCGGGATTCGTACGATGGAAAGACTTGGGCTATCCAATCGAGAAACCAGCGAATCTGACATCGAATCAGCTCGATCGATATTCCCGCCAAATCCTTCTCTCCGAAGTGGGCGAAGAGGGACAGAAGCGATTGCTCGAGAGCCGAGTGCTGCTGCTTGGCTCGGGCGGACTCAGGTCGTCCGCCGCGCTTTATCTGGCCGCAGCGGGTGTGGGCACGATGGGGTTCGCTCATCACGACACGGCTGGGGACGAGCAAGAGAGCGCGATTCAGATCTCGAATCCCGACGTGAACGTCATGGTGTTTCACGAACCGCTGACCCACCCCCATGTCGATCGCATCCTCGATCAGAAGTGGGACGTCGTCATCGATGGGCTCGACGACTTTGCCACGCGCTCTCTCGTGAACGATGCGAGCATGTTCAGGGGGTTGCCCGTCGTTCATGGTTCGATCGTGCAGTTTGAAGGGAAAGTGACGACGTTCATCCCTGGAAGAGGGCCCTGTCTTCGCTGTCTCGAACCTCAATCCCCCATCGAGCCCGCACCGAATCACATGGAAGAGCGCGTGCTTCTGGGCATCATCGGGACGATTCAAGCCACCGAGGCCATCAAGATCATTCTGGGCAAGGGCGAACCGCTCGTCGGACGATGGTTGACCTATGACTCGATGAAGAACGCGTTCCGAACGCTCGAGCTGCGCCGCGATTCGAACTGCACCGTGTGTCGTGAATCGTCGAGCATTCAAAAAAAAGAGCCGATGTAACGGAGGGCCATCTTCGTGCGTGGCATGGGAGGAGGTACTCGATGGACGAGAGTGGACGTTTCGATGTGATCATCATCGGTGGTGGGATTGGAGGACTCGCTTCTGCGCTTGCGCTTACTCGCGCGGCAAAGCGGGTGCTCGTGCTCGAATCGACGGCGCGTCTCGGAGGGCGCGGGGCGAGCGATGTCGAATCTGGATTCGTGATCAATCAGGGGCCACACGCGCTGTACGAGGGGTCGCGGTCAATCTTGGCCTCGCTCGGAGTCAAGGTGAGCGCTCGGCTCGTATCGCCACGCGACAACCACGCCGATGATGGGGAGCGGCTTCATCTCCTGCCGGCCGGAGCGACATCGTTTTTCACGACGACCTACCTCGATGCGCGGGACCGTTTCGCACTTGGCCGTGTCTTGCCTTTGTTGCTCACCTCGGGCCCGAGTCCTGCGATCACGTTCGAGGCTTGGCTCGAACGGCAAGGGCTCCCTCCAAGGCCGCGTGCGCTCATCGAGATGTTTGCGCGCATCGCAACGTATGGAGCCGATCCTGTTCGTGCAGCGGCGGCTCCGATGCTTGCGCAGGTGCGTTCGGCGATCCTCGGAGGGGTTCGTTATGTCGATGGTGGCTGGAGTGCCATCGTCGAAGCTCTTTCACGGGGGCTTGCGGCGACCGGACGCGCGAACATCATGACCCGCACACGGGTGCTCGGAATCGAGCCCACATCGAGCTCGATCGGCGTGCGTACCGAACGAGAGTCGTTCGAGGCGGGCGATGTCATCATCGCTGGAACTCCGGCCATGGCATCGAGTCTTCTTGGGCCTCTCGGAGCGCACGAAGCGCCAAGTGGGCCGCCGCTTCGTGTGGCTTGTCTCGAGCTGGGGCTTGGACGTTTGCCGGAAGGAAGCGTGAAGGCGGCGTTTGGGACGAATGCGCCGACATACGTATCGGTTCATTCCGAGTCTGCCGCGCTCGCGCCAAAGGGTCAGGCGATGGTCCATGCGGCGCTCTATTTGGATGAGCGTGCGCCCAATCCGTCGCGCGATCGGGCGCTCATCGAAGCCTCTCTCGAACGTGCAATCCCAGGCTGGCGGAACGAAGTGCGCTTCGAGCGCTATGTTCCTGCGGCGCTCGCGTCATGCGCTCGTATCGACTCTCCGTTCGGCTTTGCAGGAAGACCTTCAGTGACGGTCAAGAGTCTCAGCAACGAGAATCGCGGCGTGCATCGCGTGGGGGATTGGATCGGCGAGCGTGGAATGTTGCTCGATGGTGTGCTCGTGAGTGCAATCAGCGCGGCTCGTGCGTGTGATCGTCGGTCGCGCAGCGCTGTGGCATCTTCAGCATACGCATGAACGGTCATGAAAAAGCGTCCGCTTGGTTGGCTGGGACGCTCGAGTCCGCCTTTGTTGCCCATCGGCGGATTCTCTTCGAGCTCGCGTATCGCATCACGGGGACCGTGACCGATGCTGAAGATATCGTACAGGAGACGTTCGCTCGTGCGCTTGCGCGTCCCCCCGCGGATCGCGAAGCGCCGCTCCGTCCGTGGCTCGTGCGTGTCGCGGCCAATCTTTCGCGTGATGCGTTGCGGCGCCGTAGAGCGCGACGTTATTTCGGACCGTGGCTACCAGAGCCTCTCGAAAACGAGGATCAATCCGCTGAGATTCCCGAGGAAAGGCCGGGACCCGAGGCGCGCTATTCGCTGGCAGAGAGCGCGACATTTGCGTTCTTGTGTGCGCTCGAAGCGCTGACTCCCAAAGAGCGGACTGTGCTCGTGCTCCGTGATGTGATGGGGCTCGAGCCGGATGAAACGGCGGAGATGCTTTCGACTTCGTCCGGCAATATTCGCGTCGTTCATCATCGCGCTCGACGGAAGCTCGGCGGTTACGACATCGAAAGACGCATTCCCGACGAAGCGCTTCGCGAACGCACTCTACACGCGCTTGGCGCGCTTCTTGGTGCGATCGCTGCGGGAGAATCTGCGAAGGTAGCGCGGTTACTTTCGGAGGATTGTGTGCTCGAGACCGATGCGGCAGGCGAGTTCCACGCCGCCGTGGTGCGAGTGGTTGGCAAAGACAGAATCGCGCAAACGGAGATCCATATAGCAGCACATACTGCGATACGGAGTGCGCGATTTGCGTCCATCAATGGACTGCCCGGGATCGTTTTCGAGTTCGAGGTTCATCACGCGCGTCGCGCCCCACGTGCGGTGTTTCTCATCGATGTTGCGAACGATGGTCGCATTCGCGCGATTCGAAGTGTGCTCGCCACCAAGAAAGTGAGCTCGTTCGTGACGACACCGAATCGGGAATGAACGTTTTTCGGTTGTGATCACCCGGGGTGGGCACCACTTCGATCACCGCGGGCGTGAGCGCCCGAAAATCAAGGAGTGCACACCATGGAAACTCGAGTTGCGGTGGAAAATGGCCCTCGACTTCGCAAAACGGAGCCCGGTTTGCGAGAGCTCGCAGAGATGCTCGGGCGCGTGATGGCGGACACGTATGTTCTTTATTTTCAAACGCAATCGTTTCATTGGAATGTGCGCGGACCGCAGTTCTATTCACTTCATTTGATGTTCGAAAAGCAATACGAACAGTTGGCTGAGGCTGCCGATACGCTGGCCGAACGTCTGCGTGGGATCGGCGCGCTCGCACCGACTTCACTCGGCGAGATCGCCAACCTCTCGAGCATGCCGCTCGATCATGGGGCGCCACCCGCGCGAGACATGGTGGAGCTCCTCTTGCGTGGTCACGAACACCTCGCTCGAGCCGCGCGAGACACGGCCGATCTCGCGGAACGCGTCCACGATGACGTGACCCACGACGTCATGATCTCTCGCGCGACGAAGCATGAGAAGACGGCCTGGATGTTACGAGCGACGTTGCACGACTCATGAGTCGATCTCGAGGAGCTCGAAGAGCTGCGCGTCGTGGACGCTCGCATCCTCGCGTCCCATCGCGAGCGTCTCATCGACCGGGGCGTGTTCTCGATAATCCCAGCGAGAGATGGGCAAGGGGCGGGTGGGCGCGATGTAGTAACGATTGCCCTTCCGCCCAATCACATCCGAGCGGTAGGGGCGCGTGAGGAGCACGATGTGACGGCGAACCTCAGGGAGATCTTCGAGGAGGTACGCGGGGGCGTTGTCGATCATGCTGCCATCGAGCAAGAGCTCGCGGCCGAAGCGTCCCCGCCGAGTGAAAGGGGGCGTCGAAGATGACGCCAGCACGAGCTCGGTGAGCTCTTCGGCGCTCTGACAATCGCGCGCATCCCACCACCGAGGTGCGAAGCCGAGTCGTTTCGGAAAGGAGGGGTGGAGCATCGTGGGATGGAGCGCTTTTTCGAGCTGATAGACGCCGAGACCCAACGCGACTCCCATGACGCTCGGCAATACGCGTGGAAACGCAGAGCAGAGCAATCGGATGGGAAAAGGCTGCGCGCGAATGCGCTCGAAGCCACCTTCCGCAAGAGCATCGAGCAGGGTGGCGCGGTAGATGTCGTGATGCGGAAAAGGACGCCTCCCTTCGAGGAGACGCGACCATTCGACGTGTCCTTTGACGCCGCGCCGTTGTGCCGCGAAGAAAGTCCGAGCTCTTTCGGCGCGACCCGACAACAAGAGAAGCGCCATCGCACCTCCGGCGCTGCATCCAGCGACGCCCGCGAGACGAGGAAGCAGCACTTCGCTCCATCGTTCCAAAAACCCGATTTGATAGAACGCGCGACTGCCGCCGCCGGCGAAGGTCAAGCCGATGTCTTTTTGCATGGCCCGACGTTGGCGCGAATCCGTGCTGAGGTCGAATCGTTCGGAAGAAATGACGCGCGGCCTCCGCGTTGATATCCTCCGCGCGACCCCGTGCGTTCGACCCAACGAATCTACGTGCTCCTTGCTGCGCTGCCGCTCGCGGTGTGGACGCCATTTCATCTTTGGGAACAGTGGGCCGCATTCGAAGGGAGCGAGGCGTGGCTCGCACGCATGCGAAGCACTTCGGCGGGTGGACTCACGATCGCGATCGAAGTCGTGATGATCGTGGGTCCGCTCGTGCTTTGGGCGCTGATGGGTGCGGGGCGCATGATGAGAGGCCGATCTGATTCCGTGCGCTCTGAGGAGCGAGGGTTCGCACGAATTCTCGGGCGAGCGGCGCCCATGGCCGCAGTGACGACGGCCGTGTTCCTGATCGGCCATGTCGCTCACTTTTGGGCGCCGAAGGTGCTTCGTGGGGCGGATGAGATCGAGACTTGGGCAGCGCTCACGCATGAGATCGGCTCCCCCTCGATGCTTGTCTTCTACGCTGTGGGGCTGAGCGCGGTCGCGTTTCATCTCGCGAGCGCATTGCCCGCGGCGCTTTCGTCGCTTGGTCTTCTCGAGAAGGATGAATCGCGGCGTTCGGCCTTGCTCGTCTCGAGCGTGTTTGCGTTTTGCCTTTGGATCTTGGGTGTGCAGCTGACGGGTTGGGTCGCCACGGGAACAGGAACGTGGTGGCCGATCGAGGTGATCGAAGCGCCGCCTGGTTCTCCCTAATTCGGAAAGCGGCATCGAACCTTCATCCGCTCCATTCGTGCTAAAGGGTCGCTCCCATGCCGTGGATCACGATGCGATTGCGAGGCCAGAAGGTGCTCGCTCAATGCGACGAAGAAGGGCGCCCGAACGTGGTGGGGGGGCGCGTCGAGATTCGTTATAAGCCCACCGATGGCCGTGCTTACAAGGCGCTGCCGGGGAATCTCGAAGCGCTCTCGGATGCGGCCATTCATCCGGACGATCATTGCGCACTTGCGATCGATGCGCCGAAGGCGGGAGGCGCCAAAGAGGCAACTCCGAAAACGTCTTCGCGTCTGGGAGCTCGAACTAGCAAAGCGGCGGCCATTGCTGCAGGAGAGACCAAGCCCCGCGACGGGGCCGTCGTGGTGTATGCGGACGGTGGATGTCACGGCAATCCGGGGCCGTCGGGATTGGGCGTGGTCATCGACGATGAAGGTGAACGCCAAGAGCTGAGCGAATATCTCGGTCATGGCACGAACAACATCGCTGAATTGACTGCCATTTTGCGAGTTGCCGAGCGCTATGAGGGCGACCCGCGGCCGATCGAGATTCGTACGGACAGCCAGTATTCGATCGGCGTGTTGAGCAAAGGTTGGAAGGCAAAGGCGAACACCGAGCTCGTGGCGGAGGTGAAGCGTGCGCTCAAGAAGCTGCCGCAGGTTCACTTGATCTATGTGCCGGGGCATTCAGGGGTCGCAGGGAACGAGCGCGCAGATGAGCTGGCGAGCGCCGCGATTTCGTCTCGTCGTACGACGGGATGGGTCAAGACACAGACGCTCAAGAAAGCGACCTGATGGCTGAGGTCTGCGAACTCAGCGGCCCCGATCCGACGACAACGAGCGATCCGTCGCTCGCGAGCGCGACGTCGTTCCAGTCGTTCGGGTGCCCCGAGGAGTCGCGGATTCCGGTCGGGTGATCGGTCCACGACATGCCATCGAAATGGGTGAGGTGGTTGTGTTATTTCATTCTATGAGCTTGTTCGAAAATGCTGTCGCCCACTCGTCGGGAGGTCGCGCTGGGCGAGGAGGAGTTCGCCGCGAGCATCTCGCCGTGGTGGTGCAGCTCATGCGTGAGCAGTGGACCCTCGCTGCCCGAGAGATCGATTGGATATGAAGTGGCTTGTCGGAACGAGTGTAGGCTATCGCGAGTGGCTTCAAGTTCATCATGGGGATCTCCGGCTCGCGTATGAGAGATGCCCTCGGGTGGACTGGGCACTGATGTTGGCAGCGTGGGGAATTGAGGATGTTCGTGCGAGGCATCGTGCAATGGCGTCGGCTTCAGTGACGTGTCTTTCGGTGGTATTCACTGGCGCACGAAACTCCTCCCTGTTGGAGTTCTTTCGTCTCGCTGACGAGGCCGTCCAACGGTTCCTTACGTCGAAGGACATCCCGCGCGTCGACGCACTCACAATGCCACCGTGCATTTCAGACACATCGCGCGATGCTCTCCTCGCAGGCGCATGTGTGACGCTAGTCAACTCGCTATGCGGATGGGCTGATGCGGAGCGCAGCTGGGCATGGGAGGACAGCCGGCGAAGAGCGCATGAAGCGACTTCGAGCGCCGCTTCGGCCCTGGAGAACGCGGCGGCATACCAGGCCTGGGATGGCTACTGCGCGCTCTGTCGTGCGGTTTTTGTAGAAGGGATCGCCGCGTCAGACGGTTTCGCGCATCCGAGCATCGCGCCAGCCGCCAGTTTCGAGCTTGCCGAGGCACACCGACGACTCGCCGAGGCCGTGCGAGGGGTTATTCCTTCATCAACCCTCGTATGTGATCATCGCAGTGATCACGCCACTTGATAGCCAGTTCGAGGGTGGCGTGCGCCTCTTGT
This sequence comes from uncultured Sandaracinus sp., assembly GCA_964481145.1. Taxonomy (GTDB): domain Bacteria; phylum Myxococcota_A; class Polyangia; order Polyangiales; family Sandaracinaceae; genus Sandaracinus. Next base: position 9,036 of record CAYZTA010000081.1, read on the forward strand.
GGGCAGCGGCAGGCCTTCACAACGTCCCGTCGCCCAGACAGTCACCACGGAAGTCGACCGGGCGAGATGACCCGTCGCGAGCTCCAAGCCACCCTGGAGCTAAAGACAATGCTAACGATCTCAAACTCGGATCTCGAGATCGATGTGGATTTTCGGATCAATCCTCAGGGAGGAAGGGAAGAGCTCGCGCCAAGGCACAAAGCCGCCAAGAAAGCCGCTGAGCCACCAGACATCTCTTGGAGATCTGGCGGGCGGCTGTGAATGGTGGTGTGGCGGACGGCGAAAGGGACGCAATCGGGCGATGACACTTCGCTCGACACACTCCGCACAGACCACAGTACGTGACAACTGCAAGATCTTTCGAACCACACGATGAGGCTCCACGCGAAGGTTCGGCATGCGTCGTGCGATGGGCCCACGCATGCGCCAACCATTCGACAATTGCGATGAATTCGAGAGCGAAGTCCACGACACCTCGTCAGAGGAGAAGGGTGATCCGCGACATTCTGTCGGTGGTGCGTATCGGGATGGACGCGAGGCGCTGGTTGCCCAGCGAAGGCACCTCGCGAACGAACTCGAGGATGCGGAACGTGCCGCCGAGCGTGCGCCTCGGCTCAAACACCGATTGATGCAGATCGATGACGAGTTGCGTGCTGCGGCTTCGACATGGATGGATGTCATCGACATCGAGACGCCGTGCAACGCGTCGTGGGACGAGATGCGGGGCACGGATGCGGTTCGATGGTGCGGTCGGTGTCGCCGCGATGTGTATGACTTGGCGTGCATGACGCGGGACGAGATCGCCGCGCTCTTTGCTCGAGCCGAGGAGATGCCGTGCGTGCGGCTTCGCAAACGGCGCGACGGGCGAGTCGTGACCGCGGATTGTCCCGAGACATCTCGAACGAACCCCATTGCGCGTGTCATCACGGCAGGCGCCCTCTGCGGTGCCGCCGCGGGCATCGCGGCATCAGCGGCGATGACATCGATGCCGAGGCTGGGCGGAGCGAGGCAGGTACAGCACGTCGAGCCACTCGTATCGAGTCCTCGATGGCCAGCCGAACCTGCTTCGATTCGTCTCTCGTCGTTGCGCTCCGAACCCGAAGACGAGGAATCGGAAATGGATGTGACGATGGGTACCCCCGTCGACCTGCTGGAAGCTACGAATGCACAGCCTTTGTGGATCACGGAGGCAGATCTCGATCGTCACGTTCGTTGGATCGCACCCGAAGTGTGGGAAATCGATCGAGCGCTCGTCGATCGAGTCTCCGCGGAGTTGGACCTCGTCACGCATGAATACCGCGCTCTTCCACGTGAGCGCGCCGGACACATCGTTGGGCTCGCCATCTACGGCATTCGCCGCACTTCGCTCCTCGGCCGGCTTGGCCTACAGAACGGCGATGTTCTCGTCGACATCAACGGCGCGCGCCTCAGTTCGCCCGAGGCGTTGTTGAATGTCGAATCGCTTGCTCGATCGACGAACTCGCTTTTCTTACGCCTCGAGCGTCGCGGCGAAGAGCGCGTTCACGTGTATCTCCTGCGACAGTGATCGACAGCGAGTGAACCACGTGAGTCGCGATCTCACGCGGTGGCGGACTCCGTCATAACAGCTACGAATCCGTTGAAATGGAGCTGCACCTCGCCATCGACCATCGCGAGAGGCGACCAAGTAGGATGACCGGGCGCATCGAGATAAAACTCGATTCGCTCATCACTCGCGCTCAATTCGCGCAGCGTCACTGGTGCATTCGCCGCGATCGCACGTTCAATGAAGCATGTCAGCTCGCGGAGACGCTCTTTCAAATCTCCATGCGATACAGCGAGCACACCCTCCGTACGCGCACGGACTGCGTCTGGGAAGGTACCCAATAGATTTGCCGGCGCGGTCCACTGTGTGGCCCACATCAGTTCGCGCGAACGCAGCGGTGGAATCTTCGACAGCGCGGGAATCAATCGACGAAGTGTTGCGGTCGCGCTCGTGTCGAACACAGGAATACCTCGCTCACTCACGTACGCTGGGATCAGCAGGTGATCTACCATCCTTTCCAGGCTCGGAAACCATACCAAGAACTCACCAGCGACTCGCGGCGTCACGTTGCATTCAATGATTCCAAAGAGTTCGGCACTTTCGGTCATCGGGACCGCATGAAAGATCACGACTCCATCGGCCACGAATTCGATCATGTCTTTGGGGCCCGAGTAGGTGCCTTGGACGCGATCGATTTCGAGGTGTCGTATTCGCCAAAGCATAGCCGAATAGTGTAGCACCACGGCTGCTCGCAGTCGCCGTGCCGACGCTGACCGCAGTGTGGTTGGGATTGCTCACGGCGTATGAACGACGGCGACTTCTCGATCCCAGTCGAGGGACACCTCCGTCGCGAATCTCGAGTTCCGAAACACCGGCTCCGCTCACCGTCGTGCCCGCAGTCCTTGATGGTCGCTCCGGCCTTGGCGTATCGTTTCAGCAATTCGGATGTCCTAACCTCCGAGCGTGAGGATGCAGGTGTCACCGTTTTCGCTAGTTTATATGTCCTTGACGCCGCGCTGGCGCAGACATGCGTATGGGGCTCAGGTGAAGAGCACGCTTCGAGCAGTGGCACTCGTCATCCTCGCAACCGTTGTTTGGCCAGCAGCAAGCGGGGCGCAAACAGTGGGTCCGAATCCAGTTGCGATGGCCATCCTCTGCACAATCGAGCGAGGATTTGCGCACGACCATCCCAACCTAGATCCACTTGGCTGCACGCCGGATGTAGCCGAAATCCCCGAAGGCCGACGCCCCTGTGAATTACACGCACCTCGGGTCGATTACTTTGCTCGCTTGGCGTACGACGCGTCCGGTCGCTTGTCGGAGGCGCATTATGCATTTCCCTCTGAGCCTCGGTTCGAACCCCACATTGTCCGATACACAAACGACAGCCGCGGAATCCTCACCGTCCACGGTCGGCGCGCGAGCGCAACAGTGTCCCGGAGCGATGGCGTAATCACTTACACCCGATCGAGTCCTGAGCGTTTGACCGGTGAAACACGTTTCGAGTCCGCAGGGTCAGGGCTCCGCGCAATCACCCATGCACTGACGGGTCCTGATTACACCGACAGCTCGCGCTGGGAATTCGTTGTTTCCGGCCGCCAACGAACTGCGACTCGTGTCCCTGGCACCAGCCGGTTCGGACAAGACGTCGCGACTCTCCAGTGGGACCGGAACGGCCTTCCTGTTTTCTTCAGACTGGTCGTGTTTCGGAGCAACGGTCCAATCGTTCGAGAAATGCGCTTCAGATGGAACGCACTTGGCCAGTTGGTCTCTTTGACTGACTTCGGGCTCGACAATCCCACGGAAGCTCTCTACGCATGCTCGCCGCAATAGAGTAGCGCTCATCGCGAGCCAGCGAGTGCCATCCTTCCATGGCGTCTTGAGTTCGAGAGGGATGGTGTCGCTAGGCAAGAGGCGTCATCACCTATCCGAGAGCGGAGGGCGAAGGAGACATCGGCATAAGTGCTCTGCACTCCAAGTGTCATCGCTGCGAGCGCACGCTCCTCGGACTCGCATTCGCCATAACAAAAATGAAGCCGCGCGCTGTCCGAACGATGGCGCGCGGTTTTGCGATCCCTCCTTCCGCGTTTTGCTTGTTGCTCGCATCGAGCGCGCGGTCCGACCGTCGAGGGCGGCTTGCACGTCTTTCGCTTTTCGCGTTCGAAGGCATGACGAGCTCGAGGTCTCTGGACCACAATTCTTGACCATGTTATGAATTCTCATGGACTCCATGCCTATTTCCAAGTTCAAGGCCACGTGTCTGGCAGCCCTCGAGCGGGTTCGAAAGACGGGTCGACCGTTGCGTGTGACGCGATATGGACGCCCCATCGCCGATATTTCTCCTCCGCGGATTGAGCATGAAGGTCGTTCGTGGATGGGTAGCTGCGCGGGAACCGCAACGATTGAAGGAGATCTCGTGGAGCCCGTGGTGTCCGATTGGGAAGCGCTGCGGTGAAGCTGTTGCTCGACACGCATATTTGGATCTGGAGTTTGCTCGATCCGAAGCGTCTTCCCAAACGGATCGCACGTGAGCTCCGGTCATCGAAATCCGAACTCTGGTTGTCGCCCGTTTCGGTATGGGAAGCTCACCTGCTGATTGAAGCAGGACGGCTGCGCATCCACGAAGAGCCACACCGCTGGCTATCCAAAGCGATCTCAGCGGCGCCGCTTTCCGAAGCTCGTCTTACTTACGACGTCGCGCTGGCGAGCCGAACGATCATTTTAGAGCATCAAGATCCGGCCGATCGCTTCTTGGCGGCCACAGCCAAAGTATACGATCTCGTGCTTGCCACGGCGGATGAGCGGCTCCTACAGGGTCGCGGTTTTCGAACCCTCGGCGAATAGCTCATCCGCATCACTCGAACTCGAGAACCATGGCTCCACCGGACTACGGTGCGGAGAGCTGGGTGGGTGAGTGATTTGACTGAGTGATTGACCCGTCGCGGGTGCTCTCATCGAGAGACACCCGCGATGGCTTGTTCCGCCATCTGAGCTCGCCGAAGAACGAGGTGGAGGCTTGGGATCTCGAGGTCGCGTGAATCGACGCCGCGAACAGTGACCGTGCCGCCGTCGCTCGCGAACGAGACACGTTTGAAATCCTCATTGAGGAAACGGGGTCGGCCAGGGACCTTCAGGGTGCCATCCCCAATCGAACTGCATACGCTGTCCCCTTGTACTTTCAGCCAAGTGTTGGGTGAGTCGGCGCATGTGTCCGCTCAGTGCGTCGAAACTAGCGTGACGCACTCCGCCCCATTTCTCGGCTCGCCTCTCTGTGCCTGATGCAAACCTCACGATGAGAACGGCACGGCCTTCGTCGGGATTTCCCCGCGCTCGGGCACTGTCTTATGGAGGAAGTTTGCGTCATGAAGAGCCTCGGAGTTCTCCCTCATGTGCGTCGCGGACAAGACATCGCGGTACCGGATCTGGAGCCGCCGTTCCACGATACGCGCAATCGCGTTCCCACTCTCATCGATGTAAAACGCTCGCCCACCCATCAGGCCATGGATGTTGTGCCACACGAGCCACGCGATCGGCTCGGTGGGTGTTTGCGGCATTTCTTCGGTCGACAACGCAGCTTCAGGTTCGAGCGGCGCAGCCGGGGTGCATCCGAGACCGAACAACGTGATTCCACATCCCTATCGTGGCTCGGCTCATTCGGGCACGGCTCCGTCGCGAGTCCATCTCTGCTTCGGAGGAAAAGCCGCCTGCCTCCCGTACAAATTGCCGAAGCATGATGGGTGTAATCGGAGTGAATTCCCACGGCAACCCGCGACTGATTTGGATCCAGCCAGTCAACCTCGGCGGCTTGCTTGAGGAAGGTACCTACGCACACGGTGCACGCCTTGGCTATTCTTCGCTTCAATGCTCTCTCGGAGAACGATCTTGCAGCTGCTCGGGAGCGTCCCGTTCGTGCAGCCGCTCGCCGCATGTGTTCGGCCGCAGCGAATGTCCACGATGGCCCCCATCGTCGACGACTCCTTCGCGCGCATGGCGCTCCAGGCCGACGCCGATGTGACGGTTCTTCTCGAACATCCTGCGCTCGCGGCCATGCTGCGGCATGCGAGGCTGTCCGGCCGTAGCCACATCACGGCGTCCGAGCTGCTCGCCGAGATTCTCGCCTCCGTATTGCTTGACGGCTCGTCCGAGCGCGTGCTCGATATCTGGTCGGGGCACCACGATCGGCTCCGCGGGCATATCGAAGACGCCGAGCATCTGCTCCCACAAAGCCAACGTTTCAGCGGCGTTGCCTACCTCGTTGTGGGTTACGACATCGGCGTTGCCGCACCCCCGGACATCATCCTCAACGTCGGGCATGAACGCTTCCGGACCGCTCCTTCAGAACTCGGCTTCTACGCCACGCACGAAGCGCATCACGCCGGTTTTATGTCGTTGCGCGCCATGCCCGCGATGTCCGACCTAAACGATGCTTGCACTCTGCGAGAGGTGATTGCGTACATGACCCAACTCGAAGGTTTGGGCGTACACGCAGCGTACGAGCCGCGCTGCGCTGCGCGCGCGCTCGATGCCGATCCCGACTACCTCATTTATCGGGACGATGATGAGTCTGATCGTGTCATATCGCGCTATGCCGAGATCGTAGCGGGCGTGTCCGGCAATGGCCGGCTCGTCGACGACGAGGTCGGCGCCGTGCTCAGCGCACTCTCAGCAGGCGAACGGCTCTGGTACCGGTTTGGCGCCCTCGTTGCGTGGACGCTCGAGCGCGAACGAGGGCGTGCTGCGCTCGTCGACTCGATCGTTGACCCGCACGCATTCGGCAGAGTCGCCGAGCGCCTGCTGGCTCGCTGACTCCGGCAATCGATCTTGATCGCGGCCGTGTGATGGTCAGCGCTGCACGCGATACTTGAGCTGCACGAGTCCACTCTCGAAAGCTCGGTGTTCGACGAGCTCAAGGCCGACATCGGTGCCCAGCTTTGGAGCCAGCGGTGTGCCTTCACCAAGCACGATCGGGATGACCGAAACGGTGATGTCATCCACGAGCCCCGCACGGAGGGCCTGTGCGACGACCACGCCTCCATCTACGTAGATGTGTTTCGCGCCTTCGGCGCCGAGCTGCTCGAACAGCGCCGAGAGCTCGCCCGAGTAGAACTCTTCGCCATGACGCGGCGTCCTCGAGGTGTCGCTGGTGACCACCACGCAGCGCATCTTTGCGTACGGCCACGGCTCGAAGCCGAGCCCGACTTCGTAGGTCTTCCTGCCCATCACGATGGTGTCGACCGAGTCGTAGAAGGCCTTGATGCCGTAGTCCTCATCCGGGCGCTCCACGACCGCCAACCAGTCGATACCTCCATCCACGCGGGCGATGAAACCATCGAGGCTGGACGCGAGGAACACGGAAGTAGGAGGACGGCTCATCCTCTTCGGCTACCACGCCCTTGGCGTCTTCGACCAGTTCCCGACGTGGGTAGCGGCTTTGCTCATGCGGTTGCGACTTTCTGGTCCGGGAACCCGACGTTCTTGCTCCGACCCGTCCACTCAGCCCGTCATCATCTTTCCGAACTTCTGATTCAGCGAAGGATCACTCGCGAGCTTGATGCCCCATGCTTGCGACGCTTGCATGTAGCTGCCCATATCGAGCCCATACTTCTTGAGTGCGCCCTGAAAATCTCCGGTTTGCATCGCCTTCATCAGACCGACGTAGTCGCTCAGCTTCGCGAGGCGCTGTCCAGGGAAGACTGCCGGATCGGGATCGCCGCTCTCTCCGTTCGCTGCGGCCTGCGCCGCCGCGATTTGGTTCTGCTTCGCGCTCTCCACATCGAACACGCCGGCGCGAATCTGCTGCGCCACCCGCCCCTCGTGGCTGTTCGCGTCGATGCCCGCCTGCTTCAGCTCGAAGCGCGCCTTCAAGCTCACGAAGCGCTTCATGAGCGCGGGATCTTCGTTCAAGCGCATATCCCACGCCGCAATGCGCGCCGCCGCGGCGCCCAACGGCGCCGGGATCCCGAAGCGCTTGCACAGCGCCTGGAGTTCCGGCGACGCGCCTGCTCCCACCGACGCCGCCAGAGCGCTGCCGACGCCGCCGCGCTGCTTCATCAGCACCGCGTCCCTGAGCGCACTGAGCTCGGCGTATTGCTCGAGATCGAGCCCGCCATGCTTCTCTTGCGCGAACTCGACGAGCTGAGACTCGCAGCGCTTTTTCCAGAACTCGAGCTTCTTCGCGAACTCGGGAGGATGATCGCCGAGGTTCTGCCATGCATTGACGAGCGGATATTCCCAACACGTGAAGCCTTGCTTCGGGATCAGCCCCTCGAGTTTGGTGAACATCGCCTCGACGTCTTTGCGCGCCGCGGCGTCGTGCGACGCAATCCACGCCATCGTCACGATCGCGGCGTCACAGATCCAGTCGGTCGGGCCGAACGCGATCGATAGGAGCGTGCGACGCCGCTGGCTCGTCTCCCATGCCTCGCCGTCGATGACACCGATCACCATCGCGACCGTCAGCTGACACTTCTGGACCCAGACCAGCGGATCGTGGCGCGGCGACGGGAGGGGCGGCGGATTCACCATCGCGCAGAGCAGCTGGTTGATCCACGGCGGGCCCATCTGCGCAGCGAGGTTTCGCGCGAGCGGTTCCCACATCGGCAGGCAGTACGGCGTGCTCGCGATCTCGGCGATGGCCGCGTGCACGCGCGGATCGGGAGGCGGCGCGGCAGGTCGCGGCACCTTGTCGTCGAACGACCAGAGCTGGAAATCGACGGGACCCTTCGGATAACGAGGATCTGGATCCTGGACCGCTTCGACCTTCGCGGCGATGCCCACATGCGTATAGCCCTGAGCGCGCGTCCAGAGTTGGAACGCTGCGAGCGCGCTCGGCGCCTCCATGTACGTAAGCGGGATGTCGATGCCGAGCCCGGTGGGCGGGGGAGGCCGCGACGTCAGCTGGCGGATGATGCCGCGCGCGGCGTGGGCAGTGGAGTCTCCTGGGCCAGGCAGCCACGTGAAGTAAGGTCGATCACCGAACACTTCGAGGAGGAGCGAACCGGCGCGCCGGTTGGCATCGGCCATCTTCCAGAGCGCCTCGCGCGCTGCGGGCGCGCCGGTCTTCTTCCACTCCGCGTACGCACTCGAAGCGCTCGCCCAGGGGTCGCCAGCGCGGAGTCCGAGCACCTCACGGTAGGTCGCGATCGCCTCGTCCCAGCGCGCTGCATCGAGGAGCGTGTCGCCAGCGTCGAGGAGCGGTGACACCTCGTCGGGCCGGAGCGAGAGCGCGCGCCGGTAGTACTGAAGCGCATCGTCGGTACGCTTGGCGTCGCGGTACGCGTTCGCCAGGCCCACACAGGTGTTCCAGTCGTTCTTCAGCTGGAACGCGTAACCCGCGTATTGGATTGCTTCGTCGAAGCGCCCCACGCGCCGCAGGCCGACGCCGACGGCGAAGATCACGAACGCCTCCTGAGGATGCGCGTTGTAGAGCGCGCCCAACACCTCTACCGCGGCTTCGCAGTTCTTGCGACGCGGATCGCCCTCGGGGCAGGGAGAAGGACACGATGTGAGCATCCCGAGCAGCGACGGGACGATGCGGCCGGTGACGACGTCGGTGGGGATCGCGCCGAGCGCGCCGGACTCTTGAGCCCATTCGCATGCCCAGGCGAGATACGCGCAGTCGGGGCGCACCGCCGCGACCTCGGCCACCGTCACGAACGCCTCGACCCAGCTCTTCCGCGATGCGTGCACGTATGCGCGCGTCGCCGCGGTGATGAAGTCGGCCTTCGCCTCGTCGGGCCGCACGAAGACCATCGGATCGGGCACCTTGGCAATCACCTCATCGAGAACGGCGCGCCATTGCTGGTTCGCGGGATCGGTGGCGAGCGCCGAGCTGATGTGGAAGAGCGCTTGCGCGAGATCGCTCCGGGCCAAGGCTTGCTTCGCGTGCTCGACGTTGTCGAGCGCAACGTTGCCACCAAGCTGTGATTCGATCGCCATCGTCCTCCCCGCGACGGGCATGCGCGCCCAGCGTGCCGAGGATACCCGAGGCTCCCGCTGCGAGGCTACCGATTCGGTGATCGTTCTTCGTCGTGAACGTATCCGTCACGAGACCTGACAGAGTGTTCCCATCGCGATCGGTCGGCCCTGCGCCTCACCGACTCGCATCTCCATGTCACGGCGGCCCTCTGAAGTATTCACGACTGAGCCTTGCTCAGGTGCGCAATCGAGCGTCGTTTGAATCCTCCCTCATGAAACTTCCTCACGAGACAGGTCTGAGCCAAGGCCGAGGCCGCGACCGGCGTGCATGACGTTGCCTCTTGGGAAACCAAAACCGCCGCTTCCCTCCCCTGCTCTTGAGGCTCACTCCAGCCTCGAACACCTTTTGCCTATTGATATATCCTATCCATTCTCAATATACATTTTCACACGATCGCGACCGACGGTCGTGTACGTGCGCGATACAACCGGCGCGCTGTAGTCACGGCGTCCTCGCGGACAATGCCAAAGTCCGCGCCGAGGTCACGATGACGTCGCCCAAGGCATCGAGCGAGAAGCGCATCGCAATCCAGCAGGGCGAGCGTTGTCGCTCGAATGCGCAGCTGGCATCAGAGCCGTACTTGGGTGATTCTCCCGAGCGTCCGATGCAGAAGACCGTGTGGTTGAGAGCGTGCGCTGGTCACCTGCTCGGCAGGACGTAGGAGAGGTCGATGGGGATACTGGACATCTTCAAGAAGAGAGGAGCCAAGGGGTCCAGCGACCAGTCGCCCGTCCTGGCAAGCTCCGGTGGTGACACCAGCAAGCAGGTCCTCGCTCCTGCGCTGAAGGTGAACTTGCCGCCTGGATGGGTCGAGCTCCCCAATCCTGGTGGGCCGCTCACGTATGCACCGCGAGCTGACGACTCAGCCGGAGTTCTGCAGGTCTCCCGGATGCCCGATAAGGATTACGCATTCATCGTCGGGCACGAGCGGCTGGGGCCATTCGCGGCGGACGTCGGTGCTCGCCTCGGGTGGGGCGAGGCCCGGGGCAACAAGGACTCGGCCTGTATGATGGGACGGATGGGGCTGGCTGTATTCGAGGGACAGCAATTCCCAGCAATGCTGCAGCTCATCACCGTGTCCTCGAGTAGCGCGTACATGTGGACATGGATCGGCCCGAACCCGGGCGCAGACGAGGTCAAACAGGCGCTGCAGATCGTGGCCGACGCGAAGGAAGCTTCTCTTCCGAAGACCCGGGAACTTGCCGAACTCATAGACGCCCTGAACCAGATCTCGCTCGTGCGCGACAGCCTCCTCAGCGGTAGCTCACCCGAGCAGCTGCATCTCGCAGTCTTCATGGACCCGGAAGGCAAGGTCTCGGGCGACGAACGCTCCGTGCTTTCCGGTCGCTTCTCGATTCTTGAGCGGCAAGATCCCGCTCCGAAGGAGAGGCGGCTGCTGATGCAGAGCCGGCTCGATGCCGATCAGACTCAGGGCTTCATGGTGAGTGTCTGCCTGAACGGCGATGCCGAACCAGCGAGGTTCGTCGACAAGCGCACGGGTACGGAGACGGACATTGGCGAGAAGGGCAAGGTTGCCGTCCATGTCATTCGTGACGAGAAGGCTGCGCCTTCTCACCCCGCCCGGCTCCGCGCAGCACAGCTCTGGTCGCTTGTTGGCGAACGTATCGATGTGCCATACGAGCCAGCTATCTTCGAGGCGACCGTGCTGGGAACTCACCTTGTGAAGACGCGTGTCCCGGCGAATTTTGAGAACCCCGGCAAAGGAAACTGGGTGCTGCTCAAGACGATCCACCCGGACGAATTGTACGTCGCCTTCGACGTGGACGCCGGCATCATCGAGTTCTTTCCGAAGACGCCCATGCAGCCCAACGACGCGGCTCGGGTACTGTTCCGCGCTTTGTAGCCCTCGTCGCGGCCATTACCTCCCTCGACAAGAAGGCCGCGCAGGGGGGAAGCTCATCATCGCGGAGATGACGCGGAGGTCAACGCCCGACTGAGCAGGTGCATCGCGGTGGTGTGTCGGAACGTGTGCGGCGAGATGCGGCGCTCGCCCAGCGTCGTCATCGAGCCCGCGCCCGCGCCGACATGACGCCGGATGCGACGTGCGATCCCGCCACGAGTGAGCCGCACCCCGGTCCGGTTGACGAAGAGCGGGACGTCGGCGTGGAGCAGCATACCACGCTCGTTGAGGGAGCGCGTGCAACGCGCGCGCCCGAAAGACAGCTCTGCAGAAGACCGGCAACAGACGACGCTGCATCGCATCGTGCGCGAGCACCTGGTGCGCTCGATACTGCCCAAAGTTCGCATTCGACAGTGGGTGCTCTCGCTTCCATTCTCGAGCCGCTCGATCCCGATGGCAGCGATGACACTTGGAAATGCAAAGCACGAGTGGATGGCTTCGATCTCGATGCCACCACGGTAGTACGCGCTGTGGCGATGGGAGCAGGCCGCACGCGAGCAGATCAAGTGGCCCATCCCGCCGTCGGAATCGTCATCATGTTGGGCCCTCTACGGACTCGAAGTATTCACGACTGAGTCTTGCCAAGGTGCGCAATCGAGCGTCGTTTGAATCCTCCCTCATGAAACTTCCTCACGAGACAGGTCTGAGCCAAGGACGAGGCCGCGACCGGCGTGCATGACGTTGCCTCTTGGGAACCAAAACCGCCGCTTCCCTCGAACATCTCCTCACAGTGGCTCCTCGAATCCTTCAAAATGAGTTCAAGTCGAATTCAGCGAATCTGGTAGTCCATGTTGACCGGCGCGCCTCGGCGCTCGATGCTCATGCTCAATCGGTCTGCGCTTTGAAGGCGCGTATAAGCCTCGAGCACACTGTCGGGCTGAGTAAGATCGAAGCCGTTGATGGTGCGGAGCATGTCGCCGTTCTGAATGCCGAGGCGCCCCAAGAGCGAGCTGCGGCGAATGCCGTAAATTTTCACGCCGACCGTGCGCCCATCGACCTCATGAGGGATCACGCGCCCAATGCGCATGAACTCGGCTTGGTTCGAGAGGAGACGGGTCACGAGCGAGCGATTCACCACGTAGCTGGTGTCGCTGAGCTGTTGAATGTTCGCGCGCGAACGACGCGTCAAGCATCTCGACGGAAGCAATTGGCGCCTTGCGGGT